>CAZZLW010000041.1:0-46095 GCA_964654605.1 uncultured Cytophagales bacterium | reverse complement strand
AAAACTTTAATCGTACCATTGTGGAATTGAAATGATTTTTGCAAGAAACTTTTTACATTACTTTGTTATATTTACAAACACGTTTTTAACCTGATAAAAAATCTTTATGCAAGATTTCTGGATTATAGCAGTAGTAGGTTTATTGGCATTGGGTAGCAGTGTTTTGGGTTGTTTTTTGGTGGTTCGTAAAAATGTAATGTTTGTAGATACACTTGCCCATAGTATTTTGCCGGGCATAGCTTTGGCGTATATCATCAGAGGAGAAAAGGATAATTTTTTTATTTTGCTTTTTGCCTTGCTTTGCGGCTTGCTCGTTGCAACTTTTATAGCTTGGCTGAGTGGCAAAATACGTAACCGAAACGACGCAGTTTTGGGCATTGTTTATACTTTCTTTTTTGCGATAGGCATTATTTTAGTTACTTTATTTGGCGAGCAAGCAGATTTAGATACCGAGTGCGTACTATTCGGCGAGATGCTCTACATTCCTTTCGAAACTCTGAATTTTGCCGAAGTGCCACGCACCTTTCCTTGGGCTTTGGGGGCAAGCATAATGACTATGCTTTTTATTTGGAGAACATTCAGACCGCTTGCAATAGTGAGTTTTGATGAAACTTTTGCCCAAAGTATAGGCTTAAAAGTAAATTTTTGGAATTTTATTCTTACTACTTTCGTAACGCTTCTTACCATTCTTTCCTTTGAAATCGTAGGTTCGGTATTGGTAGTAGCTTTGTTTGCCTTCCCTCCTGCTATAGCTTTTCTGCTCACTAAAAGGTTACAAGTAATGCTAATTTTAAGTGCAATAGTTAGTGTTTTATCTGTTGCTGTGGGTTACTATTTTTCGGTATGGCAGGGAGGCTCATCATCGGCAAGTATTGTAATTGTACAGGGTGTTTCTTTGCTGATAGTATTAGTAAGCAAGAAAGTTGCTTCTATAAACTTTAAGTTTCTTGTTAGATGATTGTATCAACTTTTACTCATAAAAACCTCTTCCCTTTTTACTTCAAAACCTTCCAAAAGAGCCGATTTCGCCACCTCTCCCGCTTCACTACTTACAAAACTATAAAGTGCATACTTGCCATTTTCCAATTTGAAAACCTCTATCACCTGATTGGCTGGCTCTATCAGCCAATACTCCTTCACCCCATACCGCTCATATAACTGATATTTCTCTACACTATCTCTATGAAAGGTAGAAGGAGAAATAATTTCCACTACCAAATCAGGTACGCCCTCTAAGCCCCGAGAACTAATGTTTTGCAAATTATCCTTACTTACAAACAAAATATCAGGCTGTACTACCGTATACTTATCCAATAGCACATCAAAAGGTGCATATAACAATTTTCCTATACCACGTCCTTTTACAAAACTTTGCAAAAGAAATCCTAATTCGCTGGAAATTTCTTGATGTTCAAAACTCGGAGCAGGAGGCATATAAAGTTCATTGTTAATAAGTTCCACACGAGTTTCCGAAGGAAACTCCTTAACCAAATCCGTATAAGTCCAAATCTTTTCTATTACTTCCATATCCTTATGATTTTTTCAGAAAAACTTCTTCCCTTTTTACTTCAAAACCCTCTAAAAGTGCTGATTTCGCCACCTCTCCCGCTTCACTACTTACAAAACTATAAAGTGCATATTTGCCATTTTCCAATTTGAAAACCTCTATCACCTGATTAGCCGGCTCCACTAGCCAATATTCTTTCACCCCATACCGCTCATATAACTGATATTTCTCTACGCTATCTCTATGAAAGGTGGAAGGAGAAATAATTTCCACTACCAAATCAGGTACGCCCTCTAAGCCCCGAGAACTAATGTTTTGCAAGTTATCCTTGCTTACAAACAAAATATCAGGCTGTACTACCGTATACTTATCCAATAGCACATCAAAAGGTGCATATAAAACTTGCCCCAGTTGTTTAAGTTCTACAAAAACATCAAGAATCTTAAACGTTTTTTTAGAGGCAATTTGGTGTTCAAAACTCGGAGCAGGAGGCATATAAAGTTCATTGTTAATGAGTTCTACACGAGTTTCAGAAGGAAACTCCCTAACCAAATCCGAATAAGTCCATATTTTTTCCAATACTTCCATAGAAAAAACTTTTCTGTAAGTTAGCGATTATTTCTCAAAAATCATAATCATTCTAAACTAAAAATTTTTTCCTAAACCATCGTTCCAGCAAAGGGTCTTCAAAAAAGTATTTTTGGTTTTGAACAAATATAATTTCTTTCCCCTCTAAAATCTTGCGATTTTTTACAACCAAAGCAGAAGTTCCTAATTGGTATTTTTGTATAATTTCTTTTGAAGATAGTTGTATTTCCTGATGGGCAATGGCTTTCAGTAAATTTATCTGTGAATTAGATAGATTTTCAGTAATTTGCTCATAAAAAGGCTCATTTTGAGCAATTACTTGACTCATAGCCTTATCTATGTGTTCTTGCTCCACTTGTTTAGTAGTTTCCAGCCAAACCCAAAAAGCAAGTTGTTGTACGTAATAAGGCTGATTTTGTGCTATTTCCACAATTTGAATAGCATATTTTTCAGAAATTTCTTTATGTGTATTGCGAAATGCTTTTTGTAAAAATTCAATCCAGTGAGTAGTATCAATTTTGGGCAAATACAATACCTGACCAAACTTAAAAAAAGGCATTTTTTGCTTTTCAAAAATTTCGCTCATCATAGAACGTTTGCTCCCGAAAAAGCAGTAGGTAATATGCTGATGATGTTGCCAGTAGCTCCGAAGTAATTTTTGGAAATCTGTTGTATTGGTAAAAGAAGCTATATTTTGAAATTCGTCCAAACATATCACGATTTTTAGATTTTTCTTTCGGGCGATATTTTCAGGTAAATTCAAAACCTCCTCTACTGCTTTCTTATCCGAAATATCCAAATCCAAAGACCACTCATTTTCTTGTGTTCCAAAACTTATTTTAGGACGTAAATGAACAAAAAAGTTCTTTACCCAACTACCTACTTCTTGCCATTTGTTTGCTGTTTTTCTGATAACTTCAGAAGCAAATTTTTGATAAAATTCCGTTTCATTTCTTACTCCAAATAAGTCCAAATAACAAAAACGAAAACTCTTTTCGTGTTTCATTGTTTGGATAACCTGTAAAATCAGCGATTTTTTGCCCCAGCGGCGAGGTGAAATTAGAATCGTATGTATTTGGTTGTAGAAATACTTTTGCAAAAGGGCTATTTCCTCTTTCCTATTTACAAAATTTTCTCCTACTACTACTTTGCCAAAAACAAAAGGATTTTTCATAAACTAACCATTTAGTAAGTTACTCAAAGGTAAGTTACCAAATGGTTAGTTGAAAGAAATTTTAGAAAAAAATTTGAACCGAGATATTAACTCAACTCTTTCATAAGAAGTTGGTTGGTGAGTTTGGGGTCTGCTTTACCGCCTGTGGCTTTCATTACTTCTCCTACAAAAAGTCCTAATAAACCTTTTTTGCCTTTTTTATACTCCTCAACTTTTTCAGGATATTTGCCAAGTACCTGCTTTACAAGCCCCAAAAGCTCATTTTCGTTACTTTCAACTACCAAGTTTTCTTCTTGTGCGATTTGCAGAGCCGTTTTGGTAGGATTTTCAAGCATTTTAGCAAAAACTTGCTTACCGATATTGTTATTGATTTTTCCTTCGTCAATTAAATTGATAAGCCCCGCAAGATTTTCCGCAGAAATTGGAAATTCTGTAATATCCATTGTGAGTTCGTTCAAGTAGGCTCTGACAGCCCCTAAAATCCAGTTGGCGGCGGCTTTTTTGTTTTTAGTAAATTTACAAACTTCTTCAAAATAAAGTGCCGTAGGTTTCTCATCGGTTAGCTGAGAGGCATCGTAGTCGTTTAATCCATACGATTGGGTAAATTTATCGTAAAGCTGGCGAGGCAAAGCAGGCATTTCGGCTCGTATGCGTTCAATCCAAGCCTTATCCACCAGCACAGGAGCTAAATCGGGTTCAGGGAAATAGCGATAGTCGTTGAGTGTTTCTTTGGTTCGCAAGCTGTATGTTTCGCCCATAGTAGCATCAAACATTCGGGTTTCTTGGGGGAAACTTTCGCCTTTTTCCAAAAGTTCTGTTTGTCGCTTAAATTCGTACTCAATGGCTCTTTTTACGTTGGTAAAAGAGTTCAAGTTTTTAACTTCTACCCTTGTACCAAATTTTTCTGTTCCTCGCAAACGCACCGAAACATTCACATCACAACGCAAAGACCCCTCTTCCATATTACCGTCACAAATATCAAGGTATCTGACAAGTTTTCGGATTTCATACAAGTACCAATAGGCTTCTTCGGGGGTGCGAATATCTGGCTCGGAAACAATTTCAATCAGTGGCACCCCTGCCCTATTGAGGTCAATGAAACTTTCATCAAAACCTTCAATATGCAAAGATTTACCTGCGTCTTCCTCTATGTGTATACGTGTGATACCTATCCATTTCTGACGATTGTTTTGTTCTTTAACATTGATAAGTAACTTACCATTTTTGCAGATGGGCGTTTTATCTTGTGTAATTTGGTATCCTTTGGGCAAATCGGGGTAAAAATAATTCTTTCGGGCAAAAATTGTGTAGGGAGTAATTTCGCAATTCAGTGCAAGCCCCATACGGATAGCATAATCAAAAGTTTTTTTATTGACTTTGGGTAAAACGCCCGGGTGTGCAAGCGTAACAACACTAATATTGGTATTAGGCAAATCGCCATAGCTTGCCACTTCGGGGGCAAAGGCTTTGGCTTGTGTTCTGAGTTGAGCGTGAACCTCTAAACCTATCACAAGTTCGTATTTTTCTTGAATTTCCATAATCTTATGCTTTATGATAAAGGCTTCAAATTTAGTAATATTTCAATCCAACTTGCAAATCTTGGATTTCTAATTTTGATATTTTCTAATCCTATTTCCATAGCAAAAATACTTCCACACAAAACTTTATCATACCCTTTTATGCTTTGTTTCAATCGGTAAGAAGGCGGATTCGTATCGTTGATTAGTTCAGAATTTGAATAGCTTTTCAGTGTATCTGTTAAATTTTGTTTGTCCAAAATATCTTTTTCAAGTATCCATTTTTCAAAAATACTCATATCATAAAAAAGCAAACTTTCAAATTCGTGCAGTTGGATATAGGGTAAAAATCTGTCTTGCAAATTATTTGGTAAATCATCTTTCATAGCCTTTTCAAGCATTTCCACTTTTTTATTTTTATCATTCAGTCTTTTGCTTTCTTCCCACGCAGGAAAGCTATCTCCAAGTCCAAAGTAATCAATGAAAGTTGTAACATAAGCATTTTTTTCTTGTAGTAAATGTTTTTCAATCTGATTTTTCAAATTCCACCAAGGAACAATTCCTCCACCCGATTTTTTGATAAGAGGAGTTTGAATGAGTTTGTTTTTATTCCCAAAATAAGGTTTTAGCAGATTGTTGCAAAACTCTTGCTCTGTTTGTCCTTCACAAATAATCAATATCCTTTGCATTTATACAAATGGTTGAGCATTTCTAATGATGTTTCTTTTCCATAAATCACCCAGATTATACTCTTTAAGCCACTCTGATAGTTCTTGTTCATTCAGCCTTTGAATAATGCTTTCTCCATCATCTAAATCAACCGCAAGAATATCTTGTGGTTCAAAATAACTAATTAAATCAGCAGATTGTGTTGCAATAATAACTTGGGCTTCTTTTTGAACAGCACTTTTTATCATACCCGTCAATTTTGCAATAGCAAAGGGATGTAAACCGAGTTCGGGTTCATCAAGAATGATTGTTTTTATAGGGTTAGGCTGTAAAAATAAGGTTGCCAAAGCAATAAAACGAATTGTTCCATCAGAAAAATCAGTAACTCCATAAACACTTTCACTATAACGATTGAGCCATTGAAGGCGAACATAACCTTCTGCATTGGGCTTTAAATAAAAATCTAAAAAATATGGTGCAATGCTTCTAATGGTCGCCACAATTAAATTGTAGCTTTGTAAATGTTCTTCTTTCAGATACCATAAAAAAGCCGCTAAATTTTCTCCTCTTGGATAAAGGTAGTAAATATCGTTTTCTATATGTGAAGTATGATTAAATGCCGAATTTCTGCCTGTATCGTGAAAGTGATATTTTTGAAAGCTCTCCAAATATTTTATTACATATTTTTTACGAAAATTATCTGCATTTTTCAAATTGCTCTCATTTGAAAATGAAGTTATATTCACGTCTTTTTTGTTTTTGTAAATCAGCAATTCTTTTTCAAAAATAAGTCCTTCGTTACCTAAAATCAAATTTGCTTCGTAGCCATTATTTTCATTTTCAAATTCAAGTTCAAAACTCAATTTTTGGGTATTTTTGATACCTTTATGCAAAATTTTCTCTACTCCTCCTTGCAAGGCAATGTATTTTTGCAAATTTTGGTTGTAAATATGTTTTACAAATTCAAAGAAAGAAAGCAAATTACTTTTTCCTGCCCCATTTGCACCAATCAGTATATTTATGGGCTTCAAATCTATTTTCTGACTTTTGATTGACTTATACCCTTCTATTTGAACATAATCAATTAGTCTTGCCATAGTCTTGTAGAAATTTTGCCAAATTTCCAAAATTTTCTCCAAAACTGCGTGAGTTTTGTTTTTATTTTTCATTTGATTTTGTTTTTATTTACTTTGAATTACAAAGTTTTTTGTTTATCAAATTTAATAATTATTAAAAAACTTGCAATCAATTTTTTAGCTATCTTGACTGCAAGTAAAAGATGAATACAATAAAACTAGAAAGTTATGATGATTGTAGTCTGTCTATTTCTTTTTGTAACTTTTCAATACGCACCTGCAAGGCTTTTTCTTGTAACCTGAATGGCGTAATATCTACCCCTATTTGCAAGATACTCAATACTTTTCCTCCCTGATTTTTAATAGGAATAAAATGGCTATACACAACGAGTTCTTGTCCGTATTTATCTTGGTATTTTTGCTCAACCATCTGCGAAATTCCCACTCTTACATTTCGCCACAACTCCAAATAAGCAGGCGAGTTAGCCTCTTCGGCTTCAAGGAGTTCTTTATGCACTTTGCCAATAATTTCCTGACTTTCCAGTTGCGTTAGATTGCAAAAAGTTGGGTTAGTTTGCGTAATCACTGCGTCCAAACTAAACTCAACCCTTACAAATTTGCTTTCCGCAAGGGCTTTATCGTATTGCTCCAAAGCAAAGAGTTTCTTACGAGCCTCTTCGGTAGTTTCTTGAAGGTTTTTGAGTTGTTTTTGCAGTTGCTCCTCAGCTTCTTGAAGTTCAAGCAGTTGCAGACGCAAATTTTGTTCGGCAAACTTGCGTTCTGAAATATCTCTGCCAAAAATAGAAACCCCGACTGCCTTTCCTTGGTCGTCTTGCATCGGATTATAGCGAAACTCATAGATTTTTTCTCCAATTTTTTCCTCAACAGCAAAACGCTCACCCAGCAAGGCTCTACTATAATTTTCTTTGAAATGAATTATCTCTTCAGGTTGCAGAAAGCCCAAAAAGCTAACTCCAATCGTCATTTTGTTATAGGTTCTTTCATAATGCCAATTTTTAGCAACTTCATTAAAAATAACCACCTTATAGTCTTTATCCAAAGCTACAATATAATCTTCAGTATTATTGATGAGCGAATCCATTTGCTCTTTCTGACTTTTGGCATCAAAAAGTACCCTTTTGAGTTCTTTTTCATTTTTACGCATTTCTTCTTGAGTTGCCTCCAATTCTTCTACATTCTGACGCATTTCTTCTTCTTTTTCTCGCATTTCTTGGGTAAGCTGACGCGATTCTTTGAGAAGCATTTGCGTTTGTAAGTTACTGGTAACCGTAAAAATGGTAATAGCGATACTTTCAGAAACTTTTTCAACAAATTCTACGCTCAAATCATCAAAATAATCAAAAGAAGCGAGTTCCACAACGCCCAGTGTAATTTCATTAGTACGCAATGGAACGATTAGAATATTATTCGGATTAGCTCCGCCCAAGCCCGAAGTAATGTGCATATAGTTTTGAGGAATTTCACGAATATTCAAAATATCCGCTTCCTGAAAAGATTGCCCAATAAGCCCCTCGCCTGCTTTCACGGTTTTCCTCATCATTTTCGGACGGTCGTAAGCATAGCAGGCTACCATTTCCAAGATTTTTTCGCTCTCTTCTTCGTTTTCGGTTGGTTTATTAAGGTTTTTTAGCAAGAAAATTCCTCCTTGATTGGCATTCAGTTTCTTGACAAGATTGGTGATAATATCCAAACACAAGGCTTCTATGTTATCATTATTCTGACGCAAAATCTCCGCAAATTGTGTAAAGCCATCTGTAAGCCACTTTTCTCGTTGCTCTTTTTCGGTAGCGGCTTTCAGATTGTTTCTCATCTCTAAAAGCGAGTTGCCTAATTCATCATCTTGGCTTAAAGGTGTAAAATTAGCCTCAAATTCTCTATTTCCAATACTTAAAGCAAAGTTTTTGTAGCTTTCAAAACCATCAATCAGTTTATTGAGCGATTCTGCCATTACACCAATTTCATCTTGGGAGGTTACGGGGATTTTTTCTGTTTTTCTGCCCTCGGACATCAATCGCAAATTATCAATAATTTTACGAATAGAGCTGGCAATATAATTTACAATCGTACCAAACCCCAAGAGAAACACCAAAAGAGCCAAAATAAACCCAATCAGTAGCGTATTGCGAGCTTTTTCCAAAGAATCATCTAAGAGTTGAGCCTCATCTATGGTCGCTCCTACAATCAGCTCAAAGGGTTCGTAATAAGTAAAATAAGTCCATTTCCAAACTCCCTCCTCATTGTTGGGATAACGATAGCGATATTTTCCACGTTTATTTTTTTGAGCATAGTCAATAAAGCGTTTTTCAGCATTTTTTCCCTCAAAAATAGGGTGAATAACATACTCTCCGCTAATGTGCATAGCAAAAGGATAGCCCGAAACGTAATATTTCTTCTCTTTAAATTTTTTGCGTAAGAAAGTTACATCTTTCTCTTTTACGCCTGCATATATCATACCCTTGATTTCGCCTTCTACACGCAAAGGCTCATACGCAACAATAAAATACTCATTGTTTTGTAAAACTCTTCCCTTAAAGGTTTGTCCTCTTTCTATGGTTTGCACAATAGTATTTCCCATAGGCAAATACACCCCCTCCATTCTTTTATTGCTTTTAGGGCTTATTTCGGTAGTAGCAATTCGCATATATCCTTCGGGAATTTTCTGAAAAATAGCCACCTGACTGCCTACTAGAGCCGCAATACTATCTACAATTTTACTATTTTCTTGCACCAAAGAGCCTCTCAAAAACCATTTCCTCACTTCCACTACTTTTTGTGTTTGTGTTGCCTGATTGATAGCCACCATTTGCACTTTTTCTTCCTGCTCCTGAATAGCTCCCAAAGTTTTTACCCTACTGGAAGCTACTCGCAAAGCTTTTTCCATTTCTTGCTGTTTGGCACGGTATTCAAGTTCCAAAAGCGTAACCAAATCTTCCAGTTGGCTATACATTCGGTTATCAACGCTCTGAATGGTACCTTGTCGGTCGGTGTTGTAAATCCAAACTGCCAAACCGCTAAAAATCACCACAAGTACCAGCGTTGCAAAAAGCAAAAATTTAGCACTTAAATTAAGATTTCTGAAAAACTTAAACATACCCAAACCAGTTTGAAAAGTTGAGCCACAAGAGGCTTAATTTCTACGCAAATTCAGGGATTTTTTCCAAAAAAGCAAAACCATTTTCAGAAAAAGACATCAAAGCATAAGAAAGCCCATTGGTAAGCAGAACATAAGGAGCTTGCAAAGTCTGATTGTAAAGAAAAGCCTGCTGGCAAACTTCTTGCGAAAGACTGATAGTCATAGCCTTACACTCTACGAGCATAAAAGGTTTGCCTTCTCTATCGTAAATCACTATATCGGTACGCTTGGCTTTTTGATGATAATAATGCCCCTTTTCAATTTGCATTAGGCTCTTGGGATAATGATACTGCTCAGAAAGCCAACACACAATTTGCTGTCTTACCCACTCTTCGGGAGTAAGCAAGACATATTTTTTCCGAATAGTATCAAAAATCCAGAGCTGTTCTGCCTTGCGAGTAATTTGGTGCTGATATTCGGGCAAATCAAGATTTTGTATCATATTTGCCTTGTATGATTTTGCTCAAAGCATCTAAATGTAATTTGAAAGAAATTTTTCCCTTTTCGGTAATATGGTAGGAAGTATTTGATTTTTTCTTGATAAACTGCTTTTTGATTTCAATATAACCTCCTTCTTCAAGCACGGATGCATTGCTAGAAAGGTTGCCGTCTGTCAGCCCCATTAGGTCTTTGATTTCATTGAAAGTGGCACTTTTTTTATGCACCAATACCGACATAATGCCCAAGCGAATTTTATTATCAAACGCCTTATTGATTTGTTTTAGTAGGTCTTTCATAGGATTTTTGATTTTACTTTTGTTTGCAAAGTAAAAAAAATATAAAAGTAGTTCAAAATTTTTTAGTTGTTTTTTTGTTAAATTTGGTTGAAACTTTGAAATTTATTTACTTTGGGGCGTTTTATACCAAAATTATCTATGCCAAAAATTCCTTTTAATAAACCCTATTTTACAGGGAAAGAAACCGAATATATTCGGCAAGCTGTTGAAAATGAACACATTTCAGGAGATGGTTTTTTTACCAAAAAATGTCATCACTTTTTTCAAAGCAAATATGGTTTTCAGAAGTGTTTGCTCACTACTTCCTGCACCGATGCTTTGGAAATGAGTGCCATTTTGCTCAATATTCAGGAGGGCGATGAAGTCATAGCTCCTAGTTATACTTTTGTAAGCACGGTAAATGCTTTTGTATTGCGAGGAGCAAAAATTGTTTTTGCCGATACTTATGCCTCACACCCCAATATCAATCCTGATGAAATTGAGCCACTTATTTCGCCCCAAACCAAAGCAATTGTAGTAGTTCATTATGCAGGGGTGGCTTGCGATATGGACAAAATTCTTTCTATTGCTCAAAAATATAACCTTTGGGTAGTGGAAGACGCCGCCCAAGCCATTGATAGCTATTACAAAAGTATCCCTTTGGGAAGTTTAGGGCATTTGTCGGCTTTTTCTTTTCACGAAACCAAAAATATAGTTTCAGGAGAAGGCGGAATGCTGATAATCAATGATGAAAAATTTGCTAAAAGAGCCGAAATTATACGCGAAAAAGGCACCAACCGAAGTGCTTTCTTTCGTGGCGAGGTGGATAAATACGGCTGGGTAGATATTGGCTCGTCTTTTTTGCCCTCCGATATTATTGCGGCTTTTTTGTACGCACAATTAGAAAATTTGGATAATATTCAGGCAAGACGAAAAGAAATCTGGAACACCTACTACGAAGGGCTATGCGATTTGGCTCAAAAAGGCAAAATCCAACTGCCTTATATCCCTGAATATGCCTCTAACAATGCTCATTTATTTTATATTGTTTGCAAAAGTTTGGAAGAAAGAACTGCCTTGTTGGCTCATCTCAAAAATCAAGGCATTGGGGCTGTATTTCACTACCTTTCTCTGCACAAATCCCCATTTTATGCAAGCAAGCACGATGGTAGAGTTTTGCCACATACCGATACATTTGCAGATTGCTTGCTACGTCTGCCCTTTTATTATGAAATCACCCCACAAGAACAAGCAAGTGTCATTGCCGCTATAAATTCATTTTACAGATAGTTCCGAAATCAGGTTTTGTAAATAAAACTTGTAATTTCGTAGCCCAAAAAGTAGGTTTGGTAAATTATTTTGCAATAAACAATTGGAATATTAGTAATTTGGCATTACTTTTGAAAAGTTTTTAGCATAACTTAAAAATTACCTCAATGAAAAAAGTTTTCAGTATTTTATTTGTGGCTGTTTTGCTGGTAGCAGGAACAGCTCTTGATGTTCAAGCTCAAAAGAAAAAGAAAAAAGGCGACTCTGATGCTGCAAGCACCACAGCTCCTACAAGCGGCTCTAATGAGGCTCTGCTTTTAGGAAAATGGAAATTTGATGTAGAACACTTCAAAGGACAAATGAAAAAAGAAGCCGATAAAGTGCGTGCTACCAATCCTGAAAAAGCCAGTGAAATTGAATCGGGTATGGAAATGCTTGGCTCTATGCTTGGCTCTATGACCATAGAGTACAAAAAGGGCGGTGAAATGGAAACTTCTGTAATGGGAAGCACAGAAAAAGGTAGCTGGCGTTTGGAAGATGGCGGTAAAACGCTTGTTCAGAAAGGTAAAGAGAATGAAAGCAAGTCCCGCATCGTAGAAATTACAGCCTCTAAACTTGTTTTAGAATCTGGTGAGGGTGAAGATAAAGTACAACTTCAGTTTATCAAGTAAATCAAACACCCAAATCATTATTCAAGCCTCTTAAAATTAAGAGGCTTTTTTATTGTTTTGCTGATAAAATTTTTACTTTTACAGCAAATTGTACCAAGATTTGAGTCTTGATAGCTATGAAAGTAATCATTCCCGTTGCAGGAGCAGGTATGCGTCTGAGACCGCATACGCACACCCAACCCAAAACACTTGTTCCAATTGCAGGTAAGCCGATACTTGCTCATATCATTGACGATTTACGCAATGTAGGCTTTGAACATTTCGTTTTTGTACTCGGCTATTTAGGAGAAAAGGTAGAAGAGTTTATCAAAAACCACTACCAAAATCAAATTCAGGCGGAGTTTGTCTATCAAGAACCACGTGAAGGCTCGGCACACGCTCTTTGGATTGCCAAGCATACTTACGAAAAGGAAAATGAAATATTGATAGTTTTGGGCGATACCATTGCTACACTGGATTATAGCAAACTGCTCAAACATAAAAATTCAGTGATTTGTGTGCAAAAAGTTAGTAACCCTACCCAGTTTGGAATAGCCCAAATAGGCAAAAAAGGTGAAGTAATCAGTTTGGTAGAAAAACCTAAAATTCCTAAATCTAATTGGGCGATTGTGGGGGTGTATAAAATCAAAAATATTCCTCTTTTTTTGCAGAGCATTGAACGACTTTTTGAACGCAAACAGAAAAATCAGAACGAATACTATCTCACCGATGCCATAATGAATATGATAGAAGCAGGCGAAGCAGTTTTCAGTATGCCTGTAACCCATTGGTACGATTGTGGCAAACGTGAAACCTTGCTGGAAGCTAATGCTATTCTGCTCAATAAGCCCGAATTTCAACATCATCAAAACCTTCAATTCCCTGAAAGTGTGATAATCCCACCCGTGAGTATTGGGAAAAATTGTATTATCAAAGGTTCAATCATAGGACCCAATGTAGCTATCGGTGAGGAAAGTATTTTGGAAAATAGTATAGTCAAAAACTCAATTGTAGGCTCTTATAGCGAAATAACCAATGTGCTTCTGCAAGATTCTATCATTGGCAATGATAGCTCCGTGAAAGGTGAAAATTATATTTTAAGCATAGGCGATAATGCAGAAATCAATTTGTAAAAAAGAAGCAACAGAAAGGAAACAATAAACTGAAAAAAATTACAAAAACTCTTCCAAATTGCCTGCTCCTTCACGTATAATTTCAAAATCATCGCTGGTACAATCTACGATAGTAGAAGGTTGTATGCCTCCTATACCGCCATCAATGACAATATCCACCTGATTTTTGAATTTTTCGTAAATTAGTTCAGGGTCGTTGATATAGTTGATGCTCTCACCTTCGTCGTTGTGCAAAGAAGTAGTAATAATAGGATTACCCAATTCTAAAACAATTTGACGAGGTATAGGGTGGTCGGGGATACGAATACCTACGGTTTTGCGATTGTTATCTAAAATTTTAGGGACTTTATTAGTTGCAGGCAGTACAAAAGTAAAGGCTCCGGGCAAAGCCTTTTTCATCAAGCGAAAAGTAGCATTGCTCAAATTGCGAGCATATTCCGAAATATGGCTCAAATCGTGGCAAATAAAAGCCAAGTTCGCCTTTTTAGGATTGATTTGCTTTATCTGACAAATTCGCTCTATGGCACGGCTGTTGTGCAAATCACAACCCAATCCGTAAATGGTATCCGTAGGATAAATAATGATACCCCCTTCTCGCAAGCAATCTACCACTTGCTTGATTTTGCGAGGTTCAGGATTTTTGGGGTGTATAGGTAAAAAAAGTGCAGGCACGATTATTTTTGCCTGCAAGTTAAGAAAAAAGGCATAAATATCAAATTTATCTTATCAGAATATAGCGAGTGAGTATGGAGCTGGGAGAAGCATTTGCTTCGCTGGTTCGGGGTTGTGTAGAAGAACTTACCATTGCAATTTTCCAGCCCATTTTCAAAAGCTCATTGATTTTGTTCATCACAATTTTATCATTTGCTTTTACCTTTTTTTCGCTGATGTAGCGTCCAAAAGACCAAAGTCCTTTCAAATCAATCTCTTCGGTTTTCCCATCGGGATAATTTACATACATTTTAGAAAAACTACCATCAAGAAAGTCCATATACTCAACAGTAGTGATGATCATCATTTCTTGTTGTTGCTGAGCATAGCCCAAATGCAAGCCACAGCATAAAACAATTGATAGAATGTATCGTTTCATACGCAAAATGATTTTTTACAAAATAAATTATTCCGCAAAACAAATTCAAGTTATCTGTTACAAAACGGCTATTTTCTGTGATGAAAACCCTGTTTTGTAGACTTTTTACTTGTAAGACTTTCTGGAAGGAATAAAGACAAGTATCAGCAAACCTACAACAAAAAATAAAAGCAGTGCCAGCACACTATTTCGCATAGAACCTGTAAGATGATGAACAACCCCATAGACAAAAATGCCCAAGGCTGTGGATATTTTATCAGTGGCATCATAAAAACTGAAAAAAGAAGCCGTATCGGTGGTTTCGGGCATTAGTTTGGCATAGGTAGCTCTTGAAAGCGATTGTATGCCCCCCATTACAAGCCCTACAACACCTGCCAGTGCATAAAAACTCATCTCAGCTTTTACAAAATAAGCCCAAATACAAATGATTATCCATATTCCTACGGCTACTCGCAAGGAAAGTGTATTGCCTTTTTTTTCTGAAATTTTTGAAAACAAATAAGAGCCTGCCACCGCCACCAGTTGAATAATTAAAACTATCATTATGAGCGATTGTTGCTCTAAATTGATTTCTTCTTTGGCAAAAAAAGTAGCTAAATACATTACGGTTTGCAAAGCCATATTGTAAAAAAAGAAAGCCACGATAAAAAGTTTGAGATAGGGCAACGTTTGCAGTTTTTTCCAAACCAAATTGAGTTCCTTAAAGCCATTGAGCAACCAACTGCCTTCTGCTTTTTTCTGATAAACATTTTTAGGCATAAAATAAAAGCTGTATTGAGCAAAACCCAACCACCAAATTCCTGTGAGAGCGAAAGAAATTCTTGGTGCAAGTGTAGCATCTTGAATACCTAATTTTTCACGAAAAATGATGAGAGCAAGCGAGAAAATTAGCAAAATCACACTGCCAATATACCCACGAGCAAAGGCTTTGGCACTGAGAGCATCAAATTTATCTTCGGTGGCTATATCGGGCAAATAGGAGTTATTAAAAACGATACTTCCTGCAAAACCAATCAAACCGAGCATATACCCCCATACGCCCCAATGTAAAGATTGCGTATCTTTGAAAAAAAATAGCATCAAGCAAGCCAGCGAACCCATTACACAAAAAAACTGCATAAACCCTTTTTTCTTTCCGCTGTAATCGGCAATCGCAGAAAGTAATGGACTTAAAATAGCTATCAGTAAGAACGCCAATGAAGCCGCATATTCAAAAAGTACGGTATTTTTCAGCGTAAAACCTGCAAAACTGATAATGTTTGAACCATCAGGGGTTCGGGTAACACTTTCGCTGTACCCAGGAAATACCGCCGAAGCAATTACAAGTGAAAAAGCCGAATTTGCCCAATCGTACATTGTCCAGGCATTGAGTATGCGAGGATTATTTTTAGAAAATTGAGTAGCCATACAATGAGTTTAGCCAAACTTATGAAAATATCCATTCAAGGCAAAATTTTTAGTGTAAAACTATTATGAACAAGATGGCGAATTTTGTTTCAGCATATCAGTATTTTTGCCTAATTTTGTAGATATTCCAACAAGCCGACTTATGAGCAAGCAAGAAGTTTTTTTTCCTTATGGTATTAGCAATTTCGCACAAATAGCCACCCAAAACTATGTCTATGTAGATAAAACACGTTTTATTGAACTGCTAGAAAAAAAGCAAGAGCGATATGTATCTTTTTTGCGTCCTCGCCGTTTTGGTAAAAGTCTATTTGTTTCTCTGCTTGAACATTACTACGATATTAGACGAAAAAATCAATTCCAAGAGCTTTTCAGTAAGTATTATATCGGAAAAAATCCTACTCCACTTGCCAATAGTTATCGTATCTTGTTTTTTAATTTTAGTGCTATTAGCACTTCTACTCCCGAAGAAAGTTATCAAGAGTTTCTCAAAACAATTTCTTTGCAAGTCAGGGCTTTTTGTATGAAATACCATTTATTCAATGATGAAATCATCAAAGAAATTGGCTCACAAAGCAGTCCTGATTTGGTTGTAAAAAGTCTGTTTGAACTTTATGCCATCAATCATTCTGAAAATAAAATTTACTTGCTCATTGACGAATATGACCACTTCACAAACGAAATTTTAATCCGAAGTATTCAAGAATTCAAAGAAACCGTTTCCTCAAATGGCTATGTACGCAAATTTTACGAAGCACTCAAAAATGCCACACAATTGGGTGTAATTGAAAGATTTTTCATCACAGGCGTCTCCCCTATGACTATGGATAGCCTTACCAGTGGTTTCAATATCGTTAGTCATCTTACTTTACACAAAGATTTTGAAACAATGATGGGCTTTGAAGAAGCAGAAGTTAGATATTTGCTTAATCTTACCCTACAAAACCCTAAGCAAGAAGATGCTATCTTGAATGACTTGCGTGAATATTACAATGGATATAAATTTTATCCTTTCAGTAACAATAGCATCTACAACTCCGATATGGTACTCTACTTCTTAAAGCATTTCAAAGATGAACAAATGTACCCCTTTCAAATGCTTGACCCCAACATCGCCCCCGACTACGGAAAACTCAAACAAATGTTCAAAGTCGCTAACTGGCAAAATAATATCACCGTCTTGCAAGAGGTTCTTGAAAATGGTTTCGTGCAAGGTGAAATCATTTATCAATTTAACTTTGAAAATGATTTCAGCAAAAAAGATTTCATCAACTTCCTGTTTTACCTCGGAAACCTGACCATTCAGGAAACCGCTTTCAATAAAATCATTCGCTTCAAAATGCCCAACAAAGTCATTGCCGAACTCTACTGGCACTATTACGCAGAATTACTCTATAAAAATGCTCAACTCCTCTATTCCTTCCCTGATGATATTCAAATGGCTGTCGCTGATATGGCTCTTTCAGGCGATTTTTCAAAGTTTTTCTCCCTCGTAGAAAAACTCCTGCAAAACCTCTCTAACAGAGATTTCTTACGCTTTGACGAAAAACATATCAAAATGGCTATCATTGCCTACCTCATTCAAGCCAATATTTTCAACGTAATTTCTGAAAGAGAAACCCAAAATGGCAACTACATTGATATTGAGCTTTGTATCGCTCCCAACAACCCTTTCAAGCACCAACAATTCGCTATTGAACTCAAATACCTCAAAAAAGAAGATGAACACAAACTCTCTCAAACTATGCAAGAAGCTAAAAATCAAATCTTGCTTTACTACCAAAACGATGCTATCCTGCAAAGCAAAGAAATGCTCAACCTAGTTGCCGTCGTGGTCGTCAAAGATAAAATTTTCGCAGAAAAAGTGCTTTTTGCATAAAAAACTTTCTATTTCCCAAAATCCATTAACTTTGCAAGCAAAATCATAAGCTATGACGAAAGAGTTAGTACCTATCAGCGATTTATTTGAAAATTGGTTTTTAGATTATGCTTCCTATGTAATTTTAGAGCGTGCCGTTCCTGCGATTGAAGACGGCTTAAAGCCCGTGCAAAGACGCATTTTACACGCTATGTATCAAATAGATGACGGCAGATACAATAAAGTTGCCAATATCATTGGGCAAGCAATGCAGTACCACCCTCACGGCGATGCGGCAATTTCGGAGGCAATGATTGGACTGGGACAAAAAGATTTACTCATTGATACACAAGGAAACTGGGGCGATATACGTACAGGTGATAGTGCCGCCGCAAGCCGCTATATTGAGGCTCGTCTCACCAAATTTGCTTTGGAAGTGGCTTTCAATCCTGCCACTACCGAGTGGCAACTTTCTTATGATGGCAGAAAAAAAGAACCCATTAGTCTGCCAATGAAGTTCCCACTACTTTTAGCACAAGGTGTGGAAGGCATTGCCGTAGGACTTTCTACCAAAATTTTACCACATAATTTTTGCGAACTCATTGAGGCTTCTATTGATATTCTCAAAGGTAAAAATACTCAAATTTTACCCGACTTCCCTACGGGGGGCATCATTGATGTAAGCGATTACAAGTCGGGAGCCAGAGGCGGAAAAGTACGCATTAGAGCTAAAATTGAAAAAATTGATAATAAAACGATTGTCATTCGTGAAATTCCTTATGGCACTACTACCACTAGCCTCATAGAATCAGTACTGAAGGCGGTGGAACAAGGCAAAATTAAAATCAAAAATATTGTAGATAATACTGCCAAAGAGGTTGAAATTCTCATCACCTTACCACAAGGCGTTGAACCCGAAATTACCATTGATGCCCTCTATGCCTTTACCGATTGTGAAGTTTCGATTTCTCCAAATGCTTGCGTGATTGTTGATAAAAAGCCTATTTTTACAAGTGTTGATGAGATTTTGAGAATTTCTACTTTGAACACCAAAGAGCTTTTAAGAAAAGAACTTGCCTTACAAAAAAATACTTTGCAAGAGAAAATTTTGGCTTTGAGTTTGGAAAAAATTTTTATTGAGCAAAAAATTTACCGAAAAATAGAGGATGCTGAAACTTGGGAAGCGATTTTACAAATCATACGCACCCATATTGAGCCTTTTACACAAAACTTTTTCAGGGCTATTACCGATGAAGATATTACCAAACTTACTGAAATCAAAATCAAACGTATTTCTAAATACGATAGCCAAAAAGCAGAACAAGAACTTCAAAAACTTCAAAGCGATTTAGAAGAAACTGAAAATAATCTTGCCAATCTGAACGACTACGCTATTCTGTACTTCAAGAACCTACTCAAAAAATACGGAAAAGGTAGAGAGCGAAAAACCACCATAGCAACTTTCGGCACTATTCAGGCAACACAAGTAGTGGCAAATAATACCAAATTGTACGTCAATAGAACCGATGGCTTTGTAGGCTATGGCTTAAAGAAAGATGAATTTGTTTGCGATTGTGCCGATATTGATGATATTATTGTTTTCCGTACCGATGGCAAATTTTTGGTTACTAAAATTGCAGAAAAAACTTTCGTAGGCAAAGATATTATCCACGTGGCGGTTTTCAATAAAAACGATAACCGAATGACCTACAATATGGCTTATCGTGATGGGCTGGCGGGCAATACATACGTAAAACGCTTTCAGATAGGCGGCATTACGCGAGATAAAGAATACGACCTAACCAAAGGCGAAGCGAAATCAAAGGTTTTGTATTTTTCGGCAAACCCCAATGGCGAAGCCGAAAAAATACGCATCACGCTTTCTGCCAATTGTAAAGCTAAAAACAAAGTTTTTGAATATGATTTTGCCACGCTGGATATCAAAGGCAGAAGCAGTATGGGAAATATTCTCACCAAATATCCTGTGAAAAAAATTGAAAAAATTTCGGAAGGTATTTCTACGCTTGGCAAACTCCAAATTTGGTACGATACCCTCACAGGCGAACTGAATACACAAAACAAAGGCGTACTATTGGGCGGTTTTGAAGGAGAAGATAAAATTTTGGTTATTTACAAAGAGGGCAGTTACGAAATCAAAAACTACGACCTACGCCGCTTTGACCCCTTGCAAGTGGCTTTGGTTGAAAAATTTAATCCTGAAAAGGTGCTTTCTTGCATTTATTTCAGTGGCGAACACGGGCAATATTTTGTAAAACGCTTTCGTATTGAAACTTCCACACAAGATAAAATTTTCAGCTTTATCAACGAACACCCTGCTTCGCAGATGTTGCTGGTAAGTACCGAGCCTGAGCCACAAGTAAAAATAAAATATCAGAAAGCAGGTGAAAAAGTTGTAAGCGAGTTTGTGTATGATTTGGACATCTTGGCAGAAGTAAAAGGCTGGAAAGCCGTAGGAAATAAACTGCCCATACAGAATTTCAAAGAAATCACACTCTTGCAACCCCAAACGCAAACCAATACCCAAGAAAATGGAGTAGGTTTGTTTGGATAAAAAAGCGGTTGATATTTCTATCAACCGCCTAATTTACTAACCTTACCCAAAATCACAACTTAAATAAAATTCCAAGATTCAAGCCAAGAAAACCTGCACTTCCTCCATCGCCCAAAATAAGATTATATTTTAGGTTTGAAGTAAAAGCCAAATTATCACTAAAAGAATAGTCAAACCCTGCATAAGGAGCTATTCCTAAACGTGTTGCAGAGGCACTAAATCCTTCAACATTGGCACTCAAAATGTAAGCACCTAAATCTGTTCCAAGATAGAATTTAGAGTTACCACCTCCAAAAAGATATTCTATACTTCCAGTGATAGGAATAACATTTACACCTGACCAAGAATTGAAGCCTAAGTTACCGCCTGCACGCAGGTTATCACTTACATTAAATTTAACCATTGCATTGGCTCCAAAGCCCGTAGCGGTAAATCCTTCACTTGAAATAAACTGAGGTCCGATAGTTAGACCAATATTTGTTTGAGCTTTACTCAAACCAGCAAAAAATAAAGATAAAACGAAAATTAAAAGAGTTTTTTTCATAAAGGTTTAGGTTTTAAGTTTATAGAAATTTTTAGGTGCAAATAAGAAAGGAGGCTAATAACGCAAAGGCATTAGCCCCAAGTTTTTAGATTTTATTTAGTACCATTGAAGGTGAAACCAGGCTCAATAGTGATTTCAATTCTTTTGGTAGAAGCATTGTAACGAATAGTTGCCTCACTATTGCTATCTGTTTTAGCAGTGTAGCTTGTTCCATTGGCAGTTGTAAGAGAAGTTATTCGGTAAGTTCTTGCATAAGAACCTCCTACTTCAGTTGCTTGGATAGTTAGCTTATCACAAGCATCTACCGTAACCCTAACCCCTGCGTTTGGCGAAGCAATAACAGTAGCGGGCTGTTCAGTTAGTTCTCCTACATAATTACCTGCTATTTCATTGCTAAAACAAGGTTTGGGGTCTTCTTTTTTCTTACAAGAAGTAGAAAAAGCCATTGCAAAAGTTAGCAATAGAGCGGGGAAAAGAGTTGTTTTTTTCATAGTAATAGATTTTTAGAGTTGAACATAATTTTTTATGTTGCAATGTTTCATAAGTTTTACTATTTTTGTATTAAAGTTTGATACAAATATAATCGCAAATATGCGAACAAAGCAAATTTTTTATGGAAAATTTTTCTCAAAAATGCGAAAAATATTTTGGAACGCCTTAAAAATCAATTAAATATAAATTCTGATACAGAATTGTCCGAATTTTTGGGCGTCAAACAAAATACCATTTCTACGTGGAAAAGTAGAAACAGTATTGATTATGAAAAAATAATCTCAATTTGCGATAAAAACAAATTGGATATAAATTATATTCTTCTTGGAAAATTACAAATTGACACAAAAGAAAGTGTTACCAAAAGTGTTACTAAAAGTGTTACCAAAAGTGTTACTTTGTTGCCACAATCAACTAATTTTTTAGATACAGATATAAATTTTTCTGAGGAGGAAGCGATACAACTGCTTAAAAATCAGGGTTTAATGGGCAGAAAGATATGGATAGCTCGAAACTATCAGAAATAAGGGTATAATTTGCTATTCAGACAACCCAAGATATACGCCTTTTTTCTTGCCAAACGAGGAAATAATGCGTATTTGGTCAGCGGAGATGTTTTTGCAGACGGAATTTCCAATGTATAACGAAAGAAGCGAAGAGCAACTTTGGGACTATGTAGATAGAATAAAAAAAGACGGCTTAAATGGGTATTAAATGGTTTTAAGCGGGTTTTTAAGAGAAATGTTTAAGCAATCGTTGATAATACCAACCAAATTGAAGCTAAATTTGTATAAATTAACATTTGTAAATCAAACAAACTCCTCAAAAACGCAAATTTTACGCTTTTTTGTTAATATTTGTAATTAAAGCCTGTGAATGTTACTATGTTTATATTAACTGATTATTTTTTGAATGTAAAAAAAAAAGTTAATTTTTTACGAAATCCTTGCCCAGTTGGTTGTGCTTTTTTTGAGGCTTTCAAGTTGGTATTTGATGCAAGCGTTTTTGTAGAGTTTTAGCTCGGCATCTTCTTGTAAAATAGTGAAGGCAGTTTGGCGAGCCTGCTCCAAAATAGAAGCATCTTTGGCAAGGTCTGCGATAAGAAGGTCTAAAATACCACTTTGTTGCGTACCCATCAGGTCGCCGGGTCCGCGTAGGCGAAGGTCTGTATTAGCAATTTCAAAACCATCGTTGGTTTCTACCATAATCTTGATACGCTCACGAGCCTCTTTGGAAAGTTCATATTTAGTCATCAGGATACAATACGATTGCTCTGAGCCTCGCCCTACTCTACCCCGTAACTGATGAAGTTGCGAAAGCCCAAAGCGTTCGGCATTTTCAATAACCATAATGGAAGCGTTGGGAACATTTACCCCTACTTCTATCACTGTGGTAGCGACCATAATTTGCGTTTCGCCACGAGCAAAGCGTTGCATTTCAAAATCTTTGTCTTTGGGTTTCATTTGTCCGTGCACTATACTAACGGCATATTCGGGAAAGGCTCTTGTAATGCTCTCGTAGCCGTCCATCAGGTTTTTGAGTTCTAATTTTTCCGACTCTTCAATCAGTGGATACACGAAATACACTTGCCTACCTTTTCGGATTTCTTCACGAATAAAACCAAATACTTTGAGGCGATGAGCATCGTAACGATGTACGGTACGCACAGGCTTTCTGCCTGGGGGCAATTCATCAATAATAGAAACATCTAAATCTCCGTAGAGTGTCATTGCAAGGGTACGAGGAATGGGTGTGGCAGTCATTACAAGTACGTGGGGAAAAATTGCCTGATTTTTATGCCATAGTTTGGAGCGTTGCTCAACACCAAAGCGGTGCTGTTCATCAATAATGGCAAGCCCTAAATTTTTGAATTTTACTTTTTCTTCAATGAGGGCGTGTGTGCCTATCAAAATTTTCATATCGCCGCTTTCCAGATAGTCGTGGATAAGTTTTCGGTTGCCCCCTGTACTTGAGCCTGTAAGAATATCAATGGGAATGTTGAGTTTATCGGCATATTTTTTGAGACCTTGGTAGTGTTGTTCGGCAAGGATTTCGGTAGGAGCCATTAGGCAAGCCTGAAAGCCATTACCTACCGCCAAAAGCATTGCAATAAAAGCCACTATTGTTTTTCCACTTCCTACGTCTCCTTGCAAAAGGCGATTCATTTGCTTGCCCGAGGTTACATCTTTGTAAATTTCCCGAATTACACGCTTTTGGGCATTTGTGAGGTCAAATTCTAAATGATTTTTGTAAAAATCGGTCAGTAGTGAGGTATCTTTGAACGAAAACCCTTGATAGGTTTCTTTGCGATAAAGATTTTGACGAATAAGACGAATTTGTGTATAAAATAATTCCTCAAATTTGAGCCTGTATTCGGCTTTTTTCAAAAGTTCTATGCTTTTGGGAAAATGAATGTTAGCAATAGCTTCCTTTTTAGCAATAAGTTGGTGTTGTTGTAAGACTTCTTCGGGTAGAGTTTCGCGTATGAGTTTAATAGCTTCGGGCAACACTCCTCGTATAATTTTGGCAAGAGCTTTGCTATCCAAGCCTTTTTGTTTCATTTTTTCCGTAGTATGATACACAGGAAAGAGTGTGCCTTGCTCTTTGATTTCTTGGGGATTATAGATTTGAATTTCAGGGTGTGGCAAAGTAATTTTACCATTAAATTCATTGGGTTTGCCAAAGGCAATATATTCCTGATTGATTTGAATGAATTTTTTGATGCCCCCAATACCTTTGAACCAAATTAGTTCCAAATCGCCTGTTTCATCTCGCAAATAAGCAATAAAACGCTGTTTGCTACCCTCGCCTACGGTTTCGGTGAATTTTATTTTGCCTTTTACCTGAATATAAGGCATATCGGCGTGTAGTTCAGAAATTTTATGGAATTGGGAGCGGTCTTCGTGGCGAAAAGGATAATGCTGTATAAGGTCGGCAATGGTGAATATTTTAAGTTCCTTTTTAAGAATATCGGCTCGCTGGGGTCCAATGCCTTTTACGTATTCTATGGAAGTTTCAAAATTCATAGTTATTGGTAGTTGATACTACATCTCAATACTGAATACTCAATACTCTGTACTCGTTACTCATTACCCTGTACTTGGTACTCCGTACTTTTCTTGCTTACAAACCAAACGAGTATAAAAGCCAAACCTCCAAATACAAGCACTACAAGCGTCTGAACAATATGCATAAAAGTTCCTATGGTACTGCTCAGAGTGATATTTTGCTGGGGGTTGGGGGCAATTTGGTAACTTTCCAAGGTTTTGCCTACAAGCAAATTGTAAGCCCCTATACCTCCTTGTACAGGTAAAGCCATACCAATCCCACCCATTACCAAAATAGCAAGAGCCTGTAAAGGGTTGAGTGAAGTTGTTTCAGGTCTGATGAAAAAAAGTACATAAGACATCAAATAATACATTACCCAAATCAGTAGGGTATAAAAAATGAACAAGGGTTTATTTTGCACTCCTCTGAAACTCATAATTCCTTGCCAAACACCTTTCAAAAAACTTCCTAAACGACTTTGCAGGAAAATACGGATTTTTTTTCTCAAAACATATATCGCTATTGCCCCTAAAACCAGCAGTAAGCCACCTGCAAAGGCAATCCAATATAATTTTTCTACTGATACTTTTCTAAAAAGCCCTTCCCAAGATTCCGAAAAAATCTGACTAATACGCCCAAATTCCAAAGCCAGCACCGAAAGCACCAGACCCAGCAATATGAAAACATCTATTATTCTTTCAGTAACCACCGTACCAAAAGTAATTTGAGCAGGCACTCCTTCCATTTTTTGTAAAGCACCACAGCGAGCCACTTCGCCTGCTCGTGGCAAGGCTAAATTAGTCAGATAGCCCACCATAACCGCCAAAAACGAAGGAAATGCCCTCACTTTGTAGCCCAAAGGAGCAAGCAACATACAAGAACGCACTCCTCTTGCCCAATGGCTAATGAGAGCAAACACTGTCGAAAGCAAAAGCCAAAGCGGGTTGGCTTCGGTAAAGGATTTTTTTAGTTCATTCCAATCTAAATTGGGTACTATCAGAAAATAAAAAAGGGCAATGCCTATGCCCAAAGGTAAAATATACGATAGAATTTTTTTCATAGCTTGCTAAAAGTATTTTCGGTTCAGGATTTCGCTAACAATAATTGCTTGTTTGAAAGTATCTTTGTTTTTGAGCACTTTGGCAAAAGGGGATTGTATTTTTTGTTGGACTTGATAAGGCGAAAAATGTTGGTCGCCTTTTCTTTGTTCATCAGTTAGCCCCCTTTCAGGATTTACCACGTCCAAAACTTTCTTTTTTCGGGGTTGCTTTTGTTGTTTAGGCTTTTCGGAGAGCTTTTGTGCTTCTTTTTCAGCCTCTTGAATTTGCTTTTTTACTTGTTTGAGCAAGTCATCAAGGGTAGTTTTGGTACTTTTGTTTTGTGCAGTCTGAGTTTTTTTGGGCAAAGTTTCTTGTTCTTGAGCAGGAGCAGGCTCGGTTTCTTTATTACCCCCAAAAACACGTACCAAAAAGATAATAATTGCAATAATGTAGGGCAAAAGTTCAAATATACCATCCATTGTTTTATGCTTTTTCTTTTCAAACTTACAAAAAGATTTGTAAGACTGCAAAGAAAGTTTATTTTTTTTCCAAAACCTGACGGATAGGCTGTACGAGCCTATCAATATCGCCTGCCCCAATAGTTACAACTATTTCGCAATCAATCATTTGCAAAATAATAGGCAAATTTTCTTTGGTACAAAGTAATTTTTCAGTTGTTTGAGCTTTTTCTAAAAGCATTTTAGAATGAACGCCTTCAATGGGTTTTTCGCGTGCAGGATAAATATCCAAAAGAATGAGCCTATCGGCAAGCGAAAGAGCCTGCGAAAATTCAGTGGCAAAATCGCGGGTACGTGTGTACAAATGTGGCTGAAAAATAGCTGTTAGATGTTTTTCGGGGTAAAGCATACGCACCGCTGTCAGGAAAGCACGAATTTCTTCGGGGTGATGAGCATAATCATCTATTTGAATAATTTTGTCGGTTTTCAAAATGTATTCAAAACGCCTTTTTACACCCTTAAATTCGGCAACAGCTTTGACAATTGTTTCATCAGGTATTTGCAGATTTTGAGCTACTGCAATAGCGGCAAGCACATTCAAAATATTATGATAGCCGGGCACCTGTAAATGTACATTTTCTAAAATACTTTGCGGAGTAAGCACATCAAAAACAAAATTTCCTTCTTGTATGCGGATATTTTTTGCCTGATACTCACCTTTTTGCAAGCCAAAAGTAGCAGAATGAACTTGGTTTTCAATTTTCAGAGGCAAGCCATTTTTATAGAACAAAACACCATTCGTCTTGATTTTTCTGACAAACATTTCAAAAGCCTCTTGCACTGCCGAAGGATTTTGGTAAATATCCAAATGGTCGGCATCGGTAGCCGTAATGATAGCAATATTAGGATTTAAGGTCAGAAAAGACCTATCGTATTCATCGGCTTCTACAACTACATAAGCATTGGGTTCGTTGCTTAAAAGTAAATTGGTAGCATAATTTTGCGTAATGCCCCCCACAAAAGCCGTAACAGGTTTTTGAGCAAAACTAAGTAAATGAGCTACCATTGAGGTAGTAGTCGTTTTGCCGTGAGTGCCTGCAATAGCAATCGTGAAATTATCTTGGGTAATAAGTCCCAAAGCCTCTGCACGTTTGAGAATTTTGTAATCTTTTTCTCTAAAAAACTGCAAAAGGGGGCTTTCTTGCGGTATGGCAGGCGTAAAAACTACTAAAGTGTTTTCAGTTGTAAAATTATTTGGAATAAGACGGGTATCTTCTTCAAATACAACCGATATATTTTCGCTGATAAGCTCTTGCGTAATTTGAGAAGGGGTTTTATCGTAACCTGAAACGCAAAACTGATTCGCCTTGAACCACCTTGCCAGTGCACTCATTCCTATTCCACCTATCCCCAAAAAATAGATATTCTTGAAATCTTGCAGATTCATTGTAGTTTTAGCTGTGCAAATTTTTGCAAAAATAATAGGAAAGCTCGGAAAAATACAAAAACTTACACAAAATTTCTACTGCTATGAATAATTTTCCATAGAAGTTCTACTTTGGCTCACTACCATACTAATAGGAAAATGCAGTACTACCGTAGTTCCTTGATTTTCCTTACTTTGAATATCCATAAAACCCCCACATTTTCTAATTAGACTTTGTACCAAATTCAAGCCCAAGCCTGTGCCTTTCTCGTTCATTGTACCTTTGCTGGAAAAAAGCACACCTGCACGGATTTTTTTCAGATTTTCAGCAGATATGCCCTTCCCTTCATCTAAAACACTGATTTTAAGAAACTTATTATCCAAATCGGTACTTACAACAATTTTACTGACTTGGGAAGAAAACTTTACTGCATTGGAAAAGATATTACGCAACATAATAGCAAGCATCTGCTCATCACATCTTTTTATGATGCCTTCTGTTTTTTCAATATTTAAAATCAGTTTTATCTGTTTGTACCGCCCAATGAGTTGCAAGTTATCAAAAATACTTATCAGAAATTTATTCAATTCTACATCTTTCATTGTAGGTTCAGCATTATCTAATTGGCTTTTTGCCCAATAGAGCAAATTATCTACCAAATTGAGCGTATAATTCAAATTCTGATACATATCGGGCAAAAGTTCTTTCAGACTTTCCAAGGGGTAGTCCCCTTGATAAGCCAGTTCTACCAAAGATTCCGATGAGCTTAATGGACTACGCAAATCGTGGGCAATAATAGAAAAAAGCCTATCCTTGGATTCATTCAACATAGCCAGCTCTTTATTTTTTTGTTCTAATTCTTTAGAATACTCACCGAGAATTATGTTTCTCTGTATAATTAGCTTCTCTTTGATAGCCAAACTTTTGCTGTTCTCATCATAACTTTTCTTCACAATCCAAACAATCATAAAAGCTGTAAAAGTGAGAATGATATGCGTAGCAGTCATATCCACAAAAATGTATAGCCTTTCTCCGGGATAAGGCACTACAAGTTCGGGGAAAAAGTATTCTGTAATGGTGAGAGCTAAAATAGCCAAGCAAACCAAACCGATTGCCTTCCAATGCCACTTGACAGGCAACAATAATGGTGCAATAACCCCTAAAATTACAAAGTACAAGGGAACACGGCTTTGCACCCCTCCACCTCCAAAATAAAAGTAGGCAAGCAAAAGTGCAGTAAATACAAAAAATAAAACATTGGCTTGGTAAAACTTATTTTTGCGAAAAGCAAGATAATAAATGCCTACATATCCGAAGATACTCACTACACAAAACCAACCTATTAGAGTTAAGCCAACTGAAAAATTAATAGGAATCGCCGCTACAAGGCTCAAAACCGCCATCCAAAAAATAACATAAAAGATTTTTTCTTCAAGAGAAAAAATAGTTTTAGGTCTAAAAAAGTCAATAATAAAATTAGATTTGGGCATTACTTCAAAAATTACTTACATTTAAGCCAACAGAAAAAATATTTTTCAAATCTACAAATTTTGTGCTTTCTCAATAAAACATATTAAACGTGAGTTACAAGGTTAAGTATTTGAAATACAATTTATTAAGAAATTTGATTATTTTTGCAATATTGTGTTTTTTGACCTCACCCCCAGCCCCTCTCCAAAGGAGATGGGAGCTATACACCTGAAAATCAAAGTTTTATGCTTATTTATCTCACCTCGTTTTCAGGGAGTTAAATAAGGGAGGATTTAAGTTGTTAAAAATAAAAACTTGATAATCAAATTTTTAGTCTTGTAACTCACGTTATTAAAATTTTTGTTGTAACATCTATTTAGCTTTACGAAACTATGAAAATAATTTACCTACACCAATATTTCAAGTTACCTACTGAAAACGGTTCGCATAGGTCTTGGTACATAGCCGAAGCAATGCAAAAAAAAGGCTTTGAAATTGCAATTATCACAATAGGTAGTAAAAACGATACAAAAAACTTTGAACAAATAAACATACACTATCTAAATGTTCCGTACAAGCAAGAAATGAGTGCTTGGCGAAGAGTAGTAGCTTTTGCAAAATTTATGCTGAAAGCTATGAAAAAAAGTTTGAATATCCAAAATATTTTTGCAATTTATGCTACTTCTACCCCTCTTTCAGTGGGCATTATAGCACTTTTTCTGAAAAAAATCAAGAAAATTCCTTATATTTTTGAAGTTAGAGATTTGTGGCCTCTTGTACCCATAGAAATGGGCTATGTAAAAGGCAAACTTTTTCAGAGATTTCTCTTTTGGCTTGAAAAAAAGATTTATGAAAATGCTGAAAAGATTATAGTGCTTTCGCCACCGATGCAGGAATATGTACGCAAAATAGTGCCCAAAAAACCCATCTTATGCGTACCGAATATGTCGGATTGTGAAGTATTTTTCCCTCAAAATAAGAAAAAGGAAAACGAACCCTTCCGAATAGCTTATTTTGGCAGTATGGGCAAAGCCAATGCTTTGGAAAGGCTTCTACAAGTTGCTGAAAAACACCCCGAAATAGAATTTTGGGTTATTGGCGAAGGCTCCGAAAAAAAGAGATTGCAGAAAATAGCTCCTCAAAATGTGTATTTTTTTGCAGGGAAACCCAAACACGAACTCAACGAAATGCTCGCCTGTGTAGATGCCTTTTATGTAAGTTTTGCCGAATATCCATCATTAGAAACATGCAGTCCGAATAAATTTTTTGATGGCATTGCGGCAGGAAAATTGTGCATTACCAACACCAAAGGCTGGATAAAAGATTTAGTAGAAAAACACGAATGTGGTTTTTATGCAGGCTCGCCCGATGAATTTAGGAAGAAAATTCAGCCTTTTTTACAAAATAAAAATCTTTTGCAAACCGCCCAAGCCAATGCCCGAAAACTTGCTGAAAAAGAATTTGAAAAAAATCAACTAAGCCAAAAAGTGGTGAATTTTTTAGAATGCATATGAAATACGATTTACACTAACTTGTTGATTTAATTCACAAAAACTTTTATTTTTGTAAAAAAAATAGCGTCAAATAAGAATTTAAGAAATCTTGTAAATCTTATCAAAATGGCAAATTTACTCAATCGTATCACATTAAACAGTGAGGTTTGCCACGGCAAGCCAACTATTCGCAATACTCGCTATTTGGTGTCCAGTATTTTAGAATATTTGGCTGGTGGAGATACTATGGAAGACCTGTTGGCAGAGTTTCCAGACCTTACTCGTGAAGATGTTTTAGCTTGTCTGCAGTACGCTGTTGAAGTAATAAAATTAAAATCATCAAATTTGAATGTCGCTTAGATTTTTAGTTGATGCTCAGCTGCCGCCTTCTCTTTGTAAAGCCTTTATAGAAAATAACTATGAGGCTATTCATACAACTGATTTACCAGAAGGAAACAATACCAAAGATAATGAAATCATTAAAATATCTATTGAAAATAAGTTAGTTGTAATTTCAAAAGACTTGGACTTTTGGGATAGTTTCGCATTGAAAAAAGAGCCACATAAACTAATACTCGTAAAAACTGGAAATATCAGCACAAAAGAATTAAAACAAGTGTTTAAGGAGTTATTTTCTCAAATTATCACCCAAATAGAACAGAATGATATAATTGTAATTACTAGAGAGGGGGTCTCTCACTTTTGATATTTCCAAATTTCCACCCAAGCTGTTTCTTGCACCTTTTGATAATTTGCTAGGTTCAGAGGAACATCAAGCGATTTATCCAAAATCACCCAATCGTAATTTTTATTTTTATTGCTATAATCTACCTGCACGCCCCACTTTTCTTGCAAATTGTAAAAAGCTATCAAATTCTGATAAATCAAATCATTGCTGAATATTTTTTCGTTTGCTTTAAGTCTTAAAGTTCTTATTTTTTGAAAACAATCTACATAAGCCGAATGAATTTGAGGATAGGTACGCACTTGATAAACTTGCAGAGAAATCAGAGCGGAAATGGTAAAAGCCAAAGATAGGTTTTGATAAAATTTGGGAATACGTATCAAAAAATTTTCAAGAACAAATACAAGAGGAATTGCCATAGCTATCCAAGTTCGCTGGGGTAAGAGTTTTTGTTGTAAAATCATCAAAATCAGAGCAGAAATCATTAAGAGTAACCAAAATTTTGTTTGAAGTGAAGTTTGGGACGAACTTTTTAGAAAAACTGCAAAACCAAGTAGTAGCAATAGTAAAAAAACAGCATAAGCCCCTTCTATCCCCAGCCAAAAATCTCCAAAATCTTGCCAATAACTCCAAAAAGATTCACGAAACTGCTTACCTGCCTCATTTTGCCAAGAAGTAGCCAAAAGATTTTCAGAACCATTGAGCAACAAAATAGGCAAATACAAGAAAAATACCGCCACGAAAATACTTGAAACGGGAAGCATTAAATTTTTGAATATGAGATTTTTATAGCTTTTGAATTGAAGTAAAACAATCCCCGCAAACGAAAGCAAAAAGCCCGCAAAATAATATAGAAAAAGCGGTATCGTATAAAAACCTGCAATACTCGCTAAAAAAAAACTGATTTTTTCCCAAACAGCCCTTTTGTTTTGGGGTACTTTTTCAAGAATTTGCAAAAGAGCATTCCCGCTAAGCCAAACCCAAAGTGTAAGCAACAGATATCCTCTCCCACTTACGCTATATGCCTGTATCGGTGAAAGCAAGGTAAAAATAAGTACCAAAGCCAGAGCCACCTGAAATGAATTTCTTTTCAGAAAAAAACGAAATAGCAAAATCTGCAAAAAAAGTAAGCAAAGCATTGAAGGCAAGCGAATTGCCCACAATTTGTTTCCAAAAAAGTCTTCCCAAAGGCTTACCCAAAGATTAAGCAAAATATGATTATTAGGATTAGGGTAATAAAGTGCTGAAACCCAGAAACCTTTGCTTGCAAAATGAACATAGCTAAAAGCCTCATCAATGTGGATTATCTTGAAATTTAGCAAAAAGCTGTTATACAGAATACTTACAAGCAAGAAAATAACAATTGTTATTTTCTGAATTTTGTTCATTTTTTGGAGCGAATAGCAAAATGATGATACTTTTAGCAAAAAATCTTGCTTGAGCCTTTCAAGGAAACTTTGTAGTTGCAGGACTTTCCTTTGTATCCAAAAACTTATCAAAGCCAAAAGCAAACCACCAAAAGTGCTAAAAATTTGAACATACCGAAAGTTTTGAGGATTTAGGATTTGAGAAGTAAGTTTTTTCCATTGAGCTTCATCGAAAGGGTAACTATGGGCTACCCAAGTTAGGACACTTTCATAAGAAACCTGCCAAACTGCCAATGAAAAAGTAAAAAATAGCAAGCCCAAAACTAAAAAAATAACTTTCAGTAACATTTGGCAAGCAATTTGCTCAATTTCTTAACAAAAAAATCACATTGATTTTGATTGAGTTTCGCTCAAAAAAACTAATTTTGCAGTCGTTTTTATGAACACTCTGCACTCATATCGCCCAAAAGTAAAAGATTATTCGGATACTGCCAAAAATATTGCCGCTATTGATATTGGCACCAATACAGCTCATTTGCTTGTGGTAGAACTGCCCGCCCAACAGCAAATTTTTACCCCTTTTCGCATTTTACACAAAGAAAAAATAGCTACCAAAATAGGTGAAGGCGGTATCAGTTATGGCTTTATTACCGAAGCCGCCCAAGAACGTCTGCTCAAAGCCCTTCATCAGTTTTGCGAGGTATTGCAGTATTATGGAATAGCCCCCGAAAACGCCCTGACTATTGCAACAAGTGCTTTTCGGAATGCTTCTAACCAAAAAGAAATGATTGAAATTGTACGTGAGCAAACAGGCTTGCAGGTACAGGTTATTTCGGGTGATGAAGAAGCGGAGCTGATTTATTATGGCGTTAAAGCCGCTCTCAAAATTGGAAAAGGCAATGCCCTCATTATGGATATTGGCGGGGGTAGTGTGGAATTTATTGTATGCAATGCCGAAAAAATGCTATGGAAACAAAGTTTTGAAATCGGAGCTCAAAGGCTTTTAGATAGATTTATGCAAAATGAAAAAATTACCCCTTCCGAACGACAAGCTCTCAATGATTTTTTAGAACAAACCCTCTCCCCTCTTTCCGAAATACTAAAAATTTACCCTATTGAAGTGCTTATTGGTTGCTCGGGAACTTTTGATACTATTGATGACATCAATCACATCAAAAAGCATCAAAAATTAGACTACAATGCCAAAGAAAGTGCCTTCACACGAGCCGAATTTGAAGTTATTTTTCAAGAATTTTTAGAAAAAAACCACGCCGAAAGGCTCGCTATACCCGGAATGACCCCAATGCGTGCCGATATGATTGTCGTTGCTTCTTGCCTTCTGGACTTTGTACTTAGCAAATATCATATCTCACAAATTCGCGTTTCTCATTATTCGCTCAAAGAAGGAGCTATTTACAAGTTTTTGCAAAATTGCTAAATCCGTTTTGCTCAAAAACTATTTTTCACGAAATTAGCACCTTCAAAATCATTCTTTTCTATGTCCCAAATTATCCCTTTTGTGCATTTGCACTGCCATACGCAATTTTCGCTACTTGATGGAGCGGCAAGTATTAAAGAAATGATGAAAAAAGCCAAAAATGATGGTATGAAAGCCCTTGCCCTTACCGACCACGGCAATATGTTCGGGGCTTTTAAGTTTGTAGCAGAAGCCAATGCCCAAGGACTAAAACCTATCGTAGGTTGTGAGTTTTACCTTGTCAAAGACCGCTTTCAAAAAAATTTCAAGAAAGGCGAAAAAGATAAACGCTATCACCAGTTGCTACTTGCCAAAAATGCCGAAGGTTATAAAAATCTTTCCAAACTTTGCTCTTTGGGCTTTATTGAAGGCTATTATGCCAAATATCCTCGCATTGATAAAGAACTAATTTTGAAATACCATCAAGGGCTGATTGCTACTTCTTGCTGTTTGGGTGCCGAAATCCCGCAGGCAATAATGTACGAGGGTGAGCAGAAAGCCGAAGAACTGCTTCAATGGTGGATTGATGTATTCGGTGAAGATTATTACATTGAACTCCAACGCCACCACATTGAAAACGTAAATGGCAATGGTATGAGCCAAGAAGATGTAAATCAGGTACTTTTGCGTTTTGCCAAAAAATACAACTTAAAAGTAATTGCCACCAACGACTCACACTATGTAGATGAAAAAGATGCCGCCGCCCACGATATTTTGCTCTGCATCAATACGGGTGCCAAAGTTTCGGACCCCAAAGCCACAGATGAAGAAAGTAGCAAGGGGCGTTTTGCTTTTCCCAACAACGAATTTTATTTCAAAACTCAAGCCGAAATGAACACGCTCTTTGCTGATGTTCCTACGGCTCTGGATTTTACAAATGAAATTTACGATAAAGTAGAAAATCTCAAACTCAAACGGGATATTCTAATGCCCAATTACCCACTTCCACAGGGCTTTCAATCGCAGTTTGAATATCTCCGCTACCTTACTTTTGAAGGGGCAAGACGCAAATACGGCTCGCTTTCAGCAGAAATTGAGCAACGTCTCCATTACGAACTGGAAGTAATGCAAAAAATGGGCTTTGAGGGTTACTTTCTAATTGTACAAGATTTCATCAATGCCGCCCGCGAGCTAGGGGTTTGGGTAGGTACGGGACGTGGCTCGGCGGCGGGTTCGGCAGTAGCCTACTGCATTGGCATTACCAACATAGACCCCATTCAGTACAATTTGCTTTTTGAGCGTTTCCTGAACCCCGAACGCGTTTCTATGCCCGATATTGATACCGATTTTGATGACGAAGGTAGGCAAAAAGTTATTGACTATGTTGTGGAAAAATATGGTAGAAACCAAGTGGCTTCTATCATTACCTATGGCACAATGGCGGCAAAAATGGCTATCAAAGATGTGGGCAGAGTGCTGGAACTGCCACTCAACGAAACCAATGAACTTGCCAAACTTATTTCCGATAAACCGGGCACGAAACTCAAAGATGAGTACGAAAAACCTGAAATTAAGGCAATTTTGCAGGAAGATAGCCTTCGCAGTCGCGTTCTGAAAGAAGCTCTGGTGCTAGAAGGCTCTGTACGCAACCGAGGCGTACACGCCGCAGGAATTATCATTGCCCCTGATGATATTACCAACTATATCCCTGTTTGTACCGACCCCGAAACCCCTCTACTGATTACACAATTTGATGGCAAAGTAATTGAAGAGGCGGGTATGCTCAAAATGGACTTTTTGGGGCTAAAAACCCTCACTATCCTACGCGATGCCATTGATTTAATACATAAAAATCACGGTATAAAAATTGATATTGATAAAATCCCCCTTGACGATAAAAAAACCTTTGAACTTTACCAAAAAGGCGATACAATCGGCACGTTCCAGTTTGAGTCCGAGGGTATGCAAACTTGGCTTCGTAAGCTCAAACCTACCAATATTGAGGATTTGATTGCTATGAACGCCTTATACCGCCCTGGTCCTATGGATTTTATTCCCGTGTATATCAATCGTAAATACGGCAAAGAACTCGTAGAATATCCTCACCCCCTTTTAGAGCCTATCTTGAAGCACACCTACGGTATTATGGTGTATCAGGAGCAAATTATGCAAACGGCTCAGATTGTTGCAGGCTATACGCTTGGCGGAGCAGATTTATTGCGTAGGGCTATGGGTAAGAAAGATAAAGAGAAAATGGCAAAAGAACGCGATAAATTTGTAAAAGGAGCAAAAGAACTCAATAATATTGATGAAAAGAAAGCCAATGAGATTTTTGACATAATGGAGCGTTTTGCCGAATATGGCTTCAATCGCTCTCACTCTGCCGCTTATTCACTTATTGCCTTTCAAACTGCCTATCTGAAAGCACACTACCCCGCTGAATATATGGCTTCGGTGCTTACACACTCTATGGGCAACATTGAAAAAATTACTTTCTTTTTGGAAGAGTGTAAAAAGCAAGGTGTAGAGGTGCTGGGACCCGACATCAACGAAAGTGCCGATAAGTTCAGTGTAAATAAAAAGGGACAAATTCGCTTCGGACTAGCGGCTATCAAAGGAGCTGGCGAAGTTGCCGTTGCTAATATCATTGAAGAAAGACAGAAAAATGGTGAGTTCAAATCTATTTTTGATTTTGTAGAAAGAGTAAATTTGCAGTCGGTCAATAAACGTGCTTTGGAGAGTTTGGCTCAATCGGGCTGTTTCGATTGTTTCAAAGAAATTCCTCGTGAGGCTTATTTTGCCAAAGAAAAAGATGAAGAAGCCACTTTTATTGAAAAGCTAATCCGTTATGGCAATGCCATTCAAGCAGAAAAAAGCAATGCTCAGCAATCGCTTTTTGGGGGTGGCACGGCTCAACTCATTCCTCCGCCCAAAGTACCTAAAAACTATAATACTTGGAGCAATCTGGAACGCCTGAACAAGGAAAAAGAAGTTGTAGGTTTTTACATATCGGGGCATCCGCTCAATGCTCATAGAATTGAGCTTGAGAAATTCACTTCTTGCCGCCTGAAAGATATTTTCAGACCTAAAAGCGAAGAAAATCCCGAACCTTTTTACAAGGATAAAGAAATTGCTATTGCAGGTATTGTTACGGAAGTGCAGACCAAACAAGCCAAAAATGGTAATTATTTCACCACTTTCAAAATAGAAGATTACGATGGCAGTTTGCAAATAAGCCTTTTCGGTTCGGATTATGCCAAATTTTCGCCTTTTGTCAAGCAAGATGCTCTTTTATTTATCAAAGGTAAAATCCAAAAACGCTACAATGGCGAGGAATTTGAGTTTAGAGTTCAGACTATTGACTTTCTGACAGATGCCCGCGAAAAACTTATCAAAAGTCTTATTTTACAAGTAGATTTACAACACCTTTCGGAGCGTTTAGCCGCTGAGCTGGAAACACTTTTGCAAGAAAACAAAGGCAAAATACCCCTCAAAATGATACTATGGGATAGTAAAGAAAATGTGCAAGTGCAAACTTTTTCCCAAAAATATGCTATAAGCATAGAAAACGAACTTTTGGAAAGTTTAGAGCGATTAGAGGGCGTGAGCGTATCATTGGGATAGTTTGAAAAACAAAGTTGTTTGCGTTTGGAATGAAAATATCTAAATTACCTAAAAATGATGCCTACAAACCTTCCTCTTTTGCCCGTAGGTGAGCAAGATTTTGAGAAAATACGGAAGCGTGGCTGTGTGTATGTAGATAAAACTGAATTTATTTTTCAGCTCATCAGTTCAGGAGGTTCGTTTTTCTTTATTTCAAGACCTCGCCGCTTTGGAAAATCTTTACTTATTAGCACGCTTAAAGAAATTTTTTTAGGCAAAAAACACCTTTTTGAAGGGCTTTTTATTTATGATAAAATTGAATGGCAGTCTTTTCCTGTTGTTCATTTGGATTTTAGTAGCTTGGATTTCAGAGGAAAAGGCTTAGAAAAAGCAATCAGCGATAAACTTGATGATATTGCCCAAAATTATCGGGTCAGTTTGGTAGAAACTACCCTTGGCAGCAAATTCGCAGAGCTTATCCAGAAACTCCATAAGCAAGCTAATCAGGCAGTAGTTATTCTTATTGATGAATACGACAAGCCTATTACTGATGTACTTGAAACTTACCAAAATGAGCAAGCCTACATACACCGAGAGGTATTGAGGGCTTTGTATGGCATCATCAAAGGAAACTCGCAATATATTCGCTTTTTTTTGCTAACGGGTATTACGCGTTTTACCAAAGTTTCTCTTTTTTCCGACCTCAATAATCTCACTGACCTAACTTTTTACAGCGATTTTCACAATTTGCTTGGTTATACGCAAAAAGAGTTAGAATTTTATTTTGAAAAACATATCCAAAAAGCCGCCGAGTATCAAAACAAATCCACAGACCAGCTTCTTAGTGAAATCAAGGAATGGTACAACGGCTATTCTTGGAATGCCCGTGAAAGAGTCTATAACCCTTTTTCTATTTTACGCTTCCTTACTCAAAAAGAATTTTACAATTTTTGGTTTGAATCAGGTACGCCCAAGTTTCTTATCCAAAAACTTAAAGAAAGACTTTATTTCAATCTATCCCAAACTTCTATTTCTTTGGCGGGTATCAATACTTTTGATATTGATAACCTCAATACAGAAACTTTACTTTTCCAAACGGGCTATCTTACTATTGCCGAAAAAGATGATTTTGGCAACTTTTTACTTAATTATCCCAACAAAGAGGTAGAGCAATCTATGCTACAATACTTGATTACTGCATTTTCAGAAAATCCTCGTAGTGATGTAAATGCTAAGAAATTAGCTCGTGCTATTCATAACCACGACTTTGAGCTTTTTGAGCAAACACTCAACCAACTTTTTGCTGATATTCCTGCCGAAATTTTCCTTGCCAAAAAAGAAGCCTACTATCATTCTATTGTATTTTTAGCTCTCAAACTTGCAGGCTACTTCGTCAAAGCAGAAGTTCGTACTTCCAAAGGTAGATTAGATGCGATACTTTCTTACCAAAACCGAATCTATATTTTTGAGTTCAAACTTGATGAAAGTGCCGAAAAAGCGATAGAGCAAATTCATCAAAAAAAATATTACCAACATCTGGATAGTAATGCAAAACAAATTTTCTTGGTAGGAGTTAATTTTTCAAGCCAAAGCAAAGAAGTTGAAAAAATGATAGTAGAAGCGTGGAAATAAGTTCTTTCAAACGTCTTAAAGCCAGATTTTTCATTAAATATCACTGCCGAAATGCTCAAAATAGCTTGGAATTCTCTCTATCGCCACCCACTTCCCGAAGGACACCGCTTCCCAATGCTCAAATACGACCTTATTCCCGAACAATTGCTCTATGAAGGCTCAGCAAGCACCGAAAACTTTTTTTCGCCTCGTCCTATTGAGGAAAAATACATCACCAACACACATTTAGCAAGTTATTGGGAAAAACTAAAAAATCTTGCACTTTCTCCATCCGAAATCCGCAAAACAGGCTTTCCACTTTCCCAAAGTTTGGTAGAAAGAGAAATCATTATTGCCCAAGGCACCATAGATTGTGCCTTGTATGCTCAACAATACGGCATAGCAATGAATGTAGCAGGTGGCACACATCACGCTTTTACAGATAGAGGCGAAGGCTTTTGCTTGCTCAATGATGTGGCAATAGCAAGCAACTATCTGTTAGAAAACAATTTGGCAAAGCGTGTTTTAGTAGTAGATTTAGATGTTCATCAGGGCAATGGCACTGCCGAAATTTTTAGAAGCAATTGGCAAGTTTTTACATTTAGTATGCACGGCGAGAAAAATTATCCTCTGCAAAAAGAAAAATCCGACTTGGATATACCCCTGCCCGATGGCATTACAGATGAACCCTATCTGAAAATTTTACAAAATACATTGCCAAGGCTATTAGAAAAACATCAGCCTGAATTTATTTTTTACATTTCGGGGGTAGATGTACTACATACCGACAAGCTCGGCAGATTGGGTTTGAGCTTGGAAGGTTGTAAAGCCCGCGACCGATTTGTTTTGGAAACTTGCAAGCGTAATCAAATTCCACTTGCTATCAGTATGGGAGGCGGTTATTCGGAACGAATTGCCGATATTGTAGAAGCTCATTGCAATACTTTTCGCCTTGCCCAAGAAATTTTTTTCTAAAAAACCAAGCTCTTTCCAAGCAAATTTCCTAATTTTCAAAGCTGATTTGAAATTTTTATCGCTAATTCCTCAAAGCTAATAAGTCAAATCCTGTAAATCTTGAAAATCATTTTAATTTTGGCTTAATTTTTTTGCTTATGAATATCAACATTCGTTTTTTGGGAGCTTCGCAAGAAGTTACAGGTTCTAAATTTTTACTGGAAGTAGATGAATTCAAAATATTGATAGACTGCGGTTTGTTTCAAGGGAAAAAAGAATTACGTGAACTGAATTGGTCTGATTTCCCTATCAATCCCGCTGAAATTGATTGTATCTTGCTCACACACGCTCACATAGACCATACAGGCTATTTGCCTCGCTTGGTAAAACAAGGCTACAAAAAGTCTATTCATTGCACCCACCCTACCCTTGATTTGGTTAAAATTTTACTTTTAGACTCCGCCAAATTGCAAGAGGAAGAAGCCTTTTACGCTAGTAAAAAAGGTTATTCCAAGCATAACCCACCCGAGCCGCTTTATGATGAAAAAGATGCTCAAAAAGTATTTCCACTACTCATCAGCCACCCTTTTAGGCAGTGGATAAAAATCAGCGATACCATAGAAATTCGTTTCCAAACCGCAGGACATATTCTTGGAGCTTCTATCATTGAAGTTCTGCTCAAAGGCGAAAAAGAAAACAAAAAAATAGTATTTTCAGGAGATTTGGGCAGATACCAAGACCCTCTGATGCCTCCACCTACGCCTATTCAAGAGGCAGATATTTTGCTTATTGAATCTACCTATGGCAACCGAGATAATATTGATGTATTTCCTGAAAAAGAGTTGGGTAGGATAGTCAGGCAAACCCTTAAAAATGGCTGTTTGATAATTCCCGCTTTTAGCGTAGGCAGAACCCAAAGTGTGCTTTATTACCTTACCCAACTACTTGAAAAACAAGAAATTCCTAATGCTCCTATTTTTGTAGATAGCCCAATGGCAATAGACGTAACCGAACTTTACGACAAATATGACGACTGCCACTCGCTTGCCAAAGAAGTCTTTCAGCAAGAACCCAATTTTCTCAAACACCCCAATATTCATTATTACCAAAGTCAGGAGCAATCTATTTCGCTCAATGAAATCAGGAAAGGGGCTATTATTATTTCAGCAAGCGGAATGGCAACAGGAGGCAGAATTTTGCACCATCTCTACAATCGCTTGCCCAACAGCCAAGATACTATTTTATTTGTGGGCTACCAATCAGAAGGGACAAGAGGTAGAGATTTGCTAGAAGGCAAAGAATTTATCAAAATTTTTGGCTCATACGTACCCGTAAAAGCTCATATTGAATACATTGCAGGACTTTCTGCCCACGCCGACCAAGAAGAACTCTTGCAATGGATTTCAAATTTCAAGCAAAGCCCTAAAATTACTTTTATCACTCACGGCGAAAAAGAAGCCTCGCAGAGCCTTGCCTCACTTATTCAAGAAAAATTTCATTGGAAAAATGTAGTAATCCCCAATTATATGGAAGGTTTTGTGCTGTTTAGAGGCATTTAGCAAAATACCACAAATGACGTATATCATTTTAGGCTTTTTCAAGTAATTTTGGTAAAATTTCCAAAGTTATGCTAAAAGCCTTTTTCAGTATTATATTGAGCCTGTTTTTAGTGAGTGCCGATGCCCAAAAAAGCAAAGCCAAACCCAAAATTCGCGTGAGTGTTTGGGAGTTTTTTGATGTTCGCACCTTTCCTGATGAAAATATTTTCATAAACCCTCGTGAAATTCCTAATGGCAAAGATGATGACAAGAATGGCTTTGTAGATGATGTCTATGGTATAGGTTTTGATTATCAAGAACAGCCTACTTTGCACGAATATACTCCTATTTATGATTCGGCAGGGAAAACCTTATCCCGTTATTTTCACGGAACAGCCGTAGCAGGCATTGTACTACGCAATAATCCCGATGTAGAGCTGGTAGGCGTTGGGTTTTTGAAATATGTGGATAGACCCAAAGAAGCTGAATGGTTAGAGAATATCAAAAAAAGGCTTTTGGGTAGTCCTGAAGCAGATGTTGCTTTGCTTGATAAGGCATTTCGTACTTCTGTGGCATATTTTAAGGCTCATAATGTAAAAGTTGTGAATATTAGTTGGGGGGCTCGTACCGATTTCTTTAAAAAATTCCTTACAGAGTTAGGCATTTATAGCGAAGAAAACTTTGAAAAAATGAAAAAATGGATGAAGCTTTTTCACGATAGCCTTTACAAAGTTTTCAAAGAAAATCCCGATATTTTTTTTGTGATAGGGGCAGGTAATGAAAATAGCGATATTGATGCCATTTTTTCCGTCCCTGCGGTTATAGATTTACCCAATACTATCGTTGTTGGCGGATTAGACAAAACAGGCACACAAAAGGCAAGTTTTTCTAACTACGGAAAAAATGTAAAAGTGTATGCCACTGCCGTCTATGACCAGCTTCAAGTTTCGCCTATGCACGTTTTGCCCAATGCCGAAGGAACTTCATTTGCCGCCCCTGTGGTTACGGCTTATGTTGCCCGCGAGCTAGCAAATGGCAAAAATTTCAAGCAAATCAAAAATGAATTGATTGCCAAAAAGCATATTGTTTCAAAATAAAATGGGATACATTATGAAAAGGCTTTGGGTAATATTTTGCATAGCTCTTGCGAGTTATCAAAATCTTTCTGCCCAACTAATGGCAGAAAAAGTGGTACAAAATAAAAAAGTAGGCTTTCTGGATTTGAAAGAAAAAAAGTTAGTCATTCCTTACGAGTACGAAGATGCTGAAACTTATGCAGTAGGCAACAACATCGCCGTAAAGAAAAATGGAAAATGGGGACTTATCAACGAAAATAATCAGGTGCTTATTCCCTTTGAATACGAAATGATTTACAGCACTTGCGACCACACTACTTCTGCGAAAAAGAATGGCAAATGGGGCGTCATTGATATAAACAGCAATGAGGTGCTTATTCCCTTTGAATACGAGCAAACAGGAAAAACTTTTCATAGTAAAATTTTAGGTGTAAAAAAAGGGGAAACTTTTACCATACACAATCCCATCATTGCCGTCAAGCAAAATGGTAGGTGGAAATTCATCAAAAAAGACACTAAAAACTTTATGCCTTTTAGTTTTGAAGATGTTGATGTAGATTGTGGCGAAGTTTTTTTAGATATAGGAGATGTAAAAATGATTATGCGGGGAAAAAGAAATTCTTTACCCTACATCAAATTTGAAGGCGAGTGGTACGAACCTCGCTACAACGAAGAAAAAGCAACTTTTGAATTTGTAGAGGATAAGGAAGCGAAAATATATAAAAGAGGAGATTATGCCCCTATCTCCAATTCCCCCACTAAAAAATAAGCATTAAGCTCTACACAAACACAAAGCAACAAAACACTCAATTTCAAATAATTGAGTGTTTTTTTTCATTTTTTTATTAAAATTATTTGGATTTAGTCTAAATAAGTTTTTACTTTGGGGCAAATATTCTAATTCAATTCAAACCCTAAAAAAATTCAGTTATGATACGAATAACCTATCTTTTCGCCTTTGCTCTGCTTGTTTGGGCTTCTTGCAAGAAAAAAGAAAGCCCCCGCCCCGATTTGGTAATTCCAAGCACTTATGACGGGGTAAATTTTGACGCAAACAGCTCTGTACAAACCAACATTCTCAATCAGCTTGCTACGCTTACCCAAGAAGCCCAAAAAGGGCGTAACCCTTCGGTTACGGTGAGCAAAACGGCTTTGGATAATCTTTTTGTTGCAGGAAATCCTAGTTTGGCAAATATTATCACAAGTTATTACAAAGGACGATTGGAAGGCACAGGCGGTTGGTTTGATGAACTCGCCAAAGCCAGCGGACAAGGAACTTACACACCCGGAACACCCTCGGGGCAAGGTGGCGTACTGGGTGGCTACCTTTTTGATGAAAATGGCTTAGAAATTGAGCAAATGATTGAAAAAGGACAATTCGGAGCAAGCCTCTACAAACACGCCCTTGACCTTATAGAAGCAGGTAATTTTGATGAGGCTTTTGTAGATAAATTGCTTGCTATTTATGGAGCAAAACCCAATTTTTCTAATTCAGGCTCTAACAATGTACCTGCTAACCTAAGAGATAGATTTGCGGCAAATTATGCGGCACGCCGTAGCGATATAAACGATAACAACAGCCTGTATGTTCAACTCAAAAATCAGTTTATCAAACTACAAGCCGCTGTACGGGCAGGTTCTGCCTACAACCAAGAACGCGACGAAGCTATTGCCCAAATTAAACTGCTTTGGGAAAAAGCTATTGCCGCTACGGCTATCAACTACTGCCACAGCGTTATTGCTACTTTGAGCCAAACCAATCCAACCCCAGCCCAACAAGGCTCGGCTTTGCACGCACTCGGCGAGGCAATTGGCTTTATTCACGGATTTAGAACCATTCCTCAAAACCATAAAAAAATTACTGACACACAAATAGATGAAATTTTAGTGCTTTTCAACGCTCCGCACAATGCTACACCTACTTGCTATCTCTTTGTAACTGATGCTATCAACCAACTTCCCAAGCTACAACAAGCCATTAGCAAACTGCAAAACATTTACGGCTTTACAAGTGCCGAAATAGAAAGTTTCAAAAACAACTGGGTAGCTTTGCAGGGGCGTTAAGCTCATTTTTCCCTCTCTTTTTAGCAAAAAAGAGAGGGTATTTTTTCTTGAAATTCAAAACTTTTGCAAAATGAAAAAATTTATTTGGATAGCACTATTAGGAACACTTGCCATCGGATGCAAGAAAAAAAATTCTGAACCCTCCGACCGCTTTGATAGAAGCAAAATGCTTGAAAACTTTGCTCAAAACCTTATCAGACCTACTTTTGAGGATTTGCAAAATCAAGTAAATACCTTGAAAACGGCTTCTGAAAATTTTGTCCAAAATACCAATCTGCAAAACTTGCAAGCTCTGCAAAACGCTTGGGAAAATGCTTACACCGCTTGGCAGTACGCTAACGCTTACAACTTCGGTCCCGCAGGCGAGCAAGGGTTACGCAAAGCTCTTGTGGAAGAAATTGGTACTTTTCCTGTTTCGGAAACTAAAATTGAAAATGCCATTGCAAATGGTAATGCTAATTTTAATGATTTTAATCGCGATGCTCGTGGTTTTTTGACAATAGAATATCTGATTTTTGACTTAAACGGCAATAATGCCAATGTTTTGAGCAATTTTGCCTCCGCTAATCGCAAAAATTTTTTGATAGGTGTTGTAAATAACCTCAAAACACGCATTGATGAAGTTGCCCTTGCTTGGAAAGGCAGTTATTTTGAAGAATTTATCCGTAACAATGGTACAGACGTAGGTAGCAGTACCTCACAACTATACAACGAGTTTATCAAAAGTTTTGAAAGCATTAAAAATTACAAAGTAGGTCTGCCTTTGGGCAAACGTCCTGGACAAACCCAAAGCGAACCTACACGCGTAGAAGCGTATTATTCAGGTAAAACACTCAAAATGATAGGCGAGCATCTGAAAGCTATCGAAAACATTTGGTATGGCAAAGATAAAAACGGTAGCGACGGCATCGGCTTCAAAGAATATTTGCAAAGCGTAGAAGGAGGAGCAAATCTTATCGCCGCCACCGAAACACAATGGGCGGCAGTGATGAGTGCTTACAATGCCATTCCGCAAAGCCCACGTATTTCTGAGCAAATTGTTAGTAGCCCTACAGCTTTTGATAAACTCTTTACCGAACTACAAAAACACACACGCTTTTTCAAAAGCGATATGAGTTCGCTTTTAGGCATAACCATTACATATAGCAGTGGCGATGGAGATTAAAATAGTCGTCCATTAAAAAGTATCTAATAGTTTGACAATCAAAATCTTACTTGTAAAAAAACGAAAAAAAATTCGCAAGAAAATTAAGCAAAATGACAAAAAACTTGTGATATACGCGAACAGAGGTAGCAAGCGATGATGCCGCTTTGAGCGACATGATCGCTCTAAGCCAGAAAAAACATCTTAAAATTAACTTTTTTAGAAGGAAATTTCTATTGTTGTTCTTTAATTTTTTCTAAACGGACTTTTGAAGGGACGACTAAAAT
>CAZZLW010000040.1:0-29717 GCA_964654605.1 uncultured Cytophagales bacterium | reverse complement strand
CATTCAGTTCTATTTCTTGCCCTCAAACTTGCAGGTTTCCACGTACAAGCCGAAATTAGAACCTCCAAAGGCAGAATTGATGCCGTACTTACCTACGAAAACAGAATTTATCTCTTTGAGTTCAAACTTGACCAAAATGCCTCTATCGCCCTTGAACAAATCCAAAACAAAGATTATTTCAAAAAATACCTCCACGCAGGCAAAGAATTGTACCTTGTAGGTATCAATTTCAGCAGTGCAAAAAAGGAAATTGAAGAGTGTATCGTTGAAAAAATTTGAGGTAACACTGAAATAATGTTACCTCTGAATTGGTTAAAAAGCAGGTTGTTCGGGCTTATTTTGTAAAATATCTTCAATTTTTTGCATAACTTCTTCGTTTAAAATATTTTGAGCCACTTCAATCGCTTTCAAATTTTCTTGCAACTGACTTGCTTTGGAAGCTCCTAAAATTGCCGTACTCACAAAATGAGGCTTTATTACCCAAGCGATTGCCAAAGTAGGCATAGCTACCCCCAATTCGCTGGCAAGTGCTGAAAGTTTTTTTACTTTTTCAATGCGTTCGGCAACTAATTCCCTATTTTTGAGCCATTCCATACCTTCCATTCCCAAGCGAGTATCCGCAGGAAAGCCATCATTATACTTACCTGTAAGAATTCCTGAAGCTAAAGGCGACCAAATCGTAGTACCCAAACCAATGTTTTTGTAAAGTTGAGCATATTCTACTTCTACTCGGTGGCGATGAAACATATTGTATTGAGGTTGCTCCATTGTAGGCGGAATAAGATTGTACTGCCTTGCAATGCCATAAGCCTCCTGAATTTCTTGTGCCGACCACTCGGAAGTCCCCCAATACAAAACTTTTCCCTGACGAATAAGGTCATTCATTGCCCAAACGGTTTCTTCAATAGGCGTATTTTTATCAGGTCTGTGGCAAAAATATAAATCCAAATATTCTACCTGCAAGCGTTTGAGAGCGGCGTGGCAAGCCTCAAAAACGTGTTTTCGGCTCAATCCTGTTTGATTAGGCAACTTTCCGCCTGCTCCAAAAAAAACTTTACTAGAAACCACAAAAGTATCTCTGCTCCACCCCATTTTTTTCAAAATATGCCCCATCACAATTTCAGATTGCCCACGAGCATAGATTTCGGCATTATCAAAAAAATTGACACCGTTCTCATAGGCTATTTTCATTAGCTCTTCGGCTGTATTGTCTGCAATTTGCTTACCAAAAGTAAGCCAAGAACCAAAAGAAAGGACGCTTACTTGCAGTCCTGATTTACCAAGTCTTCTATATTCCATAGGTTTTTACGTTTTTTCTAAAAAAACGAATAAATGCCATTTTAGTTGCTGTAAAAGAAATTTTTTTCTGATTGGAAACTAAAAACGAATTAAAAACGTTTAACAGCAAATTCGTTCTAAACGTTTCAAACCTAAACCTATTTGTTTATGTTCAAGAAAATAGCTTTGTTTGGTCTTTTGTTTTCATTGGGAGCTTGCACAACGATACACGTGCATAACAAAGGTGTTCCTCCCGGACACGCTAAAAAGGGAAAACACCACAAACATAACGAAGTAAGATACGAAATTAAAGAAAAGAAAAACGGCACAGAAATCAAAGTGAAAACTCGCTAAAAGCGTAAAACGAAATGCTGTTTTTCTTGTTTTTGTCTAAAAAAAATTAGTCCTACCCTAAACAAATCTATGCTGATGCCCACACGCGTATCAGCATAAATTTTTTCCCAAGCCCTTTTCATTTCCTCCGACCAATAAATATCATCAAAAGCTAATACACTATTTTCGTGGCATTTGGCAGATATTTGCTCAAAATAGCGAATAGTAGGCTCATAACGATGATTGGCATCTATAAAAGCAAAATCAACTTTTTCTATCTGAGAAAGCAAGCGTGGCAAGGTTTCATCAATATTGCCTTTTACAAGCTCAATATTTTGTAAATCAAGCATTTTGAAGTGCTTTTGAGCTATATCAGCAAGACTTTCCGCCCCTTCAAAAGTATAAATTTTGCCCCCCAAAGGCATTGCTTTGGCAAGGTATGCCGTAGTAATGCCCAAAGAAGTTCCCAAATCCAACACAATCTGAGGCTCTAAAAAATTCGTAAGCCTAAAAAGCATTTGAGCCACACGTGCAGGAAGCGAAGCCGTAGCAGTGATATGGCGAATAGATTTTTTCTTACTTACACCACTCTTTGAGCCTGCTCCAAAATCTTGTATTTCAATGTTTTCATCATTATCTAAAAGCAATTCTCGCAGTTTTTCAATTTCTCGGTAAGCGTAAAAATCAAATTCTTGATGTTTAATTACTTGGGTATAAAGCTCATACACAAAAGGCGAATGAAGGCTATGTTCGTTTTTAGCATTCCAAAAGTATTTCCAATAGGCTTTGATAGCTGTTTTCATTGCAAATAATTGCTTGATTGTGAGAGCAAAAATATTTTTTTTTCACAAAAAAAGCACTCATTATTTCTTTTTTTCAAAAGATTTTCTATTTTTGAAAGCAAGCAAATTGAACACCCGAATTCACCTAAAATTTACCAAAACTATGACTCCCGAAGAAGAAATTGAAATCTTGCAGGGCAAAAAAGACTTCAAAGAGCTATCTTTCCCTATACTTTTTTTGGAAGGTTTGCTCTACAGCCTGCTATCTTTTGCTTTGGTGATGATTTTATTTTATGTTTTCCAAAAAGTATTTCCACCTGATTTTCTGCTCAATACCGAATGGGTTGTAAGTATGAAATGGATTGGAGTAGTGCTAATTTCGTCTTTGGTTTTTGCTTTAAGCAAAATAACCAACGGAAAAGTAGCTTGGCAAGTATTTGTACGTACTTTGCTGGTTGGAGTAGTGTGCAGTGTTATTATCCTAATTGCCTTTTTTGCTCTGTTTCGTTTTATGATAAGCCTTGATGATATTATCATTGGCATTGTAAAAATCTACAATTGGCGTGTAGGCTCAGCCCATTTCAAAGAAATCTTGATAGCTTTTGGAGCGGTATTTTTAATGGCATACCCCATTTTATTTATGTCTGTAAAATACACCCTGCATCGCATTTTTTGGACTGATGAGGACGAACTGCTCCTGCCCGACTAAATTCTAAAACCAACTACCAAAATATCATCTGTCTGTTCATTGATGTAACCACGCCAAGTTTCGTGTAGTTCGTTCAGATAGAGCCTTTGGTATTCCAAGGGCTTATGATAATTGAGTCTGAGTTTTTCTTTGAAATGAACCGTAAGGAATTTGGTATCATATTCCCCACCGAATTGGTCTGTAAAGCCATCTGATGACATATAGAAAACGTCATTTTCGGAGTAAATAAGCCTATGCTCTTCAAAATGCTTTTCTATAATACTGCTCCCCCCTATACCAAAACGACTTCCTTTGATTTCTTGCACTCCCTCTTCGTTGGCAATAAAAAGCGGTCTTTTAGCCCCTGCAAAGTTTATTTCATTACTCTCCTTATCAATTCTACACAAGGCTATATCCATTCCATCGCTGATAATATCTGCTTTGAAGCCACTTTCTTTTTGCAAAGTTTTATGCAATTCTTTGTCTAATTTTTTCAAAATTTCAGCGGGAGCGAAAGTATAATCTTCTTTGATAATTCTATTGAGCAAATCATTGCCGATAACGGTCATAAACGCCCCGGGAATGCCGTGTCCTGTACAATCGGCAACGGCTAAAAAGAGATATTGATTGACTTCGGCAAACCAATAAAAATCGCCACTCAAAATTTCTTTGGGCTTGTAAAGAATCATAAAATCGCGAAAATGTGGCTTGATAACTTCAACCGAAGGTAAAAGTGCTTCTTGAATACGTTTGGTATAATAAACACTATCAATCAATTCGGCATAAGCACGATTGAGTTCATCATTTTGGGTTTGCAAAAGCTCTTTTTGCAAGAGCAAATCTTTATTTTGCCTGTCGTAATCTTCATAAAGTTTCAAAAGTTCATTATTTTTCTTTTCAATCAGTTCTTGCTGTTGGGCTAATACTTGGTTATATTTCTCCATTTTTTCAGTTTTCAAAAAATTTCGTTTGCTGATATTTTTGAGAATACTTACATAAAAGCGAATAAGGTATATCACAAAGCCCAGATGCACTAAATAGACGACCGTATGAAAGAATAGGTTATTATCCTTGACAGCAGAAGGGAACTTGTAATCGGCATATTCTAAAAAGGCAAAAGTAAAAATGGTAAATACAATCAGAATTGTCCATAATACCCCTAAAAAATTGCCTGCATACAAAAAGGCAATAATACCTGCTACCAAAAAAGAAGAAATAACAGGCGAGTAAATCCCGCCTGTTTCTATGGTAGCCACCAATACCAAAAGAAAAGCCAAAAAGCTCAAAATATTGCCAAAAATAACCACAGGTAGCTCCTTTTTGAAAGCAAACAAACTCGCTACGAGCAGTGCTACACAAATAAAATTGGTAAGCAATGTATTGGGCAATTCCAGATAAATATTGGCGGGTAATAATAAAACCAAGAAAGTCAGAGCTATCAGGCTGGCTTCTACAATATTCTCTGCCTTTTTATAGAGCAGAACATCTGTTTTATGACTTTCGGGAACAAAGTAATTTTTGAGACGATGAAAAAGTTCTTGCATCAAGATTCGGGCATTAAAGTTATTTTCAAAATCTTAAAACGACTTTGCTTCTTGTCGTAATAAAATTTTTGTAGCACATCAAAAATATCATTTCCTCTGAACCACGAAACTTGAACTTTGGCGTTGTGTTTGGTATCAATCCACTCAATTTCATAGCTTTCCTGGTTCTTTTTGAACTCGGTGATATAGGCAATCATATCTTCCAAAATAGCTATCTTGTTATGACCTTTCGTAGAATGGAAAAGGAATTTTTGGTTATGCTCCCGATTGATAGTGATAAGGTCTAACTTGATGAGTGGTGTTTTGGCATCTTGCTTATCGGGTACGATGTTGTAATCAAAGTAAATTTGTGTATCGTTGAGTAGCTCACGAATCTGGTTTTCCAATTCAATTTCTTTCAGTAATATTTCAGCAGGTTGCTGAATGGCATTGTGTCTATTTTCCATATCTTTTTCAGTATTGTACGCAAGTAAAAAAAAACGAGAAAAAAAAACAAATTTTTTTGTTTTTTTACAAAGATGAGAGTTTAAGTTTTGCGTATTTTTTCAAAAATTTATCAAGCCAGCGAAACAATTTGCCTGATTTTTTTGTAATTTTTTTATAGGCTGTATAAATTTTTCAAGAATTTTTGTATTTTTGTTTCCGAACACCAAACAACGCTTTTTTTATGGTAGCAGAAATTTCAACCAAAAACGAATTGTTACAAGAAATTGCTAAATCTGTGAGGGATTTTGCCAACTTACATATTCGCCCCAATGTAATGGAATGGGACGAGAGCCAAACTTTCCCTGTGGAAATCTTCAGAAAATTGGGCGAACTGGGGCTAATGGGCGTGCTTGTACCTGAACAATACGGAGGGGCAGGTTTAGGCTACAAAGAATATGTAACAGCCATTGTAGAACTTTCCAAAGTAGATCCTTCCATTGGGCTTTCTATGGCGGCACACAATTCGCTTTGTACCAATCATATTCTAATGTTTGGCAACGAAGAGCAAAAAGCCAAATATTTGCCCAAATTGGCAACAGGTGAATGGATTGGAGCTTGGGGACTTACAGAACCTAATACAGGCTCCGATGCCAGCAATATGCGTACTACCGCCGTACAAGACGGAGATTACTATATCATCAATGGTGCAAAAAATTTCATCACTCACGGCAAAACAGGTAATGTTGCTGTGGTAGTTACACGCACAGGCGAGCCTCGTACCTCTAAAAACTCTACGGCTTTTATCATTGAGCGGGGTACGCCGGGATTTTATGCAGGAAAAAAAGAAAACAAACTCGGTATGCGTGCCTCTGAAACCGCTGAGCTTGTTTTTGACAATGTACGCGTACATAAAAGCCAAATGCTAGGCAATGTGGGCGAAGGTTTTCATCAGGCTATGAAAATTTTGGACGGAGGACGTATTTCTATTGCCGCTCTTTCCTTGGGCATTGCCATTGGGGCTTACGAAGCCGCTGTACAATATGCCAAAGAAAGACAGCAGTTCGGACAACCCATAGGCAAATTTCAAGCAATTGCCTTCAAACTTGCCGAAATGGCTACTGAAATTGAAGCCGCTAAATTACTTACTTATCAAGCCGCCCAGCTCAAAGATGAAGGTTTGCCTGTAACGCAAGCCGCCGCAATGGCAAAATATTATGCCTCCGAAACTTGTGTAAAAGTTTCCAACGAAGCCGTGCAAATATTCGGCGGATATGGATATACCAAAGATTTTCCCGTAGAAAAGTTTTACAGAGATTCCAAATTATGCACTATTGGCGAAGGAACTACCGAAATTCAGAAACTTGTAATTTCTCGTAATATTTTGGAATTGAAGTAGTGCTAACAAAAAATCTATCAGCGGCTACATCAAAAAATAAAAGATTGTAGCCGCTAATTTATTTCTCCAATTTGCTCTACTATCTCATTAAAAAGAGGCAGTAGCTCATTACGATATTCCTCTAACGAATAGCCTTCTTGCCTGCAAATTTCTAAAAGCACTTCTTGCGGATAAATTTCACGCAAATCATAGTCGGTGTATTTCTTTATCCAATTACCTGCATTTTCTCTGTTTTGCAATTCAATTTTGTATGATAGGCTCTCAATGCAAGCGTTTTCTTGTAAAGTTTTTTCTAATATTTGTTTGGCACTGGGGTCAGGATTTTGTAAAATCACCTGAATTTCTGCCCAAAGTGTTGGGAAAGTATTCGGCTTTTCATTTATATCTTTTATTTTATTGCAAACTTCCTGCAAAGTTCCGCTAATGCGAATAAGTTTGCGATAAAGAGCGGTAGGAACATCAATAGCAATGATATTCTGCGGCTTTTTGCCTTCAAAATCTATGAGTAAAACATATTTTTTGTCATTTCTTTCGCTAAAACTCAAAGGCAAAGGCGAGCCTGAATAACGAATGTAGTCTTTGCCGCCTACTATCTGGGAGCGATGCAAATGCCCCAGAGCTACATAATCAAAAAGTGAGGGGAATACCGTAGCAGGAACTTTGCCCAAATTGCCCGAATAAATCATTTTTTCGGCTTTATTTTCCTCATTTTCTTCGGAATGATGCGAGCAACCTTGTGCAAACAAATGCCCTGTGGCAATTAGAGGAATATTCATTTCCGCATATCCTCTTTGCTTCATAATTTGAGCCATTTGGGTATAATGATTGTAAATAGACTCGGCAATAGCCCTGTCGCGTGTTTCATTATCCATAGCTACTTGGTTGTAGCGAATGTCTTTATCTCTAAGAAATGGTACAGCGGCAACTACTGCTTGCAGTTCATTTTCCTCGTTCCGAATTTCAATAATATCGTGTTCTTTGTTTTCACTCGCCCCTCCTATAATATGCAGGCGTAGAAGTTTTGCTAATTCTTGGGGGGCATTGAGGCTATGAATGGAATCGTGATTGCCCCCTACAATAATAGCGTGATTGCAAGGAGTTTCTCTTACCAGTTTAGCGAGAAACTGATAATACTGCTCCAATGCTTTCTGCGGCGGACTGGCAACATCAAAAATATCACCTGCCACAATCAGGACATCAACTTTTTCTTTTCGGATAAGCTCTATAAGCCAATTCAAGAAGTTCTGAAACTCATCAAAACGTTCTCTGTCGTAGAGTTTTTGCCCTAAATGCCAGTCGGCGGTGTGTAAAATTCTCATACGAGTTACTTACTTAACTCCCTGATGTCTAAAATAACTTTTTCTGTAAGGTTATCTGCTGTTTGCTGGGTATCCGCCTCGGCATAAATGCGAATAATAGGCTCGGTATTGCTTTTACGCAAATGCACCCAAGCATTGTCAAAATTTACCTTCAAGCCATCAATGGTGGAAATATCAAATTTGGCGTATTTGCGTTGCATTTTTTCCAAAATTTCATCAACATTGATACTTTCGGAAAGCTCAATTTTATTTTTAGACATATAAAACTTGGGATAAGTAGCTCGAAGGATACTTGCAGACTTTCCAAATTTGGCTAAATGCGAAAGGAACAAGGCTATTCCTACAAGAGCATCACGTCCATAGTGCAAGGTAGGGTAAATTACTCCACCATTGCCTTCGCCTCCTATTACGGCTTTGGTTTGTTTCATTACGCTTACTACATTCACCTCTCCTACTGCGGAAGCAAAATGCGTTTGTCCGTGCTTTTCTGTAATAATACGCAAGGCTTGCGTAGAGGAAAGATTAGAAACGGTATTGCCTTTCTGATGTTTAAGCACATAATCGGCAACAGCCACTAAGGTATATTCCTCCCCAAAAGGTTCGCCATTATCACAAATAAAAGCAAGTCTATCTACATCAGGATCTACGGCTATGCCCAAGTCAAAGTTTCCTCTTTCTATTTCTTTGGAAAACTGAATAAGATGTTCGGGCAAAGGCTCAGGATTATGAGCAAAATGCCCCGTAGGTTCGCAGTTGAACTCTGCAATTTGAATAACGCCTAAGGCTTTTAGCAAAGCAGGTACCGCTATGCCTCCTACCGAATTGACGGCATCGACGGCTATCTTAAAGTTTTTCTGACGAATTGCCTCAACATCAACCAATGGCAAAGCCAAAATTTTCTCAATGTGTTTCTGCAAATAGCTATCATTTTGCGAGTAGCTACCCAATTTTTTTACTTCTGCAAATTCAAATTCGCCTTTTTGGGCAATTTCAAGGACTTCTTCACCGTCTTTTGCCGAAATAAACTCGCCACAACTATTAAGTAGTTTGAGAGCGTTCCATTGTAAAGGATTATGGCTGGCAGTAAGAATAATACCACCCATAGCCCCCTCTTCGGGTACTGCGATTTCTACGGTGGGAGTAGTAGCCATCCCTAAATCTACTACATCAATGCCCAAGCCTTGCAAGGTAGCCGAAACCAGTTGCGAAAGCATAAGCCCCGAAAGGCGAGCATCTCTGCCAATGACTACTTTATTTTTTTCCGTGTTTTTGCTTTTCAGCCAGGTACCAAAAGCCGCCGTAAAGCGAACAATATCCACAGGAGTAAGGTTTTCGCCTGCCTTACCACCAATAGTTCCACGTATGCCCGAAATAGATTGAATGAGTGTCATTTTGTTTAGAATAGTGTTGTTTTACAAAATATAATGGCTCAAATCTTTATTTTTTACCAAATGATTTAGTTTTTCGCTTACCATTGAAGCAGTAACGCTAATTTTTGCAGGCGGCTGAATGGTGTCTGGAATTTCAAAGAGAAAATCATTCAAAAGGGTACTCATTACGGTTTGCAAACGGCGAGCTCCAATGTTTTCAACTTCCGAATTGATTTGAAAGGCGATTTCAGCTATTTTTTCAAGAGCTTCGTCTTCAAAAGCCAGTTCTACGCCTTCTGCCATAAGCAAAGCTTCGTATTGCTTTGTAAGGGCATTGCGAGGCTCTTTGAGAATATGATAAAAATCGTCTTTGGTAAGAGCTTGCAATTCTACCCGAATAGGAAAACGCCCCTGCAATTCGGGAATGAGGTCAGAAGGTTTGGAAACGTGAAAAGCCCCCGCCGCAATGAACAAAATATGGTCGGTTTTTACTACACCATATTTGGTATTGACAGCACTACCTTCCACAATGGGGAGTAAATCTCTTTGTACGCCTTCTCGGCTCACATCAGGACCTTGCTTTGAGCCAGAGGAGGCAATTTTATCAATTTCATCAATAAAAATAATCCCTGCATTTTCAGCCCTGCGGATAGCTTCTTCTTTTACCTCGTCCATATCAATCATTTTGGAAGTTTCTTCTTCCAAAAGAATTTTCTTAGCTTCGGCAATCGTAACTTTTCGTTTTTTGGTTTTGGTAGGCATAAAGTTAGAAAGCATTTCTTGCAGGTTCATCATAGAAACTTCGTCTATGCCCGAACCCAAAACCCCCACATTAGAAATAGTTTGTTTTATATCAATTTCAATTTTTCGGTGGTCAAGTTCGCCATTGCGAATTTTTTCTCTGAAACGCTCACGCGTACGCTCATTGAGTTCTACTTCATCATTTTTTTCCAAATTGAACCCAACTCCCTCACCAATAGGCTTTCTGACAGGTGGAATGAGAGCATCTAAAATGATTTCCTCTACCGCTTCTATGGCTTTTTGCTTAACTTCTTCTTGTTTTTGTTGTTTTACCATACCCACCGCTTGCTCCACCAAATCCCTGACCATACTTTCTACATCTCTACCCACATAACCCACTTCTGTAAATTTAGATGCCTCAACTTTTACAAAAGGGGCATCGGCGAGTTTTGCCAAACGGCGAGCGATTTCGGTTTTTCCAACACCCGTTGAGCCTATCATCAGGATATTGTTAGGGATAATTTCGTTTTGAATTTCAGCAGGCGAGTTCATTCTACGCCAGCGGTTACGAAGGGCAATTGCTACATTCTTTTTGGCTTCTTTTTGTCCAATGATGTATTTATCTAATTCTGCTACAATCTGTTGGGGTGTGAGATGTTCTCGGTTCATAGTTCATTTTTGTAAAATAGAGGGCAAATTTAGGGATTTTTTGAATTAGGTACGTAATTTATGCTGTAAAAAATGCCACATCACAATTCCTGCACTTACTGCCACATTGAGGGAGTGCTTTGTTCCAAATTGTGGAATTTCCAAAGCCAAGTCTGTCAGTTCTATTGCCTCAGGACTTACGCCAAAAACTTCATTTCCAAAAATTAAAGCATACTTTTTTTGAGGTTCTACACTAAATTTCTCCAAAGAAATGCTTTCGTCTGTTTGCTCTACGCTGACGATAACATAATTTTGGCTTTTTAAGTTTAATAAAAGTTCCTTAATTTGCTCATAGTATTCCCAAACTACGGTTTCGGTAGCCCCCAAAGCTGTTTTTTGAATTTCTCGGTTGGGGGGTGTTCCTGTAATGCCACAGAGGTAAATCTTTTCAACGGCAAAAGCATCGGCAGTACGAAAAAAAGAACCTACATTATGCAGGCTACGGATATTATCTAAAATCAGCACCCAAGGGTTTTTGGGTAAAGTCTGAAACTGCTCACTGCTCACTCTTTGAATTTCTGAGGTTTCTAATTTTTTCATAGCAAAATCCTCCAAAATTTGTGAAAACTATTGCACCTAAAAAATAGCCACTTCTTGTAGTGTCCTGAAACATTGCCAAGCCTTTCCACTTTCAAGACTTTCTTTTGCCATTTCCCAACATTCTGAAAGTGTTTTATGCGGATGGGCTGTCTGTAAAGCCATTGAAGCATTGGCAAGTACCACATTTTTTTGAGCTTCGGTAGCTTGATTTTGCAGTACATTCAAGAAAATTTGTGCCGATTCTTCTATGGTTTCACCGCCGAAAATTTCCTCTTGCCGAATAGTTTTAGCAAAAACATTTGGCGATAAAATTTGTTCTTGATTGCGTGCATAAACCTTACAATCGGCAGTGAGAGAAATCTCGTCATAACCATCAAGGCTGTGAATAATGCTGAAATTCTTATCCGTTTTTTGGTACAAATACGCATAAAGCCGAGCCAGCTCCAAATTGAAAACCCCCACCATTTGGTTTTTCGGAAAAGCAGGATTTACCATCGGTCCGAGCATATTGAAAAAAGTTTTTACGCCCAAATCTTTACGGATAGGTGCAACATTTTTCATTGCGGGGTGAAAAAGTGGAGCGTGTAAAATGCAAATATTTGCCTTTTCCAACTGCTTTTCAAGCAAAGTTTTTTCATTCGTAAATTTTATTCCAAAATATTCCAAAATATTAGAGCTTCCGCACAAAGACGAAACCCCATAATTGCCGTGTTTGGCAACTGCCTGCCCCGTCCCCGCTACCACAAAAGAAGCAAGCGTAGAAATATTGAAAGTATCTTTGCCATCTCCGCCTGTACCGCAGAGGTCTATGGGATTGTAATGGTTCAAATCTAAGCCTATACAAAGGTCTAACATTGCATCGCGAAAACCTTCCAGCTCTTCTACCGTGATGCTTCTCATCAGATACACCGTCATAAAGGCGGAAATTTGAGCATTGTTATATTTGCCTTGGGCAATATTTTTGAGTATTTCTTGGGCTTGCTCTTTGGAAAGCGTTTTGTGTTCAAATAGCTGTAAAAGAATTTCTTTCATTGCAAAATCTTTGAAAAATTTGCCAAAGGTACAGAAAAATTGTAAATTAGCCCAAAAAACTATTCCAATGGGTAAAATTATCAAATGGACTTTTCGCATATTCTTGATAGTTTTGGCTATCCGTATCTTTGCCCCCGAAAGTGCCATCTATCAGGCAATAGCACCTATTACAGAACCAATTTTTGAGGGAATTTTGGAGAGCTTATCGGAGTTTGTGAATGATGATAATACACAGAACGCTGTTCAGGAATTGAAAAATGAACGCAAAAATCAGGTAGAGATTATTGAAGAAAAACCTGAAAATCAGGAAAATAATAGTAGTTTTGAAGATTTCAGCCAAGTACAAGAATTTGATGCCTTGCTTCCTTGCCAAAGTCGCATACGGCACGTTACGCACCTACACGAATGGAATACCCCCAGTAACGTTTATTACAAAGCCAAATTCACTATTCTACCTCGTGAGGCTTGTGAGTCGGAAAGTTTTAGAGAGCAAATGCCTGAACCCATTTCCGATGGTTCTACCAAAGATTACTATGGCAAAGTATATTTGCAACTTATCAAAGAATGTCGCCCTAAGCTGGATAGAATTATCCGTACCTATGAAAAAATTGGCAAAAAGTACCAACTAAATTACCGTCAGTTTGCCGAAATGGTAATGGCTTCGGTACAGGAAATTCCCTATGTGCTAGTGCATCCCGAAACTTGCTACAAAGCCAAGCAATGGGGCGGTTTTATGAGTACCTATCACGAAGAAGGCAAAGAATGTTTGCCTGAAATTCGTTTTGGTCTGACCTCTCCTACCGAATTTTTGTATAATTTCAAAGGTGATTGCGACACCAGAACGGTATTTCTTTATACTATTCTTGCTCATTTTGGCTATGATGTTGCTATTTTTGTAAGTAATACACACTGCCTTTTGGGCATACATCTACCGAATGTTTATGGCGACTATCTCACTTACAAAGGCAAAAAATACTTTTTTTGGGAAACTACTGCCAAAGGTTTTGTGCCCGGTGTATTGCCTAATGAATTCAAAAATGACTTTTGGAATATCGCTCTCGTAAAACCGCAATCATAAAGTTTGAAATTTACCCCCTCAAACCTCTTAACTACTGAAGTTTTTATATGCCTACATTACGCCGTTTAGCTTCTGATACTGTTTGGTACGGGTTGAGTAACATTATCAGTCGTTTTGCTAATTATTTGCTTACCCCTATTCATACGAAAATCTTTTTGCCACAAGAATACGGCATTATCGGCGATTTGTACGTTTATGTAGCTTTTCTGAATGTGATTTATACTTTTGGTACAGAAACCTCTTATTTTCGCTATGCTGGCGATATGGGTGAGCAAAAAATTTACAACCAAAATTTCACCTCCCTGATTTTATACAGCACCCTTTTTTCAGGATTGATAATTCTTTTTGCCTCTCCTATTGCAGATGCTTTGGAATATCCGGGCAAAGAGAAATACATTGTGTATTTGGGCTTACTAATGGCAGTAGATACGCTTTTGAGCTTGCCTTTTGCTCGCTTACGTTGGCTCAAAAAACCTCGCTTGTTTGCTTTTGCCAAATTTTTCAACATTGGTTTATACATTCTGCTGAACGTATTTTTTTTATGGTTTTGCAAAGACGTAGCCGAAGGCAAATACCTAAATTTTCTGCAAGATTTTATGCTTGCTTGGTTCAATCCGAAAGATTTGGTAGGCTATGTATTTCTTGCTCAGTTGCTTGCCAATGCCCCACTTCTTTGGCTTTTGCGTAAAGAAATTTGGAACTACCAGCCTACTTGGGATAAAGATTTAGCCAAAAGAGTATTTCAGTACAGCTACCCGCTCGTGATTTTGGGTTTAGCAGGTACGCTCAATACCACCGCCGATAGGTTTTTTATTAAAAACTACTTGCCCGATAGTTTCGGTAATCAGCAACATATCTTGGGCGTGTATTTTGCGTGTATCAAGTTTTCGGTGTTTATTTTGGTGCTAATTCAAGGGTATAGGTATGCGGCAGAACCCTTTTTCTTTGCCAAAGCCAAAGACAAAAATGCCCCCGAATTGCTTGCCAAAGCTATGGAATACTTTGTAGCAGTAGCTTGCCTTTCGGTAATTTTGGTAAGCCTGAACACCGATTGGCTAAAATACCTACTTCTGCGTAATAGAGCCTACGACGAAGGGCTTATCATTGTTCCTACTTTTCTTTTTGCTAATCTTTTCTTGGGTATTTACTACAACCTTACGGCTTGGTTCAAAATAGCGGATAAAACACAATACGGCACCTACATTTCACTGATTGGAGCAGTAATTACCATTATTGGTAATTTGGGTTGGCTTCCTGTATTGGGTATTTTAGGCTCGGCGGTAGCGAGCTTGGTAACTTATAGCTCTATGACCTTTCTTTGCTATTATTGGGGGCAAAAATTTTATCCTGTGCCTTATCGGGTATGGGTAATTTTAGGCTACGTGGCTCTTTCTGCTTTTTTGGTATGGTGGGGAAATAGTTTTTCCTTTGAAAACGCTTGGCTGAATATTTTAGTAAAAAACCTTCTGCTTGTGCCTTTTGTAGGAGCAGTTTTGCTCGTAGAATGGCAAAACCTGAAAAAGCTAAAAATATTCCGATAATGCTGAATATCTTGTTTCTTGCGTCCTTTTCCGAACTTTTAAGAATAAACTAACGTTTGCTTTTTGCAGATAGAAGCTATTTATGGAAAAGAAAGATATTCGCAGTTTGAAGCTGGAAGATTTGCAAAACTTTTTGGCAGAGCAAAAAGAACCTCTTTTTCGTGGCAAACAGATTTATGAATGGCTTTGGCAAAAAAAAGCTGAAACCTTTGAGCAAATGACCAATTTGCCCACTGCCTTACGAAATTTGCTTCAAGAAAATTTTGCTATTCATAAAATTTCGGTGCATCAGCGGCAAATAAGCCAAGATGGCACTATCAAATACTCTTTCAAGCTATTTGATAATCGTTTGGTAGAGGGGGTTCTGATTCCCACTGCTACGCGTATGACAGCCTGCATCTCTTCGCAAGTAGGTTGCTCGCTGGATTGCAAGTTTTGTGCCACAGGCTATATGAAGCGAGAGCGTAATCTTGAACCTTATGAAATCTACGAACAAGTAGTAACCATTGCCCAAGAAGCTGAAAGTTTTTATCAAAAACCCCTCACCAACATTGTTTTTATGGGAATGGGTGAGCCACTGCTCAACTATCAAAATGTACTCAAAGCCATTGATAAAATCACTTCTCCCGAAGGTTTGGGAATGTCTTACAAGAGGATTACACTTTCTACGGCAGGCGTAGCCAAAATGATTATGAAACTGGCTGATGATGGCTTCAAGTGCAATTTGGCTCTTTCACTTCACGCCGCAAATGACGAAAAACGTAGCCAAATTATGTCTATCAACGATACCAACCGCCTCCATATCTTACGCGATGCTCTCAAATATTATTTTGCCAAAACCAAAAACCCTGTAACTTACGAATACATTGTTTTTCAAGACTTCAACGATACCCTACAAGATGCCGAAGAACTCTACCGCTTTACCAAGCACGTTCCTTCCAAAGTGAATATCATTGAGTATAATCCTATTAGCGAAGCGGGCTTTGTAAATACTGATAGCTCTCGTTTAGAGCGTTTTGTGGCTTATTTGCGTGAGCGAGGCGTGGTAGTCAAGATTCGTAAGAGCCGAGGGAAAGATATTGATGCGGCTTGCGGTCAGCTTGCAGGGAAAAATTAAGATACCTCCTCTGTTTGTAATTGCTTTTCGTACAATTCTCTGTAAATACCTTTCTGAGCGAGCAGGGTTTCGTGTGAGCCTTGCTCTACAATTTCGCCTTTATCTAACACTATGATTTTATCGGCAAGTTTGGCAGAAGATACCCGATGCGAAATGATGATAGTGGTGCGATTTTGCATAATTTCCTGCAACTGACGCAAAATAGCATTTTCCGTTTTGGTATCTACCGCCGAAAGGCAATCATCAAGCAATAAAATAGTAGGATTTTTAATCAAGGCTCTTGCAATAGAAACCCGCTGTTTCTGCCCTCCTGAAAGTGTAATGCCCCTCTCCCCTACAATGGTTTGAAACTTCTGAGGAAATTGCATAATATTTTCATATACATCAGCCCAACGAGCCGCCTGCTCAATTTCTTGGTCAGTGGCATTGGGCATGCCAAAAGCAATATTATTGCGAATGGTATCTGAAAAAAGAAAAACATCTTGGGGGACATACCCTATCTGGCTTCGCAAGTGCGAAACTTCGTATGCTTCAATAGGAACATTATCAATAAAAATTTTACCTCCTGTAGCATCATACAATCGGCAGAGCAAATTGGCTATGGTTGTTTTACCCGAGCCTGTACTGCCCAAAATAGCAAGCGATTCGTTGGGTTTTACTTCAAAACTAACATTTTTAAGAGCCTCAATCCCTGTATTGGTGTAAGTAAGCGACACATTTTCAAAAACAATATGCCCCCGAATAGACCTGCGAATATTTTGCGATGAAACAATATCCGTTTTTACCGCCAAAAATTCATTGATACGCCTCTGTGAAACTGCCGCTTTCTGAATAATACTGGCTATCCAGCCCAGCGAAGTTACAGGCCAAATCATCATATTCAGATACAGCACAAATTCGGCGATATTTCCTTTCGTGAGCCTGCCTGCAATCACTTCCAAACCACCCACATATACCACCAAAATATTACTCAAGCCAATCAGAACAAGTACCAAAGGGTAAAAAAGTGCTTCTACTTTTACCAAACGAAGCGATTGTTTCCGATAGCGTTCTGTTTCCTTTGAAAATTGTTTTTCAGAGTCTTTTTCTCTGGCAAAGGCTTTCAGCACTCGTATCCCCGAAAAAGCCTCTTGTACAAAAGAAGAAAGCGAAGATAGACTTTTCTGAATTTGCTCTGAACGGCTATTGATAAGATTATTTACAAAATAAATGCTTACGGAAAGAATTGGCAGAGGTATTAGCGTGTAAAGAGTGAGTTTGTAATCTACGGCAAACATATAGGGTATTACCATTGCAAAAACCGCAATTAGGTTGATGCCATACATAATGCCAGGTCCTAGATACATTCTCACTTGGCTCACATCTTCCGAGATACGAGCCATTAGGTCGCCTGTTTGGTTCTGACGATAAAAATTGAGTGGTAAAGTTTGGTAATGCCTGTAAATTTCATCTTTCAAATCGTATTCAATAAAACGCGACATTACAATCAGGGTTTGGCGAACCAAAAACAGAAAAAAACCTCGCAATAGTGCCATTACCAGAATAATAACACCATAAATGAGAATATTGAAAGTGAAAATTTTTTCTACCGCCTGTTGACTTTCAAAACCTTTGAACAGAAAGTACCAATCTATGGTTTCTTCCACAGCATTGAAGGCATAACGCACCACTTGGGCAGGTAAAATGAGGAAAAAGTTGGAAATAATTGTGAATAGTATGCCAAGAATTAGCAGGTGTTTGTATTTGTAAAGATATTTGTTGAGGTAGCGTAAAGAGTTCATCAGATTTCGCTAAAAACCAAAAAATTATACACAATGCGTCAATATCACGTTAAAGATGATATTGACGCTTTCTTCTTGCCAAATAACGCTTCAAAGCAAGACTTTGTTTTATTCATAATAGTTTTTTACTACAAAACCTTGCTGTTTGATGGCTAAATCTTTACGGAACAGCTCTAAATCGGCTTGTACCATATCTTTCACAAGGTCTTGAAGGCTATGTTTAGGCTTCCAGCCAAGTAATTTTTCAGCTTTGGTGGCATCGCCTATGAGCAAATCCACTTCCGTAGGACGGAAATAACGTTTATCTACGGCTATTACCTCACTGCCTACTGCAACAGGAAATTCAGGATTACGAGATTCTGATACAATACCTACTTCCTCTACCCCCGTACCTCTGAACTCTAAACTGATACCTACCTCTTCAAAAGCCATACGAGCAAAGTCGCGTACCGAAGTCGTTTTGCCTGTGGCAATCACGAAATCTTCGGGGGTATGATGTTGAAGAATCATATACATTGCTTCTACGTAATCTTTGGCGTGTCCCCAATCGCGTTTGGCGTCCAGATTGCCTAAATAGATTTTATCTTGCAAACCCAAAGCAATACGAGCCACTCCACGCGTTATTTTACGAGTAACAAAAGTTTCACCTCGCAAAGGTGATTCGTGGTTGAAAAGAATGCCATTGCAAGCAAACATATTGTAAGCCTCACGATAATTCACCGTTATCCAGTAGGCATACAATTTGGCTACTGCATAAGGAGAACGAGGATAAAAAGGTGTTTTTTCGCTTTGTGGAATTTCCTGCACCTTGCCATACAGTTCGGAAGTAGAGGCTTGGTAAATTTTGGTTTTTTCGGTAAGTCCTAAAATACGTACTGCTTCCAAAATGCGTAAAGTACCCAAAGCATCTACATCAGCAGAATATTCGGGCTCATCAAAACTCACTTTTACGTGAGACATTGCCCCCAAATTGTAAATTTCATCGGGTTGCACCTGTTGAATGATACGAATAATATTAGTAGAATCAGCCAAATCGCCGTAGTGTAAGTAAAGTCTAAGGTTTTTTTCGTGAGGGTCTTGGTAAATATCATCAATTCTTTCGGTATTGATAAGCGAGCTACGGCGTTTGATGCCGTGAACTTCGTAACCTTTGCTTAAAAGAAAACGGGTAAGATACGCTCCGTCTTGTCCGGTGATACCTGTAATAAGGGCTTTTTTCATAAGATTTTTTTTTCAATGCTTTTGCAAAATTAAAAAATTTACCTAACTTTGAATAGTTTGGAAAGAAATTTGCTCACACTTATCAAAACTATTGTTGCAATTATGAAAAGATACACTCTGATTTTTAGCTTGGGACTGCTTATGGCTTTTGTAGCGAGCAATGCTCTCTATGCCCAACCCGAACCGCTTAAATCTGCTGAAGTTATGCCCGAACCCGTAGGCGGCTTGAAGGCTTTTTACGATTACATCAAATCCAATCTCAAATATCCCGAAGAAGCACGAGCCAAAAACATTCAAGGACGCGTACACGTAACTTTTGTAGTAGAACCCGATGGCTCACTGACCAACATACAAGTTACAAAAGGCTTGGGCGGAGGTTGTGATGAAGAGGCTATTCGTCTTATCAAAAATGCTCCCAAATGGCAACCAGGCAAGCAGAATGGCGTGCCTGTACGGGTAGAAGTAACAAGACCTATCACTTTTGAGCTGAAATAGCTCAATTTAATTCTATTATCCTGCAATTTTTGTATTTTTGCCAAAAGCAAAGATATGAAAATTGGTTTATTTTTTGGTTCTTTCAATCCTATACACATAGGGCATCTGATAATTGCCAACACAATGGCAGAAAATACGGATTTGCGGGAAGTTTGGTTTGTCATTTCGCCACACAATCCGCATAAGAAAAAAGAAAGCCTTTTGCACGCCTTCGACCGCTACGATATGGTTGAAAAAGCTATTTACGATAATCCTCGCTTACGTGCTTGCGATATAGAATTTCACTTGCCCCAACCCAGTTATACCATTCATACACTCACCCATTTACAAGAAAAATATCCCCAAAAGCAGTTTGTCCTTATTATGGGTAGCGATAATCTTGTAAATTTCAAGAACTGGAAAAATTATGAAAAAATTTTGGAATATTACGAATTGTATGTGTATCCACGCCCCCAAACGCCTGCTACCGAATTTGATAATCACCCTAAAATAAAATGGATAAAAGCCCCACTAATGGATATTTCAGCCACTTACCTACGCGAGTGCATACGTGAGGGCAAATCTATACGTTACCTTGTACCCGAAGCCGTAGCAGAGCTAATTCAACGTAAAAAGTTTTACCAATGAACTTACATCAATTAGAATACATTTTGGCAGTAGATAAATTCAAAAGTTTCAGCAAAGCCGCCGACTACTGCAATGTTACCCAAGCCACTTTGAGTGCTATGGTCAAAAAATTGGAAGACGAGCTTGGTGTTATTCTTTTTGATAGGAAATCGCAACCTATCGTAACTACCGAAATAGGCAAGGAAATCCTATTGGAGGCTCAGAAGGTACTACTGCATACCGAAAAAATTTTAGATATTGCCCAAAAAGATAAAAAGCAAATTGCAGGCAAAGCCAAAATTGGAATTATTCCTACCATAGCAGGGACACTACTGCCCAAAATATTTCACCCTATTTTAGAAAAATTACCTCATTTGGTATTGGAGGTAAAAGAATTTACTACCGAAAACATTATCCGCAAACTGCGTGAGGGCAGTTTGGATATGGGCATTTTGGCAACCCCTCTGAACCAAACTGATATTGAGGAGGAGATTTTGTTTTATGAAATGCTAATCATTTATGGAAAAACACCCAATAGCAAAGAATATTTGGTTTCCACAGAGTTAGAAAATGAAAAGTTTTGGCTTTTGGAAGAAGGAAATTGTTTGCGAAATCAGTCCATAGAGCTTTGTAATTTACAAAAGTCGGAATATTTGCCCAAAAATCTTTTTTTTGAGGCAAGTTCTTTTGATACACTACTGAATATGGTAGATCAGCTCGGCGGACTCACCCTCATTCCCGAACTATACTACCAAAACCTCCCCGAAAATCGGAAACAGAAAACTGCTTTTTTTCAGAAACCTATTCCTGTACGTGAAGTAAGTTTAGTATATTATCGCCCCTTTGCCAAAATAAGCACTATCCAAGCCCTTGCCGAAATTATCAGACAAAGCATTACACCAATACTAATGAGCAGTAACTATCGGAAAAATGATTTGATTATTTTGCCTGTGTAAGCACTTTTTTGGGAATATCACGCTCCCATTTACGGCAAATTGTGCCTTCGCAACGCACCAGTGTCCAATTATTTTGCAAAGCCATTGCCAGCAAACGCTTGCGAAGTTTGCGAGGATAAAATATTTTGCGAGAAATTTTAGGGCGTCTATAAGGTTTCATTATACCCATTTGGGCGAGTACATCATAAGTTGCCGCCGCACATCGCATTCCAAAGAAGGCATAATCGTAAGGAGTTTCTTGTAAGTATTTTTGAGCTACCTGCTGAAAAATTTGTTTTTGTTTTTCATCAATAGGAATATACACCACTGCTTTTTTCATTTTTTCGGTATCCCCACCCAAAATGGAATAAAACTCGTTGTAAGAGGAAAGTAAATAGGTGCTATGTTTGTTTTTAGCATTCGGAAAGATATGAAATGAGCCTTTTCGGGTAAAATTAAGGATTTGATTGCTATCCAGTCCGAGTCCTACGTGTCCGCCCAAAATCCCTCCAAACCAACGTTTTTCTGTTTTTTTGAACTTTTTAGCAGGTTTTGAACCATACAAGAAATGCACTTGCAAATACATCTCTTCCTGTGGCTCTTGGGCAAAAAGAAGCGAAAAAGGCAAAATCAGCAAGAATAAGATGAGATTTTTCATAGTTTTGAAGCTACTATTTTTGTAAAGTCTGCCTCATTATGAAATTTCCCGAAAGATACACACTTTCGGGAAATTTTGCAATAGCCATACAGCCTTAATATACGTGCTGACCGCCATTGATAGAGTAATTTGCCCCTGTAATAAAGCTGGCTTTTTCGGAAGCAAGGAAAGAAACCAAATAAGCGATTTCCTCTGTACCACCAAGCCTACCCACAGGTATTTGAGCAATAATTTGATTACGTACATCTTCACGTACAGCCATTACCATATCGGTTGCAATATAGCCGGGCGAAATGGTATTGACGGTAATGCCTTTGGAAGCCACTTCCATTGCAAGGGTTTTGGTAAATCCGTGCATACCTGCTTTGGCGGCAGAATAATTAGCCTGCCCGAATTGCCCTCTTTGTCCATTTACAGAAGAAATATTGATAATTCTACCATAAGCACGCTCTCTCATACCCTCAATTACGTGGCGAGTGCAATTGAAAACGCTGTACAGATTAGTTTTTAGCACCGCGTCCCAATCTTCGTAGGTCATCTTATGGAAAGGTTTATCGCGTGTAATACCCGCATTATTCACCAAAACATCAATGGGACCCACTTCTGCTTCAATTTTTTTGACCATTTCGCCACAAGAGTTAAAATCGCTTACATCAGCATAGAAGCAGTCAAACTCGAAGCCCTCGGCTTTCATTTTTTCTTGCCATTCTTTGAGCTTATCGGGATTGCGGTAATGAGCACAAACACGATAGCCATCTTTCTGCAATTGTTGGCACATAGCCGTACCTAAGCCACCTGTGGCTCCAGTAACAAGAGCTACACGTTTTCCATTCTTATCCATAATAGTAAAAGTTTAGGGTTTGCGTTTTGTTACAAAACTAATCATCTGTACTAATTTTTCAAGATTTTTTTGCATTTTTTTTAGCGAAAAAAGTTTTTCTACTTTTTTTGCAAAATATTCTATCTTTTTTGTTATTTTGCTTTGTTAAACCCTAAACAATTATGCAAGCACAAGAAATTCTTTACGATGCCGTTCCTTCTTTGGATTTAGCCGATTTCACATCAGGAGACCCTGTACGAAAAAAGCAATTTGTAGAAAAATTGGGCGAAGCCTACAACAACATTGGTTTTGTAGCTATCAAAAATCACGGATTGAGTGATGAACTCGTAGAAAACCTTTACAAAGCGGTAAAAGCCTTTTTTGCACTTCCTGAAGAAGTGAAGAAAAAGTATGAAATTGAGGGACTTGCAGGGCAAAGAGGCTATACAGGTAAAAACAAAGAACACGCCAAAGGACGCAACGTGGGCGATTTGAAAGAGTTTTATCACGTGGGGCAAGAAATTAGCGATATTCCCGATACCGACCCTGTAAAAAAGGAATACCCTGCCAATATCTTTCCCGAAGAGATACCCGATTTCAAGACTTACACGCTACAAGCCTACAAAACTTTGGAAAATACAGGCAAAATTATGCTTCAAGCCATTGCTTTGTATTTGGGGTTAGATGAGCATTACTTTGATGATAAAGTTGCCTATGGCAATAGTATTTTAAGAGCCTTGCACTACTACCCTATCGAAGACCCCGATTCCGTGCCTGCTGATGCGGTTCGTGCCGCCGCTCACGGCGATATAAACCTCATTACACTGCTAATGGGAGCAAGTGCCGAAGGTCTGGAAGTGCTACGCCGCGATGGCAAATGGATTCCTATTACTGCTTTGCCCGAGCAAATTGTGGTGAATGTCGGTGATATGCTGGATAGACTGACAAACAACAAGCTCAAATCTACTATTCACCGCGTTGTCAATCCGCCTCGCGAAAAAATGAATACCTCTCGTTATTCTATTCCATTTTTTATGCACCCACGCTCCGAAATGGATTTAACTTGCCTGCCTTCCTGTATAGATGAAGACCACCCCAAACTATATTCCGATATGACCGCAGGCGAGTTTCTTAATGAGCGTCTGTACGAGCTGGGTTTGAAAAAATAAATCATAAAAAAGCAAGCGGCAACCTATGAATTCAGGTTGTCGCTTGTGTGAAAAACAGCAATAACTATGATTAAAGCAAAACCCTTCGTAAAATGGGTAGGCGGTAAAAACCAACTTTTAGAACAATTTGAGGAATATTACCCCAATGAACTCCGAAAAGGAAAAATTAGAAACTACATTGAGCCTTTTTTAGGAGGAGGTGCTTTATTCTTTGCAATATCTCAACGTTATAAAATAGAAAAGGCTTATTTATCCGACCTCAACAAAGACCTGATTTTAACTTATCAAGTTATCCAACAAAATCCCTACGATTTGCTAGAATTTTTGGAGCAATACCAAAAAGAATACGACAATACCCCGCAAGAAAAAAGATTGGATTTGTTTTTAGAAATTCGCCAACATTTCAACCGACAGCGTTTTGAAATCAACTATAAAAAAATTGCCGATAATTGGATTCCAAGAGCCGCTCAATTTATATTTTTGAATAAAACTTGCTTCAATGGTCTTTTTCGCCTCAACTCAAAAGGTGAGTTTAATGTGCCTTTTGGAAAATATAAAACCGCTACTATTTTTGATAAAAACAATATTTTAGCCGCTTCCAAGGCTCTGCAAAGTGCCGAAATAGTACAAGCTAATTATGCAAGTTGCTTTGATAAAGTTGATGAAAGTTCTTTCGTTTATCTTGACCCCCCTTACAGACCTATCAGTCCTACTGCCGGTTTTACGACTTACACAGGTACAGAGTTTTCAGATAAAAACCAACAAGAATTGGCTCATTTTTTCCACAAATTGGATACTGAAAAAGGTGCAAAGCTAATGCTTTCTAATTCAGACCCAAAAAATGAAAATCCTAATGACGACTTTTTTGAAAAAGCATACGCCGGGTACAATATTTTTAGAGTTTCTGCCAAAAGAGTTGTAAATTGCAATGGTGAAAAGCGAGGAAAAATAAATGAACTTTTAATTACAAACTACCCCTATGAACCACAAACCTTGGCTATCCATTTTTGAAGCCTATCAAATTCACAAACACGATTTTTCTAAAAAACCTTTCATACTAACCGCTGAGCAAATCAAAAAAGCTACTTCGCATTTTACAAATACCACCGAAAGAGAAGTTCGTGTTTTATGCAAACAAGATACCCGAGAAAGCAGACCGCAAGTCTTTATAGAAAACAACTTGTTCATTTTACCTATCAAAAACGGTACTTATGCTATTTTGCAAGGAGAAGGTTATACAGATATACCTCAAATTACTGCCCCCACAAAAATTTATAAATCCAAACTTGATTTTGAATTAGAAACTTCCCAGGTGGGCAACTCCGAGATGCAACATTTAGACTTTGCTTATGCTTCAAGCCTTATTCGTAGTTTTTTGGAAGATGAAAGTCTGGTTCTGACCATTAGGGGTAGAAAATATACTCCTAAATTTGATTTTTACGCAGGAAAACACCAACAACTTATTACTGCCCAAAGCGTTCAAACAGAAGTAGATGCGGGTTATGAAGGCAAAAATCAGGTTGTTTTGATAGAAGCTAAAAATGCTTCCACGCAAAACGTCATTATCAGACAATTGTACTATCCCTTTCGCCAATGGCAACATTATACCCAAAAAAGAATTAGCATGCTTTTCTTTGAAAAAAGAGGAAAAGAGTACTCCCTTTGGGAATTCGGCTTTGCAGATACCCAAAACTACAATAGCATAAAGCTACTAAAAAGTGCAAAATTTGAAGTAAAATAAAGCTATTTCAACTCACTTTCGCCCCGTTCCACACTTTTGCCGAAGGCTCAATAAATTTCAAAGAACCATCAGCATCTTCTGCCATTAAAATCATTCCATTGGAAACCTCGCCCATCATTTTGCGGGGGGCTAAATTACACAATACACACACTTGCCTGCCTATAATCTCTTCGGGGCTGTAATATTTGGCTATGCCGCTTAGCACCACCCTTTGGTCTATGCCTGTATCCAGAAGTAATTTGAGCAATTTTTCAGATTTAGGCATTTTTTCTGCTTTCAAAATGGTAGCAATGCGAATATCTAACTTACTAAAATCGTCATAGCTAATTTCAGAGGCGAGCGGCTGAGGCTTTTTATTTTGCAGTTCATTTGCCTTTTTGCTTTCGGCAAGTTTTTGCAGTTGCTTTTGAATAGCCTCATCTTCAATTTTTTCAAAAAGTAAGCCCAAATTTTCTATGGTTTGCCCTGCTACAAGCAAATCTTGCGAGCCAAGTTCTTTCCAATAAAACCGCCCCAATTGCAAAGCCTTTTGCAATTTTTGGGCTGTAAAAGGTAAAAAAGGCTCTGCCAAAAAAGCTAAATTCCCTACAATTTGCAAAGCCAAATGCAAAACATTACCAATTCTTTCCCGATTGCTCTCAAAATCTTTGGCAAGTTTCCAAGGTTCATTTTCTTGCAAATATCTATTGCCCAATGTAGAAAGTTCCATTACATAGCCCAAAGCCTCACGGAAACGATAGTTTTCAATGCTATCGGCGATTTTGGCAGGAAAAGTTTTGAGGTTTTCCAGCAAATCAATATCCGATTTTTGGATAAAATTTTCGTTCAGAGCAGGTACAATGCCCTGAAAATACTTGTGCGTAAGCGTAATAACACGATTGACAAAATTGCCCAAATTCGCTACCAGTTCGTTATTGTTGCGTTCCTGAAAATCTTTCCAAGTAAAATTGTTGTCTTTGGTCTCGGGGGCATTGGCAGTGAGAACATACCGCAAAATATCTTGCTTTTGAGGGAAACCTTGCAGGTATTCATCAAGCCATACTGCCCAATTCCGAGAGGTAGAAATTTTTTCGTCCTCCAAATTCAAAAATTCGTTGGCAGGGACGTTATCAGGCAGAATATACGAGCCTTCAGCTTTCAGAATAGCAGGGAAAATAATGCAGTGAAAAACAATGTTATCTTTCCCGATAAAATGCACCAACTTGGTAGAAGGATTTTTCCAATACAATTTCCAGTCTTCGGCATTGCCGTTTTTCCCTTCCCCGAAGGGATATTTTTGCTCAAAATAATCTTTGGTAGCCGAAATATAGCCTATGGGGGCATCAAACCACACATACATTACTTTGCCTTCGGTATTGGGAATGGGCAAAGGCACACCCCAATCCAAATCTCTTGTCATCGGACGCGGTTGCAGACCTGCATCTAACCAAGATTTACATTGCCCATAAACATTCGTTTTCCACTCTTTATGCTCTTCTAAAATCCACTGCTTGAGCCAGCTTTCAAACTCATTGAGCGGAAAAAACCAATGTTTGGTAGGTTTTTTGATAGGGGTAGCGTCAGAGAGTTTGGAGCGAGGATTGATGAGTTTATCAGGAGTGAGCGAGGAGCCACATTTTTCGCACTGGTCGCCATAGGCATCGGCATAGCCACAGACAGGGCAAGTGCCTACAATGTATCTATCTGCTAAAAATTTATTTGCTACGGGGTCAAAATATTGTTCGGTAGTTTCTTCAAGAAAAACACCTTTATCGTACAAGGTCTTGAAAATTTCTTGGGCGGTTTGGTAATGAATAGCTTTGGAGGTACGCGAGTAAATATCAAAACTAATGCCGAATTGCTCAAAAGATTCGCGTATGAGCTTATCGTATTTATCTACTACTTCTTGCACCGATACCCCCTCTTTGGCGGCACGAATAGTAACAGGAACGCCGTGTTCGTCGGAGCCGCAAATAAATAATACATCTTGCTGATTGAGCCTTAAATATCTACAATAAATATCTGCGGGGATATACACTCCTGCCAAATGTCCAATATGAATACCTCCATTGGCATAGGGTAAAGCCGCCGTAACCAAGTAACGCTGAAATTTCTTTGCCATTGCTATTTTTCTTTTTTTAGCCTGCAAGTTAGAATTTTTCTGCATTACGGAAAAAGGTCTTGACTGATAAAAATCCAATTTTACCCAAAAATCCCCCAAAAAGGGGGTTGTTCTTTTACCTCTTTTTTAATATTTTGCTTAAAATTTTGTATTGGTATGAAAAAATCTGTCTTTTTTCTCGTTTTATACTTTGGATTGGGGCTGTATGGCTTTGCTCAAAGTTGGGAAGAACTAAATAAAAAAGGGACTGATCTGCACCAAGCGAGCAAGTACGAAGAATCTCTACCTATCTTAGAAAAAGCCCGAAGGCAAGCAGAAAAGGAGTTTGGAAGGAAACACGAAAATTATGCCACTTCTTGCCATAATTTAGCAAATTCATATCAAGCCCAAAGACGTTATACCGAAGCGGAACCACTCTACAAAGAAGCCAAAGATATCCGTGAAAAAACTCTCGGCAAAAACCACCCCGATTATACTACGTCCTGCGATAATTTAGCTTGGTTATACCACGAACAAGGGCGTTATTCCGAAGCCGAGTCGCTCTACAAAGAAGCAAAAGATATCAGAGAAAAAAACTTCGGAAAAGATCACCCCGATTACGCTGCTTCCTGTTATATTTTAGCTTGGCTATACTATGATCAAGGACGCTATACCGAAGCTGAAACTTTATTCAAAGAAGCAAAAGATATCAGAGAAAAGATATTCGGAAAAAACCATACAGATTATGCCTCTTCTTGTAATATTTTAGCTGCTTTATATTACGAACAAGGACGCTATAACGAAGCCGAACTCCTATTTAAAGAAGCAAAAAATATTTGGGAAAAAGTTTTTGGTAAGAATCACCCTGATTATGCTTCTGCTTGCCATAATTTAGCTTTACTTTATTATGACATAGGACGCTATGCCGAAGCTGAAACTCTCTACAAAGAATCTCAAAATATCAATGAAAAAATCTATGGCAAACTTAATCTCAGCTATGCTGTTTCCTGTGTTTGTTTAGCTATGTTATACCAGGTACAAGGACGTTATACCGAAGCTGAAATACTATACAAAGAAACCAAAAATATAACAGCAAAAGTTATTGGAGAAGAAAACCGCGATTATGCCAATTCCTGCAATCATTTAGCTAATTTTTACTACAATCAAGGACGATATATCGAAGCAGAACCGCTCTACAAAGAAGCTAATGAAATATGGGCAAAAACACTCGGAAAAGAACATCCCGATTATGCAACCTCCTGTAGTGGTTTAGCTTCCCTTTATCAAGCTCAAAGAAAGTACACCGAAGCAGAAACCTTATTCAAAGAAGCCCAAAATATATATGTAAAAGCATTTGGAAAAAACCACCCTAATTATGCTAATTCGTGTGATAAGTTAGCTCAACTATATCAGGAACAAGGACACTATACCCGAGCTGAAATATTTTACAAAGAAGCTAAAGATATTTATGCAAAAGTTGTCGGCAGTAATCACCCCGACTATGCCTATTCCTGCAATAATTTAGCCTCGCTTTACAAAGAACAAGGACGCTATACCGATGCAGAACCCCTATTCAAAGAAGCCTCTCAAACGCTTCTATTCAATATTCAACGTAACTTTGTAGGGCTTTCAGAAAAAGAAAAAGCCCAGTATCTGGCAACTTTCCAAGATAATTTTGAAAAATACTTTTCCTTTGCTCTCAAAGCCCAAAAACCAGCTCTTGCCGCTTGGCTTTTAGAAAATAACCTTATCACCAAAGGCTTGCTGTTTTTTTCTACCAACCAACTTCGTCGTAGTTTAGAAAAATCCCAAGATAAAAACCTCAAAGAAACTTACGAAAAGTGGCTTGCGGCTCGCAAAGAACTCTCCAAAGCCTATGAAATGGGAGAAACCAAGCGGCAAGAGAAAAAAATAGACCTACAAAGTTTAGAAAGCAAGGCTAACGAATTAGAAAAAACGCTCAGCCTCGCCCTTTCCCAAAATGGCATAGAAGCCGAACTTACTCCAAAGCCCCGCTCCTGGCAAGAAATCAAAGATAAACTCAAAAAGCAAGAAGCCCTCGTAGAGCTTACACGAATACGCTATTATGATAAAAAATGGACGGATAGCGTGCTATACGTGGCTCTCATTGTCAAGAAAGATAGCCCCTATCCCGAAATGCTTGTGTTTCCCAATGGTAATGCTATGGAAAAAGAGGATATCCATTTCTATCGCAATAGCATCAGACTTCGCAAGCAAGATAAAGAATCCTACAAGGTTTTCTTTCAGCCCCTGCAAAAAGCCCTCAAAGGCATCAAAAAAGTATATTTCAGTGGCGA
>CAZZLW010000039.1:0-56044 GCA_964654605.1 uncultured Cytophagales bacterium | reverse complement strand
CTTGTGGATCAATCAAAAGATTATTAGGAATAGAATTGATTTGATAGGTTAATGCAGCCGAAGAGTACCATCCTTTTAAATCACTAACATGATAAGGCCACTTTAAATTATCAACTACAATGGCTTTTTCCCACGCTTTTTTAAAATTGTCAAGAGATACACTATAAATGGTAAAACCTTTAGCGTCTTTGAATTTAGCATCTTTATAGGAATTGTACAAGCCAACAATTTCAGGATTTTTCATTCGGCAAGGTGCACACCAACTTGCCCAAAAATCTACCAACACATAGTATCCTCTTAAACTACTTAATTTAATGATACTATCATTTAAATTAGGCAATGCAATATCTATGGCTTTATAGCCAGGATTGATACCTTCGGGAACATTAGTAGAAGCGTTTTGTGAAAAACAGATCCAAACGCTTAAGTAAAATACAGAGATTATACTAATAAGTTTTTTCATATTTCTTTTTACGATAATTTATTTAAAGAGTTACTTTCTAATAATTTCTGCACCTAATGCTTGTAAACGTTTATCAATAAACTGATATCCTCTATCAATTTGAGTAACATTGTAAATTGTGCTCTTACCTTTGGCAGAAAGAGCGGCTATAAGCAGGGCTACACCTGCACGAATATCGGGCGAAGCCATTTGAATACCTCTGAGAGAATGCTTTCTATTCAATCCAATTACAACGGCTCTGTGAGGATCACATAATATAATTTGAGCCCCCATTTCAATTAATCTATCTACAAAAAACAATCGGCTTTCAAACATCTTTTGATGAATAAGCACTGTTCCTTCTGCTTGAATAGCCGTAACAAGTACAATGCTTAGCAAATCAGGTGTAAAGCCAGGCCAAGGAGCATCATCAACTTTCAGAATAGAACCATCGATAAAAGTGCTAATCTGATAATTTTTTTGTGCAGGAATAAAAATATCATCACCTCTAAACTCCATTTCTATACCCAACTTACCAAAAACTCTCGGAATACAACCCAAATACTCTATACCACAATTTTTGATAGTAATTTCGGAGGCAGTCATTGCGGCAAGACCAATAAAACTACCCACTTCAATCATATCGGGCAAAATGGTGTGTTCGGTGCCTTGCAGGCTTTCTACCCCTTCAATGGTAATCAAATTAGAGCCAAGCCCTGAAATTTTAGCCCCCATTCGGCAAAGCATACGGCACAACTGCTGAATGTAAGGCTCGCAAGCGGCGTGATAAATCGTAGTAGTGCCTTTGGCAAGTACCGCCGCCATTATGATATTGGCTGTTCCTGTTACAGAAGCCTCATCAAGCAGAATGTATTTGCCTTGCAAATTAGAGGCATCTATTTCATAAAATTCGGTTTTGGGGTTGTAATTGAACTTTGCTCCAAGTTCCTGAAAGCCCAAAAAATGTGTATCCAAGCGTCTTCTGCCAATTTTATCGCCACCGGGTTTAGGAATTTTGCTTTTACCAAAACGGGCAAGCAAAGGTCCTAAAATCATTATAGAACCTCGTAAAGCAGAAGCCTTTTGAGTATAGGCAGGCGTTTCCAGATACTCTAAATTGATATTGCGAGCCTCAAACCGATAGGAATGAGAGTTAATTTTATCAACTTTTACACCTAAATCTTGCAGAATTTCTATAAGTTTAAGCACATCTCGTATCTGCGGAATATTATGCACAACTACGGGTTCGGGGGTAAGCAACACTGCACATAAAATTTGCAGAGCCTCATTTTTTGCTCCCTGAACGCTCAATTCTCCTTGAAGCGATTTACCACCTATTACTTGAAATGCAGACATTTTTGTTTGTGGATTTAGACATTGAAAATAAATTGCAGGCAACCACACAAAAGTAGTGAGGTTATCACTTTATATTTCAAATTACTTCAAATTTTTTTCCAAATAATCGGTATAAAGAGTAAATAAAAGCAAGCGACTTTGCCAACTATACGCTACGCCGTGATTACCGGGCGGAAAGATACGCAAATCAACATCTTTACCTGCATCAATCATTGCTTTCGTAAGTTGGAAAGTGTGCTTTACGTGTACATTCTCGTCCATTGCCGAATGTACCAAAAGCATTTTGCCCTTAAAATTCTTAACATAATTCATACAAGAGGAAGCCACATATTTGGCATCGTTTTCGGGCAAAAGTCCCATATAACGCTCCGCATAAATGCTATCATACAGACGCCAATCGGTAACAGGTGCCCCTACAATGGCTACCTTGAAAATATCCGGATAATTCAGTATTGTAAAAGCCGACATATAGCCACCGTAGCTATGCCCACGAATAGCAATACGATTGGCATCTACAAAGCCTTGCTTTATCAGAAATTGAGCAGTCTCGGCAAAATCTTTGCTTTCGTATTTGCCAAGTTGTTCATAAACAATCTTTTCAAAAGCATAACCATATCCCCCACTGCCTCTGTTATTTACGCTTGCAACAACATAACCTTGTTGAGCTAAATATTGTTCCCAAGCGTCTCTACCAAATTCATTATACACACTCTGAGCCCCAGGCCCGCCGTAGATATTCAGAACCAAAGGATATTTTTGGTTAGGATTGAAATTCTGAGGTTTTACAAGGTAAATATCAATTTTTTGCCCATCGGAAGTAGTAAAGTTGGTAAGTTCACGAGGCGAATAGGCATTTTCTTGAATAAATTTGCTCACTTCGGCATTCTCTACCATTTTTTTGAGCATTTTAGGTGTTTTAGCCACTTCCCAAAGCTCTACTTGCATAGGTGTGGTAGTATTGGAGTATCTATCCAAGTAATATTTACCATTCGGCGAAAAATCAATGATATGCCTTCCTGCAACTTGTGTGAGACGGCGTTTGTTTTTTCCTGAAAAATCTATTTCGTACAAATGTCTTTCCAAAGGAGAACTTTCCGTAGAAGTGTAAAAAATTTTCTTATTTTTAGCATCAACATTATGCACAAAAACTACTTCCCAATTGCCTTTGGTAACTTGTCCAAGTATTTTTCCGTTGTAATCGTATCGGTACAAATGAGCAAAGCCATCGCGTTCGGAAATCCAAAAGAACTCTTGTACCCCTTGCGGAAAAAAAGCATAGTGCATAATACCTGCAAAGAAATCAAATACATCTATCCACGCTTTGGAAGTTTCTTCCATAATGAGTTTTGCCTCGCCATTTTGTACATTGGTAAAATACAATTTCAGATGATTTTGCTTGCGATTGAGATGCATTACTGCCAGTTGCCCTGCTACCGAAGTCCAATAAATGCGTGGAATATAGCCATCGCCTAAATCTACTTTTGCCCAAGTACGCTGATTTTTTTCCACATCAATCATTCCGATTTTCACAAGCGGATTGTTATTGCCCACTTTGGGATAAGGTAGTTTTTCGTAAGTATCGGCAAGTCCGCTGTAATCAGTCATTTGGAAAATCGGAACGTTGCGTTCATCAGTTTGCCAAAAAGCGATATAACGGCTATCAGGCGACCATTCCCAAGCCTGAGCCAAACCGAACTCTTCTTCATATACCCAACCAAAACGCCCATTCCATACGTTTTCTTGGGCATCGGAAGTAAGTTGTGTTTCTTTTTGGGTGGCAAAATCAAATACAAAAAGATTGCCCCCTTTTTCATAGGCTATTTTTTTGCCATCGGGGGAAAGCTCGGCTGAATGAGCATCTTTGGCAGCAAGTTTGAGCGTTTTAGCCGTTACATCATAAAAATAATAGTCCGAAATACCCGAACGGCGATAAATAGGACGAAAATTGGTTTGAAAAAGCAAGTATTTACTATCCTTTGACCACTGGAAAGCACTATAACTGAAATTTTGGTTTTTATCAGGAAACTTCAAACCCGAAGCACTGAAAATAACTTCTTCTTTGCCTTCTTTGGGCGAAAAAACCTTGATTTCCCCTACTCCTTCTATAAAAGAAAACTTTTCCCCGCCCTCAATCCAATTTACACTTCTGGGTCCGAAACTACCTGTAAGTTTCCCTCCCGAACTCAAAGCCTCTTGAAGCGAAGCAAAACGCTTTTTTTCTTGGGCTTGAGCGGTAAAGAATGTAAGCAAAACAGCAAAGCCAAATAGTAAAAATCTTTTTTGCATAAATCAACAGTTAAGATTACCTTGCAAATAAACATATTCTCGCCAAAAGAAAAAAGTTGGCTTGAAAAAAATTGCAACAAAAAATGTTTAATTTGCAGGCAAATTTTTGGAATAATGGATTTTCATATACTTATCAGCAACCTGACCAATCCCACGATTTTATTTTTCTTGCTTGGGATTTTGGCAACTACGCTCAAAAGCGACTTGGAAATTCCACAATCATCAAGCAAGTTTATATCCTTGTATTTGCTTTTTTCCATTGGTTTCAAGGGTGGGCAGGAATTAGTACATAGCCATTTTACTTCCGAAATTATTTTTTCGTTACTGCTGGGTATTTCTATTTCTGCGATTATTCCACTTTACACATTTTTCTTGCTGAAAAGAAAATTGAGCATAGGCGATGCAGGAGCGATAGCCGCCACGTATGGCTCGGTAAGTGCTGTAACTTTTGTTTCGGCAGTATCTTTTTTGGAAATTCAAAAAATGGCTTTTGGTGGGCATATGGTTGCCGTAATGGCTTTTATGGAAGCCCCTGCTATTATTGTTGGGGTTACGCTCATCAAGAAGTTTGAAAAAGACGCTTCCAAACAAAGTAGCAATATGTGGGAAATCATCAAACATTCCTTTACCAATGGGAGCGTTCTGATGATTTTCGGCAGTCTGATTATTGGTATTATTTCTGATGATAGGCAAGCCGAAGGTATTAAACCCTTTACTACCGATATTTTCAAAGGATTTTTGGCTATTTTTCTTTTAGAAATGGGAATGGTAACGGCTCGGCGTTTTGCTTCTTTCCGCAAGCAAGGGCTTTTTCTCACCTTACTGGCTATTTTCTTGCCTGCTTTTAATGGTATTATGGCGGTAGCGGTCAGTTCGCTTATTACCCACGATATTGGAAACCGATTTATATTTGGTGTGCTTGCGGCAAGTGGTTCGTATATTGCGGTGCCTGCGGCTATGAAGTTTGCCGCCCCCAATGCCGACCCTGGTATCTATATTCCTATGGCTTTGGGACTTACTTTCCCCTTTAATATTTCTGTGGGTTTTCCTCTTTATTTTGCAGTAGCCAATGCTATTTGATATGCCTCACATTTTGCTTTTAGATAATTTTGATTCCTTTACTTACAATTTACAAGACTATCTGGAACGTTTGGGGGCAAAATGTAGTGTATTTCGTAATAACATTGATTTAGAGCGTATTACTCAACAAAAATACGATGGCGTAGTTCTTTCGCCAGGTCCTGCTACACCTCGTAAAGCGGGAAACTTGATGAGTGTTTTGGATTTTTATCATCAAGAATTACCTATTTTGGGGGTTTGTTTGGGTCATCAGGCAATTGGTGAGTTTTTTGGAGCTACGCTCACACAGGCACACCAACCTATGCACGGAAAAATTTCAGAAATTATTACGCAAGAAGGTATTTTATTTGCAAATTTGCCCCCAAAATTCAAGGTGGTGCGTTATCATTCACTTGTTTTGCAGAATATTCCCCAAACCTTGAAAATTACTGCATTTACTACGGATAGCTACCAAGAAATAATGGCTTTGGAGCACAAGCATTTACCTATTTTTGGCGTTCAATTTCACCCCGAAGCTATCTTGTGTGAGTATGGATTAGAGATTTTAAGAAATTGGCTCAATGTTTTATGAAAGTGGTTTTTATTTTTGGAGGAATACCGCATTATTTAGAAGATTTTCTCAATAAACTCAACGAAACGGAAAATTTAGAAGTAGCGGTTATATTGCCCGAAAGTAAAAGTTCAACGATCGGCTCAGGGGTTTTGGAAGTAAAAAATAATGCCAAATTCAAGAAAATATATGCCAAAGAAGGACTGCTTCTGGGGCAAAAATCTTATATCAAAAATTTGAGTAAAATCATCAAATCCGAAAAACCTCAGATTATTGTTGTAGGCTGGCCTTATATTTTGGGTTTATATTTCAATTGGGGGCTAAAATGGTGGATTCGCAAGCAAGGTGTGAAGGTCTTTTACAGAAGTATCCCTTACCAGCTACCTAAATATGAGCAAGCTCTCCAATTTTATGCCCAACAAGGCTTTTTTGATGAAAATATGAACCATATCAAAGCAGATAGCTTTGCCAAAAAGATAAAATACTGGCTTATTACGCAAATCAATAAGTTGTATTTTCAATGGGTAGATGGTCATCTGAACTATTGCACAAAAGCCCTTGATATTCTACCCTCATACGGCGTAAAAAAAGAGAAAATTTTTGTAACCTACAATTCCATTGATACCGATAAAATCTGGGAAGCCAAAGAAAAAGTTAAGAATCAGCCAAATATTCTTGCCCCTAATCCTTACAGGATTATTCACGTAGGCAGGCTTATCAAATGGAAAAAAGTGGATATGCTTCTCAAAACCTTCTTGAAAGTATTATCCAATTTTCCAAAAGCAGAATTGATTATAATTGGCGATGGACCCGAAAAAGAAAACCTCCAAAAGCTAACTTGCGAGCTTCAAATTGAAAAAAATGTGTTTTTTTTAGGTGCTATCCATAATACCGAGATTTTGGGTAGATATTTTTCAGAAAGTTTGGCTTGCGTATTAGTAGGAGCAGGCGGGCTGGTTATCAATGAAGCAATGGCTTGGGGGAAACCTGTATTGTGTTCGGAGGCAGATGGAACAGAACAAGATTTGGTTCTGAATCATTCCACAGGGCTTTTTTTCCAAAAAGATGACCTTAAAGATTTGCAAGATAAAATTGAGTTTATGTTCCATAACATTGAACTCACACAACAAATGGGTAAGAATGCAGAAAATTTGATTTTTTCCAAAATCAATATTCACGCAGTAGTTCAAAACTTTGTCAATGCCTTTAATGCAGTAACCTCAAATCAATATCAGTTGGTATATGCCCCCAAAAATTATCCATATAGTAGGAGCAAGACCTAATTTTATGAAATTAGCTCCTTTGCAAAAAAATATAGCCAATTGTGGATATTTTGAGCAGAAAATCATTCATACAGGACAGCACTATGATGTACGTATGTCTGATGTTTTTTTTGAAGAACTTCAAATATCCTCTCCCGACTATCATTTAGGAGTAGGTTCTGGTAGCCATACCGAACAAACCGCTAAAATTATGCTTGCCTTAGAACCTATCTTGAAGCAAGAACAACCTGATTGCGTTTTGGTGTATGGAGATGTAAATTCTACCTTAGCCGCTACGCTGGTTTGTACCAAAATGAGATTGCGTATTGCTCACGTAGAGGCAGGGTTACGCTCTTTTGATAACTCAATGCCCGAAGAAATCAATCGTATTCTAACCGACCGAGTAAGCGATATGTTATTTACCCCCTCGGAAGATGCCAACGAAAATCTATTGAGGGAAGGTATCAGCCAAGAAAAAATTTATTTGGTTGGCAATATTATGATTGATAGCCTTTTTGTAGCCTTAGAAATCATTGAAAAAGAAGCTCAAAAAGTTCAAAAAAGTAATCAATGGATAGAAAAATTTGGTAAAAAGGGCTATATTCTCTCTACGGTGCATCGTCCTTCCAATGTAGATAACAAAGACGAACTATTCAAGCTATTTCAGATGCTCAATCAAATTTCAGCAACTACACCTATTATATTACCCATTCACCCTCGTACCTACAAGCAGTTACAAGAAAATTTATCCGATATTTCCTTAAATACGAATTTACAAATTATTGAGCCTTTGGGCTATTTAGATTTTGTAAATTTGCAGAAAAACGCATTATGTATCTTGACGGACTCGGGGGGAATTCAGGAAGAAAGTTCCGTTTTACAAGTGCCTTGTTTTACTTTGCGTCCTAATACCGAAAGACCTATCACCATTGAGCAAGGCACCAATACACTTATCGGCAATCAATTTGACCTTTTGTTGGAAAAAATAAATGAAATTCTGAAAGGCAAAAAGAAAAAAGGCAAAAATATACCCCTTTGGGACGGCAAAACCTCTCAAAGAATTATTGAAATTTTACAGAAAACGATTTAATTTCTCAAAATCGCAATCCAATGATATTACTTGACGGCAAAAAAATTTCTGCTGAAATCAAAGCGGAACTCAAAAAAGAAGTAGAAAAAATCAAAACTAATGGGGGGAAAATTCCCCATTTGGCGGCAATTCTTGTAGGCAATGACGGAGCAAGCGAAACCTACGTCAGAAGCAAAGTAAAATCTTGTGAAGAAGTAGGATTTCATTCTACGCTTTTGCGTTTGCAAGCTGATATTTCCGAGCAAACATTACTAAGCGAAATTCAAAAAATGAATGAAAACCCTGATATTGATGGTTTCATTGTACAACTTCCTTTGCCCAAACACATTTCAGAAAATAAAATTATTGAAAGCATCGCCCCTGAAAAAGATGTAGATGGCTTTCACCCAATCAATATCGGCAGAATGACCAAAAATCTGCCTGCCTATATCCCTGCTACACCTTTCGGTATTTTGCAAATGCTTGAACGCTATCAAATTGAAACCACCAGCAAACACTGTGTTGTAGTAGGCAGAAGTAATATTGTTGGCTCACCAATGAGTATCTTAATGGCTCGCAATGCCCCTATCGGCAACTGCACCGTAACACTTTGCCATAGCAAAACCAAAGATTTAAGAAAATTCACCCAAGAAGCTGATATACTGATAGTTGCACTTGGAAAACCTGAATTTATGAAAGCTGATATGGTAAAAGAAGGTGCAGTAGTCATAGATGTAGGCATTACCCGACTCCCTGATGAAAATGCGGCAAAAGGCTATAAAATTGTAGGCGATGTAAAATTTGAGGAAGTTGCCCCCAAATGTAGCTATATCACACCCGTACCCGGCGGCGTAGGACTAATGACCGTTGTTTCGCTTTTGCAAAATACTTTACTTGCAGCAAAAAAAGCTATTTACTCATAAAATTACTGAAAACTTAAAACTAACGTAAAATAAACCTAACAGCCTTTTGCTACTTTTGGGTAAAATTGTGTATGTGGGATACTATTTTACTTATTTTAGGCGGGCTGGGGCTATTTTTGTACGCTATTACTGCTCTCTCTGATGCTACGCAAGCGGTTGTAGGTGAAAAATTGGAGCAGTGGTTGCGTTATTTTACAAGAAATTTATTTTGGGGTATTCTTACAGGAACAATCGTAACGGCTATTTTGGGCTCATCTTCTGCCGTTATTATTATTACGATTGTACTTGTAAATGCTAATGTTTTCAGTTTCCGACAAGCTATCGGAATAGTGTTAGGTGCCAATGTAGGCACTACCATTAGCAGTCAAATTGTAGCTTTGGATTTGGGTAAAATTTCCCCTATTTTCATTGCTCTTGGGCTAATTTTAAGCATTGCTATCCGTAACGATTGGTGGAAAAATCTTGGTAAAGTAATTTTGTACTTTGGTTTTTTATTTTTTGGCTTGCTTACTATGGAGCAGGCGGTTGAGCCTCTCAAAAAAAGCGAATGGTTTGTGAATTTCTTATCCAATCTGGATAATCTTCTCGTGGGTACTTTGGCAGGAATGACAACTACTCTTATTATTCAATCTTCTTCGGCTACTGTTGGCATAGCCATTGTGCTGGTAAAAAAAGGTATGCTATCACTGAAGGCGGGTATTTCGGTAATGATGGGGGCAGAACTCGGAACCGTAAGCGATACTTTGCTTGCAACCATTAACGGCAAAAGACAAGCCATCAAAACAGGACTTTTTCACTTTGTTTTCAATTTGCTTTCTATTGTTCTTGGCTTGGTACTTTTCTCACCCTTTGTAAATCTGGTAGAATGGATTAGCCCTACCAATCAAGCAGAAAAGATTTTAGCCAACGCTCATTTACTTTTCAATCTTTTGGGCGTAGTAATTTTTGTTTGGTTTGTGCCTTTGTTTGAAAAACTTCTAAACTCTATCTTGCCTGATAAAGCAAGTAGCAGGAAACAAGAATCTCTGGCTCATCATTGAAATTTTAGGTGTTTTTTGGGCTTAGAGCGATGATGTCGCTCGTAGCGACATCATCGCTTGCACTACACTTTCTTTACAAATAAAGTTTTGACTATCAATTTTTTAAGTGGTAATTACGCGTTAATCCTAAACAACTTCTCTATGTAAAAAATGCAGTGAAAAAAACATTTTTTTCACTGCGTCTTATTTTTTGCAAAAATCCAATAGTTTATCAAAGTAAGCATTAGCCCATACAATAGAGCTATCAGTGTAAGGCTCAAACTTAATTTTTCCATAGACGCTGAAAAAATGTAAGTTTAGCACTTATTTCACAGGTATTTTTTTAACCAAATTTTCGTAACCTTTCTTTTTGGCAATTTTAATATTCAAAATGCCATTTTTCAAAGAGGCTTCCACTCTATCGGGGTCTGCACTTTCAGGAATTTGAAAAACTCTCTGAAAGCAAGCATAGCCAAATTCCCTACGAAGCCAGTTTTTCTCTCTTTCTTCGTTTTCGTACTGCTTTTCGGAATAAATCCGCAAATAGCCGTCTTCTACTTCTACTTTGATGTCCTTTTTGTCCAAACCGGGTACGGCAACCGATACTTCATAAGCCTTTTGCTCCTCGCTGATATTCACAGAGGGCATAAGACCGACCTCTTCACTTTCTTTGGCATCTTTGCCCATTACTTTTCCCCAAAACCGCTCAATCATTTCAGGGAATTTGGGTTTTAGATTTTTAGTCCATTTGAGCAAATCCATAGCCATAGCAGTTTAAGGTTTTGGTTTTCAGTATTTTGAAATGCAAAACACATACCATTTTCCAAATACTTACTTATTGGCAAAATTTTCGGCATTTTTGTCAAGCACAATGGACGAATTGTCCTAAATTTGCCTTAAATTGCCATAGTAAACTGACATTTCGTCTATGTTTCTCTTTAGCCGTATTTTTTGGAAAAAAGTGCTTATCAAATCATTCTGGACTTTACTGACTTGCTTTGTACTTTTTCTGATTTTAGATTTTATTTTCCCTTTTCGTTTTCATATTCGCTATTCACAGGTAGTTTTAGATGAAGAAAATCGCGTTTTAGGGGCATTTTTAAGCCCTGATGAAAAATGGCGAATGAAAACAGAACTATCGGAAATCAACGAAGATTTGCAAAAAGCTTTTATCGCCAAAGAAGACCAATATTTTTTCTACCATTTTGGTATAAATCCTCTGGCAGTTGTAAGAGCGATTTTCAACAACTTATTATCTCAGAAACGCACTTCGGGGGCTTCTACTATTACAATGCAAGTAGCTCGCCTGTTAGACCCCAAGCCTCGCACTTATGGAAATAAAATTTTGGAAATGTTTAGAGCAATGCAATTGGAATGGCACTATTCTAAAAAAGAAATTTTGCAGATGTATCTCAATTTAGTGCCTTACGGAGGCAATGTAGAGGGGGTAAAATCGGCTTCGGTATTGTATTTTCAAAAATTACCACAAAATTTGAGCATTGCAGAAATCACCACGCTTGCCATTATTCCTAATCGTCCTCGCAGTTTGGCACTGGGGAAAGATAATTTGCTTATCCAAAAAGAAAGAAACAAATGGCTCAAAAACTTTGAAAAGAAAAGTATTTTTGATAAAAAAGAAATTTCAAATGCTCTACAGGAACCTCTGAATGTCCAAAGAAATGAAATTCCTCGTTTTGCACCGCATTGGTGTATTCGTTTGGGGCAAAAGTATCCTAAAAACGAAAACATACGAACTTCCTTGCATCTGCCCCTGCAAAATAAAGTACAAACACTTGCCGAAAACTACGTAAAAAAACTCCGTTTGCTTGGAATTGAAAATGTAGCCATTTTAGTTGTAGAAAATAAAACTCGCAAAATTCGGGCATATATTGGCTCACAAAACTTCGCTGAAAGCCAAGTAGATGGCATTACCGCTACACGCTCTCCGGGTAGTACGCTCAAACCCTTAGTGTATGCACTCGCGATGGATTTAGGCAAACTCACCCCCAAAACTACTATTTTGGATATTCCTACCGACTGGGGCGGATATGCTCCCGATAATTTTGATAACAAATTCCGAGGCAAAATTTCCGTGGAAACTGCTCTTTCACTTTCGCTCAATATTCCTGCGGTTGCTACACTGCAAGAAATTTCAGTAGAATATTTTGTAAAAAAGCTCAAACAAGCAGGTTTCAAAACACTGGGCAAGCAAGAAAAGAAAGTAGGTCTTTCAATGATTTTGGGCGGATTTGGAACAAATTTAGAAGAACTTACCAGCCTTTACGTTGCTTTTGCCAATAATGGGCAATATGCCCCTTTGAATTTTTTAGCTACTGATAGCACTCAACGAAGCGATACAATTATTTCAGCTATTTCGGCATATAGCTTTACACAAGTGCTTACGCTTGCCCAACGTCCCGATTTGCCCAAAAGTTATCTAAATGCTAAAAATAAGCCCCTTATTGCTTGGAAAACAGGCACCTCTTATGGCAAACGCGATGCTTGGAGCATTGGTTACAATCAGAAATATACCATAGGAGTTTGGATAGGCAACTTTTCGGGTAGAGGCGTACCCGAGCTTTCAGGCTCTGAGGTAGCTACTCCCCTACTTTTTGAAATTTTCAATGCCTTAGATAACCAAACAACTGCTTTGCCACTTGCTCCACCAAATATCACTTTTCGTTTAGTTTGCTCGGAAACGGGATTACCGCCAAATGCTTTTTGTGAAAACCAAGTGATTGATTACTTCATTCCGCTGGTATCGCCTTCGCAAGTTTGTGAGCATCAAAAAGAGCTATATGTTTCGGCAGATGAAAAACTGCAATACCTACCCGACTGCTTACCCGAAACAGGCTACAAAAAAAAATTCTATCCTGTTATTTCTGCCGAGTTGCAAACCTATTACGAAGCCGAAAAAATTCCTTATCTCAAAACACCTCCTTTGCACCCCAGTTGCGAGCATCAACTGCAAATTAGTGAGAAAAGCAAACCTCAAATCGTTTCACCTGTGGCAAATAAAACCTACCTCATACCCGAAAATCAAGCTACCGAACTGATGCTCAAAGTCTATGCCCAAAACGATGTAAAGAAAGTATATTGGTACATCAACGAAAAATTTTACCAAGAAACCAATGCCCAAGAAAATGCCTTTTTCAGACCCAAAATGGGCAAAAATATCATCACTTGCGTTGATGACAAAGGTAGAAGCCAAAAAATTAGTATTTGGGTGGAAAGGGAGTAGAAGGGCTTATTTGATAAAATTTATTAAATTTGCAAGAAAGAATGCCCTATGCAAGAAGCATCATTTGCATTGAGAAAGAGTTTCAAATCAATCAAATCTCCACTCAATTACATTGGTGGAAAATATAAACTTTTAGACCAAATTCTGCCTCTATTTCCTAAAAAGATAAGCACTTTTATTGATTTGTTTGCAGGTGGTTGCAATGTTGGCTTAAATGTGAAAGCAGAAAAAGTTATCTGCAACGACAACCTGAAATTTTTGGTGGAAATGTACCAAGAATTTCAGAAAAATAGTCTTTCAGAAATCTTGCAACATATTGAAAGACAAATTACTCAATTTGAATTATCTTTGAGTAATGAAGAAGGCTACAAAAAACTACGTGAGCATTACAACATACATAAGAACCCTTTGGATTTATTTGTTTTAGTGGCTTTTTCGTTCAATCATCAAATCCGTTTCAACAATTCTCACGAGTTTAATAATCCTTTTGGGCGAGAAAGAAGTAGTTTTAACGACACAATGCGGGCAAATCTTATCCAATTTGTGCGTAAAATTCAGGCTACTCATATTCAATTTACTTGCTTTGATTTTGAAAAATTTGATTTTTCAGACTTAACCGAAAACGATTTTGTCTATTGCGACCCGCCTTATTTGATTAGTTTAGGCACGTACAATGACGGAAAGCGTGGTTTTACAGGTTGGGACGAAACCCAAGAACACAACCTTTTGTCAATTTTAGAAAATCTACATCAGCGAAATATAAAATTTGCTTTGTCTAATGTGTTGGAACACAAAGGTAAGGAAAATGAAATTTTGAAAAATTGGCTTAATAAAAACAACTATTTGAAAGTCAATTATTTGCGTGCAGATTATAGCAACTCTAACTATCAAACTTTGGTGCGTGAAAAAAATACAAGCGTAGAAGTTTTGATTACGAATTACGAAGTAGAGAAACCTAAAACTTTGTTTGATTAGATGAGATTTATTGGAAACAAAGAGAATTTAGTAGAAAAAATTTATCAAATTTTCCAAAGCAAAGGTATTGTAGGAACTTCATTTTTTGATTTTTTTGCAGGAACAAGCAATGTAGGGCAGTTTTTCAAAAAGAAAGGTTATCAAGTTTTTTCGTCTGATTTGTTGTATTTTTCCTTCGTCTTGCAAAAGGCATACATTGAAAATAACGAAGCACCAATTTTTGAAAAATTGTTGCAAAAAATAAAAGTCAAAACTAATTCACTTTTTGCAAATCCTTTGATGCAGGTAGTTGATTATCTGAATACTATCACACCACAAGAAGGTTTTATTTTTCAGAATTACACACCCGAAGGAACGAAAAGTTTAGGTATTCCGAGAATGTATTTTAGCAACGAAAACGGAAAAATTATTGATGCTATTAGAAAGCAAATAGAAACTTGGAAAACTGAAAACTTATTAACTGAAAACGAATATTATATTTTATTGGCTTGCCTGATTGAAACCGTACCTTTTTATGCTAATATTTCAGGAGTTTATGCGGCGTTTCAAAAAGTTTGGGATGCAAGAGCAGTCAAAAAATTGACTTTGCGACCCATTGAAATTATTGTTAGCGACAAAGAAAACAAGGTTTTTAATCAAAATTCGGTTAAATTGATTTCAGAAATACAAACGGATATTTTGTATTTAGACCCACCTTACAACCAAAGACAATATGCACCGAATTATCATTTATTGGAAACCATTGCTAAATATGATAATCCAAGCATAAAAGGCGTGTCGGGTATGCGAAATTATGAAAATCAAAAATCGCAATTTTGCAATGCAGAAACTGGCTTAAAAGAACTTTATAATGTTGCTAAAAACGCCTATTACAAATATTTGGTTTTGAGCTATAACAGCGAAGGTATTATGCCAAAAAATAAAATTTTATCTATTTTGAGCGATTTTGGCGAAGTGGAATTGGTAGAATTTGATTATTTGCGTTTTAAGTCAAATTCAAATGGTGAGAGCAAAACCAAGAAATTTGTGAAAGAACAACTTTATATTTTGAAACGAAATGAAACCTAACCTTTGGCTACTCACCGAAGAAAGACCTAAAAAAGAAGTCTTGACAACTATCTTCCAAAAGTTTGCGAAAGATTACGGTTTTGCGTGTTTTATGGATAGTTTGCGGATTTTGCCCATTTTAGAAAATGATAAATTTACTTTCACTTACGAAGTAACGGGTTTTCGGTGTAATAAAGTGAATAAGGTTTTTATTAAAACCGTTTCAGGCAATTCTAGTTTTACGGACTTTTTGGTTTTCTACCAAGAAAACGAGCCTACACAAGCCGATACGCCCATTTATGCCATAGAGGAAACCAAAACAGACGATAAAGAAAGCCGAAATACAGGTGTGTATCAGCGTTGTAGTAAGTTTGTTTTTATCAAAAATTACTACCCAAATGTCAGAATGATAATGCTTTACAATTTGCAAGTAGAGCAAAAAGAAAAACCCACTGAAACCTATATTTTCGGTACAAGACTTTTATTGACGTTGGGAGTTGAGATTTTGGGCAAAAAATTAGACGAAGATATTTTCAAACCTTTTGAGAGTATAGACGAAATCATTGAATTTAAAGCAAATATGCGAAAAGCTCCTGCGGGAAATGTCCCTATTTTGCTAACAAAATTTGCAGATAAAATAGAGATTTCAGGCAGACTTTACAAAAGTGGCGGACTTTCTCACGACCCAAATATTGGAGCTTTGAGTATAATTTGTGCGGTTTTACGTAAATTGGGTTGGACTAAAAAATTAGAAATTACACAGCACAGATTAGAACAAAAGCACGTAGGAAAAACCAATAAGTTTATCCAAATAGCCAATAAATTAGGCATTTCTTTGCAAGATTTAGAAATTCCACAAGCGGAATTGAACGTGAATTATTGGGAATACAACACCGAAGGAGAAAAATTAGGTACAATTTTTATTCATTTGGTAGTAGAAAATTTTACGCAAGGATATTCCATTTTTGAAAATCACGCAGGTAGTGAAAAAGGCTATTTTATCACAAAAGAAGGCGAAGCAATTCCGTTAGCGAAATACAAAGATAGAGAGAAATACAAGGCAGGCGACAAAGACCAAATTATCCACATTCCCGACCTGATTTTGATAGATTTTGGGCGTAGCGAAGTAATAAATATTGAAGGCAAAAAGTACAAATTTCGTTCGCAAGGCATTGCAGAGTTGGCGAATTACGATTTTATTGAGCAAAATTACATCAAAAAGTATTACCCAAAATTCAAAATTTTGCGAACTGTGGTGCTTTACGGTAGTAAAGAAAAGCAAATTGTAGAAATAGAAATAGGGTTTTTACTCAACGAAAACGGCGAACTCATTTTAGGAATTAAAGCCCCTCAACTTTTTCAAGAAGCCATCAAAAACTTGCTTGACTTTTGGGCGTGAAAATATGCAGTCCTCAACAAAGTTTATTTTTTCTGCTTTCAAACTAATTTTTCATACACATACCTCACAATATCCTCTGCTACTTCTTTTTTATTTTTGAGCGGGAAATCGGTTTTATTGCCGTTTTTGTCTAAAATGCTGATTTTATTGGTATCGTAGGCAAAACCTGCTCCTTCGTCTTTGAGTGAGTTCAACACTACTATATCAAAATTTTTCTTTTGCAATTTTTGTAAAGCATTTTCGGTTTCATTTTGGGTTTCCAAGGCAAAACCCACAAAAAATTGGTTTTTCTTTTTCTTTTGCCCCAAAGTAAAGGCTATATCTACATTTTTGATAAGTTCCAGAGTAAGTGTTTCGGTACTTTTCTTGATTTTTTCAGTAGCTACTTCTTTGGGACGGTAGTCAGCCACAGCCGCCGAAAAAACACAAATATCCATCTGCTCCACAAGATTTTGAACCACTTCAAACATCTCTTGGGCTGAGCTAACCTTGTAAAAACTAACTTTTTCAGGTTGAGCGATAGCAGTATTAGCGGCAATCAGATGCACTTCTGCCCCTTTTTGGGCAAAGCTTTCTGCCAAAGCAAAGCCCATTTTCCCCGTAGAATAGTTGCTAATGAAGCGTACAGGGTCTATTGGCTCACGGGTAGCCCCTGCCGTTATCATCACCTTTTTGCCTGCAAAAATTTGTTTTTCCTGAAAGAAATTATCCAAAAAAGCCACAATATGCTCGGGTTCAGCCATTCGCCCCTCCCCTACCAAACCGCTTGCCAATTCGCCATACTCAGAAGGTATGATAAAATTTCCATATTTTTGTAGTTTTTGCAAATTTTCCTGAGTAGCGGGGTGCTTGTACATATCCAAATCCATTGCAGGAGCAAAAAATACCGGGGAGCGAGCCGAAAAATAAGTAGCTGTAAGCAAATTGTCGCAAATGCCACTGGCACATTTGGCAAGTGTATTGGCACTGGCAGGAGCTATCACAATGGCATCAGCCCACAAGCCTAAATCTACGTGATTGTGCCATACACCTGTTTTATCTTGAACGAAATCAACGAAAACAGGATTTTTGGAAAGCGTAGCCAGCGTAAGCGGTGTAATAAATTCGGTAGCGGTTTGGCTCATCAATACCTTTACTTCTGCACCTTTCTTGACAAGCAGACGCACCAAAAGTGCAGATTTGTAAGCGGCAATGCTTGCTGTTACGGCTACAATGATTTTCTTATTCTGCAACATTTGTAGGGGTTTTCTCTGCTAGGGTTTGAGTAGTTTTTTGCTTTTTCAGCTTTTTATGCAAAAAAGATAACACCAAATTTTCAAGCAAACTTTCAAGGGGTTTCAAAAGTATCACTATGACGAGCTTTGAGCCAATACTTGCCCACTGATTAGCACCAAATTTTATTTCAATAATTGGCTCAATCAAAATTTCTTCCACCAAAAAAAGTAAAATTGCTAAAAATAATACAATCGTGGTAGCTGTACGACCTGCACGGGCTTGGGTGAGTTCATCAATGGTCTGTTGGAGTTCTTGGTTTTTGGTATCCAGCTCTCGGTTTTTTTGGTCAAGGGCGGCATTGGCTTTGTCTAATTTTTTCTGAATTTTGTCGCTTACTTTGGTAATAAGCCTCATTTGCCCGATAGACTCCTCAAAATTGAAAAGCAAACGTTTGTATTCCTCTTTCAAATCGTGCTCGTGCAAATCTAACTTTTCAGCAATCTGCTTGGCTCTTTGCAACTCATTGACTTCCTTGATATAAATTTTTTCCATTCAGAAAATTTTTCTTGCAAAGATAGTTTTTATTTGCTTTTTTCGTAATTTCAAAACAAAAAACTTTTGGCAACCCTAAAAATTTACTTGCTATGAACCCTTGGCACGATGTTCCTGTGGGTGATAATCCGCCCGAAATTGTCAATGCTATCATTGAAATCCCCAAAGGTAGCAAAGGAAAATTTGAAATTCATAAGCCCACAGGCTTACTGATGCTGGATAGAGTGCTGTTTTCGGCAGTACATTACCCCGCCAACTACGGCTTTATACCACAAACCTATTGCGACGACAAAGACCCTCTGGATATTTTGGTAATTATGTCCATTGATTTGCCCCACTTGTGTATGGTTGATGCCAAAGTGATTGGCGTAATGCGAATGATAGACCAAGGCGAAGCTGACGATAAAATTATTGCTGTAGCTCAGTACGATATGAGTGTGAATCATATCAACGACATCAGCGAACTGCCCCCACATACAACCGTTGAAATTAGACGATTCTTTGAAGACTACAAAAAACTTGAAAACAAAAAGGTGATTGTGGAGGAATTTTTGGGTAAAGCTGAAGCTATGCAAATTGTACAAGAAAGTATAGAGCTGTACCAAAAAACTTTTGGCAAACAATGAAACCCGTTACAAGCCTTTCAGACCTAGATTTGAATGGTATTTACACTTACGCCGATTATCTGAATTGGCGTTTGGAGCAGGCTGTGGAGCTTATCAAAGGAAAAATTTTTCCCATGTCCCCTGCTCCAAGTATGAAGCACCAAAGAATATCAATGTTTTTGAGTGCAAATATTTTTAATTACTTAAAAGGCATTTCAGAAAATAGTTCTTGTCAGGTTTTTTCTGCACCTTTTGATGTTCGCCTGCTTGATAAACGAAAATCTAAAAAAGCCAGCAAAGAAGTCTATACCGTTGTTCAGCCCGATATTTCCGTGATTTGTGATAAAAAAAAATTAGACGAAAGAGGCTGTTTGGGCTCGCCCGATTTAATTGTAGAAATTCTTTCTTTGGGCAATTCTAAAAAGGAAATGAAAATCAAATACCAGCTCTACGAGGAAGCAGGTGTGAAAGAATATTGGGTAGTGTATCCTTACGAGGAAAGCGTGCTTCAATTCGTTTTAGACGAAAAAACCGATAAATTTCATCTCAAAGCCACTTTCGCCGAAGATGAAATACTCGTTTCGCACATTTTCCCTGATTTGCAAATTGATTTGGCAAAAGTATTTGAAGATTGATTTTTCTGATTCTCGCGTCTTTACTGAAAACATATTGCATAAACTTTTAATCAACCCAATCCTAAAAAATCTACTAACCCCGTAAATCTTGGTTAAATATGGCAGAAGTAAAAATCGCAGAAAGTTGGAAAATACATTTGCAAGAAGAGTTCAACAAGCCTTACTTTGAAGATTTAATCACCTTCGTAAAGCACGAGTATAAAACGCATAAAGTATATCCGCCGGGCAGTCTGATTTTCAACGCTTTTGAAAAATGTTCTTTTGATGACTGCCGTGTAGTAATTCTTGGACAAGACCCCTATCACGGCGAAGGGCAAGCTCACGGACTTTCTTTTTCTGTACCCGATGGCGTAAAAATGCCTCCTTCGCTCGTTAATATTTTCAAAGAAATTCAAGCTGATTTAGGAAAGCCTTTTCCTAAAAACGGCAATTTGGAACGTTGGGCAAAGCAAGGAGTGCTGCTGCTGAATGCTACGCTTACGGTACGAGCAGGCGAGGCAGGCTCACATCAGAACAAAGGTTGGGAAAAATTTACAGACGCCGTTATCAAAGTAATTTCCGAGCAAAAAGAACACGTGGTTTTCTTGCTTTGGGGAGCTTATGCTCAAAAAAAAGGTAAAATCGTTGATAGAAACAAACATTTGGTTTTAGAAGCCCCACACCCTTCGCCACTGGCAGGGGGAGGCTTTGCAGGCAATCGGCATTTTAGCAAAACCAACGAGTACCTCACCCAAAACGGCTTTCAGCCCATTGATTGGTGAAATTAGGACTTTTGCATTGCCTTGCGTATTTTTTCAGCAAGTTCTTTGCTTGCTTTTACAAGCGGCAAACGCACTTGTGAGCCACAAACACCCATTTCTGCAAGCAACTGCTTGATACCCACAGGGTTACCTTCTACATACATCAGGTCGTTGAGTGGTAGTATTTCAAACATTTTTTCAGTAGCTTTGGCAAAATCGCCTGCAAGTGCATAATGCGTCATATCATTAAAGGCTTTGAGGGCATTTGCCATCACCGAAATTACGCCTACTGCTCCAAAACTTATCATAGGCACGGTAAGCATATCATCACCCGAAATAAGTAAAAAATCTTGGGGCTTTAGACGTGCAATTTCCATACATTGCAACAAATTTCCCGAAGCCTCTTTGATGCCTATAATATTGGGGTGCTGGGCTAATTTGAGCGTAGTTTCAGCCGTAAGGTTGGAAGCCGTACGCCCAGGAACATTATACAAAATAATGGGAACAGGCGAAGCCTCTGCTAATTTTTCATAATGAGCCACTATACCCGCTTGCGAAGGCTTATTGTAGTAAGGACTTGCTGAAAGAATTGCCGTAATACCCGAAAAGTCCGTTTCCTGAATAATTTGCAATAAATTTTCTGTATTGTTTCCACCTATGCCATATACAATGGGCAAATTTTTGGGGTTGTTTTGTTTAGCAAACTCTAACAAAACTTTCTTTTCTTTTGCAGTAGTGGTAGGCGACTCACCCGTAGTGCCTTGAATTACCCAATAATCCACGCCAATAGCAGTGGTATGAGCCAAGAGCTTTTCAAAGCTGGCAAGGTCAAGTTGATAGTCTTCTGTAAAAGGTGTAACAAGAGCAACACCTACCCCTTTAAGTTGGTTTTGTGGTAGTTTCATTTTCTAATTGTTTTGCCAAATGGTGCAAATCTAATAGCATTTGTTCAATAATCAAATCGTAACGTAATTTTTTAGGCGAAGAAAGCAGTACCATCGTAATACGATTTTGGAAAATAAGAAACGTACTGAACAAAAACCAAATTTGAGCATATTTTTTGGCAAAAGGCACAAAAAACTTTTGAGCAATTTCTTTCACCATTTCGACAGGCGAGCCACTGACAAAATAATCCTTATCAATCCAATCAATTTCAGTACGAATAAGCTGACTTTCATCGGCTTTTTCTTTGGCTCTTAAATGGTTTTTCGGAGTAATTTGCAAATGAATTTTTTGTAAGTTTTTTAGCTCTATGCTTATTACCAAATAATTGTATTTTTCCTGAATAGTACGCTCTACAAGCACGTGTCTATTTTCCCATACTCCTTGTAAATGTGGTAGTGCTACATTTCCATTTTTACGCTCTAAATCGGCTTGTAAAGCAAATTTTTCTGCAATTTTTTCAAAATAACCCACTATTTTTCGGCTTTCTTGAATGGTTTGCAGGCGAAAATAAAATACAAAAAACACTATGCCGCCGAAAATCACAAAAACCAAAATAGCAATGAATAAGTGCATATCAGTTTTTTTGTTTATGTTGCAATTTGCCTATTTTATTAGTTAGGTATTCTAAAAAGTTCCTGAAAACATTGAAATAAAGTGTTACGAAAAACACTCCGCTCATCAGCCAAACAACGGCTACGTTGAAATAAGGTGTATCCCATAATTTGCCTAAAAAATGCTTTTGCGGTGCAAAAAAATGTGTCCTAAAATCGAGTGAATGGTTAGGCTCAGGATTTTGGAAAATGGGATAAATTTTTTGAATAAGCCTTCTGCCATCGGTAATGATTCTTTCGGGAGTTTCTACCGCCTTGACAAGTTTTTCAATCGCTTCGTTATGGTAATAGTTTTTCATAGCCAGAAAATTCTTGCGTTCTGTTTCATTCTTGGTAAGTGAAGCTATCAGTTTATCTTTCTGCTCGCTGTATTCGTTGTAAGAAAGAATGTAAAACTTTTTAATTTTCTGTAAATGCTCTTTAAGAGCGTGATATTTTTCTTTCAAAGCAGGCAAATCCAACTTTTCAGGATTTTCCCAAATAATACCCGTCAGTGCATTTTGTTTTTGCAATTCATTTTTTAGGATTACCAAATTTTCTTTGGCTTCATCTTTAAGAGAATCAGCAGATTGGAAATTGAAAGCATTATCCAATTTGGTTTCCAATTCGGGTACATAAAGCACCTTGTGGTATTCGGCTTGGGCAATTTTTTGGTCGTAAGAATAAAAATCTTGCTCAAAACGATTGTTCTTGAATTGCCCCACTACAAGTGCCTCAAAAGCCCAACGAGAAGCCATAAATTCGGCAAGTAGTGGCACTTTTCGGTTTGAGCCAAGTACAGGGTTTATTTCATTGAAACGCACTACAATACCCCCCAAAAGCAATTGCGGAATAAGAAGCAATGGAATAAGTATGTAAATCGTAACCACTGAGTTGAAAGTAGCCGAAATATTCAGCCCAAGCATATTGGCAAAGCAAGCCGTGCTAAAAAGCACAAGCCAATACATTGTATTCATTCCTTCTATGCCCAAAATCCAGTTGCCAATCAGTACAAAACTCAACATCTGAATTGCCGAAAACGAAAACATCAGTATTACTTTGGAAATGAGGTAGCTCATTCGGCTCAAATGCAAAAAACGCTCTCTTTTGCGAATTTTGGCATCTTTAATAATCTCTTCGGCACTCACCGAAAGCCCCACAAAAAGAGCCACAATAACCGACATAAAAATATAGGCAGGCAAATTATTGTTTTTGGCAAAGATATAAGTGCCGTCAGAAACTTGATAAAATCGGACGATGAAGGCAAGAATAAGAGCCAAAAGTGGTGCTTCCAACAAATTGATAACCATATATTGCGTATTGCTGAGCTTGGAAAGCACATCTCTTGTCAGATACACTTGCATTTGCTTGAAAAAAGAGGCAATTTTGAAATGTATCGTAGGTTTTTCGGTTTGTGTAGCAATTTGTGGCGGTGGAATATGTTTTTCGTAAAATTCGTGCCACTTCCGAGGGGTCATTTTGCGTTTATCGGTCAGTGAGCCGTATTCATTCACCATTTTGGTTTCAATGATATTAAAAATTTGCTCAGGATTGACATTCCCACACTCGCCGCACATATTCTTATCCTTATCCACAAAGCCTGCAATGCCTTTGAAATAAGTAATCGCTTCCAAAGGATTGCCATAATAAATCGGATAGCCCCCAACATCAAGAATGAGCAGTTTATCAAACATTTTGAAAATATCGGAAGAGGGCTGATGAATAACAATAAAAACGAGTTTTCCACGCAGAGCAAGCTCTTTGAATAGCACCATAATATTCTCGGAATCTCTTGAAGAAAGCCCCGAAGTAGGCTCATCAACAAAAAGAATATACGGCTCACGCAGTAGCTCCAAAGCTACATTTACCCGCTTTCTTTGCCCACCACTAATAGTTTTTTGCAGTGGATTGCCCACTTTGAGGTCTTGTATTTCCAAAATACCCAAACTTTTGAGGGTTTTCTGCACAAGTTCATCAAGTTCTTTTTCAGAGGCATCGCTAATGCTCAATTTTGCCGCATAATACAAATTCTGATATACGGTGAGTTCCTCAATGAGCAAATCATCTTGGGGTACATAGCCAATAAGCCCTGCGGTAGCTTCTTTATTTTCGTGTATATCAATGCCATTGATAAGCACTTTGCCTTGTGTGGGCTTGAGCGTACCATTGAGTACATTGAGCAAAGTAGATTTTCCCGAACCACTCGCCCCCATTAGTCCAATCAGTTGCCCTGCTCCTTCGGCAAGGCTAATGCCTCGCAAGCCTATGCGTCCATTGGCAAATTTGTACCAAATATCTTGTGCCTCAAAAGAAATCTTCACTTCATTCGTTTCGCTCAAAAATAGCCCTACCACATCACTATAATAAACAGGCTTAATGTTTTCATTCCTAATGCTACTTCCCACAGGAAAGGGATAAACGTGGTGGTCTTTGATAGGCAAAGAATTGAGATACAAGTCGGTTTTGCCAACATATTTCAGCAGATACATTTCGGCACTGGGAATGCGTAAAATGCCGATAGCCCCTTCCAAACTTTTACGATAAATATGCTTGTATTCTCTTTCGGTGCTTTCTTTGCCGTCAATCCATACGATATTGTTGTGAATATTGCTTTCGCAAAAATCTTCTAAAATAAAATGCCGCAATAATTCGTACTCGGCTGGCTCTAAAAAAAAGTAATCGCTAACTCTTTGGGCAAATCGTTGTTCTCTTTCGCTTGCTACTCCATCGGCAATGCTGAGTTCTAGTAGGTAAGCAAGAATAATAATTTTCTGGTTTTTGGTAAGTTCGCTATTGAGTTGCTCGCAAATTTCACGAGGGTTGAGCTTTCCTGCGGCGTAGTTATCAAAAATAGCAATATACTTGGCTACAATTTCTTCATCAAAATTTTCTTCTAAAAATTTGCGAATAATTTGCTTTTCTTCGTCAGTTACGCCATCTATCTGAGCTGAAGCCGCAAGCAGTTGAATAATGGCTCGTAAAACTTTTTCACTCATTTTTTATAGTACGATTAAGTTGATTTACTTTTGTGCTTACATCAATTGTCCCAAATCCTGTTTCCTGCTTCCCTACTGCAAATTAGTGCTAAACAATTACTTTTTGCAAATCTTGAATTTTTTAGCCACAGCATTCTGATAGCCAGCTCACTTTTTTTTCAAAACGGCTCTTTGCAAAACCTGCGATGGATAAAATACAACTTCGGGGATTTTTTGTTCGGGCAAATTACCTGTTTTTTGGGCATTGCTTTTAGGATAAAATAGAATTTCAAACCAAATTTCCTTTTTCTGCAAGCGATAAGTACCTACCAGCAAATTATTTTCTACCTCAAAAGTGCTTACGAAAAGATTTTGCCACAACTTCATTTCCATTTTTATTCCATTTTGCTCATCAAGCAAAAATATACCTTTTTCAGGATTTTGGGCATAAAGAATGTAATTGCGTGGCTCTTGGTTATACACAATTTTCCATATAAATTTTTGTGCCGAATCAGTAGGCAAAATATGCAGTTCCATTGGAACAATTTGTGGCTTTTCTGCTTTGGTACTCCAAATTTCCAAATTACCTTTCCATACACCTTGCCATTCTTTTAGCAAGGTATTTTTTTGAGCAAAAAGCGGTAAAGAGATGACCAAGCAAAGCAAGAAAAGCAGAAATAAACGATACATAAAAAAGCGTTTTTATTGTGGAAAACGCTTTCAATTTACAAAATATGCTTGAAAAACAAGAAAATGAGTAATTTTTTTAGACAGCTCCGATTTAAATTTTTGAAAAGTTTAGTCTCAAGCCAATTAGTAAATATTCACTTCGGTTTGCAGAACAATCCCGAATTTATCTTCTACACTTTTTTTGATTTTTTGAGCAAGTTGCCAAATTTCTTTGCCCTGTGCGTTTCCTTTATTGATAAGCACCAAAGCCTGTCTATGATGTACGCCTGCGTTTCCTTCGTGATAGCCTTTCCAGCCTGCTTGCTCAATAAGCCAAGCCGCGGGCACTTTGTAAGTATTCTCGTCGAGTGGGTAAGCAGGCAAGCTCGGATAATCTCTTTTCAGATACTCATAGTGCATTTTAGAAATATATGGATTTTTGAAAAAACTACCTGCATTACCTATTTCCGCGGGATTGGGAAGTTTTTCGGTACGAATTTGCCGAACCGCCTCACTGATGCTTTGGATAGAAGGCTCCATATGACGCTCTTTGAGAAATTTCTCAACATCAGCATACGAAAAATTTAAGGTAGGCTTTTTGGAAAGCCTCAGAACCACTGCAAGTATGATGAAACGATTTTTTAATTCATTTTTGAAAATACTTTCGCGATAGCCAAATTTACAATCTTTTTTATCAAAACGATAAATTGTGCCTGATGCAATATCAAAAGCCTCTAAATATTCAAAAACTTCTTGTAACTCAACCCCATAAGCCCCAATATTTTGCATAGGTGCCGCCCCCACGGTACCAGGTATGAGTGTCAGGTTTTCAATGCCTCCCCAACTACGAGCCACACAATACTCCACAAGTGTATTCCAGTTTTCACCTGCCTGCACTTTCAGCCAAACATTCTCCTCATCTTCCCTGATAACCTCTTTCCCTAAAAGACTGATTTTTAGAACCAATCCTTCAAAATCTTGGGTAAAAAGCACATTGCTTCCTCCTCCTAAAATCAGCAAAGGCAGATTGTTTGTTTTTTGCCAATGCACGGCATCACAAATTTCGTGAATATGCCAACATTCCACAAAATAACGAGCCTTTACATCAATACCAAAAGTATTGAAAGATTTGAGCGAAACGTTTTCCAAAATATTCATAATCAGAGCAAATAACCAAGTATTAAACCTGCAATTACAATAAAAGGCGGCGGAATTTTAGTAAAGTGTAAAATTACAAAAGTTCCGATGGCAACGCCAATATCCAAAAAAATTTCATTGGTAGAATTTTGCTCAAAAATAGCCTGCCCCATAAGCACTACGGCAACCAGTACAAGTCCTACGCTTACGGCGTGTATGCCTTCCAGTGCGGCACGAACAGGACGATATTTTTTCAGCTCGTCCCAAAACTGCATTACAAAAAAAATAAACAAAGTTCCGGGCATAAAAATACCAAAACTTGCCAAAAAAGCCCCTAATACCTGCCCCCAGGTACCAAAATCACGCATTGCCATTGCCCCAATAAAAGCAGAAAAAGCAAAAGTAGGACCGGGTAAAATCTGATTGAAATTATAGCCTAAATCAAACTCTTCACGAGTAATCAGCTTTTTGATATACACAAATTCCGTAAGCATTAGTGGCACAAGCACGTGCCCTCCTCCGAAAATAATAGAGCCGGTTCGGTAAAAATTTTCAGCCAAACGAAAAGGCAATCCGAAAGTATAACGTCTGGTAAATTCGCTAAAAAAAGCCAAAACAGCAAAAATCAGAACAAAATAAGTGAGGTTTCGCCAACGAATTTTTATTTTTTTATCGGCTACTTTGGGATATTTTTCAAAATTACGCGTAGTTACCAAGCCGCCAAAAATTATCAGCAAAGGCAAAAACCATTGTGAGTGATAAAAATAGGCTACTATGGCTGAAAAAACTACTAAAAACGCAGAAACTTTGCTTTGCACTACTTTGGGGGTTATTTGCCAAGCCGCCGAAAAAATAAAACCTACTGCAATGGCTTGTGTAAAACGTGCAAAAGAAAAATCTACTTGGTTTTGTTCTAAATAGGTGATAAAAATAGCGGCAAGCGTCATTATGAGCAGAGAAGGGAAAACCCAAATCACGAGTGTCAGATAAGCCAAACTTGCTCCGCCCAAACGATAAGCTATGCCTGTAATGGTTTGTGTAGAAGTAGGACCAGGCAAAATTTGGCAAAGGGCATAAATTTCAAGCAAGGCACTTTCGGAAAGGTAGGCTCTTTTTTCGCAGAAAATACGGATAAAATGTGCCAAATGAGCCTGCGGACCACCAAATGATGTCCAAGACATTACGAAAATCTCACGCAAAAAAATCAGGTATCGTATTTTGCGAAATTCCATTTACAGCATCAGTGAGTATTGGTGAGTTTTTTGAACTCTTCGCGAGTAAGCATTTTATCCATACGAGTATCTAAATGCTGATAACGTTCTTTGAACATATTTTCCATTTCTTTGATGCGATGCGAAGTTGTTTTGGCTACCAGATACGCATAACCCACACTTACAAAGGCTATAAGAATGGAAAGAATAGTGATTATCCAAAGTCCTGTATTGCTACTGTGTTCGGGTGGGGGTAACTTCTGATTTTCAGCGGGGATAATGGTTTCTTCAATTTCTCCTGTGTTTGTATCGTTTTTGCTATCATTCATTTGCACACCCTCATCGGTAGTTGTAATACCCAAAGTTTTATCCAAAGAAGCCGAAAGCGAATCCAAACCTGTTTTCCATTTCGCCTGAAAATCAGCAGATTTACTAATACGAGGAGCTAAACTGCGAAGTTCTTTCCAAATATCTTTTTTGAATTGCTTTATTTTTTCTTCCTCACTGCTCAAATTAGAGTAATTTTTATTTTTGTAGGCAGAAATAATGTTTTTAGAAGCCCGTGAAGCATTAGGTGTTGTTTTTTCCAAGGTTTGCAGGGTGGAGCAGTCAATTTTATTAGCTATTTCTGCTTTATTTTGTTGGATATGGTTAAATTTTATTGCCTGACAAAGAATTTCTAATTTAGCTTTTTCAAAGGGAATTTGAGCAAAAAGAGGAAAGTTTAGCAAGAAAAGTGCTAAAATTACTATTCTAAGCATATATTTTTCTGATTTTTAAGCCAAAAACACCGCAAAGCTAAAATTTTATTCGCCAAAATCAAATGATTTTACAGAAATTTAGCGAAAAGAGGTCTTTGTAGTAATGAAACAGGAAGCAAGATACAAGAAACGAGATTTTAGACAATTGAATTAAGGCACAAATTCAAGATTAGAGTCCCGAACCCCATACTCTAAATTTTTGGGAAATAAGCAATTACTTATTTTTTTGCACTTTTTCAGCTACTTTCTGGACAAAATCAACAGATACGTGCAAATATCTTGCAATCAAATCAAAAGGAAGTCCGTCAGCGAGCATTTCTTTAATCGCTACAATAGCTTTGCGGTTTTTCCCCTTATGGATACCTTTGTGTAAGCCTTTCTGTAAGCCCTTATGCAAACCTTGTTTGAAACGCAAATCGTTTTCTAAATTGTATGTGAGTGCCATTTTTTCTAAAAGTTTAGCAATAATTTCTTGCAAATTACGTAAGTTTGTAAGTATTTCCAAATGCTGTAATTGTTTAGGTATAGTTTGCGGTAAGGAAACAGGAAACAAGATACAAAGAAACAAGATTTAGAAAAAGGAAAGATTTAGTCCTCACTACGAGGCGGCTCATAGGCTTCTCGCTTGAAAAAAGCAAACCCACCTTTTTTGTAAAGTATCGTAAGATGTGGATACGTTTGCTGAAACCTATGAAGCTCGTCAGTTTTTACAACGAAATAAGCATCTTTATCAATATTACCATTCAACAGCCACTCGGTATTTTCCTGATAAGTTTCTTTTTGATAAAAATTAGGGTTTTGGTAGCGAGGATACTGAAAATAAAAATAATGAGCATAACTTTTGAACCAAACGGTAGTTACATAACTATTCGGGCTCTCTCGGCGAAGCATTTTGTAAAACTCAATGGCAGGGGCTTGTGAGTATTGCTCAATCAATGGTACAACTATTGCCAAGTAAGTAGTTATTACCAATGTAGAAGCCCCAAAAAGTGTTATAGAAGCCTTTGCTACCTGCTTTTTTATTTTCCATACAGCCCACAATACCGCTACACCATACAGAAAACCTATCAAAAATTCCCAACCTGCCCACTTTACATCAGTTTTCAGGCAATCTACGGCAAAAGGGTCATCAATGTAAGTATAAAAATTTTCCTTGTAATAGGCAAATAGCGGCAAAGCCATAAGAATAAGAGCAAAAATCCCGCCTAATATTCCTAAAAACCAATTAAAACGCTTGGGAATTGAATTTTGAGAAATAAATTGTGTAATGGCTCTGGCGGCGAAAAATGAAAGCGGAAAATATGCCATTGAAGAGTAATGCACAATTTTCGTTTTTACAATTGAAAACAAAATCATTACTACCCAAAACAAAAACAACATTTTTTTATGAAAAATAGGGCTTTCATCTTTCGGATTTCTACGAAAACCCCACAAAGCAAATACTGACATCGGAAAGCAACCCAAAAAAACTACTACAAAATGATAAAAGAAAGGTTGTTCGTGTCCTGCATCGGGGGTAGAAAATAAACGAATTTGGTACTCAATAAACATTTTGAAAAACCACCAGCCTCCCCGCCATAGCTCCACTGCAAACCAAGCCGAAGAAACCAAAGCCGTTGACAAAGTATACAAAACTACCGCTTGCCAAGTAGCTATTCGGCGAAAACGCTCACTTATCCAAAACACTAAAAAAGTTAGCAATATTAGCAAAAAGCCTACGGGACCTTTGGTAAGCACAGCCAAACCTGTAAAAATACCTGCTAAAATAGCTTTACGATTGCTTGGGACTTCAATGGTTTCTGCCAGATAATACACCCCTAAAAAGATGAAATAATTGAAAACAGGGTCAATAATACCAGATTTGAAGTACATAAAAGGCAAAAAGCTCCCCAAATATGCCGTTGCCCACCAAAAACCCATTTGCAAAGAGTATTTGCGTGTACCTATACGCAAAAATGTAAGCAGTGTGATTACCCCAAAAATAGCATTAGGCAAGCGTGCCGCAAAAGCATTGATGCCAAACAAACTCATTGAAAGGCTTTGCAACCAAAAAAAGAGTGGCGGTTTTTCCCAAAAAGGGCGATAATTGATTTGTACTTGTGTAAAATTGCCAGTAACAAGCATTTCACGAGCCGATTCGGCAAAATTCACTTCGTCCCAATCAAAAAGATGAACACTGCCCAAAAAGGTCGTAAAAAAAAGCAATCCTGCTAATAGGAAAAAAAGTTGATATAAACGATAAGTCGTAGGCATAATATTTATGATATGTTTTTTGGAAAAAATCTATCGGGTAGGAACTAACTCCTCAAAATAAATTTCATCTTTCACCACTACAACAGCCAAAAGATGCAACATTGGCTTACTTTGTAAGATTTCGTCTTGCTCAAAATATTGCCACAACTGCTTTTTAGCCTGCGATAATGTTTCGGCTAAAAGATGTTCTTGTTCTTTTTTCAGATATTTGATTTCCATTGCGTATTGATGATGCGAATGATGGTTGGTAGGTCTTACAAAAAGTTCCAAATCTACATATCCTCCACCCGCAATTTCTCGCTCCGTATGTATCAGAAAAACATTGCCTTGCATTGCATAGGCAATAAAAATCATTTTGATATATTTTTCATCAAAGCGTTGATAATCTCTATTGGATAATAGTTTTAGCAGTCTTCCTACTACCTCAAAGTAATCTTTTACATTTCCAAAAGCCATTGCCACCACAGCTTTTCTGACCTTTTCTTCTTCCAGTGGCAAATCGTGTAATTTCTGCAACAAATAGCCATAATATTGCCAATACAACTCCCCAATCACATAGTTGGGGATTTTGAAAATTATTTCACCTGCAATATTTGCTTCTTTGATTGTCAAGTTGCCGAGATAGTATAAAAAATTAATAAATTCTTTCTCACCAAAATCTTTTTCAAAGCTAAACTGATAAATAAGTTCGCTTTGCACTTCACCCTTTCTCAAAATTTCCTCCAAAACCGCGGTATTTTCTATCCATTTGGCTGTTTCAAACAAGCGTTTTAGCTTACCATAGTCGGGAGCAATGTTGGGGTCTAATATTTGCAAAGGATATTGTTGTTTTTTCTTAAAGTTATCCAAAAAATACAAAATCATATCAGCGTTGTAAATGCTCTGTTGGCTAAAAGGATAAAACTTGTAACCATTGTAAAAATATTTCAGGTCTTGCATTATTTTGTTTTCACGATTTTTATCCCACAAAACCAAATTTAATAAGCTACGAACTTCCATTTCTGAAAATCCCATCATTGCTTCAAAATCTTCTTCGTGGGTAAGATGCTGAACAATATTGAAACCACTCGTGAGGCTATCCATTGTGATAGGTGAAACACCTGTAATAAAGAACCTATCCATAACCCCCTGTTGAGTGGCATTTTTAATTACTTCATAAAATTTACGAACATACCCATTCAACGATACGCTTTCTTGAAATTCTCTTACATCTCTTGTAAGAATTTCATTGGTAAAATGGTCATACTCGTCTATGATGAGATAAATAGGAATTTTTTCGGAAATTTCGTACTCATAAAAAAAATTGGCTAATATTTTTTCAGCACCCGATAGGTCAAGAATTTTATTGCGTTGTTCTTGGGTAAAAATTTGATACTTGCCCATAAAATTATTTACCTGTGCCCGAACCCGATTGTCAAAACCTTCTTTGCTACTGCTCAAATTTTCTGTATTGATACCACTAAAATTGAAGTGTAGTATTCTAAAACTATTAGCCAATGGTGTGGGATTGCTTCCAATATAAAACTTTCCAAATAGTTCAAAAAACTGCTCTTTTCGTCTTATATCGTAATAATTTTCCAACATTGATACAAATAAACTTTTGCCAAAGCGGCGAGGACGCAAATAAACTGCATTAGAACGCTGTTCCAAGAGAGGTAAGTAGTGTGTTTTATCTACAAAAATCAGTCCTTCTTGTACTACTTTTCCAAAATTGCTAATGCCATACGGAAATAAAACATTATTTTGCATATTTTATCTTTGAGAACACGCATTACAGAACCCTTGAATAAGCAAATTGAACTCTTTGGCTACAAAACCTTTGGGCAAAGAGATTTCGGGAATAATTGTATTATCCAAACATTGGGTTTTGCCACAGGTAGAACATTTGAAATGGACGTGATTGTGATGATGTTCGTGGGTAGAGCAATAATGCGGCGAACAGAGAGCATATTTGGGCGTTCCTTCGTCATCTAAAACTTTATGAATAATCCCTTTTTCTAAAAAAGTTTTGAGCGTTCGGTAAAGCGTTACTCTATCAAAGGCAGGCACTAAAATTTCTTCTAAATCGTTGTGGCTAATAGCAAAATTTTTATTGATAAAAACAGAAAGCGTTTCTAAACGGCAATCGGTATGGCGTAGCTGGTGTTTGGTAAGAATATCGGCAACATTACTCATAAAAGCAATTTTGAGTTTTTGTAATTATTTATGTTCAAAAAGTTATCTTTTTATGTTTAAGCCTTCAAGGGCTTTATCTCTCATTTTTTCTGTTTGCTATCTATTTTCTAAAATCTTGTTTCCTGCCTCTTGTTTTTTGTTTCCTGAACAATTACGATTTTTTTTATAGGATAATTTTGCTCAAATGTAGCATTTTTTTTGCAATTTTGAACAATTTTAGCTTCTAAAACGTTCCAAAAAGAAACTCAAAACTCAACTCTTATGAAAAAGTATTTTTATATTTGCTTTGCATTACTATTGGGAGTAGTAAATTTAGCTTCTGCCCAATTGCGTGTAGGGGTACGTGGTGGTTTCCAACTCGCCGATATGCGTAACAAACCCGATGACCGTACAGGTTTGGACGATGATACCAAAATGCGTTTGGGCTATCAATTAGGTTTGGTATTTGACTACTCTTTCAACAATATCATTTTCTTTCAACCTGCTATACAAATCAATAGCAAAGGTTCCAAACTCGTTGAAACCAATAATGTGCTTGGCACTAAATTTACATTCCAAAACAGCCCCTTGTATGTTGATGTGCCTCTGCTTTTGGGCTTACGTTTTGGCTTGAAGGGCTTTAAAATTTTTGGTATGGGCGGTCCTTATTTGGCTTATGGCGTTGGCGGGAAAAATTATAGCCGTTTGGATACCCCTGTGGGTTATACCGAAAGCGAAACAAAAATTCGTTGGGGCAACACTACCACTGCCACTGACCCCAAAGACCTTCGTCCAATAGATTTAGGCTTTGTAGTTTCGGCAGGTGTAGAGCTTAGCAATCTGCAAATAGGTTTGCACTATACGCCCGGTTTTACCAATATTGCCCCTGATAACTCAGGTAGAAAGCTCTACAACACGGTTATCGGTCTGAATGCCACACTTCTTTTTGGTGGCGGAGAGGGCAAAGTCGCTAGATTTTTGTAATAGGCTTCAAATACATCTCAACCAATGGTAGCACAAATTTCTGCACAAAAAAATCCTACACAGCAAGGCTATTATGGCAATTTCGGGGGTGCATATATCCCCGAAATGCTTTATCCGAATGTAGCCGAATTAGAAAAAGTGTATCTTTCCGTCATTTATTCCGAATCTTTTCAGAAAGAATTTTGGGATTTGCTCAAAAACTATGTAGGCAGACCTTCCCCACTTTATTTTGCCAAAAGGCTTTCAGAAAAATATCAAACGCAGATTTTTCTAAAAAGGGAAGATTTGAACCATACGGGTTCGCATAAAATCAATAATACCATAGGGCAAATTCTGCTTGCCAAACATTTGGGTAAAAAACGTATTATTGCCGAAACGGGGGCTGGTCAGCACGGCGTAGCAACGGCTACCGTATGTGCTTTAATGGGTTTGGAGTGTATTGTGTATATGGGTGAAGTAGATATAGAACGCCAAAAACCCAACGTAGAGCGAATGAAACTATTAGGAGCTTCGGTGCGTCCTGCTACTTCGGGCAGTAAAACACTCAAAGACGCTACCAACGAAGCCATACGCGATTGGATAAACAATCCCTCCGATACGCATTATATTATTGGCTCGGTAGTAGGACCTCACCCCTACCCTGATATGGTGGCTCGTTTTCAGTCGGTTATTTCCGAAGAAATACAAAAGCAACTTCAAGAGCAAATTGGCAGAAACTATCCCGATTATGTGCTTGCTTGCGTGGGTGGCGGTAGCAATGCGGCAGGAAGTTTTTACCATTTCATAGAAAACCCCAAAGTAAAACTCATTGCTTTGGAAGCGGCAGGAAAAGGCATACATTCAGGACATTCGGCGGCAACCACAGCTCTCGGGAAAATGGGCATTATTCACGGCAGTAAAACGCTTCTTATGCAAAATGCCGATGGACAAATTGTTGAGCCTTATTCTATTTCAGCAGGTTTGGACTATCCGGGCATCGGACCGCTACACGCCTACCTCTTTGATAGCCACAGAGCCGAATATCACGCCATTACTGATGAAGAAGCTATGCAAGCAGGTTTTATGCTCGCCCAAACCGAAGGAATTATTCCTGCCATTGAAACAGCTCACGCTTTTGCTTATTTGGAAAAACTCAATGCAAAACCCAACGAAGTAGTAGTTGTTTGTCTTTCGGGACGAGGCGACAAAGATTTAGCAACTTATATTCAGTGGAAAAATACGCATAATGGGTAAAGCAACTGGCTTAACACTCTACCAAATACAACAAATACGCAAAGAATCCTAAAAATTATGCAGAAAAACAAAGTTTTACTCATCATTCTTGACGGCTGGGGCATAGCTCAGAAACCCGAAGTTTCAGCCATAGACCAAGCCAATACCCCCTTCATAGACAGCCTTTACACCCAATACCCTCATACGCAATTAGAGGCATCGGGGCTTGCCGTAGGGCTACCCAAAGGACAAATGGGAAATTCGGAAGTAGGACACATCAATATCGGTGCGGGCAGAATAGTGTATCAGGATTTGGTGAAAATCAGCCTTGCTTTTGAAAAAGGTGAAATGAGCCGTAATCCCATTCTTACGCAAGCCTTTGAGTATGCCGAAAAAAACAATAAAAATATTCATCTCATTGGTTTGGTTTCTGATGGTGGCGTACATTCGCATATCAACCACCTGAAAGGTATTTGTCGGATTGCTTACGAAAGAAACTTCCCTAATGTTTTCATTCACGCCTTCACTGATGGCAGAGATACAGACCCACAATCAGGTGTGAATTTTTTAGCAGATTTACAGCAATTTATTCAGCAGACTTCGGGCAAAATTTCCTCTGTCGTAGGTAGATATTATGCAATGGATAGAGATAAACGTTGGGAACGTGTAAAACTTGCTTACGATTTGCTTACCAAAGGCATTGGAAAAAATACCGAAAATTTACAAGAAGCTATCTTGCAATCGTATCAAGAAGGCATTACTGATGAATTTTTGAAGCCTATCAAAATGTATGAAAATGGCAAAGCTCTACCCAATATTGACCCCGATGATGTAGTCATTTGCTTTAATTTTCGTACCGATAGAGGCAGGCAAATTACCCAAGCTCTTACACAAACCGATTTTCCTGAATATGAAATGTATAAATTGCCCTTGTATTATATCACGCTCACTAGCTATGATGATACTTTTCAGAATGTAAAAGTAATTTTTGAAAAAGATAACTTGCAAAATACACTCGGCGAAGTGCTTGCCCGAGCAGGTAAAAAGCAAATCCGCATTGCCGAAACAGAAAAATATCCCCACGTAACTTTCTTTTTTTCGGGAGGCAGAGAAGAAGTTTTTGAAGGCGAAAAGCGTATTTTGTGCCCTTCGCCCAAAGTAGCTACCTACGACCTAAAACCCGAAATGAGTGCCTATGATATTGCCGAAGCCATTTGCCCCGAATTGCAAAAGCAAGAAGCAGATTTTGTTTGCCTTAATTTTGCCAATCCCGATATGGTAGGGCATACAGGCTCTATGCAAGCCGCTATCAAGGCTTGCGAGGCAGTAGATATTTGCACCCAAAAAGTAGTAGAAACGGCTCTTGCAAATAGCTACACTACCCTCATTATCGCCGACCACGGCAACGCCGATTTTATGATAAACGACGACGGCTCTCCCAATACAGCCCACACCACTAATCCTGTACCCTGTATTTTAGTAAGTAAAGATGCTCAAAATTATGAATTTACAGGCAAAGGTATTTTGGCAAACATTGCTCCAACTATTTTAGACCTAATGAATATTCCCAAACCCCAAGAAATGAACGAGAGTTCTATTTTAGCTAAAAAAGCAAATGCCTAATATCCTGAAAATGAGAAAATCCTGAAAGCGTAAACTTTCGGGATTTTTTGTTTTACTTACCTATCATCTTTTTATGTAAGCTAAAACCCTTTTCTTAAACTTTTGGCAGAGAGAAAGTTTATTCTGGCTCACCAAAGATTATTTCGTAAATAAGCTCAAAAAATATCTTTTGTAACTTTTCTATAAGTTTTGAAAAAATTTTTCAACTTTTTTCTTGCACAATTCAAAATCTTGTATTTACTTTGCCACGCTTAATAAAACAACATTCATCTTTCATTCAAAATCATTTGCAAAATGAAAAAAATTCTAACCTTCGGCTTTGCCGCTTTATTTGCGGGTGCTGTATCTGCTCAGCGTGTGTGCCACACAATGCACGTGTGGGAAAAACAAAAACAAGAAAATCCCGAATTAGAACACAGAATGCACGAAATTGAGCGAGTAACCGAAAATTACTTGCGTAATGGCTCGGCGTATCAGAACGAAAATGGCAGAGTTACGGGAGTTGTAACTATCCCTGTGGTAGTTCACGTAATTTACAACTCTTCCAAACCACAAGAAAACATCAGCGATGCCCAAATTCAATCACAAATTGCCGTACTAAATGAGGACTTCCGCCGTACTAACCCCGACCACGTAAATGTACCTTCTCTTTTCTCTTCTCTAAAAGCCGATACTGAAATTCAGTTCGTTTTAGCGACTACAACACCAACAGGTAGCCCTACCACAGGTATCACTCGTAAAGCATCTACTCGCACCTCTTGGGGTACTAACGACGATTGTAAAAAACCTTCCGCAGGTGGGGTAGCTCCTTGGGACGCCACTCGCTATCTAAATATTTGGGTTTGTAACATTGGTGGCGGTATTTTGGGCTATGCTCAATTCCCTGGCGGAAGCACTGCTACCGATGGTGTAGTAATTTCTCCTCAATATTTTGGTTCATCTTCCAAAGGTACAGGGTTTTACCTATCTGCACCTTTTGATAAAGGTCGTACTGCTACTCACGAAGTTGGACACTGGCTCAACCTTCGCCACATCTGGGGCGATGCAAATTGCGGAAACGATTTTGTAGCCGATACTCCCACACAACAAACTTCTAACGGCGGTTGCCCTACTTTCCCCAAACCTTCTTGCGGCAACACCAGCGATATGTGGATGAACTATATGGACTACACTGACGACCGCTGTATGTATATGTTCACTCTCGGACAAAAAGACCGTATGCGTGCTACTTTTGAACCCGGTGGAGGACGTTCGGGCTTTGTAGGCGGTAGCTCTGGCGGTGGTTCTACTACTCCTACTTATTGTGCTTCCAAAGGTAATAGCGTAGCTGATGAGTGGATTCAAAGAGTACAGCTCAATACTATCAACAACAATTCGGGTGCAAATGCTGGTTATGGCAACTTTACTTCACAATCTACTAACCTTGTACGTGGAACAGCTTATACCATTACCATTACGCCCGGTTGGAGAAGCACTCGCTATGCCGAAGGTTATGCCGTATGGATTGACTACAACCGCGACGGCGATTTCCTTGATGCAGGTGAGCAATTATTCACCGTTGCCGCTACTACCACTACGCCTATTTCAAGGTCTTTCACGGTACCTACTTCTGTAACCACAGGTGCAACGCGTATGCGTGTATCAATGAAATACAATGGTGTGCCTACTTCTTGTGAAACTTTTAGCTATGGCGAAGTAGAAGATTACACCGTTAATATTGTTGCCGCTCGCGAAGATTTGAGTGCCGTTCCTACGCTCAATGAAGGTTTTGATATTCAAATTTATCCTAACCCTGCCAAAGATGTAGCTCATATTAAACTGATTGGCTCACAATCTGCTTCTTTGCAAGTGTTTGATATGGCAGGCAGAAACGTATATAATGCCAACATTGACGAGAATGGCGAACATACTATCCGTTTAGAGCAATTTGAAAAAGGTATTTACCTCATCAATTTGCAGACCTCTAACGGCGTGATTGAAAGAAAGAAACTTGTTGTACAAAAATAGTTCTATACATAATTAAGCAGTTTTTCTTACAACACGAGGCAAAGATTTTGCTTCGTGTTGTTTTTTTATGAAAAGCCTTCTATCTTTGAATTTTCAAAAGTGCTATGAACCTGAAAATATTTTACGCTTTTTCTGTCTTATTTATATTTCCGATTTTACTTTTGGCTCAAAAAGCAACCCTGCAAGGAAAAGTCTTTGATGAATACCAAAAACCACTGGAAACAGCTATTGTAGGCATACCCTCTTTGGGCATAGGAACAAACACCAATGCACAAGGTTTTTATAGCTTGCAAATCCCTGCTAATCAGGTTTTACGTATAAAAGTAAGCTATCTGGGCAAAAGTAAAGATACCACCTTGCAAGCATCGGAAAATACTACTTTGGAAATCAACTTCTACTTAAAAGTTACCGAAATTGAAGCCATTAGCGTATTGGGTAGAAAAAAAGACTCCTTGCAACGTTTGGAAGCCAGTACCTTTCGCCTTGATGCCAAACGCTTGGAAGCTATGCCTTCGGCTTTTGGTGATTTTAATAAAATTTTAGCTACCCTTGCAGGTGTAGTGAGCAACAATGAACTCTCCTCTACTTATTCGGTGCGTGGGGGCAGTTTTGATGAAAATTTGGTGTATGTCAATGATATTCTCATTTATCGTCCTGTCCTTATCAGAGCAGGACAGCAAGAAGGTCTGAGCTTTATCAATCCCAATTTAGCCGAAGAGGTAAGTTTTTCATCAGGAGGCTGGCAAGCCAAATATGGTGATAAACTTTCTTCGGTGCTATCAGTGCAGTATCGTAAGCCTACTCGCAATGGGGGTTCGCTTACTTTGGGTATTCTGAACAATCAGGCTCACGTAGAAGGGCTGAGTAAAAATCAGAAATTTACCTATCTGCTGGGCATCAGACGCAAAAGCTCTCGCTATCTGCTTCGTACTTTACCCGTAAAAGGAGAATATTTGCCTCAATTCATTGATGTTCAAGGATATTTTACTTACCAACTTTCTAAAAAATGGTCGGCAGAGTTGCTGACCTCTTATGCTCAAAATCGCTATTTGGTGCATCCCGCAAGCCAACAAAGCACTTTCGGAACAATCAATAGGGTGCTGAGGCTTTTTGTAGCTTTTGAAGGGCAAGAAACAATGAATTACGATATTACCCAAAATGCCCTAAAACTTGCTTTCCAAAACGAAAAACTAAAAAGCAGTTGGATACTTTCGCAGGCTTTTACTGCTGAAAAAGAGTATTCGGAAGTGGAAGGCGGCTATCGTCTCTGTGAAATCAATCCAAATTTTGGCACACAAGGTTTTAATGAATGTATCCTGACCGTAGGCATTGGTTCGGAGTATCTGCATTTACGCAATCGCTTTCAGGCACAAATCTATGCTTTGGAAAATCGCTCTGTTTATGATTGGCGAGCTACTCAACGCACCGAAGCGGGTTTTCGTTTGAGCCACGAAATTGTTGATGATGTTTTGCAAGAATATAATTTTTTAGATTCATCAGGTTTTGTGCGTATCAATTACCGAAATTTTGCAAACAATTTTCTTGCAAGCAATCGTTTTGCAGGATTTTTACAACATCAATGGGATATTAATAGCCGACAACGACTTACAGCAGGGCTTCGGGTGAGTTATTGGAGTATCAATCGTGAGTGGGTAGCTTCTCCTACTTTGCAGTATGCGGTACGTTCAGCCAAAAAAGATATGATTTGGAAGTTTGCCGTAGGAATGTATCAGCAACCTCCTTTTTACCGAGAATTGCGAAGTTTTGAAGGAAACTTGAATTTGGCTTTGCTTTCGCAAAAATCTTTACAACTGATTGCAGGTAACGACTGGAGCTTTAAGGGCTGGGGCGAAAGAACATTCAGATTTACCAATGAAATTTATTACAAATATCTATGGGACATTGTGCCGTATGATGTAGATAATGTACGTTTGCGTTATTACCCCACCAATGATGCTTTCGGATATGCCTATGGTTGGGATATGCGTATCAGTGGCGAGCTTATCAAAGGTACGGAGTCTTGGGTTTCAATGAGCCTAATGAAAACCGATGAGAATGTAGCTTTTGATAACAAAGGTTTTGTTCGCCGCCCCACCGACCAGCGTTTTACTTTGGGCGTGTATTTGGAAGATTATTTGCCCAATAACCCCACTTGGCGAATGAATTTGAATTTGGTTTGGGGTTCGGGTTTGCCTTTTAATGTACCCAATAATCCTAATTTACGCAATGTTTTTCAAGGAAAATCTTTTCGCAGAGTAGATATAGGTTTTTCTAAATTTGTTGATAAAGTTCGTTTCAAAGGGAAAACACTCTTTCAGTCGCTTTGGATAGGAGCAGATATTTTGAATTTGCTTGCTATCAACAATCCCGTTTCTTACTCTTGGGTAAGCGATTTGAACGGGCAACGCTATGCTATCCCCAATGCCCTCTCGGCAAGATTTCTGAATTTGAGAGTAATTGTGAAATGGTAAAATGCAAAAGTAAAAAATTTGGGGTTTGAAGTTTCACTATGAGAAAGCCCCTATCCCTAAATCCTTTTCCCCAAAGGTGAAAGGGACTTATGCTCGCTCAAATTTTCCCAATTCACTTTTTATTGAGTTTAATTTTCTTACAAGGAAATTTGCAAATCATTTTTGCAATTACAGAATTTTTAGAGGAAAATGTTTATTTCTGATTGCTTCGTTTTTTAAGAACTCAAAGCATTTTTGCTTGTATCTCCTCTTTATTCAATACTCTTACGCTTTCGCCCATTGAGGCAAGTTCCATCGCCAAATCGTAGGTATAATGTACTTTCAAAGAAAACAAAACACCTTCATTAGTTTTTTTGATAATTTTCTGACTATGGTGTAGGGGCAAACTTTCAATATAGGAGGCTTGCTCGTGTGTGAAAAGTAAAAATAACTCTTCAGGCTCTTGTAGTGGGTTTTCGGGCAAAAAAATGCCATAACAATACTGAAATAAATTCGCAGGGTTATCTTTGGGATAAGTAAATTTTTTGGCTTTCAGCCGAAAATTTTGTATTCGGTCTAAAGCGTAAGTTCTGATTTTTTCGTTGTAAAGATTTTTAGCTACTACATACCAACGATTTCTAAATTCTTTGAGCAAATAAGGCTCTATTTCAGTTGTAAAGGCTTCTTCTGCCCAAAAACTTTGATAAGTAATTTCTACTAAAAAACGCTTTATTATAGCTTCGTGAAGTTCTTTGAATATAGCATCAACTTCTTGACGTCTATCAAAAATAATGTAACTTGTGCTTGTATCTTGCTGTGAAATCTGATAAATTTTGGAAGCCTCTAAAAGTTTGTGAGTTGCAGGTAAAAGAGCCGTGCTATCTTGGTCGATTTGATAACCATTTTCTCTTTTATAGTATTTTACTTCAAAGCCCAAAGATTTAATCTCGTTAATATAACGTTGTGTTTGGCGTTCTGATAGGTTTATTTTTTTCGCCAATTCGGGTAATGAAAAATAAACCCCTTTCCGAGAAAGGAGCTCTATTAAGGTTGTTAATATTTCCAAATGTGAAAGGAAAGTCATTTTGCTTTGTAAGTTAAAATAATGTTTTGCGAGTTATCAAATTAAATACCAATGCTTTGTAAAAATATTTTCTTTTTACAGGTTTCCGCAAAGGATACGAAAAAATATAATTGCATTTAAATGAAATCAAGTACCTGTTTATCATATACTTGCATTCACAAAACATTATCTTATGCCATTAACACTGTTCTTTTTGCGGTGAGTTTGAAAAGAGCCATAATACTTTGTGTTTTAGTTTTCACAAAGTTAAAGGCTAATAACGACAAAAAATGTCGCTTTTTTATTTTTTTGAAAAAATTTCTAAGAGAATGAACAAAATGACAAATAGCAAGCGATGATGTCGCTTGTGCTATGTATGAATACACATAAATTTTTTATCATTTCACTTCATTTTCTTGCAACTTTTTTACATTCTTTACTAATAAGGTACGGAAATAGACTTGCGTTCAAATCTATACAAGCCCGTATTCTCATTTCTCGTATGCTACAAGTTCTTTTGCCATTTTTATTAGTTTGAGCTGAGGGCTTACATCTGTTTTCCAAGAAATGTAGCTATTGTGTGTGTAAATGCCTGCCACGCCATTGATAGCATTTTGGCTTAGCTCCCACATATCGCTTTCACGATAGGCAAGAGGAATACCAAAACGCATTGCATTGAGTAGCGTCCAATATTTAAGCGTTTTTATTTCGCTATCGGTATAGATTTCATAGTATTTGTAACCCTTGTAATTGAGAGCGATAGCTTTTTTCTTAGGAATTTCAACATTTGCCCAAGAGTAGAGTTTTTTGTTTTTTTCGGTAAGGCTACCCCAATTACAAATTTCTACGGCTACACTTTGCTGATTTCGGGCAAGGTTATTGAGGTGTTTCATACCGATATGGTGAGCCCAAAAACTTTCGTCATAACCTCTGAAAAGCGTGCCGTCATCAACAATGCCTACGGCAGTAGCTACGTGCATTACGCCATCTTGTCGCCACCAGTCGTACATACCACGGGCATTATCCCAACCCGCCGAATGATGCCAAACAATCTGATTTTTGGGATAGGTTTGTTTGTAATAATGCCCTGCAAAATTCTGCAATTCTACAATATTAAGAAGTTTTTGATAGAGGGCGTTGTAAGTCATTAGCCCTGCCAAGCCGTCTTGGGCAAGTTTTTGGCTTTTCTGAAAATCCCGAATGCTCTTAAAGCCCAATTCTGCAAGCAAATTCATCAGAATATTGCGGCGAGGTGTTTTTTGGTTTTCTGAAATGATTTCCATACGAAAATAAAGTTTAGTGAATGTGATGAGGCTATCGGTGCGGAGGGTGTAGGTTTCTTCTACGCTTTTCTTATTTTTGCTTCTCGTAATGCTCATCTATTTCTTGTAAAATTTGATATACAGTTTCCATATTTCCCTCCAAATATCTCCGATACCAGAAAGAGTATAGCCAAGAGTGATAATCTGCATATGGATATTCGGGCTTCTTTAATTTATAGCTGAACCTATTTGTATAAAAATAGATTTTTACATTTATATTCTTTTGATTTATCATCTTAAAGGTTTCAGTGTAATTCTGTGTTTTTATAAAGGAATACGAGTCTTTTAAATCTCTTATAATTTGTAAAACTCCTATTTTTTCTGCTGTTTTTTTATCTATACAACCCAGAATAATATTTTTGTGTTTATTGTAGAATTTAAGTGAATAAATATCTGCTTTATTTTTCTCAAAAAATCTATTAAGCCCATTGAAAAAAAGATTAGTTGGCTCTGAAATTACATTACTTGTTAAGATTCTTCGATAGGCAAGAATAAATTTATGAGCTTCTAAATAGCTATTTGCCTCATAATGATTGTTACAGTTTGGACGAAATAACTCATAAATCAGTTCCTTTGTTTTTATGCATCTAGTAATGCTATCACTTTCTAATAAAATATTATCAACACTCAGCTCGGTATATTTTACAGATTGAACAGCTTTATCATAAAAATCCTTCTCCTTATTAAAATCTTTTGAATGCTTTTTTTCTGCATCACAAGACACAAACATACAATTGATACACAATAAAATTACCTTAAAAGTTCTCATAAACTTATTCCTTTTGCAATTTGGTGAGCTATATTATGAACTTTCCTGCCATTAAAGAATAATGTGTCTCCATCATGTTCCAAGTCAGGGTTCATTTTTCGTAATTTGTCAAATTTTTCATATATAGGAGGTACAAGAACATAAGTGTGCCCATAAAAAGAGTCGTCAGCAGGATAATAATAATGTTTTTGATTATAAGAGTCAATTAAATAGTGATTGGGAAAGGCCTCCCTAACTATTAAACAATAGTGTTCTAAACTACGAACAGGGTAATATAGTGATACTCCAACAAATACACTTCCTCCACTCTCAAAATATTCTTTTTTAATAGAATTATTAATAAGTCTTGTGTAAAAGGAGGATACTTTTATTTCTGATTTAATTATTTCCCTATGAATATTTTTCAAAACTTTATATGCTGATTCTTCATAAGGTAACCGCTTAAAAATTTCTATAATCTCTTTCAACATATCCGAAGTATTTTTGATAGGATAACTAAATTTTATCTCTGAAACTCCCCTTAAAATAGCATTTGTTATAGGAATAGGCTCATACTTATTATTTATCAATATATCTAATGAAGTATGTCCTTTAGTAACATTTGGGTAAGATATATCTAAAACAGCAGACATTAAATCTTTGGGTCTTGCATCAGGTAGATATAAGCCATCTAATATAATTTTTCTACTTTCGTCTTTGGGGCTGATGTCATTCAAGATATCATCTTTTGAATAATATGGATTAAGAGGGGTAAATATATGCTCAAAATCTTTTCTGCTCATCTTTGCAGTTATTAAACCACAACTTTGAAGCATATACATTACAGTTGTGGCATTACATTCCATACCATAAACTTCTTTATCAAAAGCAAGAGCTTGATAATATCTTCTTAAACCTTGATTGTAGCCGCAAGAATAAAAGTAATTCTCTTTTTGAGGACTAAATGAATTCTGCATTTGCTTTGCCACATCCAATACATTTCCCTTCAGCACATCAGTATTCAACACTCCCTTTGACAAATCGCCAAAAGGGGTGTTTTGCAGGTTGTCAAATATGCTTCTCATAAAATCAGAGGGTTAGCATCATTATTTTCGGCTTTACTTTCGCCTAATAAGGCTTTCAGAACTTCCGCTTTTAAGGTCGGTTCAGCATTACTTTCTAAGAACTCTATTGCTTTTTGACGTATCTGATTTTCCAAAATAGCTTTCTGAGAAAATTCATTCTGCAACTTGGCATTAAAACAATCCAAAGCCGCTCCTTGCCCCAGCACGCAGTCGGCTATCAGGCTATCGGTGCGGAGCGTGTATTTTTCTACGCTTTGTATCACGCCCGGCACCCTTAAGGTCATATTTTCGCCTACCGAGTAGCTATCTTCTAAATTTTTAACCTTCGTGTAATAACTTGCATCATTGCCATCATAATCCTCTTTGCGTATTTTGGCTAAAAATACCTTTTCTCCATTCTCGCTACTCATTACTTTTTCATACTCAAATATCAGCCTTTCTCGTACTTCCTCTATATCTTTGGCTTCAATATAACGCTTCAGCAAAGTATCAAGCTCCTCTATGGGTACAATATCATCAATTTCGGGGTGCCCGTTCGTAAAACCCACCTTGATATTATCCAAATACGTTATCGTGATGTATTCTTGCAATAATTGACGAAATACCACATTGAGCGTACAACTTTGGTTCACGTTTTTGAGCCTGCGAGTTATTGTTTCCTCCTCGCCTTCTTTGGCAGTTATGCTACTGCTCGTATTTACACTCACATTTCGGCTGCTATTAGAGTTTTCCACACTTTTTTCTAATGCCTTGTTTAGGCTTTTGGTATTGGCTTGCCTTACGCTTTGGCTACTCTTGGAGGCAGAAGCTCCTCCACTCAAACCTATTTTCGGAAAACTAAGCCCTACATTCGCACTTTTGCTCTTCTGTGTGCTATCTTGGCTGCTGCTGCTGTTTTCTGTTTCCAGTAGTTTTTCCATTTCTTTAGCACTGCTTTCCGAAAAACTATCTACTACATTTTCACTTCGGCTTTGCGTGCTACTGCTCTCTCGGTAGGTGCGTATGGCAATGGTCGTTTCCTCGCCAGGTAGCATTGTAAAGGTTTTCAAGGTTTTGCCCGCTCCATAGTTGCCTAAAAAAGAAACCGTCTTGTATTCCTCTATTACCACCAAGCGAGGCTGAGGCGTGCTCGGTCTTTTGATAAGACTCAATACCTGCTGGAAACCTCCAAAATTTTCGCCCAAAATAGGTACAAAACCTTGTTTAATTTTCTTGGCAATAAAATTCTGCCTACTGACATTTTCTTGTAAATTTTGTAAAAATTCCTGACGAGGTTTGATGCCATAACCCATTTGTAAGAACTGAGAATTTGCATTACCTAATAGTAGCTCGTCAAGAATATTATTCTTTATTGTAGCTTCTTGCAAACTATTCGGATTAGCCTGCAAATTCGCAAACCATTCAGGTACTTTCGCAGCTTCAGGTGTAAAGAGTATTTTCTCAGGTAAAAACACAGGAAATACACCATAAGAAGTGAAACTACTTTTCTGAGGAATGTTGTAATCCAAGACAGGGGCATTGCCACTGCCAAGTTCTATAAACGCTCTTCCTTCCGAAAGACATTGGGGGGGGGGTAATTGATTGATTTTGAGGCATATAAATCAGTATTTAATCAGTTATAAGTTTTTCAAAGCTAACAATAAAATGGGAAAAAAGCAAGAAAAAAATCGTGATTTTAAGAATAATTTGTAGTAGAGATACAAAAAACAGGATTTTAGAAAATTGATGTCGGAAAAAAAAGAATAAGAGATAAAGTCCGTAATAGCTTTGAACTCCAAACCTTGAACTTTCATAAACAATTACAAAAATTCTACAAACACCCTGTTCTACCGCCGTCTATAACCAAATTTGTGCCTGTGATGTAGGCGGCTTGGGCAGAGGCTAAAAAAACTACTCCATAAGCAATTTCTTCAGCACGAGCAAATCTGCCCGCAGGAATTTCGGCAAGCATTTCTTGTTTGGCTTCTTCGGAGCTAATGCCTTTGTTTTGAGCGTTTTTTTGGATAAGACTCTCCAAACGAGCTGTCCAAGTGGCACCAGGTAAAACATTATTAACGGTAATACCCCAAGGAGCAAGCTCAGTGGCAAGGGTTTTTGCCCAGTTGGCTACTGCACCGCGTATCGTATTAGATACCCCCAAATTTTTGAGAGGCTGTTTGACAGATGTAGAGATAATATTGATAATTCTACCATAGTTTTCTTGCTTCATACCTGCAACCAATTTTTGTACCAATATTTGGTTGCAAATCAGGTGAGCCTGAAAGGCTTGCAGAAAGGCTTGCGGTTCGGCGTCTATGGCTTTGCCCGCCGCCGGTCCGCCTGTATTATTCACAAGAATATGGATATTTTCTTGCAAATGCTCCAAAACCTTTTGTAGCGTAGCAGGCTCGCTAAAATCTACCACCAAGTATCTATGTCGCTGATTTTGAGAGCCATCCAGCTCTACCAATACTTGTTCCAGTTTGCTTTCATCACGAGCCAGCAAAATGATATTTGCCCCCGCCCGAGCTAGCTCTAAAGCTACTGCTTTGCCTATACCTTGCGTACTTCCCGCCACAAGAGCTGTTTTGCCTCCAAGATAAATTTGCATAAGAGAAACTTGTTTTGCTTTTTTGCAAAAATAGCAGAAACTTTTATCTTTGTAGTAAATTTTGACGATTTATTCATCATTCGGAAATAAAAAAATAAAGCGAAATCACTCCATTCAACTATGCATATTCCTCGCGAGGTTGTAGATAAGATTTACCAAAATATAGACATTTTGGAGGTAGTAAGCGACTATGTAAGTTTGCAAAAATCGGGCAAAGATTACAAGGCTTGCTGTCCGTTCCACAATGAACGCACTCCTTCTTTTTTTGTAACTCCTGCCAAAGGAATTTTCAAATGCTTTGGCTGTGGCAAAGGCGGCGATGCCGTTACTTTTGTAATGGAAATTGAAGGAGTAAGCTATGGCGAGGCTTTGCGTCAGCTTGCCCAAAAATACAAAATTGCAATTCCAGAAAGTGCCAACAAAAAGCCTTCTGATGATGAAATTCAAAAGCAAAATGAAATAGATGCTCTCTATATTGCAATGCAGTTTGCTAAAAACTTTTACGAGGAGCAGTTGCTTTATACTGATGAAGGCAAAAGCATTGGGCTTTCTTACCTGAAAGAAAGAGGTTTTAATGAACAAACTATCAAAACCTTTGAGTTAGGCTACGCTACCAGCGATTGGGACACTTTCTACCGCACCGCCACCAAGAAAGGCTATAACCCTGAAATTTTGGAAAAAGCAGGGCTCTTGCATAAAAAAGAAGGTAAAAATGAATATTACGACCGATTTCGTGAGCGTATAATGTTCCCCATTCATAATGTATCGGGCAAAGTAATTGCCTTTGGAGCAAGAACTCTCAAAAAAGATAAAGATACCCCCAAATACCTCAATTCCCCCGAAACACCACTTTACCACAAAAGCAAAGTTTTGTATGGGCTTTTCCAAGCCAAAAAATCTATTTTGCAAAAAGATGAATGTCTGCTCGTAGAAGGCTATGCCGATGTAATTTCTCTGCACCAAGCAGGCATCACGAATGTAGTTGCCTCATCGGGCACTTCGCTTACGCAGGAGCAAGTTCGCCTTATCAGACGCTTTACCACGAATGTAGTAGTGCTTTACGATGGCGACGAGGCAGGGTTAAATGCCGCTTTACGTGGCGTTGATATTCTTTTAGAAGAAGGGCTTTCGCTGAAAGTTGTCTGGCTACCCAAAGATGAAGACCCCGATAGCTTTGTGCAAAAACACGGCACCAACGCTATGCTTGCTTATATGCAAGAAAATGCACAAGATTTTATCAAATTCAAAACCAAATACCTGCTTAAAAATGCGGAAAACGACCCTTTCAAGCGTGGCGAGGCAATTCGTGAGGTGGTGAGCAGTATCATCAAAATACCCGATATTATTCAGCGAAATGTTTTTTTCAAAGAGTGTAGCCAACTTTTTGGCATAGAAGAAGAAATCTTAATTCGCGAAGGCAATAAAATTTTAGGCAAAGAACTCAAGCAAAAGTCTAATAATGAAGCCATTTCAGAACTTTTACAAAGCACCCCTGATGATTTTTTAGACCAAAAAGCCAGCGAATTTAGCTCGGTATATCATCAGGAGTACGAAACAATGCGTTTGCTTTTGTGTTATGCCGATTATCCTATTTCGCAAGATATAATTTTTGGGCAGTATCTGCTGAAAGAATTGCAGGGTTTGCAGTTTGAAACCCCCATTTTTCAAGAAATATTTGAAATTTTTGCCCGCAATCTTCACGAAGGCAAACTGCTTTCTCATCACGATTTTATGAAAATGGAAAATCGTGAAATTCGCCAAGCCGTCATAAACCTAATTAGCGAAAAATACGAAATAAGCCCCAACTGGGAAACCAAAGCAGGTATTATTGTTGAAAAAAAAGATGAAAAACTGGGTAGAGTGGCTTATGAAGCTATTATGCGAATGAAATGGAAAGCCGTACAAAGAATGATGAAAGAAAATCAAAAAAATTTGGAAGAGGCAAGCACCGAAGAGGAACAAGACCACTTTTTGCAAATCCATATCCAGCTCAAAAGCATTGAGCAAGAAATTGCAAAAACTTTGGGAAACGTAGTTCGCTAAAAAGCACTTACCACCCAATCGGATAGTAGGCTTTATCGCCATTTTCGTAGATGCCTTCAAAGTACAAACCATCGCCTGTTTTATCGGCTTGTTGTACGATAGCAAGCACGTGAGCGGCAGAATTAACCGCAATACGCTTACCACTTTGGCTAATGTGTGTAATCACAAAACCTTTCTGTACGCCTGCATCGGCAAGTTTTCCTTTGCTTATTCTGAGTATTTTCGCCCCACTTTTGATGTGTAAAGTTTCTTTTTCTGTTTCGCTCACATTAGCAATTTCTGCCCCCATAATTTGAATGCTCTCGTTGCTGGTTTTTCGTGTAATTTCTAAATTACCTTTGGGGTTTTTGAGCGTAACAACTACCTTTTTTTCTTCTGTATTCCTACGGAATAGCACCGAAACCTTATCGCCAGGGCGTTTGGAGGCAATAATACCTTGCAATTCCGATTTAGAATTAACCTTGACATTTTCAATTTCTAAAATCACATCTCCTTTCATAATACCCGCTTCCCAAGCACCACCATTGGCAGTTACACCATTTACATATACGCCATCTACATTGGGAAGTTTTTTGCTTTTGGCAAGTTCAGCATTTACATCACTGATTTCAACCCCCATCAAGGCTCTTTGTACCTGCCCATACTGACGCAAATCGTCTGTTACTTTCTTGACTAAATTCGCAGGAATGGCAAAAGAATACCCTTGGAAAACACCTGTTTCACTGGCAATTGCCGTATTGATGCCGATGAGTTCGCCTCGTAAATTTACCAAAGCCCCACCGCTATTACCCGGATTTACAGAAGCATCTGTCTGCAAGAAACTTTCTACCTGCAAATTGTCTTTGTCTTGAATAAGATTGATATTTCTTGCTTTGGCAGAAATAATGCCCGCTGTTACCGTGGAGTTGAGTTCAAAAGGATTGCCAACCGCCAGCACCCATTCGCCTATGCGAACTTTATCAGAATTTGCAAAAGGCAAAGCGGGCAAGTGTTCTTCATCAATTTTGAGCAGTGCCAAGTCTGTTGAGGGGTCTGTACCTATTACGCGAGCTTCGTAACTGCGTTTGTCGTGCAAAGTAACTTCTATCAAATCGTTGTTTTCAATAACGTGGTTATTGGTAACAATGTAGCCATCTTCGGAAATAATAACTCCCGAACCTGACGAGGAGCGTGGCGACCAGCCTCTGCCGTGAAACTGCCGAAACATCTCATCTACTGCGTCATTTTCGTGATAACGCGAAGTTTGGCGTTTCGTAAAAGCTGTCCGAATATGCACCACCGCAGGAATTGCCATTTCAGAGGAGTAAATAAAATTCATACCTTCGGGGATAGCAAGTGCCGTATCTTTGTAACGATAGGCAATTTTGGTCATAGGAATAAAATTTGAACCTAAAAACCAACGCAAGCCAAGCAATACTAAAATTCCTCCAAGCAAAGCCGATAAAATAATTGCCGTATAGAATTTTCTTTGCGAAATCATATTGAATTTATGAAAAATTGAAAACTAAAAAACTCTGTAATTTACGTTCAAAAAGTTGAAGGTTCAAGCGTTTTACTCTGTTCATATCCAATCCTGTTTCCTACTTCTTGCTTCCTGTTTCTTTACCGCAAAAGATATAACCATTACAAAACTCTTAAAAAAGCCTCAACTTTTTCCAAAAATACAAAAAATAATTCACATTTGTTTGTTTTTGAAAGATTTTTTTGTGGTAAATTTTGCCTTTTGAAGGCATTTTTTTATTTTTACCCAAAAACAAGCACTATGGGACGCAAAAATACCCCTGTTCAGCTTTCTTTACCCAAAGATTTGCAAGAGAAATTGCAAGATTTTGCTCAACAAATTGATGTTATTGCCCGCGACAATCTTTTGGCAATATATCTCTATGGCTCTGTTACGCATAAAGTTTTTGAAAACCCTAATGCTCAAATCAATGTACTGATTGTGCTGAAAAGTGCCAAAGTAGAAAACATTGAAAATATTTCGCAGGCTGTTTCCAAAGCCCGCAAATCTTTCAATTTAGAGCCAACTATCATCACCAAAGAAGAAGTAAAAACCTCCGCTGACGTTTTCCCCATTGAATTTACTGATATGAAAGTCAAAAATAGCCTCATTTGGGGCGATGATGTCTTCAAAAATGTGCATATTTCAATGGAAGATTTGCGGCTTGCTTGTGAATTAGAGGTCAAGAAACGGCTGTTTCATTTGCGAAGCTATTTTGTGCTCAATCTCAAACAGCCCCAACTGCTGGTAGAAAAACTCTTGCAAGATTTCCCTGAATTTATGATGCAAGCCGATACCCTTTTTTACATTCGTTCAGGGCATTTTGCTACCTCTACCGATGAATTGCTGAAAGAAATTTTCAAGACTTTTCACGTTCAAAATGCCAAACTCAAAAAAGTAGCCGAAATTTATCAAAACCCTACCCAAGCCCCTTCGGATTTGCTGGAAATTGTTGATTTGTACAACGACTATCTTTCGGTAGTTGCCAAAGTAGCTCATTTTGCCGACTCTATGCAGGTGTATAAAGAGGGAAATTAACATAAACCTTCCAATTTATTGAAAATCAATTTTTTACAAAAAACAAGTGAGATTTCTGAAAATATTTTCTAAAATTTTTCAGAAAATATTTGGAAAGTACAAAAAAACATCTTATCTTTGTAAAGAAATTAAAAGTAAAAAAAGTTTCAATGCTACACTACTTTACATACGGATTTATGCCAAACGCAATGCACGCAAGCGACAGATTTAAATTTGTCGGCATTTCTGCGTTTTGGGCGTATGTAGAGAGTTGTAGCCAAATAAGCCAAAGAAATACCACATAAGGCAAATTTGATATAGCTCATAGCAAAAGCCCGAAACGCACAGCAAGCAGTTTCGGGCTTTTTGTTTGAACTTATCCAATCGGTAAGAATACAAAATTCTGACCGAAAGAGAATATTTTACAAAAATTCCAAAACCTAAAAAAAGTACAATTTTTAGGCTTGTAAGTTATTGTCAAAAATTAAAAAATTGCTCGTAGCTTATTAGGCGAAGGTAGCCGAGTTGGTCAAGGCACTGGACTGAAAATCTAGCTATGTAGGTTCGATTCCTACCCTTCGCACAACAAAATGTAGTGTAACCCAAATTTGGAGTTTTAGCTCAGTTGGTTCAGAGCAGTCGCCTTACAAGCGATCGGTCGGAGGTTCGAATCCTCCAAACTCCACCCAATTGATATGGCGGGGTGTCGGTAGCTGGTTAGCCGGGAGGTCTCATAAGCCTCTGCGAAAGCCTCGTGGGTTCGAGTCCCACCTCCGCAACAAAAATTGTTATCCCATAAACTTTTAATGTAATTATTTGTATAATTTGCAGTTGAGAGGCAAAACAGGGCTTGAGAAAAATGCAAATAATTACATTTTAACCTAAAAAAAACAAAATTATGTCACGCGATTACATAAAAATCCACAAGAAGTGGTTACCCCAAGACCTTCAAAATCACTCTGATATTCAATGGCAAACCAAAGATTTAGAAGGGCTTTTGCTAGATTATTACATAGATGAAAACGGATTTTTAATGGAAATAAGTGAATTTGTTTATGATGATGATTGGGTTTATCAAAACATTGTTAAAAGATACCCCAAGCGTTTTTACAAAATTTTTTATGAGGGAATTATTACATTTTCGGCGGAAGATCATATGCTCATAGAAAGACATTTTGTTGCTTTGTTTAAGAAAGGCAAACTTAAATTCATTAAGGAAGTTACGGATAGCTTTTGTAGGGAAAAGAGTATTGATGAAGAATGGAAAAAAGATTTTAATTATTTCCCTTCGGAACGCTTGCCCGCTTTGATATTAGGGGTATCTGTTGAAGACATAAACACGTATGAAGATATTATAGAGACTAAACCGAAAAAGAAGTATCCTTTTGAACGTTTCTTTTTCAACATTGATTCGGAAACCGTAAAGTATTTTTATGCTACCATTTTGCCTTTCAGAGAGGAGATAAAGTATTTCATTAAAAATATGTGCCAAAATCATATTGAGCAAATGCGTCATACAATCGTACGATTGAGCCATTTGATTAGTTATCAGAAAAAAATAAAAAAAGGTTTGGGAGTAGATTGTGAAAGTTCGTACAAAGATTTTGATAAAAGGCTTTTGCCTATTGATTTTTCAATAGAAAATTTAGAACAACTTACAGATAAAAAGTTGCCCGAATCCCCCAACGAAATGTTCTCAGAAGGGTATTTATGGGGCTGGCAAATATTTATCTTGACCTAAAAAACAATACAATAGCCTAAAAAACTGATTATGAATATTTGGGAGCATTGCCTGCTATCTGCACGAAAGTTTGGAGGAGAACCACAAGATTACCAGGCTGTTCATAGTTTTTTGGATAGTTCCAAATATTTCTTTTATCATATCAAGCACCGATTGCTTTTACATCATTTGCTTGGCATAGAATGGGCAGTAACAACTTTGGGTAATTTTATTCAAAATACTAATGGTAGAGTAATTTTGGTACGCGATGTGGCAGTGGAGCATTTTCGCGAAGACTTAGACGGAACCATTCCTACACTTTACGAATGGCTTGAAAAAGATGAAAATCTGCAAAAGTTTTTTCCTCAACTGCCCGAAATTGACGACGAAGCTTTGGCAAAGTTCGTACATTTACCATACCACCGTACAGGGCTTTTGGGTAGTTATACGATTACTTTTTCAGACTTTGGAGTGTATTTGTGCGAAAAAATTTTAGGATTTGCAAAAGCCGACTTGCTCAGGCAACTTGTGCCACCATCGTATAAAGTCAAAGATATGCTCAAAAACTATCAATTTAGTGAGCGTTGGCAATACAATCCACAAAAACAAGAAATTCTGTGGTTGCGGCAAAAGCTATCATAAATTATGCAAACAAAAGAGCTAAATTACCTTAAAACAAAAATAGCAGATCTTCAAAGAGAAGGAAAGGCTATCAGAGTACAATGGAATAAAGAGCAGTCGGGAAGTTGTATTTTTTGGGCAGGTGATACGTGTATTTTACAACCTAATGGCTTCTGGAAAACACTTGAAAACCTTATTGTAGAAAAGTTAAGTGTTGATTTATTAAACCCAGAGGACATAAAATATTACGATGAAGACTTGCATAAGAAACTGAAGTTAGTTTTCGGGGAAGAAACCAAACCTTACGAAATTGACTGCAATGGCATCGGAGAAATTATACTTAACGACAAGGGCGAACTACAAATTTTTTATGATGCTATCAGAACAGCTAAACATACTAACATACCTCAATGGAATTCAGAAGAGCAAGAAATCCAAATATTGCCTTTTACAGATACATTCCAACTGCAAAAGTATTTGAATAAAGCAGAAATCTATGCAACCTGCTATTATTCCAACTTTACAGACCTTATTCCTACTGAAATTAAAGTGTCTATCAAAGAAGGAGATTATTTTCAGTTAGAAAATCAAGCAAAAATGGACTTTGAAGCATTTTGTGATGATATTTTCTACGAACAAATGGAAAAAGAAAACCTCAAATATTTTGAGCCGTTTATTTTACTTGAAAAAAAAGAGTATCGCAATCAGGATACTAAAATAGATAGATGGCTGGACGCCTTAGATATGACTATACGAGTTCTCCCCCATAAACAAGTAAAATTTGAACTGAAAAAAGAATATTATTACCTGCTTTACGAAAACAATAAAATGAGGTTGTTTAGGATTTATTTTTTTTGATAATTCTTCGGATAAAAATGACCATAAAGGATAAAATTAACAAATTTACCCACGTATCTACTCTGGTTTCATAGCGTATGATTAAAGCCTTGAATTGGTCTTGCCACGC
>CAZZLW010000038.1:0-60800 GCA_964654605.1 uncultured Cytophagales bacterium | reverse complement strand
ATCTGCTTCGGGGCGTGAATTGTAGCCACCTACAACCACACGATACAGATTTTTAGCATCAAAAGGCGGAATGACTCTTACATTATCTACGCCCATTTTTTTAGTTTCTCGGGCTTTTTTATAGGCATTGGCTTGGTTACCAAAACCTGCAATGACAACAAAAAACTGATTTTTACGCCCTTCTACCAAAATACCATCACTTTGCGGTTTAGTTTCTTGGTTTTGTTTGGTTTCGGTAGCAGTTTTTATTTCAGTTTCTTGCTGATTTACAGAATTTTGAGTATTGGTTTCTGCAATAGTTTTATTTTCAGCAGTATTTTCGTTAGTGGTTTTCGTTGATGTATTTTCTTGTGAAGCGTTGTTTTTGGTGGTATTGTTTTGTTCTTTGGGTGGTTCTTGTATGTTGTTTTCAGCATTTTGATTATCCGAGAGGGTGTTTTCTTCCTTTTTGATTTCTTCTTTTGGGGGTTCTTCTTTCTTTTTGCTTAAAAGTTTGTTAAAGGGGTTCAAACTGCTATCTATGGCTACCACATAAATAACAGCCACCACTACCAAAGCCAGTGAGCTAATGGCGGCGATAGTTCCCCAAGCCTTTTTGCCTTCTTCTTTGGGCGGGGCTTGAATTTTTTTGGTAGAGCTTTGCGGAGAAGGTTGCGATTTGTTACTCGCATCTTTTGTATCAACTAATTTGGCATAAATTTCAGGCAAGCCAAAGCTATCATTTAGAATATTGGTTTGCTTGTTTTGTTTGAATTCTATTTCGTCATTTACCTGCAAAACCAATTCCCCTAAACTCTCTAATGCGATACGCTTTTCTATCCCCAAATTCATTTTTAGATTACTTACGAAATTACGTACTTGTTCTTTGGCTTCCTCTATGGGAACACTTTCCTTTTGGGAAATATAATGCTCCAAAATCAAATTGGAGGCTTTGGTTTTGGTGTGGAAATTGATATTTTTATTGGGAGGCGAAAATAAATGCGTAACAGGGTGAATTTCTGCACTGGCATAAGAAGTCTGAAAAGTGCCTAAATCTTGCACAATTACCTCTTCATTTTCTTGCAATACTTCACGTAAATAAGCACCAATATTCATAAAGCAAAGGTTTATTAAACTGCTATTTTATAGATTGTTTATCAAAATAACAAAAAAAATATGTTTTTTTTTCAAAAAAAACTTTTTAGGTAAAAAGTTATGAAAAAAATATAGAAATTTAGGAAATTATGGTTAATTTTAACTATTTTTACTTTCGTTATCAAGAAAAATTTTAAAGTATGAAATCAGCACAAATACCTAATAGCTCTTTTCCGCGTATAGTGATAGTAGGAGGTGGTTTTGCGGGGTTGGAGTTAGTAAAGTCTCTTAAAAATGCACCTTATCAAGTAGTATTGATTGATAGGCACAATCATCATACTTTTCAACCCCTGCTTTATCAAGTGGCTACTTCGGGTTTAGAAACTTCTTCCATTATTTACCCTTTTAGAAAGGCTTTTGGTAAGCAAAATAACTTCATATTTCGCTTAGCAGAAGTACAAAAAATTATTCCTGAAAAACAACTCATAGAAACTTCAGTTGGGGAGATATACTATGATTTTTTGGTGTTAGCTACGGGGGCAACTACAAACTACTATGGAATGAAAGAAATTCAGGAAAAATCTTTTGCTCTCAAAACTATTGAGGATGCTATTCGTTTGCGTAATCAGATATTAAAGAATCTTGAAGAGGCAGTTTTAGTAAATGATGAGCAAGAACGTAATAGTTTGATGGATTATGTAATAGTGGGAGGAGGACCTACAGGAGTAGAAGTAGCAGGAGCATTAGCTGAATTAAAAAAACACGTATTTCCTACCGACTACCGAGAGCTGAATTTTGTAGAAATGGATATTCATCTTATAGAAGCCTCTCCCAAAGTGTTGGGAGCTATGTCGGAAAAATCTTCTGAAAAATCATTAAAATATTTACAAGAAATGGGAGTAAAAGTTCACTTGGGCGTAGCTGTAAAAAACTACGATGGCAAAGTTGTAGAATTAAGCAGCGGCGAAAAAATTATATCACGTACTCTTTTATGGGCGGCAGGAGTAGCGGGTAATCCTATTGAAGGCATTGCAAAAGCAGTTTTACCCAACGGAAGAGTAAAAACGAACGCTTATAATCAAGTTGAAGGCTATGAAAATATTTTTGCTATTGGAGATTTGGCTTGTGTAGTTACTCCTGAAACCCCCAAAGGACATCCTATGCTGGCTCAGCCCGCTATACAACAAGCCAAAAACTTAGCTAAAAATTTCAAGAAAATAGCTAAAAAGGAAAATTCTTTCATACCTTTTCGCTATAAAGATTTAGGCAGTATGGCTACTGTTGGTAGAAATAAAGCCGTAGTAGATTTGAATTTTGTAAAATTTCAGGGCTTTTTTGCCTGGTTAGTATGGATATTTGTACATCTTATGGCTTTGGTAGGTTTTAGAAATCGTTTTTTTGTATTTTGGGAGTGGCTTGTCAGTTATTTTAACTATGATAAAAGTAATCGTTTAATTATTGAACCTCAACGAACCCAAGAACATTACATTAACAAAGAAAATACTTAACAACTACAAGCGAAACTATGATTTTGCATTGTAGAGAAATATACATCAAAAAACTATTTCAACTTAATAATTCAATACAGGGCTTAACCATTTTTCAGTCTCTTCAATAGACATTTGCTTACGTTCTGCATACTCTACGACTTGGTCTTTACTGATTTTACCCAAGCCGAAATAACGACTTTCAGGGTGAGCGAAATACATACCACAAACTGCCGCCGCAGGATACATCGCAAAACTTTCGGTTAGTTGTAATCCTATTTTTTCGGTAGCCTGCAAAAGCTCAAAAATAGTAGCTTTTTCGGTATGGTCGGGGCAGGCAGGATAGCCCGGTGCAGGACGAATCCCCACGTATTTTTCCTTTATCAATTCTTCATTAGTGAAATTTTCATCAGGAGAATATCCCCAAAATTCTTTACGCACACGCTCGTGCATCAGCTCGGCGAAGGCTTCGGCGAGCCTATCAGCAAGAGCTTTTGCCATAATGCTGTTGTAGTCGTCGTGGTCTTTTTCGTATTTTTCCACTAATTTTTCAAGCCCTATGCCCGCTGTAACGGCAAAAAAGCCCATATAATCCACTTGTTCTGTTTCTTGGGGAGCAATAAAATCGGCAAGGGCGAAGTTTGGCAAACCTTCGGATTTTTGGTTTTGCTGACGGAGTGTGTGAATAATTGCTATTTCATTTTCTTTTTCTGAAAACTCTTCGCTTGCAATAGGTTGTAAAACTTTTTTTAGCAAAAGAGGTTGTTTTTTTACCTCATACTTTTTATGAGTGTGTCCGTTGTGTTTGGTACAAGGTATGACAATTTCCGTTTCTTCAAAATCATAAAGCAAAATATCATCATCATTGATAGTATTGCAAGGATAAAACCCAATCACTGCATTTGCTTGTAGAGATTTGTTTTGAATGATTTCGGCAAGCATTTTTTGAGCATCGGCATATAGTTTTTTGGCTTCTGTCCCCACTATCTCGTCATCAAGTATTTGAGGAAATTTGCCTGCAAGTTCCCAAGTTTGGAAAAAGGGTGTCCAATCTATGTATTTGGCAATTTCAGCTAAATCGTAATTGATAAAATACTTGTTGCCCAAAAATTTTGGCTTATGAATTTGTGTTTTTGTCCAATCTATTTTGAACTTATTTTGACGTGCTTCTTGCAGAGAGATGTAATTTTTTTCTTGCTTACGATTGAGAAAATCATTGCGGATTTTTTCATACTCTTGTTTGATTCCTTCAACAAAATTTTCTTTTTCACCTTTTTGTTTAGAGAGCAGTTTGGTTGCTACAGGCACACTACGGCTTGCATCAAGTACGTGTATCACGGGTTCTGAATAATTAGGAGCAATTTTTACAGCCGTGTGAGCTTTTGAAGTGGTAGCTCCACCAATGAGCAAAGGTATTTTGAAACCCTCACGTTCCATTTCTTTGGCAACGCCTACCATTTCATCAAGGCTGGGCGTAATTAGTCCTGAAAGACCAATAATATCAACTTGGTGCTTTTTAGCCTCTTCTAAAATTTTTTGGGTAGGCACCATAACACCTAAATCAATGATTTCAAAGCCATTGCAAGCAAGCACTACGCCCACAATATTTTTCCCAATATCGTGAACATCGCCTTTTACGGTGGCAAGTAATATTTTGCCTGCATTAGAGTTGCCTTTTTTTTCAGCCTCCATATAAGGCAAAAGATAAGCCACAGCTTTTTTCATTACTCTTGCCGATTTTACTACTTGTGGCAAAAACATTTTACCTTCCCCAAACAGGTCGCCTACGATATTCATTCCGTCCATAAGCGGACCTTCAATGATTTGCAAAGGTTGAGCATATTTTTGCCGAGCCTCTTCTACATCAGTTTCAATAAAATCGGCAATGCCTTTGATAAGGGCGTGAGCCAAGCGTTTTTCTACGGGTTCATTTCGCCAAGCTAAATCCACTTCTTGCGTTTTCCCGCTTTTATTTTTGATTTGCTCCGCAAAAGCTACCAAGCGTTCTGTGGCATCAGGTCTTCTGTTCCATAATACGTCTTCAACAAGTTCTAATAAGTCTTTGGGAATTTCTTCATATACGGCGAGTTGTCCTGCATTTACAATGCCCATATCCATACCTGCCTGAATAGCTCGGTACAAAAACGCCGAGTGCATTGCTTCGCGGACAACATCATTACCCCTGAAACTAAATGAGATATTACTTACTCCACCTGAAACTTTGGCGTGTGGAAGGTTTTTCTTAATCCATTCGGTAGCACGTACAAAATCTACGGCGTAGTTGTTATGTTCTTCAATACCAGTGGCAACGGTGAGAATATTGGGGTCAAAAATGATGTCTTCGGGAGGGAAACCAACTTTTTCAGTAAGAATTTTATAGGCTCTTTCACAGATTTGTATGCGTCTTTCGTAAGTATCGGCTTGTCCTTGCTCGTCGAATGCCATTACAATTACTGCCGCTCCATATTTTTTGATAAGTGTTGCCTTTTTAATAAAATCCTCTTCGCCTTCTTTGAGTGAAATAGAATTTACCACAGCCTTCCCTTGCACGCATTTGAGTCCTGCTTCAATAACACTCCATTTAGAGCTATCAATCATAATGGGCAAACGGGCAATATCGGGTTCAGAGGCAATCAGATTCAGGAAGGTAACCATAGCTTTTTCAGAATCTAACATTCCCTCGTCCATATTGACATCAATCATCTGAGCACCGCCTTCTACTTGCGAACGAGCCACTGCCAGAGCCTCTTCATATTTTTCTTCTTTGATAAGCCGAGCAAAAGCTCTTGAGCCTGTTACATTAGTACGTTCCCCAACGTTGATGAAGCGAATTTCTTTGGTAGCTTTCAGAGGCTCTAAACCTGAATATTTAGAAATTTCGTCATCAGGGGGTAAAGGACGAGGCTTGTATTTTTGAGCCAGTTCTGCAATAAGTTTGATATGAGCAGGGGTAGTGCCGCAACAACCTCCAATGATATTTACCAGTCCATCTTTCAAGAAATCCTCTACAATTTTAGCCATTTCTTCAGGGCTTTGGTCGTATTCGCCAAAGGCATTGGGCAAACCTGCGTTGGGGTGAGCAGAAGTATAAAAAGGAGCTTTTTTGGCTATTTCTTCTGAATATGGACGCAACAAATCTGCTCCCAAAGCACAATTGAAACCTACTGAAAGCAAAGGTAAGTGGGAAACAGAAATCAAGAAAGCCTCTGCGGTTTGTCCTGATAGTGTTCGCCCCGAAGCATCGGTAATTGTGCCAGAAACCATTATAGGCAATCGCTTACCTGTTTTTTCAAAATATGTTTCAATGGCAAAAAGAGCGGCTTTGGCGTTGAGTGTATCAAAAATGGTTTCAATGAGTAAAATATCTGCTCCGCCGTCTATCAGCCCTCTAATTTGTTCGGTGTAGGCTTCTACGAGTTCATCAAAAGTAATGGCTCTGTAACCTGGGTTATTGACATCGGGCGAAAGAGAGGCAGTTTTATTGGTAGGACCAATAGAGCCTGCTACAAAACGAGGCTTTGCAGGGTTTTGGCGAGTAAATTCCTCACAAACTTCTTTGGCTATTTTTGCAGACTGGAAATTGAGTTCATAGACCAAATCCTCCATATGGTAGTCTGCCATAGAAATACGCGTACCATTGAAGGTGTTGGTTTCAATGATGTCGGCTCCTGCTTCTAAATATTTGCGATGAATTTCTTGAATAATATGCGGCTGGGTAATGGAAAGCAGGTCGTTATTGCCTTTGAGGTCGTGAGGAAAATCTTTGAAACGTTCTCCACGATAATCGGCTTCGGTGAGTTTGTATTGCTGAATCATTGTACCCATTGCACCATCAAGCACAAGGATACGCTCTTTGAGGATATCGTAAATGTTTGGGCTGGTCATTTGATAAAAAAGATTTTAAGAAATTTCTTCAATAACTTCATTTTTGCTGATATTGAAGTGTTGAGCAACTTCCAAAAGAATAGCGGATAATGTGCCAACCTTCAACGGGTTATGAGCAGGTATAGTAATGTGATGTTCTCCCTTTTCCTGGGTTGTAAGTCTGATATGACTGCCTGTTTGCCTTGTAATTTCATATCCAAATTTTTTTAATTTTTGGGCAAGCTCTAAACCTGATAAATCTCTTGGTAATTTCATACCACAAATACCTCCTCTTTTACAAAGTGTAGACGAATTATTTTAGGTGTATTGCCCTCTGCAAAATGGCATTTTACTGCATCTTTAATGTTTTCTCTTAATTCTTCCAGTGTCTCAGCTTGAGTAAAAATGCTATTTTGAAGTGATTTGGCTTCATAACCACCTTCAAGAGACTCGCTGACGATAAAAATTTCCTCCATTTGAAAATTTTAATTTTGAATTTGTAAAAAATTCCAAAAAGACAGGCAGACAAGCGAAGTGTAGGCAAGTAAGAATGGCTTACACTTATCTTTCCCATAAGCAGATTGCTTTGGGCGGGAGTTGGCACCGTTTCCAAAAATAAGGAAGGGTTGCCAAGCCTTCATAGACCCCGTGTCTCCGGCTTTCTGGATAAGTGGTGCAAAGGTAGGAATATTTTGCTATATTAACAAAACTATTGTTGAAATTTTATCTTTTTTTGAGTTTTCCTTGCGAAACGCCCGTCCAGTTGCAAAGTTTGAAAAGCATTCTTGCTCCTACGTTGGCGTCCCATTCGCTATTTTCTACATCGCCACAGGCAACTTCTACCAAATCAAAACCAATAATTTTTTTGCCTGCATTGACTAATTTTTTAAGCAAAAACGTGATTTCATTAAACTCAAAGCCACCTGCCACAGGAGTACCCGTGTTGGGGCAAAGTTTGGGGTCAAGTCCGTCAATATCAAAACTGATATACACATTATCGGGGAGTTCTTTGATGATTTCATCACAAAGGTTTGCCCAATTTTTGCCTGTGTAGAGAGCTTCTTTTAGGTTTTGGTCAAAAAAAGTTTTTATCCTTTGTGGATTTTCTTGGATAATTTGCATTTCTGCTTCGCAATAATCGCGAATACCGATTTGTACGAGCTTTGAGATTTGTGGAATTTTTAGGGCATTATACATTACGGAGGCGTGAGAAAACTCAAATCCTTCGTAGGCTTTTCGGAGGTCGGCGTGGGCATCAACTTGTAAAATACCAAAATTATTGTACTTTTCGGCAAGAGCCTGCAACAGACCAAGAGGGGTGCTGTGGTCGCCGCCGAGTAGGGCTACAATTTTCCCCTGATTGAGCCAATAGGTAGCAGTTTCTTTTACCCACTGATTGAGTTTTGCACTCTCTTTGTTAATCACTTCGGGAATTTCGTGCAAATAAGTAACTTCTTGGTCTGCATCTTCGGGCATACCTTCTTCTAGCCAATCAATGTAGGTTTCGGCTTCTTCTCGCAAAGTTTCGCTGAGCTCTAGCCATTTGTGCGGAAAAGGGAGCATTGCTACGCCCAAATGCCAAGCATTTTCAATATCAGCGTCATATAAATCTACTTGGGCGGAGGCGTACAAAATCTCTTCGGGAGCATAGGCTGTGCCTGCACCATACGAAACGGTTACTTCCCAAGGCACAGGAATAATTACTAAATCAGCAGTATTTTCATCAAAAGGCAATCCGAATAATTTTCCGAAAATGCCCACATCATTAGGGTTGATTTGCGAAATAAGTTCTTGTTTAGTCATTGCTTTTTTGTTTAAGTTGTTTTTGTAAAAGTGAAGCCTCTGCCTTCGGTAGTTTCTTCAAAATCTACTTGAATACCAATAATATACATCAGATGCCTTTTATCAATAAGGATTTGCAAGTCTTCGGTTTCGTAAATTTCGTCAGTGGGTTTGGGTTTATCAAAGCCAATGAGAAACGAAGCTCCACAACCTGCTCCACGTATGCCTATGCGTAAAGCATATTCAGAAGGTATCCCCTTATTAGCTTTGATATTTCTGATTTCTTGCAAAGCAAGCGGTGTAATATTCAGCGGTAAAGACATTATTTGAGTGTAAATAGCAAATTTTCGCTTGCAATATAATATTTTTGGACAACTCTGCCAAATCAGTAGGGAAGTGAAATTTTCCCCATACAAACACAAGGATTTTGCCCTATGGCAATTTTACTACCTGTGATAGTTTCATTGGCAAGCAGAGCAAATAAAACAGCTTCTTTGGCATCAGCAGATATTCCTAAATTTTCAAAAGGCAAAACAGCATAATATTCTTGCAACAGGCTTATGAGAAACTGATTTTTTGCACCACCCCCGCTCACATAGATTGTCAAATTTTGCTCTTGAATGTTTTGCAAGCCCTTCAAAATGCCTTTTGCAGTAAAATGTGTGAGTGTGCAGAGTAAATCTTGCGGACTGATTGGCAGATGATATTCTTGCAAAATTCTTTCTACCCAAGTAAAATTAAAGGTTTCTTGTCCTGTACTTTTGGGAAAAGGAAGCTGAAAAAATGGGTTTGCTAAAAGTTTTTGAAGCAGGAAATTGTTGCAAGTACCCGATTGAGCAATTTTACCATTTTCATCATAGGGTTTTTGAAAAAATTTTTGGGTAAAAAAGTCTAAAAGGGTGTTTCCTGTACCTGTATCGGTTGCCCAAACCTCTTGCGGATTGCAAGAAGCAGGAATATAAGTAAAATTAGAAATGCCACCAATATTGAGTAAGATGCGGTTTTCACCTTCTTTTTTGAATAGCAAAAAATCTCCATAAATAGCAAGCGGAGCCCCTTCGCCGCCAGCGGCGATGTGTTTTTGCCGAAAATCACTTAAGGTAACAATCCCTGTGCGGTAAGCAATTTGGTCAGCATCAGCAATTTGAAGCGTGGCATTACCAAATAATAGATTTTGGTGTAAATGCTTGGGTGCGTGAAAAATAGTTTGTCCGTGAGAGGCAATCAGGTCAATTTCTTGTCCAGTGTATTGGTTTTTGGCTAAAAATTGAAGCACCAAATCTGCAAAATATTTGCCTAAATAGTTATGTAATAGTGTAACCTGTTCTAAATCAGTATTTTTTTTAGCAAATACTTTTTTGATTTCGGAGCGTATTTGCTCGGAATAGGGGATAGTATCAAATGCGAGCAAATCTACTTTGGTTTGCAAACCTGAGCCGCTGAATTTGCATAAGGCAATATCCAGCCCATCAAGCGAAGTGCCTGACATTAAGCCAATTATCTTACGTTCTTTTTTTTGAGCGATTTGGTAAAGTTTTTCAATCATTGGTGTTGTAACATTTTTCTGTAAAATTCGCTTAAAACTTACGGGTTAATCAGTGTTTTTTTGAAATTTAATAGGCTAAAATTTCAAAATAAGCAAGTATCGCAAAATTTTCTTTGGTGAAAACTTACATTTGCGGTTACCTTTGTTATGCGAATGAGAATAAATTGTGAAATTTGTGGCAAAACTATTCTTTACAAAAATTAAAACAACGTATGACAAAACTACTCTATTTTTTCAGGTTAGCCCTTGTCTTATTTGGGGGCTTTTGGGTGCAATTGCAAGCACAAACTATTCAAGAGGGACTCCATTTTGAAAACAAAAGTAAAAATTTATCACAAAAAAATGCTCATCAAAGAAGTAATAACGGAATTTACCTCAAAGATTTTAATCAAGAAGCTCTACAGCGTACAGGAAAAATTCGCTGTTATAGTGTAGAGTACAACGAACAACTTCGCAAAAACAATCCTAATTTTGACAGAGATTTTGAGGCTTGGATAGCCAAAGCAATTGCCCAAAGGAGACGTGATATAGCAAGTGGTAACGCTTCTGCTCGTACTATTGGGGGAGTATATTATATTCCTGTGGTAGTACACGTAATACACAATGGGGAGGCAATAGGTACAGGAAGTAATATCAGTGATGCTCAAGTACAAGACCAAATCAATGTACTCAATGAGGATTTTAGAAAAATGTTTGGTACGCCGGGCTACAATACCCATCCTGCGGGGGCTGATACTCGCATAGAATTTGTACTTGCCAAGCGAAACCCAACAGGTGGTGCTACGAGTGGTATCAATCGTATCAATAGAAATACGTTGCCAAACAATGCGGCTAATTGGAATCCCGGCTTTACTATGGCTTATATCAATAGCACCATTAAGCCTAATACCATCTGGAATCCTGATGAATATATGAATATGTGGACTTTGCAGTTTGGTGGAGCAGATGCAGGAACTCTTGGCTACGCTCAATTTCCTGAATCACCTATTAGTGGTATTCCAACAGGTTGCAATGCCCAAAATGCCAACACTGATGGTCTTGTAATGGGTTATCAATATTTTGGAAGAGGTTTGGGAGGATCTTATGGTGATGGACGTACTGCTACACACGAAATAGGGCACGGATTAGGGCTTAGGCATATTTGGGGAGATGGTGGCTGTGCGGTAGATGACTTCTGTGCCGATACGCCTACGGCTGGTGCGGCAAATTTTGGCTGTCCGAATGTAAATTCTTGTACTGATGTGCCTGATTTCCCTGATATGAAGGAAAACTATATGGATTATACAGATGACCTCTGTATGAATATTTTCACTTATGACCAAGCTACGCGTATGCGTACCGTAATGGAAAACTCTCCTCGTCGTAAAAGTCTGCTCACTTCACCTGCTTTATTAGCTCCTATGACCAACTACGGAGGAATTGTTGATATAATTTCACCTTTGGGAAATGTTTGTGGAACTTTTACTCCTACCGTAGTATTACGCAATTTAGGCTCTAATAATCTTACTTCTGCAACGATTAGTTACCAAATAGATGGTGGTACTCCTCAAACTTTTGCTTGGTCAGGCAACCTTGCCTACAAAGCTACGGCTAATGTAAATTTACCTACCCAAACCCTTTCCACAGGAAATCATAGCATAAGAGTATGGGTAAGTGTTTCTAATGGTGCTTCACATACCGCTGACCAGTATGTAAATGAGATAATTTCAAATTTTACCGTGGGTATAGGTGCGGCTTTACCTTTTGAAGAAAATTTTGAAAGTAATACTTTTCCACCTACCAACTGGTACATTGAGCAAACACCTGTAAATTGTAATACTTGGTTTGAGCAAAGTGGAGATAATGGTACAAACGGGGCTACTGTGGCTCGTTTGCCTTTGGGAGATAATGGAGCAGATGATATTCTTTATTCACCTCTGATTGATTTAACTTCTGCTACAGGCAACGTAACGCTATCTTTTGATGTATTCAAAGACAATGGCGGAAATGCCCGCTTGCGTGTAGATATACAGGTCTGTGGTAGTGCTACTTGGACGAATGTGTTTGACCAGCAAGGAAACACTCTTTCCAATAATGCTTGGGCGGCAAAAAGTGTGAATTTATCCACTACCTATAATGGACAACTTGTAAGATTCAGATTCCTTGCTTCATCTGTAAATACAGCAGGCTTTTTGCGTTTGGATAACATTCGTGTCATAGACCAAATGCCAAGAGTATCATTTGTAAATACTACAAGCACTGCTGCTGAAAACAATACAAATGCCCCGCTTGTAGGCGATTGTCGTCCTTTTGTACTTGTAAATATCCCTGTACAAATCAATTTGGCACCCACTGGTAGTGTAGTAGTAGGGCTGAATGTTACGGGTGGTACAGCTATCAATGGGGTAGATTTTGATATAGTTAATTCTACGGTAACTTTCCCTGCGGCAAGTGTAGCTAATCAAAATTTCCAAATCAGAGTGTATGATGACCCTGCTCTTGAAGTGCTGGAAAACGTTACCTTTGACTTAACAATTGTAAGCGGTACAGCTCAAATCAGTTCTACCAACAATACGCATACACTTTCTGTTAGCGATAACGATAATCACCCACAACCTTCTGTTGCGGGAGCTACTTTGTTTTCTGAAAATTTTGAAAGTGGTGCAGCGGCAGGTTGGACACAATATATTTCTTCAGGTGCAGTAAATATTTGGCGTGTGGGTACGCAAAGAGTTCTAAATGGTACAAATAGTGCTTATATTTCCCAAAGTGCTGCCAGCGGAAATTATAGTGCTACTGCTGCTGGTGCCGCATTGTTTCAAACCCCTGTCATCAATGCAACAGCCTATCCCAATAATCAGTTAAGGGTAACTTTTAATTTTCAATGTAACGGAGAAAGAGTGGGAAGTACAGATTATGATTATGGCTCCCTGTATTACTCGCTGGCTTCTTCACCTACTACTTGGGTATTGATAGAAGGGGCTAATCCTTCACCTTACAGAGGAGTTACTACAACTACTGCACGTATGGTGAATTTGCCTGCTGCCTTGCAAGGGCAACAATTTCATTTGGCTTGGCGTTGGGATAATGACAATTCTGTAGCCAACCAACCTGCTTTTGTGATAGATAATATTGTAGTGGAAGCTCTGCCTTATACAGGCGTAACCATTGAAACCAATACCTTTGCCGCTCCCGCAATGGCAAATCGTTTGTATCTGGGTCCCAATTCACTTAATTATGCTTATAACCCTGCTAATGGCAGATTAGTAGCTCGTATAGAAAATACGACTTCACACAACTACGGCTGTACTCAAGTCTATGTAGATAGAGCAGGAACAGGAGCAGTGCAATTTACTACTACACCCGTAGCAGAATATTTGGCAAGTAAAACTATCCGAGTAATTCCTGCAACCAACAACCCATCAGGAGCGTATAATATGCGATTGTATTATACCAATGCCGAAGTAACGGGTTGGGAAACTGCTACTGGTCAGACCCGCACCGCCGCTGTAGTGCATAAATATGCAGGAGCAATTAGTTCGGCAACTATTGGTTCGCCAAGTACTCAAAGCTCTCCCACTTCGCAAGGTACTTTTGGTGCAGATTTTTGGATAGAAGGAGGCTTTGCAAATGGATTTTCAGGTTTTGGTATGGGTTTGCCACCTAACCCTCTACCTGTACAACTCGTTGATTTTACTGCTCAAACTCAGATTGAAAGCATACGTTTGTTGTGGCGAGTAGCCAATGAGCTAAATATAGAGCGTTATGTAGTAGAAAAAAGCTATAATGTCAAAGAGTTTTTCCCTATTGGAACTATCAGTGCTCAAAGTGTAGAAAACTACGAGTTCTGGGATAATAATCCTAAATTTGGTAAAAACTATTATCGTTTGCGTATAGAAGAAGCAGGAAGAATTGCTTATAGCAATATAGTTGTAGCTGAATGGGGAAAAGGAACAACTATTGCTGTATATCCCAATCCTGCCACCGAAAAGATACATCTAACAATGGCAAGTTTTGAAAATACCCCTGTAAATATGCGTTTGATGAATGCTTTGGGGCAAGAAGTTTTTACTGCAAGCGGTAAATTACTGATGAACACTAACTACCAAAAAGAAATTAACATAGCTTCACTTGCAAAAGGTGTCTATATTTTGGAAGTAACTACACTTTCAAGTAAGCAAACTTACAAATTGGTAGTGCAGTAAAAGGCTTAATTTACAAGTTAAGAAAGGAAAGTATTACACAAGCACGTATCTGTGTAATCTTTCCTTTTTTACGCTTAATCCAGACTAATTTATGAGAGAATTTATCCTTGAAAATCAAATCCTAAAGATTTTATCATTATTGTTGCTATAAACGTTTTTCTAAAACAAGTTCTTTTCGTAAAACCAAACCTCATTTCTGTAAAGGTTTTGTAGCAACTCGTTAAAAACTTTCCGCAACGCATCATATTTCGGCGTAAAATTGCTTCATAAAATTGAAATTTTATGAAAAAAATACTTACGCTCTCGGCATTGTTTTGGCTTATTTTTAGCCAAGCCAAAACTCAAAATAAAGTCTTGGTGAAACCCTGTAAAACCTGCGAATGGAAATATAGCGGCTCCGCCTCAAAGCTGGTTACTTACGAAGATACCAAAAAGAAAAAGGTTCTTTTTGAGCTACAAAAAGCTGAAGCTACTTCCATAGATTATACAAAAAGCAGAGGCTACATTGAAATTAAAGCATCTGGCAAATATATGTATGTGGCATTGGCTACCAATGAAGTATTTTTTGAAACAGAGAAAAGCCTGTTTTCAGAAAACGCCAGAATAGCCAATGCTTCAAAAGAAGATGTAGAAAAAAACTTCACTTTCTTGGAAGATAAGCCCAGTAGCGAGCCTTACAACGCTGTTTATGTGATGAAATACAAAAACGGCGTGCCAAGTTCTGTGGAAAAAATATGGGAAGAAAAGGGGTATTATTCCAATTATCCTAAAACCTACAACCAAAAAATGAAGGATAAAAGTGATTTTGCCTTAGCTATCTACGAAACAAGTTTTATGCCTATTTACTTTGATTTTGAGGGTAAAAATATCACTAAGGAGTACCGAGAAGCAATGGGCAAACGCATCAATGACCTCATAAAAAGTAAATACCCCGAAGCCGCTAACCTCAAATGGGAAACAAATAAGCCACTGCCCAACTTTCCCAAAGGTGGCAAATGGAATAAAAAACAAGAAGATGAAAATTTACTAATTTATACTGCTGATGGCAAAAATTATCCTACTCCCTTTATTAGTAAGGGCTACTTAAATAAAACACATTCGGACAATAAGAGTGGTTATGCAGAGGACTTGCTAATCATTGAAACTGCTCAGCAAAAAGGTTTGGGCTTATTGGATACCAAAAACAACTATATAGTAATTGCTCCCGATACTGATTTGATAAATATAGAACTATTAGAAAACATAGTTCTTCAAGGCTCGCCATTGCTGTATTTCTGGACTGCCTACAAAGATAATAACGGCAAATATAAACGAAGGATTTATGGCTGGAGTGAAGGAGATTTGCTCCCCAATAAGAAATATATTGACAAGTTCAATGCGTATAGTACTTGGGAAAGAGCAATTAGTAACTTTTCTAATCTCTATTATGAACCGATGAGTGGTGTTAGGCTAATTTTGAAAGAATACACAGATAAAATGGAAGGCGATAAAGAACTTTTTATTTACCATAGCTTTATAGTTGAAAACAAACAGAGCCTAAAACGCATTGCTCGCCCCGACAAAACATACGGAAAAATTAGTCTTAAAAATAATGCTTCTAATGCTTATCTGAATGGTGCCATTATCAAAGGGCTTGAAAATGTCGTGGAGCATCGTTTTGTAGCCAAACAAAATCTCCTCTTTTGCAGAGCTGATAATAATCAAGTTTGGGTGATTGATGTAAATTCGGGTGAAATTAAGGACAAACTCTACATTAGAAATTTGGATACAGATATTTACAACAATATTGTAAAAAATTCTGAAAAGTACCAGAAAGATGTTTGCGGGAGTAGTGATGGCTCAAATGGGTATCATTTATTTGGCATCTACGACCTTAATACCAAGAAACAAGTACTTCCTGTTAAAAGTTCTTCTATTCATATCAATTCTTTGGGGATTGCAGCCGTCAATTATTGCTCTAATAGTGCTCAACTCTTTAATCTAAATACACTGCAAGAGATAAAAACAAAAAATAAGTATAGATATTTCTGGAAACAAAAGTGCAAAGATGAGAAAACAAACAAAGAAGATTGTTTTCTGGGAGTTTTAGGAGGTGAGGATAGTGATGATAATGTGAACATTAATAAAAATGGCGTAGAGGAATAGTAAATGCTTTTTTATTAGTTTTTGGGAGAAACTATGGAGTAACTAGCCGCTTGTGAAAAAGTATGTAAGTTTTATATTTTCAGTTTTTTATACTTGAAGTTGTATAGGATTTTGAGGGCGATGATGTAGCTCATAGCAACATTATCGCTCTAAACACGAAAAAACATCTTAAAATTCATTTTTTTGGAAAGAAATTTCTATTGTTTCTCTTTAATTTTTTGGTAAACAGAGTTATTAAGGGACGACTAAATATTGATAGAATACAAATTAAAAGGATATTCTACTTTGCTAAGATATAAGCCACAAGAGGGTGCGGCGGCAGAAGCCTTGCTTCGGTCGCGTGCTTTGATGATTTCTTCAAAGTCTTCTACCTTTAATTTTCCTTTGCCTACGTCTAAAAGTGTGCCTACAATGGCTCGCACCATTCCCCAAAGAAAACGATTTGCTGAAACTTGAAAAATCAGCAAGTCTTGCCCACTGATACAATCTCTTTGCTTTTGCCAAAAAGCCTCCATAATTTTACATTTGAAATGAGGCGTGTCGGCTTTTATTTTGCTAAAACTTTCAAAATCTTCATATTGTAAAAGAATTTGCGAGGCTTCTTGCATAGCTTCTATCTCTAATCTTTGTGGAAAGTAATATGCCAAACCTTGTAAAAAGCTATTTTTATGTTGAACAATTCGGTACTGATAAGTTCGCCGAATAGCATTAAAACGGCTGTGAGCCTCTGGGGAAACTTCGTATAGGTTCAAAATACTAATATCGGAGGGTAGTAGAGCATTCCAAGTTCTAAGAATTTGTAAGGGAAGGGGAGAGGAATAATCAAAATGAGCAAATTGTTGCAAAGCGTGTACGCCTGTATCGGTTCTGCCACTGCCTACTATTTCAATTTTTTCTCGCAAGCTCACGGAAAGAGCCTTTTCTATTACTTCTTGCACACTTAAAGCATTTTTCTGGATTTGCCAGCCCGAATACGCCGTGCCTTTGTAAGAAATTTCTATGAAATAACGCATCAGAAAAATAAATTTTTCGTTAATATAGCGAAAAATCGGAGAATATGAAGTTACTCAATCCCTTTCGAAAGGTTTATAGCACGCAAGAAAAAGAAATTTTTGATTTTTTCAAAAATGTAAAACTCTTTGAACGCCTTACTGAAAAGGAAATGGAAGAGTTTTTGCCATTTTTGCATTTACGAGAATACAAGCAAAATGAAGCAATTTTTTTCCGCAACGACCCCTCCCAAGCTCTTTATATCCTTAAAAGTGGAGTGGTAGAACTCAATTTAGACCACCAAGATAGCTTTGAAATGCTTGCTTTGGTAAAAAAAGGATTGGCTATTGGTATCAATGCCCTGATTGAAAATAGCGAAAGGGTGTATAATGCGGTAGTGCGTTCCAAAGAAGCCTGGCTCTACATTATTCCGCAGGTCAATATTTTGGAAATTTTTAGGCATAAAACAATCATTCAAGCCAAAATGATGACCTCACTTGCTGAACTCTACGACGAAAATACTAAAAATTTATTCAATTCGTACAGAAAGCATATTGGGCTTTTCCACTTGGGAGAAGCATATATGAAAACTTTTCAAAGTGAATAATTACCCAACTACTCAATACTCAATACTCAATACTCAATACTCAATACTAACTACTAACTACTAACTACCCAATACTAAACAACCACCTATGACAGAGAAAGTTAAAGAACTATTGCAAGGCTATTATGCCGTTATTGAGTTGCCTGTTCAATGGGGCGATATGGATTTGGCTCATCACGTAAATAATGTAATGTATGCTCGCTATGCCGAATCGGCGAGGGTAGCCTATTTAGACCTTATTGCCGAAGGCGAAGCGGGCAATTTTGGGACAGGTATAGGTCCTATTTTGGCTGAAATTAACATTCAGTACAAAATGCCATTAGCCTACCCCGATTTGATGTATTTAGGAACAAAAGTCATAGATTTTCCTGATGAGTTTAGCTACACAATGGAAAGCATCATTATCAGTAAAAAACACGAGAGGATAGCTACAAAAGCCATTGCACGCATTGTAAGTTACGATTATCACAAACGACAGAAAGCCGCCACACCGCATTGGATTGTAGAAAAAGTTAGAAAACTGCAAGGAATGTAAATTCAAGCGTTCCTTGCCTCATAAACACTTTTTTCCCAATCATCTAAACGCTTGTTCATTACGGCAAACCAAAGCGGCGGAATAAGTGCCAGAAGTATCATTGTAGGGTAGCCTGCGGGTAGTTGGGGGCTATCCTCAAAATGTCTGAGTATCTGATACCTGCGACTGGCGTAGGCGTGATGGTCGGAATGGCGTTGTAGCTGAAAAAGAAAAAAGTTGCTCAATAGATGGCTGGCATTCCAAGAGTGTAAATGCTCTACGCGTTCATATTTGCCATTTTCAAGCAAACGGCGGGTAATGCCGTAGTGTTCAATATAATTTACTGCTTCTAAAAGTGAAAAACTCAATACACTCTGCAAAAGGTAAAATACACCTACTTGCCACGTAAAATAACCCTGTACAAGGCTTGTGAAAGCTACGAGGGTTATCATCAAAAATAAAGGCTCAACAAGGCAGTTCCATAGTTCGTTTTCTATGCTGTAAGGAGATTTCCCTTTTTTTTCTAATCTTTTTGCCTCAATTTTCCAAGCACTGCGGATACCTCCCCATACACTTTGCCACCAAAATCTGTAAAAACTTTGATTTTTACGGGCAGTAGCGGGGTCTAAGGGGGTAGCGACATTGACGTGATGCCCTCGGTTGTGTTCTATGAAAAAATGTCTGTAAAAAACGGTGTCTAATATGATTTTTGCTAAAATCTGCTCAAAACGACTATTTTTATGCCCCAATTCGTGTGCCACCGTGATACCTACGCCCCCAAGCACCGTCATAGTGCTCAACAAAAAGCCCACATACTCGTAAGTTTGCAAAGTATTCAGCGAAACTGCATAGCAAGCCCATACAAGCAAAGCAACTTGCAAAAAAGCCCACAGATACAAAACTCCTTTGTAGTACCACTCTTCGCTGATTTGTTTTTCAGCCTCTTTGGGAAAATTGTGTTTGTCTATCCCCAAAATAGCATCAAAAATAGGAATAATGCCAAAAGCAAATAGCACAGTGGCATAGTTCCAGATGCCGCCCTGATAGTAGCCCCATACCCACAAAGTAGGTAAAATGAATGGAAATAAGTAGCCAAACTTTTTCATTGCTCTAAAATTTTTTCAAAAATAAAAAACTTATTTCTGAACTACAAGTTTAATTTGTAATTTTTTATTTGTTCATCATTTGTTTTTTATCTCAAATTTTAGCATTATTGCGAAATGAAAATCCTGAAAAACGCTGATTTTTCAATCAACTAAAACTTTCAAAAGCCTTGAAAAACTATTATACCATTCTGGAAGTACCCGAAAGTGCTTCGGTAGAAATGATAAAAAGTGCTTATAGGAACTTGGCAAAGAAGTGGCACCCTGACCTCAATCCGGGTAATGTCGAAGCCGAACAGATGTTTATGGATATAAAAGAGGCTTATTCAGTGCTTTCTAATGCTATTAAACGCAATTTTTACGATTATCAACTTCGCAAGGCAATTCTTGATAAAAAAGTAGAACCCACCTCTTCCACAAAAGTTGGTTCGTTTCGCAAAACAGAAACTACTGCCAAAAAGAATGCTTCGACTCAGGATAAAACCGAAAAAAACGATAAAAAAGAAAAACTATTTCACAATGCCGAAGCCTATAAGAATAGGCTTGATGAGCTAATGCGTAAGCACAACGAACTCATTGAAAAGCAAAAGAAAGCCGCCGAAGAAGCCAAAAAGAAAGAAGCAGAAAAAGAGGAGAGTTTTTATGAAAAATTCAAGCAAAATCGTGAAAATGCGATTTTAGAGCAGAAAATCAAACAACAGCAAGAGCAAGAAGCCAAAGCTAAACAAGAAGAGCAAAAGCAAAAAGAACAGGAGCAAAAAGAAGAAGCCAATATCACACGACCTCAGAAAAATAGAATAAAGGCTATTTTGAGCATTTTAGGTTTCAGAAGCGATTGAAATAAAACAACACAATCTTATGGCAAGCATCAATGTACAAAATCTTTTGAAATGGGTGGAAGAAAACAAAGATTTCTTGAAGCCCCCTGTATGTAATAAAGAAGTCTATCCGGGTGGCGATATGATTGTAATGATTGTAGGCGGACCCAATGAAAGAAAAGACTATCACTACAACGAAACCCCTGAATTTTTTTATCAAATCAAAGGGGATATGACGCTCAAAATCATTGAGAACGGTGAGTTCAAGGATATTGTTATCCGTGAAGGTGAAATTTATTTACTCAATGCCAAAATCCCTCATTCGCCCCAACGCCCCGCAGGAACTATCGGGCTTGTGATAGAAGAACGCCGAAAACCCCAAGATACTGATGGCTTTCAGTGGTATTGCGATAATTGCGGCAACAAACTCTACGATGAGTATTTCAAACTCACCAACATTGAAAAGCAACTCCCCGAAGTATTTGCTAAATTCAACAATAATCCCAACTTGCACAAATGCTCTCGGTGCGGGCATATCTTGCAAATCCCTCAACGGAAAACCGCTTAATTTTTTTATTTCAGCAGTGCAAGAAAGTGGAAGTGGCAAAGCAGACACTTCCACTGCATACCTATCAAAATTTCCTATCTATAAATTTGCATTTCACATAAAAATCTTGTTTTTTTGCACGCTCAAAAATTGTGTGAAATAAATTTCTATCAAAAATGGCTGTTATTGGTAAAATCCGAGAAAAAGCAGGTATTATCGTAGGTGTTATTGCCATAGGTCTGGCACTTTTTATTGTGGGAGATGATTTTTTCCGCTATTTCCAAAAAGGTAAAAAGGGGCAAGAAAAAGTAGTAGGGGTATTTGATGGCAAAGAAATCACCCTTGATGATATAGCCTTAGAAATAATGGAAGCGGAGCGTTATTATGCTACTAATATGCCCCAACAACGCCCCAGCGAAGCCGATTTGATACGCTTTGCTTGGTCTGCTTATTTACGAAAAAATATGCTTAAACCTGAATACGAAGCCTTGGGCTTGCGTGTAAGCGATAAAGAGAAAAAAGCAATGTATGAAGGCGATAGTATTTTTATCCACCCACAGGTAGCCAGTGCAGGGATTTTTCAGGATAGCGTAACTAAAAAATTTGATAAAAAATTTGTAAAAGAATTTTTGAAAAACCTAAAAAACAATCCAGATGTGAAGGCTCGTTGGGAGATGTTTTTAGAAGGGCTTGTAGAAACTCGTATCCAAGAAAAATACTCGGCAATGCTTTCACAGTCGGCGTATGTTACCAAAGCAGAAGCGAAAAGGGAGTATGAAAATCAAAACAATAAGCTCGCACTCAAATATTTTTACGTGCCTTACACATCAATTCCTGATAGTGCCGTAAAAATTACAGACAAAGAATTAGAGGATTATCTGAAAAAGAACAAAAAACGCTTCAAAGCCCCAGAAAGTCGTTCTTTTGAATATGTGATTTTTACCGTTGCTCCTTCCAAAGAAGATACCTTAGAGTTTTCTGATGAGCTTCGCAAACTTGCCAAAGATTTTGCTCTTGCCCAAGATGATTCGGCTTTTGCTGTAAATAAAACCAGAGGTAATGAAAAGAATTTCAAGTATCGCAATCCCAAAGAAATTCCCGATGGTATTTATTCCGAAAATCGTCCTTTGCTCAAAGGAGCAGTTGTAGGACCCTTTTTGCATCGCAATAGCTTTATGATGGTAAAGGTTTCGGATATTAAAGAAGATAGCACTTATTTTGTACGCTCTAAGCATATCCTTTTCCAAGTACCCAAAGGGGCAGATGCCAAAGTAAAAGATAGCATACGCAAAGAGGCGGAAAAATTGCTTGCTCGCCTCAAATCAGGTGAAATTGACTTTACAAAAGCCGCCAAGCAATATGGCAGTGATGGCACGAAAGATATTGGGGGAGATTTGGGTTGGTATGATGAAAAAACAATGGTTGCCCCTTTTAGCAAAGCTACTTTTGGAGCAAAAGAAAAAGGTTTACTTCCTAATTTGGTTGAAACGGATTTTGGCTTCCACATTGTTAGCATTACCGAGCCTAAAACCAATAAAAAATACAAACTTGCCATTATTGAGCGTCCTATTTATGCTACGCAAAACACAACCGAAGAGGTGAGCCTGCAAGCCGAAGAGTTTTTGTTGGGCTTGAAAACTTATGAGGATTTCAAAAAGAAAATAGAAAAAGACCCTAAACTTGTTAGAAAAGTAGCCAAAAAAGTAGCTCCTTATGCACAAGGCGTGGATGGTATCCCTGCCAATGCCAAGCCGCTTATTTCTTGGGCTTTCAACGAGGCAAAAGTAGGAGAGTTCCCTAAAAAGCCTATCCGTATTCCAGAGCAGGGAATGTTTGTGGTGCCTATTCTTACGGCACGCACCGAGCAAGATGAACCTAGTTTAGAGTATTTCCGTGAAACTTTGGAGTATGAAGTACGTAACCTGAAAAAAAGGGAGCAAATCATCAGCAAAATGAACAGCTATGGCAATGTTTCGCTTGATGAGCTTGCTAAAAAATATGCCAGCGGTTTTGTTGTGCAAGAGGCACGCGATATTACAATGCAAAATGCTTCTATCAGCACCGCAGGATATACCCCCGTGGGCGTAGGTACGGCTTTTGGCTTACAGAAAGGTAAAAGAAGCAAACCTATTGGAGATGATAATGGTGTAATTGTGATAGAAGTTACCGAGCAAATGCCTGCCCCTCAAATTGCAGACTATTCACAATACAAAAATAATTTGCTGAATACGCAAAAGCAGAATGTAAGCAATTTTTACTATCAGGCTTTGCAGGAGTTGTATCGTGTAAAAGATTTTACTTACAAGTTCAACTAAAAAAACAAAAACCTACTGAAAAGTAGGTTTTTTTGTTGGGTTATGCGAAAAAAAGTAACATACATCATCTCGGACATAGAAAAAGCCCTTGCTTTTGAGTGGATAGCCGAAACATTGAACTCTGAAAAATTTGAAATCAGTTTTATTTTACTCAATCGCAAGCAAGGTAGTTATTTAGAAAATTGGCTCAAAGCAAGGCAAATTCCTGCATTTTTTGTGCATTATGAAAGCAAAAAGCAACTTTTTTCTGCTTTTTGGAAAATTAGAAAAATTTTGAAAAAAATAGGAACGCAAGTAGTACATTGCCATTTATTTACGGCTTCGCTACTTGGGCTTCTTGCGGCAAAAAGTTTAGGCATTAAAAAACGAATTTTCACCCGCCACCACGCTACTCTTCATCACGAGTATTTTCCAAGAGCTGTTTGGTACGATAGGTTTATCAATGCAATGGCTACACATATTGTGGCTATTAGTGAAAATGTGCAAGAAATCTTAGTGGAAAAAGAAAAAGTTAATCCTAAAAAAATCAGTCTTATTCATCACGGCTTTCGTTTAGAATTATTTGAAAATGTGCCTACTGAGCTAGTAGATGAGTTGAGACAAAAATATTCTTTACGAGGCAAATATCCTGTAATAGGGGTAATTGCTCGTTGGACATATTGGAAGGGTATCCAATACACTATTCCTGCTTTTGCAGAAACTTTACAGCAGTATCCCAATGCTCATCTTGTTTTAGCCAATGCCAAAGGAGATTATACTACTGAAATTGAAAAATTACTTAAAAAATTACCCTCTAATACTTACACGGCTATTGTATTTGAAAATGATTTACCTGCTTTGTATCAGCTTTTTGATATTTATGTGCATACGCCTATAAACCCACAAGTAGAAGCCTTCGGACAGACCTATATTGAGGCTCTTGCGGCGGGTATTCCCAGCGTTTTTACATTATCGGGAGTTGCAAAAGAGTTTATTCGGCACAAGGAAAATGCTTGGGTTGTCCCTTTTCAAAATTCTGAAAAAATTACAGAAGCCATTCAAAACTTACTTCAAAATAATGCTTTACGAAATAAAATCATTCATAACGGCAAGGAAAGTATACAGAATTTGTTTAACTTGCAAACAATGATTGCAAAATTAGAGGGTTTATACGAGTAATAATGCTTACTCCTTTATTTTCCATAATTATTCCAACTTACAACAGAGCCAGCCTCATTACGCAAACCTTACAATCAGTGCTTGAACAACAATTTTCTGATTTTGAGGTACTTGTAATTGATGACGGCAGTACCGATAATACAGAGGAGGTTGTTTTTCCTTTCCTTTCTGAAAAAGTACGCTATTTCAAAATTCCTAATGGGGAGCGTGCCAAAGCCCGCAATTTTGGCATAACCCAAGCCAAAGGCAAATACATTACCTTTGTGGATTCTGATGATTTGCTTTATCCGAATTATTTTCAGACGGCTTACGAATTTTTGCAAAAAAATCCTGATGGTGTATTTTGGGCTTTAAGCTATGAAATGAAAGATGAAAGTGGTAAGGTTTTATTTAAGCAGGTTCATCAAGCCAATGTAGCCCAAACTCTACAATATGGGAATGATTTGAGCTGTATAGGCGTTTTTGTAAAAAAGGAAATTCTCTTACAACACCCTTTTAATGAAGTCCGAGAACTTTCGGGTACAGAAGACTACGAGCTGTGGTTGAGGCTGGCGAGTCGCTATCCTTTACAAGGAATTTCTACTATTTGTGCTTCAATGATTAACCACGATAGCCGTAGTGTTTTGAATGTTAATATTGAAAAACTTGTTAAACGTTTAAATTTTCTTTTACTCACCATATATCAAGATGAGCAGATACAAAATTTTTATGGCAAAAAGGGAGTTGCAAATATAGAGGTTCATTCTTATTTGTATATTTCTTTGCACTTGGCAATGGCAAAAAAGCGGAGAGAGGCTGTGCAGTATCTTATGAAGGCTTTGCGATGCAAGTTTTCAGTTATTTCTACCTATAAGTTTTGGGTAATTATCAAGAAATGGTTTTGGGGCAGTTAGGGACAAAGAAACTGATAATGAGCGGCACGAAACTCACCCAACTTCAAGGCTAATTCTAAATCTTGGCAGATGCTTTCATTATTGGTAATTAAGCCAAATTTTAGCATAGCTCTTTCAAAGTATAATTCCCCCTCTCTAAAACCACTTTTTTCAACTTCTTGCAATATTTGAAAGGTTTCTTCTAAATGCTCTTTTTGATATTTATATCTACTAATTGCCCAATAGAAGCGAAAATCGGGTGAGTTTATTAAATAAGAATTATCAAGTGTAAAAAAAACATTTTTGTAATCTTGCATTTTGAAATGCACTTTGATATACAGCAGTAAATAATCACGGTCTCTTGGTTTTTTTCGCCGAATCAGATTTACAAGACTATCGGCTTTGCGTAACTGATAGGTTTTTAGATAAGTTTGAGCCAGCAGATACATTTCACGAACTTGATATTTTTCTCGGATAGTCAGAAAAATGGCAGGCACAAGTATCAGAATCAAACCAAGAGCTATCCAAAAATTAGCTTTTTTATTGATTTTTTGAATTTCTTGTTGTTCGGCTTTTTGTTCTTCTTGGTACTTGCGAAAAAAGTTCTTGAGAATTTCTACTCTTACTTGTTGCTGGGCTTCTTGTTTTTTTTGATACTCTTGATAGTAATAGCTGTAATTGATTTCTTTTGTCAAGCCTAACTTTACATCATAGAAATGCCTTTTTTGTGTATCGGAAAGTGTATGGTATGCTTCATTGATTTTCTTGAACATTTCTTCGGCTTTGGCATCGTTAGGGTTTTGGTCAGGGTGGTAGCGGAATGCCAATTTTTTATAGGCATTCTTTATTTCTAACAAACTTGCCTGAGGAGAAACCCCTAAAATTTCGTAGTAGTTCAAAGCTTTATTTGTTTCTTTCTTCTACGAGTTGATAAACTTTATTGATAACTTCAAAAAATACTTCCAATTTTTCTACCTCAATATTTTCGTAAATGAGCAGATTGAATTTTTTGATAACTCGGCGAGCAATTTCTCGTTTTTCTTTCCCTTTTTCTGTAAGAAATATACGTACAAATCGTTTATCGGTTTCGCTTTGCTTTCTGAAAATCAAGCCGTCGGCTTCCATACTTTTTAGGGTGCGTGTAATGCTACGAGGTTCTAAACCAAACTGGGGAGCAATTTTAGTGGCGGGAGTACCTGCTTCGGGGTCAATATTGATAAGAATAAAACCTACGGAGGCAGTAATGCCATATTTGCTTCCTTCGGCATTATACATACGCGATATAGCGTGCCAAGCAAGTTTGATATTGTAATCTACGGACTCTTCAGGCTTGATTTTTGTAGGGGTATGAAGCATTGCAAGAGAGTTTTTACAAATTTACAATAAAATTGCTAAAAGTCAAACACTTCAAAAGAGCAACAACATCACAGCAAAAGAGTGATGTTGTTTGAAAGTATCCAAGGAGTATTTTTTAGAAATTTGGTTGCAACAAATATTGCGTATAAAAATTATCAATTACTTCTACGGCTTCGTCTGCGGTATCTACAAGACTAAAAAGGTTCAAATCTTCGGCGTTGATGTTTTTTTCTTGGGCAAGTACGGTGTTTTTGAGCCAGTCAATCAGCCCTCCCCAATATGATTTACCAACCAACACAATCGGGAAACGTCCAATTTTTTTAGTTTGAATAAGCGTGAGAGCTTCAAAAAGTTCATCTAATGTACCAAAGCCCCCGGGCATTACTACAAACCCTTGTGCATATTTTACGAACATCACTTTACGAACAAAGAAGTAGTCAAAAGTGATGAGTTTATCAGGGTCTATGTAGGGGTTGCTGGTTTGCTCAAAAGGTAAAATGATATTGATACCCACTGATTTACCACCACGGCTTTTAGCCCCCTTGTTGCCTGCTTCCATAATGCCTGGTCCGCCACCTGTAATGATACCGTAGCCCAAATCTACAAGTTTAGCGGCAATCTCTTCGGCAATTTTGTAGTAAGGATTATCGGGAGTGGTGCGTGCCGAGCCAAAAATAGAAACACAAGGACCTATCCGAGCCAGTTTATCAAAACCATCAACAAACTCCGACATTATCTTGAACAATGCCCACGAGTTGGTGCTTTTGATTTCGTGCCAATCTAACTTTTTGAAAGCTTTTTTGATACGATTTTCGTCTTCTAAACTCAAATTTTCGTCTGACATAGGTTTTAGATTTAAAGTATTACTATTCGTGAAAAAACGCTTATAGCTTTCAAAAAAGCTATAAGCGTTTGAAAAAGGATTTTTTCCAAATTGTTTTAGGATTGACTTTGCTTTTTGCGGTTATTTTCGGCTTTCTGAAGCCAAAATCCAATAGCAAAAGAAACTACACCCAAACCGATGAAAAAAGCATAGGCAATGGTTTCGGTCATTCTAAAATCTATCATAAAGGTATGCTTTGAAGTTTCTTAATTTTTGTTTGCAAGAAAATAATTTTTGCTTTCAAAAGCAAGAAAAATTTGCTTTTTCTGTTATTCGCCTTTATAGCCCGAACTTTGTAAAATTTCTTTCGCATCTTGCAGTTGCATTACTTGGGGAAGCGAGAGTTTTTTCTTTTCTGCATATTTTTTGAGCATTCGCAGGGCTGTCCAGCGAGCTATTCCCCCTGGACACTCCTGACTAATGGGAAGCGTAAAAGGTGAATCTTCTACATAATCTCTGCGAAACTCGCGGGTAGTATTGAAGAAAACTTGCTTATCTAAGTAGTGTTTCCAAATTAGCTCTCTATTTTGGGCAATATACTGCATTTGCTCGGTAGTGTAGCCCAAAACAAGCGAATCCGCAAGACAGGGTATAACGCTTTGAGCAAAATAATAGGTTTTGGCATAGGCAATCATTTCGTTGAGTACGGTTTTATCCATTGCATTAAAGGCATTGTAGCGATTGCCAATGAGTTCTGCTACAAAGGCAGGAATATTTTGCCATACATATCTGCGAGCTATGTAAGTGGGTATATGCGTTGGGAGCGGGTATTTGTACGTAGGACCCAAAAACCAATCTAAGCCAATTACTAAAATTTCGCCATTAGGAGCATAGAAAATATCCGTAACGGTATTGAGCGGAAAAGAGCCTATGCCCGAAACACTGAAATATACCTTTTCGGGTTCTTTGAAATTAGGATAATAAGCCTTGATACGCTTAAAAATATCAAGAAGTTGGCTTTGGAGTTTTTCCAAAGGAATTATTTTCTCATAATCCATTCGTAAGCTATCCAAATGAGGTTCTTTTGCCATTGAGGCAAGCATTTCTATCATAAAATCTTTTTCTTGGGCTTGTTTGGGGATTTCTCGCTTCTCCCAGCCTTCACGCACCAGATATAACTTATTGTATAGCGGATTTTTTTCCAGAATCAGCTTGATTTCTTCTTCATTTTGGGCGTCTAAAATGGCTTTATCAATGCGTTCAAAAGTAGTTTGGACTTGAATTTTGCTGATATCCACTTCGGGCAAACAAGTGGTTTTCAAAAAGTCATTGATATTGTTTTCTTTTTTTTCTTTACAAGCAAAAAGTATGAGCAAACTGAACAATAAATAGATGTTACGCATAGCGTTTTAAGGTTTCAACGATAATAAAATCAAGTTATTGCAAACGGATACGAGGGTCTATGAAGGTGTAAAGAATATCCACAGCTACCGTGATAAAGATAAAAATAGCGGCTACTATAAGCGTAGAAGCCATAATAACGGGCAAATCTAAGGTGAAAACTGCATTTACGGTTTCATAACCAATGCCTTGATACACAAAAATAGTTTCAACAAAGAAAGAACCGCCAATGAGCGAAGCCAGCCAGCCCGATGCCGAAGTTACCACGGGAATTAGGGCATTTTTGAGGGCGTGTTTGTAAATGAGTTGATTTTTGGGAACACCTTTGGCTCTTGCAGTACGGATGTAGTCTTGCGAAAGAACATCAAGCATTGCACTACGCGTAATTTGTACAATGAGTGAGAGTGGGCGTATACCCAAAGTAAGTGTAGGCAAAATGAGATTTTTCAGGGCAAGTACGCTTTCGCCTGTGTAGGTATCGTAGTCCCAAAGCGAGCCAGTGCCACTTAAACCCAAATATGGACCAAATTTGTATCCAATATAATTGGAAATCAGAGCCGCCGCTACAAAAGATGGCACCGAAAAGCCGAGTGTTGTAACAGGAATAATGGTTCTATCAATCCAAGTACCTTGTCTGCGTGCCGCCACTATTCCCAAAAAAACGCCTACAATTACAGCAAAGCCCATTGCCGAAATGGCTAAAACAATAGTATTCCAAATTCTTTCGTTGATGATTTCGGAAACTCGTTTTTGGGTTTGGAAAGAACGCCTGAAATAGGGAAATTTTGCTACCAGCACATTTTCGCCCATTGGGATTAGTTTGGTGTATCGGTATTTCTCTTGCTCTTCGGGGGTATCTTTATGAATAGAAATGACAGATAAATCTTTGAAATACAGAGCAAGTTGCTCTGGCAAAGGTTTATCCAAGCCCAAATCTTCACGAATAATTTTCAGGGTTACTTCGTCAGTTCTTTGCCCTGCAATCATAGAAACAGGGTCGCCGGGGAGGGCGTGAAAAAGCAAAAATACAACTACCGTGATACCCACCAGCGTAAAAAATCCATAAACTATTCGTCTGATAATGAATTTCAGCATCTTACTCGTAGTTCAAACACCTTTTGCCAAAAATACAAAAAAATCTTTGCGGGCAAAAAATTATAGCAAGAATTGTGTAAAATTTATGAAGGAAGGTTTGAGAAGTTTGAAGTTTGAGCCTCTTAAACTTTAAACGCTTGAAAGCAAGGTTAAGCAAATTTACTCCCAATGTTTCTGTATAATTTTTTGCATTTCTTCAAAAACTGCTCCTGCGGCAATAATTTCCTTGCCAAAAATAAAATCTTGGGCTTTTCCGAAAGTGCCGACTTTGCCACCTGCTTCTTGTACCAAAAGCGAGCCAGCGGCAACGTCCCAAGGGCTTAGATTAAATTCAAAAAAGCCTTCAAAACGCCCACAAGCTACATAAGCCAAATCTACTGCCGCCGAACCCATACGCCGCAAGCCGTGAGAGTGTTGCATTAGTTCATTGAGAATTTTCAGATAAACCTCGTTTTTATCAAACCAATGATATGGAAAGCCCGTAGCAAGCAAAGCCTCTTGAAGTTTAGAAATAGGTGAAACTTGAATTTTTACAGCATTGCAAAATGCCCCCCCGCCTAAGGTAGCATAAAAACACTCTTTACGATTTACTTCATAAACTACGCCCAAAACCATCTGGTTTTCGTGCATCAAACCTATGCTAATGGCAAAAACGGGCAAGCCGTGAATAAAATTCGTAGTGCCGTCCAGGGGGTCTATTATCCAATGCAGTTTTTTTTCAGAAATTTGGTGAGTAGTTTCGTTTTCTTCTGTAATAAAACCTGCTTCGGGGAGCAATTTGTGCAGAGCCTCTACCAAGCGGTTTTCGGCTTCTCTATCTACATAAGAAACCAAATTGTTCAGACCTTTGTACTCGGTAGCTTTTCTATCAAAATTTTGACTTTGTTGGGCGATAAAAAGCCCTACTTTACGGGCAATATCATTGACTTTCGGGCAAAGGGTTTTCCATTCTTGGTTCATTACTGAAATCCTTTAACTACGCCTTGCGTTAGCTCTTCTGCGGTGGCTTCGCGAATATCTACAATTTTACCCTGATAGTGCAGGGTGCGTCCTGCAAGAGGGTGATTGAAGTCCAATGTTACAAATTCACCATCAATTTCAGTAATTACAGCATCAACGGGATAGCCTTCTTCATCTTGCAAAGGTACAATTTCGCCAACTTTCAAATATTCTTGCGGAAAATTGCTTTGTAAAAATTCGCTTATGGGAAACACGACAACCCCTTCTTCGTCATACTCGCCAAAGGCTTCTTGTGGGGGCAGGATAAAATCAAAACTATCACCAACAGCTAATCCAAGCAATTTTTCTTCCATTGCAGGCAAAACAAAATGATTTCCGTACAAAAAACCATAAGGCGTAGAAGCGGGAACGTGTTCTATAACCATTTGGTCATCAAGAGAGGTAATGGTATAAGTGATAAACACTACTTTATCTTTGGCTACTTGCATAAAAAGGAAATTTGAATCTAAAATTTCGCCAAATTTATAGCAAAAAATGCAGAAAGGCAAAAATATCAGTATTTTTTCAGGAAGTTGGTATTGTTTCCTAAATCCTGCTTCCAAATATTATTTAGGGAGAGCTTGTTGTTTTTGTTGTTGGCGTTTGGCTTCTTTTTTCTTTTTACTTTGGAAAAGTTCCCAAAAGGTATTACCTGAGCGTGAGGTTGAAATACTGACACCTGTGGAATTGGCGGTGGTGTTCATAATATTACTACTACCGAAAGTGCTACGATTGTACATTTTGAGTTTGTAGCGACCGTCTTCGGTCATCAGATATTCTACAATCCATTCACCCGTATAGTTAGAGCCTTGTTGTTGGCTATTGAGGCGATTATCGCTAATGATACGCAATCTGCCGTCCATTAGGTTGTAGGCAAATCTTGCTCCCAGCACGGTAGAGTTGTTTTGCCCTGCGGCAATAAGGTCGCCTGCACTAATATCAATTTCTAAATTTTCATCAATTTGCGAAACAATGCTACTAAACTGATTAGAGAGAAACTCGCCGAGAGTTCTGCCCGAAGCGGCACCCACATTGCTGTTGTTGGAGGCAGAGGTAAATTGCCCTAAAATTACCAAGCTACCTACTTGGCGGTTGAGTTCAAGTTCATTGGTTTCAATATCCGATTTTACCTTGAACATAGCGGCTTGCAGAGTTGGATTGACAATTTGCTTCTCAATATCTTTGAAATCAATGCTAAAAGTAACTTTGGGGGCAAGCAAATCGCCCAAGAGATGAGCTACCACTGCCACAGGGAAGCGGCGAGAAGTTTCAGGATTGATTTCAGTTGGGGGTAGGAAAGCCGTAAAAGAAGTATGAGCATTGTAAGAGGCTTTTACGTCCATATAGGCTTTATAAACATCGCCTTCAAAATAAATTTTGCTACCGGGTAAAATATTGAACTTTTTGCTAATGAGGTTTTTCATTGTGAAAAGGTAGCTACCGTCTGTAATGAGGTAGTCGCCCCAGATGCCAAAATTGCCGCGTTTATCAATACTTAATTGCATAAGCCCTTTGCCTACGCCTTGCATCTTATCACCTGTTTGTCTATCCAATTGTATTTCAAAATAAGCATCTTCGGTTACATTCAGGTTCATATCCAGCTCCAAACCTGTAATTTTTACACTTTTGATTTGCTTTTGCACATTCAAACTATCTTGCTGATTTTCTTTTTCAAAATCCGTAAACTGATAGTAGCTAACTTCCCCTACTTCGCTATACCCATCGAGCGGTAAATAAATTTTTGTGCCTTTGTTGCTGGTAGCATCAACGCGTACATAGAGGTCGGTGGGTTCGCCTTGCATAAGTATTTTACCTGTGGCAATGGCATTGCCATAAAAAAGAGCATTAGGGGTTTCTTTGATTTGCAAAAGTGTAAATTTGTTGAAATCGCCTTCCAAATTCAAAAAGAAATGAGAAAAGTTGTCGTGAGAAATACTGCCGTCAAAAGTTATTTTTTGTTTGTCGCGGTCGTAGAAAGTGAAATGGTCAAATAGAAACTCGTTGTGGCTAATTTCAATTTGGCTATTGGTTTCGTAAGTAGCTCCCAAGAAATCAACTCTAAGTTTGGTATTTTGGAATCTTGCAAAGCCCGAAAGCTCAGGCTTGTGGATTTTACCTGTTATTGCCAAATCTCCCGAAATAGTACCTTCTAATTTGGAAAATAGTCCTTCGGTGAAAGGCTCTACAATGTTGAGTGGTAGGTTGCGTATTTTAGCCAAAAGATTCAAATCTTGATTTTGAGGTTGGTAGTAGCCTGTAAGAAAAAGCACATAATCTTTTCTGTGGTAAATATCGGTGGCAATTTCTAAGATTTTTTGCTCGTTGTTCCAAGCCGATTTGCCGTGCAAATCACCTACTAAAAATTGATTGATAGCCACTGAATCAGCAGTAAATTGTGAGTTGATTTTGATTTGCTCATAGACATCTTGCAGGTCAATATGAGCGTTGAGCGTACCTTTCAGTTTTTGCTTACCCAAAAGTACATTCAGCGTAGCAAGTTGGAAATTTGCAATATCAATATTCAGTTTGTCGCTATCGCTATCAGAGGCAATATTCCCTACAACTTTGATTTCTTGGTTTTCGTTGTAAAGTCCAAATTTTTCAAAGAGGATATTTCCATTTTCAGTGGTAAAAAGGGTGATTTTCCCCTCTTTGCGGAAATGCCAATCTTTCTCTAAAACCTTTACCAAAGACTCATCAAATTCAATTTCTGTTCTGTTGGTATCCAGCGTAATATGCCCTTGCAAATCTGCTTCATTGCTACTATTTTTTTGTTTGATTTTGGCTCTAAAATCAATGATTCCATCTAACCAAATCGCATTGAGGCTTAATTTTTCAGTTTCCATACCGCCCCATTTTTGTTCATTAGAATACACATAAAGTTCGGCAGATACATTGTTGTTCAAACCTTCTTTATAGGCTTCAAATCGGAAACTATTACGCTGAAACTGATTTTTGCCAAAAAGTAGCTTTTCAAAGGGTTTTTCTGTTTTGATAGAAAAGCGAGTTAGCTCGCCGCCTTGCAGTTCGCCTTGCAAAGGTATATCTTGTGAAATACGAAAAGTGCTATCAAAAAGACGAACAAGAGGGTTTATATCAAAAAGATTTATTTTGAAATCAACATTAACCTCTTCATTTTTTTCTTTCTTTTTGGCTTCATAATAGGCTTTCTGCTTGGCTTCTTCGTTTTTGATACCTAAGATAAGTTCATTCGTGAAAATATTTAAGTTTTTTTGTAATTGGGCAAGTGTAAATTTGCCTTTGAGTTCGGCAGTGATGTATTGAGAGTAAATATCAATAAAGCGATAGCCATAAGGATTTTGCGAAGAGCTAATCATAAGCGAATCGATAGGCAATGTTTTATTTTTGTAATGAATTTTGGCTTCTTTCATCAATACTTCTCCCAAAAAGTTATCTAACTGCAAGTTTTCGCTGTTGATGTGCAGAAAACCTTTGAAAACAAGTGGTTCATTGAAAAGATGTATCTTGAAAAAATCTAAGTTTTCAATATTGGTAGTAATACGCAATTCGGGTTCAGGTTTATTAAAATCCATAGAACCTGTTAGTTGCAGTTGGGCATTTTCATCTTCACTATTGATTTTTCCTTCAAAGGATTTATTTTTGAAATGTCCTTTGAGGTCTATATCGTGATAGGGGTAAGTATTAAATTCAAAAAATTCAATGTGTCCGTCCAAATCAGTATCCAAAGTTTGAATGGTAAAGCCTTTACCTTTTACGTTGGCATCAAGCGAAAGCATTCCCAAGTTCTTTTCCTCTAAAAGCGTACCTATCTGAAAGTTCTGCAAGCGGATATTTCCCTCGTATGCGGGTATTTGCTGATCTTGTTGAATGAAGTAGGTATCTAAATCGGCAGTTCCCAGCAAATCGGACTGCATTTGGCAATTTGCCTTAAAGTCTGTGAAATAACCATCAAAGCGACCTTGCAAGGTAACCGTACCAAATTTTTGTACGTAACGATTGCTGTTCTCGTTCAGGTATTGTTTCAAATCGGGGGTATATACTTGCGTACCTTGTTCCAATTGTAAGGAAGCGAGTACATTTTGAATTTTAGGCAATCCTTCGGCGGTCAGTGAGCCAATGAGTGAAGTATTTTGTCCAATTTTCAAAATAAAATCTGTAAAGCTAAAATTGCTTACCGTACCACTGAAATAACCTTTTATTTTCCAAATATCATCATATTGTTTCAGGTCGGGGGCAAAGAGAGCTAAGTCGCGTGTATGTAGGAGGGTATTGTTTAGGTTGGCTTCTAAGCGTATTTTATCGTTGAAATGTGCAAAGTCTTTGCTATTTTCGTAATTAAAAACAAGGCTATCTCGCAAGGTAGAATTATTGATTTCTGCGTATAGACGATTGAACTGCATAGAATGTTTGTTCATCAGGAAGCGAGTAGTAAAGTTTTTGATAGTAAGCCCTGAAATTTTATCCTCTGCCTTAAGATGCTCCAAGTCAAAAGCAACGGTATCGGCAACAATCAGCATATTTTTCAGGTAGCCGTCTAAATCTGAAAGTTTGAAATGGGCATAGTCAAAACCATTGCGAATAGAATCTTGACGGCTATCGTAGTAAGAAAAACGCATTTTATCCAAACTAACTTCGTCTATGGCAAATACAGGGGCTCTTTCACCGGGTTTTCGTTTTTTCTTTTCTTTGGGAGCAGTGAGGCTATCTATGACAGCAATGAACTCATCAATATTGAGCTGTTTGGTTTCTGGATTTACTACTAAATTTACTTCGCCGTTTTGCAAAAGAATTTTATCCAAGAAAATATCTTTACCACGCAGAAAAGTACGCCATTGCAAATCTATTTCTGTTTTTTCTACATCAATCATTACATTGCCTTGCCTATCAACGATTTGCAGGTTTTTGAAATAAATATCCTGATTGATAAGGTTTATACGCAATTTTTCAATTTTTACTTCAAAACCCGTTATTTGCGAAAAATAGCGAGAGGCTTTTTGAGCTAAAAAGGTTTGAGTAGCGGGAATAGCTAAAAGTGCCAACAAGAGTATTACAGCGAATACAGGCATTACTACGCCCCATTTGAAACATTTCCAAGCAATTCTAAAAAACTTTCGGGCAATACGCTTCTTTTGAGCTTTTTTTACTTGCTCAGCACTAAATTCGGTCTGTTCTATTGCCGATTTTTGAGGTTCAATATCTTGCTTGGTTACGCTCAAATCTTTAATTTTGCGTTTGTTGCTTTATTATGAAGTTATAGAAAATATTTTGAACAAAAGCCTATTCGGCTTCAAAGGAGTAAGAGCTTCAAACTTCAAACTCTTAAACTTTCCACCTAAAACATCATACATTTTACGCTCAATTTCTATGCCAACATACATTTTAGCGATAGAATCTTCTTGCGATGAAACTTCTGCTTCTGTGGCACAAGATAGCAAAATTCTTTCAAATATCATAGCCAGCCAAGAAATTCACCAAAAATATGGGGGAGTAGTGCCAGAACTTGCCTCGCGAGAGCATCAGAAAAATATTGTAGCTGTGGTAGAAGCGGCTCTGCAAGAAGCCAAAGTAAGCAAAAATGAGCTAAATGCCATTGCATTTACACGCGGACCCGGACTTTTAGGCTCGCTTTTGGTTGGTGTTTCTTTTGCGAAAGCTATGGCACTGGCTTTGGATATTCCTCTCATTGAGGTCAATCATATGCAGGCTCACGTACTTGCTCATTTTATTGATGAACCCAAACCTACTTTTCCGTTTTTGTGTCTTACGGTTAGTGGGGGGCATACGCAAATTGTTTGGGTTAAAGATTACTTGCAAATGGAAGTTTTGGGTGAAACCCAAGATGATGCCGTAGGCGAAGCCTTTGATAAAACTGCTAAACTACTGGGCTTGCCCTATCCGGGCGGTCCTATGATTGATAAATTGGCTCAAAAGGGTAACCCTTTGGCTTTTAGTTTTCCTAAAAGCGAAATGCCTCGTTTGGACTTCTCTTTCAGTGGGGTGAAAACGGCTATTTTATACTTTTTACAAAAGCAAACTGCTCAAAATCCTAAATTTGTTGAGGAAAACTTGCCCGATATTTGTGCCAGTGTTCAGCATACACTCGTAGAAATGCTTTTGGATAAACTGCGTAAAGCCGCCCAAGAAATGAACTGCAAGCAAATAGCTATAGCGGGAGGAGTTTCTGCTAATTCGTATTTGCGAAAAAAATTGCAAGAGGAGGCTCAAAAAAGGAATTGGCAAGTGTTTATACCTGCTTTTGAGTATTGCACCGATAACGCCGCAATGATTGCCATTGCCGCTTACTACAAATATCTGCAAAAAGACTTTGTTTCACAAAATGTAGGGGCATTAGCAAGATGGGATATCTAACTATCCGCCGTTCAACATTTCTTTGGCTTCTCGCTCACGCATACGGCGTTTTTCTTCTTCTACTTTCTTGATTTTTTCAGCTTTGATTTGTTCAGGCGATTTCAGACCTGTGCCTTTACAGCGACTACAAGGCATAACGCCTGAACCCTTACATTTATCACAAAGTCCTGTTCCTTTGCAAATGCGGCATTTGCCGTCTGTACATTCGGGGCAACCTTCCAAATGGTCAAATATGAGATAATCAGCTTTTTCTTTGAGTTTCATTGTGCCATCTGTGCAATAAATGCACCTTCTTGCTCCAAACTTCGTATCTTTGCAGTAGGGACATTTTTCGCTACTTTTGCCTTCTTTTATGTCTTTGCAAAAAGGGCAAGCGACTGCACCTTTGTACATAGTGCCATCGCAATGGATACATTTTTGATAGCCTTTGCAAGCGGAGCATTTGCCTCCATAGCAATACAAACCGTCGCAGAACTTATCGTGTTTGTAGCCTTTGCAACGAGGACAAGTGGAATCAATGATAATAGATTGTTCCAAAAGCTGTTCTAACGTGAGTGCAGAATCGGCAGGATTTTTAGGAGGTTTGTAGGGTTTAACGATTTTATTTTTTCTCGTTGTGTCTTTTTGAGCTTTTTGTTCAGGCTTGGCAATCGTATTTTTTTGTGGAGTAGATTTGTTAGGGTTTGTTTTGGCATCTTTCAAGGCATTAGGTTTGCTTTGGTTCGGCTTTTGTACTTGCCCCCAAGCAAATTGGAAAAGTAAGCAAAAAATAAACAAATACGAGCAAGTTTTCATAAATGCAGTTTTGACAAAAATATCAAATTCCCAAGACTTATCCTAATGCTTTCTTGATTTTTTCGGCGTTTTCAATAACATCTGTTACATCAATACTCAGCCCTGTAATACCAATAATTTGGTTGTGTTCGTCGTAGGTAGGCTGATAGGCTACTTTCCAATACTTGCCGTCCAGTTTCAGAACATCTACCAAACTTTCACCTCGCAAGGCTCGACGTATGTTTTCAATGGCTTTTGGGTTTTTTTCAAAAAATTCAAAAGCATTACGAGTTTTTAATTTTTTGGCTTGCAAGCCCATAGCTTTCAGGGCATATTTGCTTGGTAAAATAAAAAAACCCTTCTTATCAATTACAAATGGCACAATGTGTTCATTATTGATGATTTGCTTCAAGCGAAAATTTTCTTCCTTAATGCTCAAATGCTCATCAACTAACCTTTCGCCAATTTTTTCTATAAGCTCAAAATCTTCCATAAAGCAGTATGCGTTGTTGTTGGTTTGCAAAGTACAAATTTCACACCAATCAATGAATATTTGTTGGTATTTTTTCAAAAAACACTTTGCCAAAGGCTTTTGTTCGCTACAAACTCCAATAATTCATTTGCTTGATTTTCTTTCGGAAACTGCCCTTAATATCTACAAAAAGTGTTTTTTCTTTTGCCCAAGCCAAAAAATCTGTTTCTTGCAAAGCCAAATATTTCTGATGATTGACAGCTACTACAATAACATCATATTTGCCCTGTGGCTCAGGTTGTAATTGCAATCCGTATTCGTGAGCAAATTCTTTTTCATCAGCCATATAATCTACTGCGTGAGCCTGTAAGCCAAATTCTTGCAATTCACGGATAATATCCACCACTTTGGTATTGCGAATGTCGCTTACATTTTCTTTGAAAGTAACACCCAAAATAAGCACTCTTGCTTCTTGGGGGTTTGTACCCTGTTGAATAATTTTCTGAACTATTTTTTTTGCAATATATGCTCCCATTCCATCATTGATGGTTCTACCGCTCAAAATAACGGCAGGTGTATAGCCCAATTCTTTGGCTTTGTAGGTGAGATAGTAAGGATCTACTCCAATGCAATGCCCTCCTACAAGTCCGGGCACAAATTTGAGAAAATTCCACTTGGTACCTGCCGCCGCCAGCACTTCGTAGGTGTTGATTTGCATTTTGTCAAAAATAATAGAAAGCTCATTCATTAAAGCGATGTTCAAATCTCTTTGGGTGTTTTCAATGATTTTTGCCGCTTCGGCAACTTTGATACTACTTGCCCTATGCACGCCTACACGTACTACCAATTCATAGACTTGGGCTATTTGCTCCAAACTTTCTTCATCACAACCCGAAACTACTTTGACAATATTTTCCAAAGTGTGTTCCTTATCGCCTGGGTTGATTCGTTCAGGGGAGTAACCTACCTTGAAATCTTCGCAAAATTTCAGATTTGAGTATTTTTCTAAAATCGGAACGCAATCCTCTTCGGTACAGCCCGGATATACCGTAGATTCAAAAACTACGTAATCCCCTTTTTTCAAAACTTTTCCTACGCTTTCCGAAGCGGAAAGTAGCGGCTTCAAATCGGGTTGGCAGTGTTCGTCAATAGGAGTGGGTACAGCAACAATAAAAAATTGAGCTTTGTGTAAATCTGCCAATTGGCAAGTAAATTCAATATCACAGCCCTCAAAGGCTTCTTTGGGTAGCTCGCGACTGGGGTCTTGATGATTTTTGAGCATAGCAATACGCTCGGCATTGATATCAAAACCTATTACTTTCAGTTGTTTGGCAAAAGCCAAAGCTATGGGAAGCCCCACATAGCCCAAACCAATTACGGCTAAGTTGGCTTGCTTTTCCAGAAGTTGTTTGTAAATAGTCATAATTGCAGTTTCAGGAGTTCAATTGGGAAGTTTTTGCAGTTTAGCGAATCATTTTTTCAATGGGCACTACCAAAATACCTTCTGCTCCTGCGGCTTTGAGGCTTTCAATAATTTCCCAGAAGTCATCTTCGTGAATAACCGAATGTACCGAACACCAGCCGTCTATCGCCAAAGGCAAGATTGTGGGGCTTTTCATTCCGGGCAGAATTTGCACAATTTTATCCAAAGCATTTTTCGGAGCATTGAGCAAGATGTATTTATTTTTTTTGGCATTCTGAACAGCGTGTATGCGGAAGAGTAATTTTTCCAAAATTTTCTGTTTTTCAGCAGAAATATTCGGATTGCCAATAAGCACAGCTTCCGAATGAAAAACGACTTCTACTTCTTTCAAGCCATTACTCATCAGTGTACTGCCCGAGCTGACAATATCGCAGATAGCTTCTGCCAAACCAATGCTGGGAGCGATTTCAACCGAGCCACTAATTTCGTGAATACGAGCCGAAATTTGATTTTTTTGCAAGAAGTTTCCCAAAATACGTGGATACGAGGTAGCAATATCAATTCCTTGTAAATCTTGCAAACCTTTATATTCTTTGCCTTTCGGAACAGCCACTGAAAGCCTACATTTAGAAAAGCCCAAACGCTCAATAAGGCGTACTTCTTGGTTTTTTTCAACCATTACATTTTCGCCAATAATGCCAATATCAGCCACTCCATCAGCTACGTAGCCGGGTATGTCATCATCTCGTAAAAAGAGAAATTCGGCGGGAAAATTACTTGCTTCGGATTTGAGCTTGCCTGTGCCATTCTGAAAATCAATGCCACATTCTTTGATAAGAGCCAAAGAACTTTCGCTCAATCGCCCTGACTTTTGTAATGCGATGCGTAAAATACTCATAGCGAGGTATATTGATTTAGTTGTAAATGTTTAGAAGGTTTTAGGTTTAATGGTTTGAAGTTCAAAAGTTTTAAGTTCAAAAAAAAAAACAAAATTTTTGCTGAAAGTCCTAAATACTTTCAAGCAAACGCACAAAATTAAGTATATCTTGTAGAATTGCAAAAAATTGTAAATTGCAAGGCAATTGAGAAACCTATGAATACACCTATTTTCAAGACTGCTGAAACGCTTTTGCCTGCTGTGGTGCAAGATTTTTATACCCAAAAAGTTTTGATGCTTGGGTATATGAATGAAGAAGCCTATCAAAAAACCCTTGCAGAAGGCATAGTTACCTTTTTTAGTCGGAGCAAGCAAAGACTTTGGACAAAAGGTGAAACTTCGGGCAACTTCCTGAAAGTAAAAGAAATACGCATAGATTGCGACCAAGATACTATTCTTATCAAAGCTGAGCCCCAAGGAGTGGTTTGCCATACAGGAGCCGATACTTGCTTTGATGAGCAAAATACAAGTAACTTACATTTTTTAGAATACTTGCAAAATGTAATTCGGGAACGCAAAAATCAAATTCCTGAAACCTCTTATACCGCCTCACTTTTTGCCAAAGGTATCAATAAAATTGCACAAAAAGTGGGCGAGGAAGCAGTAGAACTGATTATTGAAGCCAAAGACCAAAATCAAGAACTTTTTTTGGGTGAAGCCGCCGATTTACTGTTTCATTATTTGGTACTTTTAGAAGCCAAAAATCTTTCTTTGAGCCAAGTGATTGAGGTTTTAGAGCGTAGGCATCTTAAAAAAACGCAATAATTTTTTTCGTTTTTTGAGTTTTTTTACATTTTTGAACCCTTGAAATCCAAATTTTTGAAGCAATGAAGTTATTAGAAAACAAAGTAGCCCTCATTACAGGGGCTTCCAAAGGCATTGGCAGAGCCATAGCCAAAGAATTTGCCAAACAAGGGGCAAAAGTAGCCTTTACGTACCTTTCTAGTGTAGAAAAAGGGCAGGCTTTGGAAAATGAATTGCAAGCCGAAGGGGTTTTTGCCAAAGGCTATCGCTCCGATGCCTCCGACTATAAACAAGCCGAAGAACTTGTCAATCAGGTTTTACAGGATTTTGGCACGGTGGATATTTTGGTCAATAATGCGGGTATTACCCAGGACGGCTTGCTTTTGCGTATGACCGAAGAGCAATGGGATAAGGTTATCAATATCAATTTGAAGTCGGTTTTTAACCTTACCAAAGCTGTTTTGAAGCCAATGATGAAGGCTAAAAATGGCTCAATCATCAATATCACTTCGGTAGTGGGTATTCGTGGCAATGCAGGACAAGCCAACTACGCCTCCTCCAAAGCAGGAATTATTGGATTTACCAAATCGGTAGCCTTGGAACTCGGCTCACGAAATATTCGCTCCAATGCTGTGGCTCCGGGCTTTATAGAAACAGAAATGACCCACGAACTTGCCAACAAAGAAGAATGGCTCAATCAAATCCCGCTGAAAAGAGGAGGAAAAGCAGAAGAAGTTGCCCAAGCCTGTGTATTTTTAGCCTCTGATATGTCGTCTTATATTACAGGGCAAGTGATACAAGTAGATGGTGGTATGCTGACCTAAATACGTAGCGGCTTTGTTTTTTTGATAAAAATCTGAAACTTATCATTTTTTGTGGCAAATCTATACGAAGTTGCTCTACATTTAGCCGAAGGCATTGGGGGAGTGATAGCTCGCAGATTGCTGGCTCGTTTTGGTACAGCTGAGGAAGTTTTTAAGGCAAAAAAAAGCCAAATCCTGAAAGTAGAAGGTATTGGAAGCAAAATAGGAGAGGAGTTTTTACGAAAGCAAACCCAATTGCTCCAAGATGCTGAAAAAGAACTTCATAATGCCCAAAAGCTAAATGTAGAGCTGATTTTTTTCACCGATAGCCACTATCCTGTACGCCTGAAACAAATAGAAGATGCTCCTATTTTGTTGTATCAGAAGGGTGTAACCTCTTTGAATGAAGATAAACACATTGCCATCGTAGGCACGCGTAATGCAACGCAGTACGGCAGAGAGTTTATTGAGCAATTTATCGCTGAAATCAAGCCCTACAATCCGCTTATTATCAGCGGAATGGCGTATGGTATTGATATTGCGGCTCACAGAGAGGCACTGAAACATAAACTTTTAACCCTTGGTATTATGGCGAATGGCTTGGATACGGTGTATCCTGCGGTTCATCAGGCTACGGCTTTGCAAATACTTGAAAATGAAGGGGCTTTACTTTCCGAAACTCCTCTTTATACCAAATTAGACCCTCGCAGATTCCCTGCACGGAATCGTATTATTGCCGCACTTGCCGATTTGGTTTTGGTAGTTGAAAGTAAAAAGAAAGGTGGTGCATTAGTAACAGCCCAATACGCTAATGACTACAATCGTGAAGTAGGGGCGGTACCAGGTAGCGTGTGGCAAGAAACCTCACAGGGTTGTCATTGGCTTATTCGCAAGAACTTGGCTCATTTGGTTACTTCGGCAAACGATATAGCCGAAATTATGAACTGGGATATTGCCAAAAAACGTGAGCAAAAGATTGCTTTCAAAACTTTGGAAAGTTTAGAACTATCTGAAAAAGAAAAAGCTATTTTGAAATTGCTTACCGAACGCAATCAGGCGAGCATTGACGAAATAAGTTTAGCCTTGTCGTACTCGCTCAACGAACTTGCTGTTGTGCTTTTAGATTTAGAAATGAAAGATTTAATCGTAGCTTTGCCCGGTAAGCGTTTCGCTCTTAAAAAATCTCTTGTATGAGTATTGTAAAATCGCCACTTGTACCTGATGAACCCGTAAGACCTATTCAAACACTTTCAGTAGCTCAAATTGTTGAGAGTTATCAAAAAAATTTAGGTGTTGATGTGGCAAGGTATTTTGCCAATATTCAAAACATACAAATTTGTGAAGGGCAAGATTCTACTATCAATTTTTATTTTCCAACCATTGCGGGCGATGAAAAATTCTACGCAGAAATATCAGAAAAATATACAGGTTACTATCAAACTTGGAAATGGGAACACGAGATAGCTTGGCAATTTATTAAACCCCAGCAAAAAGTTTTAGAAATAGGTTGCGGCAATGGTTATTTTTTAGAAAAAATAAAAAATGAGAAAGGAGGAGAAGTGATAGGCTTAGAGTTTAATCCGAAAGCTATTGAATTTGCTCAAAAAAAAGGTTTGCAAGTTCAGGCGGAAAGTATTGAAAGTTTTTGCCAAACCAATCAAGAAAAATTTGATGCAGTCTGTGCTTTTCAGGTTTTAGAACATATAACTGATGCCAAAACTTTTTTAGAAAGTGCCTTGCAAACACTTAAAAAAGGAGGGTATTTGTGCATAGGTGTTCCGAATAACGATTCTTATCTTTATGCCAAAGATACGTATCAATCGCTCAATTTACCACCTCATCATACCTTGCTTTGGCGAGAAAGTTCCCTTCACTACGTAGCTCGTATGTTTGATTTAGATGTAAAATTTTTCAAAGAGCCAGTGCAACCTATTCACAAGAGTTTAGCATATCGGTTGTGGCTCAAAGAAAAGTTACCTGCTATGGCAGATATTATATGGAAAACAACCCGCTGGCTTGTGAAAATGTTACCTATTTTATCTTATGGTGGTGTAATTGTGGCTATTTATCAAAAAAGATAGTAGTTGTTTAGGTATAGCTTGCAGTAAGGAAACAGGCAATACGATGCAGGAAACAGGATTTTAGAAAGTAGATTTCAGGCAGAAAAAATGAGAGATTGAACATCAAATATTGAATTTTTTGAACGTAAATAATTGCAAAAGCCAACGATATGAAGCTATGCGTAGCCTATCCCAATGCCGATAATAAATTTGAAACTTTTATCAGAAATCATATTCAGGGGCTTAAGCCTGATTACTGCCTGACAGGAGGCTGGTGGGTTTATAGAGAACCTAATGGTAAAAGTATTTTTGGAGGTGTATGGACAGAGCCATTGAGGGTTTTGCTCAAAAGATTTTTTCCTGCTTGGTATGATAAAATCTATACACACTATTTGGTAAAATTCTTGCGAAAAAAACAAATTACTCATTTGCTTGCCGAATATGGAATTACAGGGGTTCGGGTAATGTGGGCTTGCCAGAAAGCAAATGTAAATCTTGTTGTTCATTTTCACGGATTTGATGCTTCCAATAAGGCAGTTTTGCAGGAATTTAGCCCTTATTATCAAGAAATGTCTCGGATAGCTAAAAAAATTGTGGTGGTTTCGGAAGATATGAAAAAAAACTTGATGAACATTAATTTGCCCGAACGCAAAATCCTGAATATTCCTTATGGAATAGACCCTGACCTATTTTCGGAAAAGAATATTTATCCAAATGATAAGATAGTGATTTCAGTAGGCAGGCTGACATTCAAAAAATCTCCAACGCTAAATATCAAAGCCTTCAACGAAGTTTTGAAAGTATTTCCTGAAGCTCAATTTTGGATAGTAGGGGACGGAGAACTTCGGCAGGAAGCTGAAAACTTAGTAAAGACATTAGGCATTGAAAAAAATGTGCGGTTTTGGGGCTATCAAACTTCTGCTCAAATCGTTCAACTACTGCACAAAGCTGATGTATTTATTCAACATTCTATTACGGAGGCTCGCGGCGATACAGAAGGCACACCTAATACCGTATTAGAGGCTTCTTGCGTTGGTTTGCCTGTGGTAAGTACCTTTCACGCAGGTATCAAAGAGGCAGTAGCTCATGGAGAAACAGGTTTTTTGGTTCAAGAAGGAGATTATCTTGCAATGGCACAGCATATCATTTACTTGCTTGAAAATCCTGAAATTGCCCAAGAAATGGGCAAAAAAGCAAGAGCCAAGATGTTGAAAGAATATAATTTGCCTTTTCAAATAGAAAAATTACAACAAGCTATTCTTGGATAGATGTACCCACTGATGCATCAATGTACGTAAAAACAAGATTAGAGGCAAGTCTTGCAGTGCGGTCGTCGGTATCGTGTTTGGGCGAAAGTTCAGCAATATCAAAGGCAAGTACTTTCCCTGTTTGGCTGATGAAGCGTATTAAGTCCGTTACAATGGTCGGATAGATGCCCAAGCCGTTCAAGGCACTTACACCTGGGGCATAAGAAGCCGAAAAAACATCAAGGCAAACACTGATGTATAAAAAATCTTGCTTTTCAATAAATTTGGTAAGTCTTGCATAAATATCCTGAATAAACATAAAATCCATTTTTTCGGAAGTTATATATTCTACACCCCAGTCATGTGCAGTTTGAAAAAGTTTGGGTGTATTGCTCTGCTTTTGGATACCCAAAACGAAATAGGAAAAATCCTCATTGTTTGCTTTTCTATCGTTGGCTATTTGCAAAAAAGATGTTCCCGAAGTAGATTGTTTTTGAGGACTTTCACGCATATCAAAATGAGCATCAAAATTGATAATTCCCAATTTGCGTGAAGGTTGTGTTTGCAAAAATTTCTTAATGCCCAAATAATGCCCCCAAGCTATTTCGTGTCCGCCGCCTATCAAGACACTTTTGTAGCCCGAATATAAAATCTTGAAAACCTTTTCGCCTAAAAAACTTTGAGCTTCTTCCAAAAATTTAGCAAGACAAAAAACATCTCCGCCATCTACCAAAATAGTATCTTTTCCAAAATGCCAAGGCAAGTTAGAAAGGTGTATTCGCATTTGAGCAGGACCTTCTGCGGCTCCGATTCTGCCCTGGTTACGTCTTACTCCTTCATCAGAGCAAAAGCCGAGCAAAGTAAAGCCTTTGCTCGTACCGAGCAGTCGGGGTAGTTTATCTACTTCTTCCAAATTGATACGCTCTACTTTCTGATGCCATCTTGCTCCCAGTTCTCCATCAATAGGCATATCATCTCTGCCTGTCCAATTTTTTTTATTCGGTTTGCGATACATAAAGGCTAAAAGGTTAAAAGGTCAAGTTTTGGAGGTTCAAATGCTTTTAACTTGGAGTTTGATACCAAATACAAATTACTCACTGCTCTATCTCCTGTTTGTATTGCAAATCAGGGCTAAACGATTACAAAAATAGCAAAGTTTTGCAATGCACAAGTTAAGATTTTTTGTTATTTATGTTCAAAACGTTTGAAGGTTCAAGAGTTTGGGGAAAAATTATACTTCCTCTAAATATCCAATGTTCTCAATCTTGTTTCCTGTTTCTATACTGCAAATTTGACCTAAACAATCACGATTTTTTTACAAAAATGCTCAAATTCTTTTTCGTAACAAAAAAAACTACTATTTTTGATAGCCTACTTTGAAACTGCAAAATTTTGTAAGCAATGAAAGTAAAATCTTGGAGTATCAGAAGAATTACAGCTTTTTTCTTCCTTTTTGCCATTATACTCATAGCGATTGGTTATAGTCTCGTGTTGCTTTCGGGCTTTTTGCTCAGGCAAGATGCCGCCCGGGTAGAGCTTTCGCGTGAAGCAGAAAAAATACTTGGACAAATGCCTTACCGAGCAGGTCTGGTGATTGGTGGAGATGCTGAAAATAAACTTGCTCTGCAAAACCTGATTATGGAGTATGATGACAAATTGGATATTCTTTCCAAAGGGAGAAAGGTGGTTATTTTTACTAATGAAGTTACTATTAAACCCGTATCAGGAACGAAGCAAATTGTAAAATTCAACAAACTTCGCGATGATTGGCAACTTTACAAGAAAAATCTCAATATAATTCTCAATGAAATTGTGGAATTGGATAGTACTGTTCTCAAGACCGCTACCAAACAGGAGAAAGTAAATGATACACTTATCAAAGAAATTCCTGTGGCGATTAAAGCGATTGAAAAGGTAGAAAACCCGACCGTGCAGAAGGCTTATATCAATATGGTAGAAACTACTGCCAATATTCAAAACGTACATAATGAACTTACTACGCTTTTTATTGCTGAATATACAGCAACGCAAACGGGTATTCAGATAACTATCTTTTTCATCATTATACTTGTGGTGGCATTCTTGATAGTGGGATATGTGTTTTTCAGCAATCGTTTCATTAAGCCTTTGGATAAAGTAGCCATAGTTACTCAGGAAATAGCTTCGGGAGATGTAAATCAGAAGGTTATTTATGATAGAAAGGACGAAATAGGGGTGCTTGCCAGCAATATCAATATGCTTGCCAGTAACTTGAAGCGAACTTCCGAATTTGCAAAAAATATCGGAGAGGGCAAATTTGAATATCCTTTCCAAGTTCGCAGTCAGAAAGATGCTTTGGGCTTTGCCCTCTTGAATATGCGTGAAAACCTCTTGCGAGTAGCCGAAGAAGACCGCCGCCGCAACTGGGCTAACGAAGGTTTTACCCTTTTTGTGAATATTTTGCGTGAGAATTACGAAAATCTAAACGACCTTGCGTATGCTGTTATTTCCAACCTTGTCAAGTATGTAAAAGCAGAACAGGGGGGGCTTTTCTTGATGGTTGAAGATAAAAATGAAAATAAGTTTCTAGAACTCAAAGCCGCTTATGCCTACAATCGTAGAAAGTACGAAGAAGCTCGCATAGAAGTAGGGCAGGGGCTTGTAGGGCAAGCTGTTTTAGAAAAAGATATTTTACATTTAGATAAACTTCCCGAAGACTATACGCAAATCAGTTCGGGCTTGGGCGATGCCCCCCCACGCCATCTTTTGGTTGTTCCTTTGCTCTACAACAACGATGTGTATGGAGCTATTGAGATTGCTTCTTTCAAACATTTTGAAGATTATGAAATAGCCTTTATTGAAAAGCTTTCTGAAAACATTGCTTCTACTTTTGCCTCTGTACAGAATACACAAAAAACAAAAACACTCTTGTTGGAATCGCAACAGGCAACAGAGCAGTTGCGTACCCAAGAAGAAGCGATGAGGGCTAACCTTGCAGAACTTGAAAGAGCCCAAAAAGAAGCTGAAAGAAGCCAAAGAGAGCTTGAAAAAATGAAGGAAAACTTGGAGCAACAAATCCAAGAACAAACTCTTGAACTTCGTGAAAAAGAAGCTCAACTATCAGAAGCCTTACGCTTGGCTTCGCTGGCACCTTGGCAGTTAGATGTAAGAAGTAAGATGATTATTGCCACAGACGAACTCTATGAACTTTTGCGTACCAGCAAAGATTTGGAAGGAGGCTATCGTATGCCTTCGGCGAAATTTATGGAGAAATTTGTTGTGGAGAAAGATATTGAGCTGGTAAATGCTAAAATTGCGGAAGCTATCAAATCCAAAGACCCCAACTATGAAAGCACTTTTGAGTACCAAATGAAGCGTGCCAATGGTGATATTAGAGATGTAGTGATTTCTGTGAAACGTATTTTGGAGCCAAATTCTGATAGAACTGCCATTGTGTATGGTACAATGCAGGATATTACTCGCCAAAAGCGTATTGAAGAGCAAATTCGTATCCAAAGAGATGCCCTTGAAAAACAACAAATAGAACAGCAAAAGTTTGTGGCAATGGTGGAAAATGCCACAGATTTTGTAATTATGATGAACCCTAACGAAGAGATTATTTATGCCAACAAAGTAGGACAACAACTATTCGGGGCGGATAATTATCTTTCCAAACGTTTGTATTTCAAAAACTTTTTCGCTGAAAAAAATTGGGAAAAAGTTCAGAAAGAGGTTATTCCAAGTGTAAAAAATAATGGTTTCTGGGAAGGTGAATTGGAAATGATTAACCTGAAAACCAATGAAACCGCTTTTATGAGTGGTAATATTGTGGCGATTAAAAATGCACAAGGCGATATTACGGCGATTGCCACCATTATGCGTGATGTTACAGAAAAACAAAAAATGCTTCACGAAATAGAGGAGAGTAACTCGCGTATGAAAGCAATCTTGGATAGCACTACCGATGAAATTTATTCCATAGATAAAAATTTCAATATTCTTTCTTTTAATGAGAAATGGGCAGAGTTTATACTTAACGAAACAGGCAAACGCCCCCAAGTAGGAATGAACCTCTTTACCGATTTTGAATTCAAGCGTCAGGAGTTGCCTCAATTACTCAAAGAGCAATTTACACGTCTTTTTGAGCAGGGAGCGTTTTCTTACACCGAAGGTTTCAAAGTTTTTGAAAAGAAAAAGGTAAAAGTAAAAGGCAAGGAAGTAGAGCAAGAAGTGTTGAAAGATGAGTTCTTTTTCCAACGCTATTACAATCCGCTCTATGATGCCGAGGGAAATGTAATTGGTGGCGTTTCTTTTACCCAAGATATTACTCCTATCAAAAAAGTTGAGTTGCAAATCCAGCGAAGCGAAAACCGCCTCAAAGCCATTGCAGACTCCACCCACGAAGCGATTATCATTCACGAAAAAGGATATATCAGGGAGGTGAATACTGCCTTTACCAAAATTACAGGCTACGGTGCCGATGAAGTTGCAGGGCAGTATCTCTTTAATTTCTTTGCCCCCGAAACCAAAGCTCTCTCGGTTATCAATATGCAACTTGGCTACGATAAGCCTTATGAAGGAGTGCTTATCCGTAAAGATGGCTTGGAAGTACCCATAGAAATTCACGGAAGAGTAGTTGCTTTTGAAGACCAGCGTATCCGCATTTTTGCTATTCGTGATATTTCGGAGCAGAAGGCTTTCAGCGATGCTCTACAAAAATCTAAGGATACTTTACAAAAAATTATTGATACCTTGCCCCAAAGTGTTTTCTGGAAAGATAGAGAGTCTAAATTTTTGGGTTGCAACCGCCGTTTCTTGCAAATGGTAGGAGCAAAAAATGTTGAGGATATTATCGGGAAAACAGATTTAGATATTTGGACAAGCCAAGAAGAAGCCGAAATGTATATCCGTAGCGATAAGAAAGTTATGGAAACAGGTGTTCCTGAACTTGATGTGCTTCAAACACGTCAGCTTGCCAACGGACAAACAGCTTGGCTCAAAGTAAGTAAAGTACCTTTTCAAGATACCGAAGGGAATGTAATTGGTATTATTGGTACGTACCAAGACGTAACCGAGCAGAAAAAAGCAGAGGAGAATATCCTTGCCAGCAAAGAGCGTTTGCGTAAGCAAATTGAAACACTTACCTTGCTTGGCTCTCAAAAATTGCAAGAAGTAGGCATCAAAGAGTACGCTGCCGAAATCAATAAAGCTATTGCCGAAACGCTTACTATTCCAAGAGTGAGTATTTGGGAGTTTAAGAATGGGGCTCTCAATTGTATAGATTTGTTTGTAAAGGAGGAAAACATACATCTGGAAGGTATGCAAATGTCGCAAGAGCAGTTCCCTATTTTCTTTGAAAATCTTTACAAAGAAAGTTGCATTATTGCGTACCCTGCACAAATTAGCCCTATAACCAAAGAACTTACCCCTTCCTATTTGGCAGAGGCAAGTATTACTTCTATGCTCATTTATCCAATTCGCATTGGCAATAAACTCAAAGGTATGCTGACTTGCGAGCATATACGTACCCCTCGCGAATGGACTTTGGAGGAGCAAAGTTTCATTACTTCTATGCTTGATTTGGTAATGCTTAAAATGGAAGAAACCGAAAAAAACGCAGTGGTAGAATACAATTCCGATAAAACTTTCGTTATTAGTGAGCAAATTATTGAAAAATCCAAAGAAAGTATTTTGGCGGTTGATGAAGACGAGAGAATTGTGCTTTTCAATACTAAAATGGAGGTGATTTTTCATAATTTGTATGGCATTACTATCAAAAAAGGTATGCCTTGGACAAGCCTCTTTGAAAGCGATGCCGATGACCTTGCTCATATACGCAAAGACTGGTACCACGCCTTACAAACCCGACAGCCTTACGAAACCGAACATATTTTTGGTAAAGGAGAGAAGCGTAGTAAATTGCGTTATATGATTGAGCCGATTGTAGTGGATAATATGCTCGCAGGTGTGGCTCTGTATGTAAGACGTGGCAGTGCCTTGCTCACGATTGAACGCTAATGTTTCTTGGCACAAATATTATTGAATTATCTGAAAATCAAATCTAAATCTTATGAAAAAAACTCTTATTCTCGTCATTTCACTACTGGTAAGCTCTGTGCTGGCTTTTTCCCAAGATTTGGAAAGTGCCAAAAGGGAAGTAAGTAAAAAAATGCTCAAACGAAGCATTACCGCTCCTGATTTTGAACTTAAAAATTTAGATGGCAAAAATGTAAAACTCTCCGATTTGAAAGGGAAGGTAGTAGTTTTAGACTTTTGGGCTACTTGGTGCGGACCTTGCGTGGCATCTTTTCCGGGTATGAAAAAAGCCGCTGATAAATACAAAAATGATAACAATGTGGTTTTTCTTTTTATTGCCACCAGCGAAGAGCCTCGCAATCGTACAGAACGACTCAAAAGGTTTATAGAAAAGAAAAAATATGATTTTAACGTACTCGTTGATGAAAATGACGAGGTTGCGGGTAAATTTGGCGTTATGGGTATTCCTATGAAGTTTGTGGTAGATACCCAAGGCAACATTCGCTTTGCTTCCGAAGGCTATAATGGCTCGCCTGATGCCACTGCCCTTGAAATAGAGGCAATGATTGAACTTGCCAAAGCAGGAAAGTAAAATTTATGCAAATTGAAACTAAAACATCTATTCAAGATTACTTACTTGCTGAAAGCCAGAAAGCAAGCAAACACGAATATTATGCAGGCGAAGTAATTGCTATGGCAGGAGCAAGCCCACAGCATAATATTATTGTGGGTAACTTGATAACTTTGCTTAATAACTGCTTACGCTTCAAAGATTGCATAGTATTTCCCAGCGATATGCTTTTGAAAGTGCCTGAATGTGATAGTTATTTTTATCCTGATGTTACGATAGTTTGTCAGAAACCCGAATACGAGGAACATCAAGGTCTTTTGGCACTGCTAAACCCAAGTATTGTGATAGAGGTTCTTTCTGCTACAACGGCAATACGCGATAACAATGAGAAATTAGATTGCTATCTTTCTTTGGAAAGTTTGGAGGAATATCATTTGGTAGATAGCCGAAAGATGCAAATCAAGAGTTACAAACGCAATGGCGAGGATTGGCTATTGCATATCAGTCAGAGTGCTGATGAAAAAATATTGTTTGGAACTTGTGAGATAGCATTGAAAGAAGTGTATTGGAAGGTAGAGTTTTCATAGAATTTTTTGCTTATGAATTTAATTGAAGTCCAAGAAAAAGTTAAACCTATTTTGATGAAGTATCAAATCAAAAAGGCAGGTATTTTTGGGTCGGTAGCAAGAGGAAAAAATTCAAAAAGGAGTGATGTAGATATTTTAGTTGAATTTGATACTAAAATAGGGCTTATAGAATTTTTATCTCTAAAATATGAGTTGGAAGAACTTCTCAAAAGCAAGGTAGATTTGGTAGAATACAAAGCTATCAAGCCGAGATTGAGGCAAGAAATACTTTCCGAAGAGATTAGAATTTATGGCTAAAAAAAGAAATGTTACTGTGTTCTTTGAGGATATTTTAGATAGTATTCTCAAAATTCAAGAGTATACATTAAATCTTTCGGAGGAGGAATTTGAAAAAAAATTTTGAAAAGCAGGATGCTGTAATTAGGAGGTTAGAAATTATTGGTGAAGCAGTAAAAAATATTTCAAAAGAAATTAGGGAAAAATATCCTCAAATTCCTTGAAGGCAAATGGCGGATATGAGAGATATTTTAATTCATCAATACTTTGGCATTACTATAAGTTTAGTGTGGCAAACCGCAACTTGCGATTTGCCTAAACTAAAAAAAGAATTTGAAAAAATTATTGCAGATATTTCTTGAATTTGCCAATAGCTAAATTGTTTAGCAAAATTTAAAAATTTCCCAAAATCAATTTTAATAACCATTCCAATCAGCTATGCAACTCATAGATAGTCGTTATTACATTCAGAGCATTGATGTACTTTCGCTTTGCGAGCAGTTTGGTACGCCCCTGTACGTATACGATGCCGAAAAAATGAAAATGCAAGTGGAGAGCTTGCAAAAGGCTTTTTTAGGTGTGCCAATGAAAATTAAATATGCCTGTAAAGCCCTCAATAATATTTCTGTGCTGAAACTTTTTAAGCACTACGGCACAGGGCTGGATACGGTTTCCATTCAGGAGGTATATTTGGGTTTGAAAGCAGGATTTGAGCCACAAGAAATTATTTTTACACCCAATTGTGTCAGCTTTGAGGAAATTCAGGAAGCGGTGCGTTTGGGAGTGGTTATCAATATTGATAACATTTCCATTTTAGAACAATTTGGGCATACTTACGGTAGTAGTGTGCCTTGTTGTATAAGGCTCAATCCGCATATTTTGGCAGGTGGCAATCACAAAATTTCCACAGGACACATAGATTCCAAATTTGGTATTTCAGTATTGCAAAGCAGACATCTTTTGCGAGTAATAAAAACCTACAACATTCGTGTTACAGGCTTGCATATGCACACAGGCTCGGATATAGTAGATGCTGATGTTTTTCTGCAAGCGGCAAATATTCTTTTTGAAATTGCCACCGATTTTCCTGATTTGGAATTTATGGATTTTGGGAGTGGCTTCAAAGTAGCCTACAAAGAAGGCGATATTACTACGGATATTACTGATTTAGGTAAAAAATTAGGCTCTGCTTTTCAAAAGTTTTGTCAAAATTATGGAAGGCAGTTGGAGTTGTGGTTTGAACCGGGAAAATTTTTGGTAAGCGAAGCGGGCTATTTGTTTGTAAAAACGAATGTTATCAAAACAACCCCTGCCACGGTGTTTGTAGGTGTAAATTCAGGGTTAAACCACCTGATTCGCCCAATGATGTACGATGCTTACCACGAAATTGTGAATGTTTCCAATCCGCTTGCTCCCCAAAGAGTTTATACCGTAGTGGGCTATATTTGCGAAACGGATACTTTTGGTTGGGACAGAAAGCTCAACGAAGTGCGTGAAAATGATATTTTAGCTCTCAAAAATGCAGGGGCTTATGGTTTTACGATGAGTTCGCAGTACAATGCCCGCACTCGCCCTGCCGAAGTGTTAATTTACGAAGGTAAGCCCTACCTTATTCGCAAAGCAGAAACTCTGGAAGATATTCTCAAAAATCAGGTGGAATTAAACTTTGAGCAATTTGCCGAAAATTTGCAAGAAATTTAATTTTTCACAGAACTCACAAACTAATGAAGTATGAAACATATCGGTCTTTTTTTACTTTTGTGTATGTTTATGAAGGCGAAAAGTCAGAACCCACAGCAACCTTTGCCCCCCAAGGCGGCAGTAAAGCCCAAAGAACTTATCACTCACGGACACAAACGCATTGATAACTACTATTGGCTCAACGAAAGAGAAAATCCCGAAGTAATCGCATACCTCAAAGCCGAAAATGAATATTTGGAGCAAATGCTTGCTCCCAGCAAAGCCTTGCGTGAGAAACTATTTGAGGAAATTAAAAGCCGTATCAAAGAAGATGACCAAAGTTTGCCCTACAAGTACAGAGGTTACTATTATTATACACGCTTTGAAAAAGGCAAGGAATATGCTATCAACTGCCGCAAGAAAGGCTCTTTGCAAGCCAAAGAGGAAATTTTGATAGAGCAAAACGAACTGGCTAAAAAATCAAAATATTTTGCACTTGGAGCATTAAGTATTTCTACCAACAACCAAATAATGGCTTATGCCACCGATACCGTAGGCAGAAGAATTTACAATGTGTATTTCAAAGACCTTTCCACAGGAAAAATGCTAACTGATGTAATTCAGAACGTTACGGGAAATATTGTTTGGGCAAATGATAACAAAACACTTTTTTACAGCCGTCAGGATTTGCAAACACTTCGGGCTTTTCAGATTTACAAGCACACGCTTGGCACAGATAGCAGTAAAGATGAACTTATCTACGAGGAAAAAGATGTGCAGTTTAGCTGTTATATTGGTAAAAGTAAATCTGAAAAATATTTGATGATTATTTCCAGCAGTACGCTTTCCTCCGAAGTCAGATATTTGGAAGCCGATAAACCCAAAGGCGATTTTAAGATTTTTTTGCCTCGCCAAAAAGACCACCTGTACAGCGTTTCACACTTTGAGGATAAATTTTACATTGTAACCAATCTCAACGCCCCCAATTTCAAACTTATGGAAACTTCTACCAAGAAAACTGATGATGTTTCCGCTTGGAAAGAGGTGATAGGGCATAGGAAAGATGTTTTTTTGGAAGATATTGAAATTTTCAAAGATTTTTTGGTAGTAAGTGAGCGAAAAGCAGGGCTTTTGAATTTACGTGTTATCCGTTGGAAAGATAAAAGTGAGCATTATCTTGATTTTGGTGAGCCTGCCTACACGGCTTATGTTTCGGTAAATCCTGATTTTGATAGCAAAATTTTGCGATACGGATACACCTCTTTTTCTACTCCTAATTCCATTTACGACTACGATATGGAAAAACGCACCAAAAAGCTAATGAAACAGCAAGAAGTTTTGGGCGGTAAATTTGACCCTAAAAATTATATCGTAGAACGCATTTACGTAGAGGCTCGCGATGGAGCTAAAATTCCTGTTTCTATTGTTTATCATAAAAACACGAAAAAAGACGGCTCCGCTCCGCTTTTGCAATATGCCTATGGCTCGTATGGAGCAAGTATGGACGTTTATTTCAGCTATTCACGTCTGAGCCTATTGGATAGGGGATTTGTTTATGCACTTTGCCACATTCGCGGAGGGCAAGAAATGGGACGGGCTTGGTACGATAATGGAAAAATGTTCAAAAAGAAAAATACTTTCTACGATTTTATTGACTGCTCCATTTACCTAATTGAAAATAAATACACTTCCAAAGAAAAACTTTTTGCCGAAGGAGGCAGTGCAGGTGGCTTGCTTATGGGGGCTATTGCCAATATGCGTCCCGATTTGTACAAAGGCATTATTGCCGAAGTACCTTTTGTTGATGTAGTTACGACAATGCTTGATGAAAGCATACCCCTAACCACAGGCGAATTTGATGAGTGGGGCAACCCGAAAAATATTGATAGCTATATCTATATGCTTTCGTATTCGCCTTACGACCAAGTAGAGCCTCAAAAATATCCGCATATGCTTGTTACCACAGGTTTGCACGATTCGCAAGTGCAGTATTGGGAGCCTGCGAAATGGGTAGCAAAACTACGAACAATGAAAACCGACAATAATATGCTTTTGCTTTATACCAATATGGACGCAGGACACGGCGGAGCCTCAGGTAGGTTTCAGGCTATTAAGGAAACTGCACTCAATTATGCCTTTATGTTGCAGATTTTGGGGATAAAAGAATAAGCCATTTTTTGAAAAAAGCCCTTTTTGAAAGGGCTTTTTTACTATGCGGGGCGTATTGTACGCTGTTCTATGCGTTTTTCGTAATGTTTGCCGTGATAGATATAATCTACATAAATGCCTGGTGTATGGATATAATTAGGGTCTAATTCGCCTTCGGGAACAAGCTCTTCTACTTCGGCAATGGTAACTTTGGCGGCAGTTGCCATCATTGGGTTGAAATTGCGGGCAGTACCTTTGTAAATCAAATTTCCTGCTGTATCTCCTTTCCAAGCCTTTACAAGAGCAAAATCGGCTTTGAGCCAACGCTCCATAAGGTACAATTTGCCGTCAAATTCTCTTACTTCTTTGCCTTCAGCAACTTCCGTACCTACTCCCGCAGGTGTGAAAAACGCAGGAATGCCTGCTCCGCCTGCCCTGATACGCTCTGCCAGCGTACCTTGTGGGATAAGTTCTACTTCCAATTCACCACTGAGAAGTTGTCTTTCAAATTCTTCATTTTCGCCTACATACGAAGAAATCATTTTCTTCACTTGGCGTGTTTTTAGGAGCAGACCAATGCCAAAATCATCTACACCTGCATTGTTGGAAATGCAAGTCAGATTTTTTACGCCACTTTTCAGAAGTGCCGCAATGCTATGTTCGGGTATGCCACACAAACCAAAACCACCCAACATCAATACTGCTCCATCAGGAATTTTGGCGATTACTTCGTCCAGATTGGTTATGACTTTATTTACCATAATTTTTCTTGTTTGCAAGCAAAGCTAAAAAAACTTGGCTTTTTGGCAAAAGTTTAGTCTCATTTTTTCTTCGGATTAGCCACAACTTCCACCAAAACCTTAATTTCTGTAATCAACCTTTCAATTTCTTCGCCATTGAGATATTGCTCTTTGCCGATTAGGGAGAATTTTCCTCTTACAAATCCTTCATTATCAATGAGAACTGCTTCACCTGTTTTTGTGAGCAGATAACTTTCAGCCGAGTTTGTATCTTCCTTGAAAACAATATGGGGACTTGTTTTAGAGAGGTTTTTTCCTAAAACCAGATATTTTACCTGAAAGTTGGGGAGTTTCTCAGCGATAAACTTTTTTAAGTCCTCTTTTTCACTAATGCGAGTAAAAATATTGTACAAACTATCGCTGATGGTGGTTTTTTCTTTATCCAAACTCACCACCCAAAAAGCATTTTTTTCGGGAATAAGTGCAGTTTGTACTTGAAAAGGCTTATCAGAACCCTCTTGGCTCAATTTGGGCAAATTGTAATAGTTTTTCAAAGAACCTTGAAATAAGAGAAACACAAAAGCGGGAATAATGAGTATTCCTAAAAGCAGAGCAATTTGTTTTTTGTTGTTCATAACGCTATTTGGTGCTATAATTGGGTGCTTCGCGAGTAATGATAACATCGTGAGGGTGGCTTTCTTTCACGCCAGCGGTAGTAATTTTTACAAATTGGGCTTTTTCTTGTAAATCTTGTATGGTTTTAGCTCCACAATAGCCCATTCCTGCTCGCAAGCCGCCTGCCATTTGGTACAAAACTTCCGAAACGGTGCCTTTGTAAGGCACTTGCCCTACAATACCTTCGGGAACAAGTTTTTTGATGTCGTCTTCGGCATCTTGGAAATAGCGGTCTTTGGAGCCTGCTTCCATAGCTTCCAGCGAACCCATACCTCTGTAAGTTTTGAACTTTCTACCTTCTAAAATTACTACTTCGCCCGGCGACTCATCTGTACCTGCCAAAAGTGAGCCAATCATAATACTGCTTGCTCCTCCTGCGAGGGCTTTTACCAAATCGCCCGAGTAGCGAATACCGCCATCTGCAATAATAGGCACGCCCAAATCTTTAAGGGCTTTATAGGCTTCAAACACTGCCGATAGTTGCGGTACGCCAACCCCTGCCACTACGCGTGTGGTACAAATACTGCCTGGACCCACGCCTACTTTTACAGCATCGGCTCCTGCCATAGCCAAAGCCTTTGCTCCTTCGCCTGTGGCAACATTGCCTACTATTACTTGCATTTCAGGAAACTTGGCTTTTACTTTTTTTAGCGTATCAATAACGCCTTTGGAATGTCCGTGAGCAGTATCTATGGCAATTACATCAACGCCTGCATTTTTGAGCAGTTCTACTCTTTCCAAAATATCTGCCGTAACTCCCAGAGCCGCTCCCACACGCAACCTGCCGAGTTCATCTTTGCAAGCATTGGGAAAATCTTTTCGGCGAATAATATCTTTGTACGTAATCAGCCCCACGAGCTTTCCATCTTTACTAACAATGGGTAGCTTTTCAATTTTATACTCTTGCAAAACTTCTTCGGCTTCATCAAGCGTAATGCCTTCTTGGGCAGTAATCAGATTGTCTTTGGTCATTACATCGGCAACGGCACGTGAGGTATCTTTCTGAAAACGCAAATCTCTATTAGTAACTATACCTTTGAGCTTTTGGTTTTCATCAACTACGGGAATTCCCCCAATTTTGAACTCACTCATAATACGCAAAGCATCGGCTACTATGGCATTTTCGGAAAGGGTGATAGGGTCAATAATCATTCCACTTTCCGAGCGTTTTACTTTGCGAACTTGCTCGGCTTGGGCTTCAAGGCTCATATTTTTATGAATAAAACCAATCCCCCCTTCACGAGCTACGGCAATAGCCATTTTATATTCAGTAACCGTATCCATAGCCGCCGAAATAATCGGTAAATTCAGCCGAATGGTGCGAGTTAGGAAGGTCTGCAAGTTGGTTTCACGAGGCAATACTTCGGAATAGGCAGGGAGCAGAAGCACATCATCGTAGGTGAGTGCTTCAAAGAGGAACTTGTTTTCAAAAGCGTTCATAGAAGGCAAATAAAAGGGTTCTTTATTTGCCACGCAAATTTAGAGTGTTTTGCACCCGAAAACAAATAAATCGGTAAAAATATTTTAACCAAAGTTCTCAAAGCAAGCGATGATGTCGCTTAGAGCGACATCATCGCTATTAGCCCCTCTCTTTTCTCACTCGCCCACCATCACAAAAGCTCCCCAGTAGTAGGGTTCTTTGTATTTCTTTTTCATTGTTTCTTGGGCATTTTGGAAAGCAGTGCGTTTGTTTTGCTTTTTGAGGAGCATATTTTCATAGAAAAGTGTCATCATTTCTTGTGTGGCGGCATCATCAACTTTCCAAAGGCTCATCAGCACGCTTTTGGCACCTGCCTCTTGCAAGGCTCTTTGCAAGCCGAAAACCCCTTCACCATTGCGTATTTCGCCCAAGCCTGTTTCGCAAGCAGAAAGCACTACCAAATCTGTGCCTTGCAAATCCAAGTTCATAGCCTCTTGGGCAGTGAGTATGCCATTTTCTTTGCTGGGGATTTCTTGCTTTTTCAAAGCGAGTTCTGCATTTGCAAGCAGTAAGCCTGCACGCAAAAGAGGATTATCAAAACGCTTATTTTCCTCTTGCTTGTTTCTAGCCTCTTCTTGGGCTTCAATGAAAAAGCCGTGTGTGGCTATATGCAAAATAGCAGGCGAGCTGATAGCCTTTAAGTTCTCTTCGCTGGCTTTTTCTTCTAAATACACATCGGTTCGGATTTGGGTTTTTTGAGCTATATTTTGGATAGTTTCCACTTCTTTTCTGGTACCAGGCAGATAGGTTACCGTTCCCGAAAGCTCATCAAAGAAGCGTTGTTTTTTATCAATTCGGCTTACGAGAGCTACATCAGTTACGGCTCTATCCGTGCCTTGTGCATTTTTGGTTTTTTCTCCTGAAAAATCGGGATAGCCGAATAGCGAAAGGCGATAGTTTTCTGTATAGCTTTTCAGTTCTTTTTTGCCTAACCTAAGGAAATCTCTTGCGGTGCTGATAACTTGGATATCCAGTTCCTCGCCCAAGAATTTTTTGTTTTCAGGATTGTAGAGCGTAGCCAAATTGATTTGATGATAGATGCCATCGCCACTGAAATATACTTTTTTGATGCCTTTGAGGGCTTTTTGCAGGGGCTGAAAGAAAACCTTGTAGGATTCTTTATCTTGCTTTCGAAGC
>CAZZLW010000037.1:0-61936 GCA_964654605.1 uncultured Cytophagales bacterium | reverse complement strand
AACTGAAATTCCTTTTGATTGGGACTTTTGCCTAACATAGTTTTGCAAGGTTTTTGGCAAATTTAGCAAATTTCTTGCAAATTTGTACCATATTTTTTCACTATTTTTTGATTATATCTATTTGATTAACAATAACTTGGAGACTTTTTAAGGGACGACTATTTATAGAATACGCGAAGTTTGATTTCAGTCAGTTTTCTTTTAGAATCCAAAGAAAAATCTGCTTTCTGAAACCAGTCGTAGTAGTTGGGTTCATTTTTAAGCACTTCTTCTACGAGCTTTCCTTTGTGTTTGCCGATATTGAACACTTCTTTTCCTTCGTCGTTGTAAATCATTGTTCCTGCAAAATCTACGACTTTTTTGGCAGTAAGTTCGTGCAGGGCGTCCATATCGTTACGGATAGGCTCTATTTCGCCACCTGTTTTCTTATCTTTGATTTTTTTGCCCGCGTACAAATCAATTTGAGCTTGTAAAACTTCAAAAGTAGCCTGTACATCTGCTTGGGCAGTATGAGCGTTTTCCAATGTTTTTCCGCAATAAAACTTATAGGCGGCACTCAAATCGCGAGGCTCCATCAGGTGGAAAATTCTTTGGGCATCAATAAAACGTCTATTTTTCAAAGAGAAATCAACGCCTGCTCGCAAAAACTCTTCCACGAGCAAAGGAATATCAAAGCCGAGAATATTAAATCCTGCAAAATCTGTACCTTCTAAAAAATTAGCGAGTTCTTTGGCTACTTGTTTGAAAGTAGGAGCGTCTTTTACATCTTCGTCGTAAATGCCGTGAAAAACACTGCTTTCGGGTGGTATAGGCATTTCGGGATTTATTTTTTGCACTCGCCATTCAGAAGTACCATTCGGAAAAACTTTCAAAAAGGCATATTCTACAATTCTATCTTTGGCAAAATTTGTTCCTGTGGTTTCCAAATCAAAAAAAACCAAAGGCTTTTTGAGGGCTAAATTCATATTTCGGAGTATCTTGGGTAGTTGAAGCGATAAATCAATTTAAGATTTTTGCATACGTATTTTTATTGAGCAATCACTTCCTCTGCCATTTGTTTGAGCGACAAATTATCAAAATTGCCCGAACTCATTAGGAGCAGGGAGGTATTGGCATAATTTTGGGATTTAAGAAAATCAGCTAATTTTCTGCTATCCTCAAAAACTTGCAGGTTGGGCACATCAAAGGCAGTTCTGATATCCTCGGCACTGATAGGGGGCAGTTTTTTGTGTTCTACTACCTTCGGATTGAAATACACCACAGGCAAATCAGCGTGTTTGAGCGAGCCTTTGTATTGGGGTAAAAAGTTCTTGTTCAAACTGCTGAAAGTATGCAACTCCAAACAAGCAATGAGTTTGCGTTCGGGATAAAGACTTTTAACGGCTTTGGTAGTAGCTTTTACTTTGGAAGGTGCGTGGGCAAAATCTTTGAAAATATGTGTTTTTTCGTTTTTGGCAAGCGTTTCCAAACGATTTGCCGCCCCTCTGAAGCTCTGAATAGCCTCATAAAATTTACTTTCGCTGATAAAAAGCCTTTCACAAACTGCCTTTGCTCCGCTGATATTTTTCATATTATGCTCACCAAAAACAAGCACAGGTATTTCTTTACCTTCTTTGGTAATCAGATAAGTTTGCCCGTTTTTTACCTTGTGGGGGTGTGTTTGGTAGGGAATGTTGGCAACATCGGGGCGTTCTTTTTCGCAAAGGAAATTGCCCAAATAATCATCACTATCATAAATGATAGCTCCTCCTTTGGGTGTAGCGTCTGCAAATTTTTCAAATTGCCTTACATAGTCGTTTTCAGTTTCATAAATGTTGATATGGTCCCAAGCTACGCCACTTACCAAGCCGATATGGTGTTTGTAATAAGAAAATTTAGGTTTGGGAGCGGTGGGTCCTGCGGGGTATTCATCGCCTTCAATGATGATGAGCGGAGCATCTTCGGTGAGTTTGACGGTGTATTCAAAACCTTCTACCATTGCTCCCACCAGATAGTCAAAGTTGCGATGGTGATATTTGAGAACGTGGATTACCATTGCTGTAATGGTAGTTTTGCCGTGGCTACCTGCAATTACTACCCTATGTTTATCAATGCTATGCAAATACACATATTCGGCATACGAATAAATCGGAATTTCTAACTCACGAGCTTTGATGAGTTCGGGATTATCTTTGCGGGCGTGCATACCCACAATGATAGCCTCGAGAGAAGTATCAATTTTTTCGGGAAACCAACCCATTTCAGCAGGCAATAAGCCTGCTTTTTCTAAACGTGAGCGTGAAGGCTCATAAATTTCATCATCAGAACCTGTAATTTGGTAGCCTTGCTTCTGTAATGTAAGAGCCAAATTGTGCATTACACTACCGCCAATTGCTATGAAGTGTATTTTTTTGCTTTGCATTGAACTCAAATTTTTGGACAGCTTTACAAAATCTTGCAAATATACATAGCAAATTCAAGTTTTCGCTATGATTTGAATTTTTTTTTGTAAGCAAGCTAATTTCATTTTTTATTTCAAAGCGAATTTGTAATTTGGCAAACCAAAATATATGCTTATATGGGAATTTCAGAGCGTAAGCAAAGAGAAAAAGAGGCTATCAGGAATAAAATCTTGGAAACTGCCTATCAGATTTTCTTGGAAAAAGGCTACGATGGCACAAGTATCCGTACCATTTCCGATGCCATTGAATATAGCCCTGCTACTATTTATCTGTATTTCAAAGACAAAAACGATATTTTCATACAATTGCAAAACAAAGCCTTTGATTTGCTTTATGAAAAATTGGAGACTACCAAAACGATTGTTCAGCCTTTTGAACGCTTGCTTGCCGTAGGAAAAGTGTATCTGAACTTTGCTTTTGATAATCCCCAATATTATGACCTAATGTTTATTGATAACGCACATTTGCAAGCCTTCAAAGATGAAAGCACCGCTTGGAAAAGAGGGCATCAGCTCTATAAAACCATAGAAGAAATTGTAGAAGCCTGCTTGGTTGCCAAGCAAATCAAGGGTGAAGACTACAAAGTAGTAGCTTTTGTCTTTTGGTCTTACATACACGGGCAGTGTGCTTTACTTATTCGTAAAAGATTGAATACCAGCGATAAGCAAACTCTAAAATATCTCATTAGTAGTTCTTTTGAATTTGTAACCAAATTGCTAAAAGCAGAATGAAAACGCCTATTGTAGCTCCGTCTATTTTGGCGGCAGATTTTGCCAATTTGCAAAAAGAAGTAGAAATGCTCAATGCCAGCCAAGCCGATTGGATACATCTGGATATTATGGACGGCTTGTTTGTACCCAATATTTCCTTTGGTATGCCTGTATGCAAAGCTATTCGTAAGTACGCTAAAAAGCCTCTGGATTACCACCTGATGATAGAGAAGCCCGAACGATACGTAAAAGAATTCAAAGATTTAGGGGCTTCGGTAATTTCGGTACATTTAGAGGCTTGTCCGCATCTGCATCGTAATATTCAGCAAATCAAGAGTTTGGGCTGTAAGGCAGGTGTAGCTATCAACCCGCACACAGCGGTAAGTTTGTTGGAGCCAATTATTCAAGAAATTGATTTGGTTTGTCTGATGTCGGTAAATCCGGGTTTTGGTGGGCAGATGTTTATTGAAAGCACTTTTGAAAAAGTAAAAGCCTTACGAAACCTTATTGATAGCAAAAAGGCTCATACCCTCATTGAAATTGATGGGGGAGTGAGCAGTGCCAATGCCAAAGAACTTGTTCAGGCAGGGGCAGATGTGCTGGTTGCGGGAAGTTTTGTATTCAATGCTACCAACCCTCATCAAGTTATTGAGGATTTGAAACGACTTGATTGAGCCTTACGGAAAAAGCATAAGGTTTTTTCTCAAAAAGTGGCTTGGTTTTTGCCCAAGTAGTGCGAAAAAGTTCGGAGTTACGATAATTTTCCAAATGTGCTTCACTTTCCCAATGGCTATAAGTGCAAAAAACATTTGGGAAATTAGCATCTTGCCATAATTCCAGATGCTTGCAACCTGCAAAGTGGCGGATAAGATGCTTAGAATTTTCAAAAACTTCTAAAAAATCTTGCACCTTATCTGCCTGAAAATACATTCTGACTATACGGATAAGCATAAAACTTGCAAAATCAGACTTTCAAACTCTCTGCTAACTCGCTTTTATAGGCTTGACGAGGTTTGAGGTTAAGAACTTGGAACATTTCTTGGTCTGAAACGTAATCGGGGTTAGGGGTAGTGAGCAGTTTGTCGCCTGCAAATATAGAGTTAGCCCCTGCCAAAAAGCATAAAGCCTGTTCTTCTACACTCATACGCACTCTGCCCGCTGAAAGGCGTACCATTGCTTTGGGCATTAGAATTCGGGCGGTGGCAATCATTCGTACCATTTCCCAAACCGAAACTTTGGGCTGATTTTCCAGAGGCGTACCAGCTACGGGTACAAGAGCATTTACAGGTACCGATTCGGGGTGTTGGGGCAAAGTGGAAAGCGTGTAAAGCATACTTATTCTATCCTCAACGCTTTCGCCCATTCCTATAATTCCACCTGAACATACCGATATTTTTGCTTTGTTGGCATTGGCAATTGTATTGAGGCGGTCTTGGTAGGTGCGTGTAGAAATAATTTCATCATAAAATTCTTCGCTGGTATCCAAATTGTGGTTGTAGGCATATAAACCTGCTTCTTTGAGTTTGAGAGCTTGCTCTTCGGTAAGCATACCCAAGGTACAGCATACTTCCAAACCCATTTGGGCTACTCCTTTTACCATTTCCAATACTTTATCAAAATCTCGGTTGTTGCGAACTTCACGCCAAGCCGCTCCCATACAAAAGCGTGTGCTACCTGCTTCTTTGGCTTCTAAGGCTTTTTGCAGTACGGTTTGCACGTCTAAAAGTTTTTCTACTTTTATATCGGTATGGTAGCGTGCCGCTTGTGGGCAATAGGCACAATCTTCGGGACAGCCCCCCGTTTTGATAGAAAGTAGAGTACAAACCTGCACTTCATTAGGCTCGTGATATTGCCTATGAATGGTTGCGGCTTGATAAATTAGGTCTAAAATGGGTTTATGATAAATGGCTGAAATTTCTTCTTTTGTCCAATCGTTACGTATCATTGTAGTAAGTTTTTTTAGGTAAAAAGCTAAATTTTACTTTATTTTGGGCAAGCAAATTGCTAATAGTTTTGCAAAAAAACAAATGGAAACTTCAAAAAAGCCTTTTTGGCGGCAAGTAGTGGTAGATAAGCCCTATTTTTGGGCGGTAGCTTTGTTGTTTTGGGTACTGGCAGGAATAAGTTTGCTATTGTTTTCTAAAAGTCAAATACATCTTACGCTCAATCGTTGGCATACAACTTTTGGGGACTGGCTTTTTCCTAAAATCACTTACTTGGGCGAGGCAAGTGTATATGTTGCAATGGGACTGATTTTTCTTTACAAACGGCATTTTCTTAAATTTGGGGCTATGCTCATTGCCGTTGCTTTGCACGTAGCCATTGTGCAGTTGCTTAAAAATTTTTTGTTTGAGGCACAGCCACGTCCTAAAAATTTTTTTGAGGGAATAGCCTCGCTAAACTTTGTAGAAGGGGTAGAGGTTCATTCTTATATGAGCTTTCCTTCGGGGCATACGGCTACGGCTTTCTCGGCTTTCGCCTTAGTAGCCTTTTTCCACAAACACCCTCTTTGGCAAATAATGGCAATACTTGCCGCAATATCCGTAGGCTTTTCAAGAATGTATCTTCAACAACATTTTTTGATAGATGTTTTTGTAGGCTCGTGGATTGGCACGATTTCTGCTCTTATTGCTTACAACTGGTTTAACATACAGAATAGAAAAACCTTACAAAAATTGTAAGGTCTTTCCCTAACCAAAATTATGAAAAAACAACTTCTGCAAAAGCTACGGCAATTTTTGCCGTAGCCTTTTACTTTATTAACGCAAAAAAATAAAAAATGTTGCAACAATTGTATAATTATTTTGAAAAAATCTAAATAAATTTTTTCAAAATCCTGAAAATCACATTTCTAACTCTTTACCTCTATTTTCAAGCATTTTTTTTCGGAGTTTCTTTTTGAGTTCCAAGCCCGAACTATCCGTGGGAGCTTTGATAGGGTTGGGTAAGGAGTTTGTTTTCTTTTGGCTGGCATCCATAGGTTTTCCCAAATTGTGAGTGCTTTCCCGATATACCAAGCTATCTACTACTACGGCATAAATTTTTTCAAACTCGGCAATGTTTTCAAGATAGTAGGCATAGCTTTGGTAATAAGTGGCGGAATCAATTTGGTGTTTTTGAAAAACTTTTCGCTCAAAAGCCTTATTGAGAAAGTAGGCAGAGTCGGGTGTGCTGACCAAATTAGGCACTTGCGATTCGGCTAAATGAATATCAATGAGAATTTGAATCATTTTATCAGGGGCAATAGGAGGCGGTAATTGTTTGGATTCGTTTTGGCAAGCAGTTATTCCCCAAAGCCACCCAAAAGCCACCAAAAACTTACTTCCTACACTTTTGCAAAAATTTATCAAAGAATTTTTCATAGCCCAAAGAATTATATCCAAATTTTGTCGCTAAATTAGCACATTGCCAAAACTTTGCCAACAATGCAAGAAATTTTAAGCAAACTTCGCAAATATGAAATTCAAATCCGAAAGGCTGTAAATACCTATATGCAAGGAGATTTTCATTCTATATTCAAGGGTTCGGGTTTGGAGTTTTCTGATGTACGCGATTATCTGTACGGAGATGATGTCCGCCGAATAGATTGGAACGTAAGTGCCAAAGGACAAGGGATTTTCGTAAAGGAATTTCAAGAAGAAAAAGAGCAAACGGTTTTTTTTGTACTTGATGTGAGTGCTTCACAAGAAATTGGTTTTCAGAAAAATAAAATAAGTTTGGCGTATGAAATTGCAGGGGTACTGGCACTTTCGGCGGCAAAAGAAAAAAACGATATAGGGCTGATTTGCTTTTCTAGCCAAAAAGAGCGTTATATGAAGCCTCAGAAAGGCGAAAAATATGCCTATGAAATGATTTTCAACCTTTTCAAGCTCAAACCACAATCTTCCCAAACCGACCTTGCTCAAATGATTATCTACACACTTCAAACCCTGAAACGCAAAAGTGTAGTTATTCTTATTTCTGATTTTATTGGTGAAAATTATGAACATCATCTCAAAGCCCTTGCTCAAAAACACGACCTTGTGATGCTTCATCTTTTTGATAAACAAGAAATTCGCTTGCCTGCTATGGGAATTATTCCTGTATGGGACAAAGAAAGCAAACGCACTATTTGGGTGAATACACACTCGCGAGCTTTTAAGGCTTTACAAAAACCTCGTTTTGAAGGTATTCAAGAAAAATTGCAAGAAATTGCCCTCAAAAACAATGCGAATTATCTTGCAATAAGCACCCAAGAGGACTTTGTACCCAAACTTTTGGAGCTTTTCAAAAAACGAAAACACAATCTGAAAAAGAGATACACCAAAACATTTTGAGCTTTAGGAGAGTTTGAAATGTAGAGCTATTTCATTCAAATAGTCGTCTTTCATAAAAATAATTATGCTGATAGCGATGATGTCGCTCAAAGCGACATCATCGCTTAACGTATAAAAGTCATTTTAATTTTGGCATAAACCAATGAAACACATTCTCATTACAGGAGGTACAGGATTGGTAGGGAAAAAACTTACTGAATTACTTTTATCCAAAGGCTATGCTGTTGCTTATTTGAGCCGAAAGAAAAAGCCCTTTCCTTCGGTGAAAGTGTATGAATGGAATATTTATCAGAAAACCATAGAAAAAGAAGCAATTACCGAAGCAGAAGCAATTATTCATTTGGCAGGGGCAGGCGTTGCCGATAAAACTTGGACAGAAAGCTATAAAAAAGAAATCTTAGAAAGCAGAGTACTTTCTACCCAATTACTCTATGAAACTTTGGAGCAAACGCAACATTCAGTAAAATCCTTTATTTCGGCTTCGGCGGTAGGTATTTATGGCTTTGATACAGGCGAGCAGTGGCTTGATGAAAATAGCCCCCACGGCAAGGACTTTTTGGCTGATGTTACAGAAAAATGGGAAACAGAAGTGCAAAAAATAGCTGATTTGGGTGTTAGAACAGCTATTTTACGCATAGGCATTGTGCTTGCCAAAGAGGGCGGGGCTTTGCCTAAACTCTTACAGCCTATTCGTTGGGGTTTGGGGGCGGCTTTGGGCAGTGGAAAGCAATATATGTCTTGGATACACATCAAAGACCTTGCTCAAATGTTTGTTTTTGCATTAGAAAATGAGCATTTGAAAGGGGTGTTCAATGCCGTAGGGAATAAGCCTTGTACGAATGCCGAACTTACCCAAGCCATAGCTCAAACTATTCATAAGCCTCTTTTCTTGCCTAATGTACCAAGTTTTGCTCTCAAGCTAATGGTAGGAGAAATGGCTCAAATGGTTTTGGGGGGCAATCGGGTTTCTAATGAAAAAATATTGCAGGCGGGCTTTCAATATCAGTTTCCCACCTTACAAGAAGCCTTGAAAGATTTGCTAATGCAGTGATCTAATCCGTAGAAGTATCTTTCAGGATATTGTGTCCCATTTTATCGCGTTTGGTTTCTAAATATTTTTGATTGTGGGGGTTAGGCTGAATTTCAATGGGTACGGTTTCAACAATTTCCAGACCGTAGCCCAAAAGTCCTGCTCTTTTTTTGGGATTGTTGGAAATGAGGCGAATTTTAGTAATGCCTAAATCTCGTAAGATTTGAGCTCCTACGCCGTAGTCGCGGGCATCCATCTGAAAGCCGAGAGCCAAATTGGCTTGTACGGTATCTAGCCCTTGCTCTTGCAGTTTGTAGGCTTTGAGTTTATTGATAATCCCTATGCCTCGTCCTTCTTGGTTCATATACAATACAACGCCTTTGCCAGCGGATTCAATCATTAGCATAGCAGTATGTAATTGCGGACCGCAGTCGCAACGACAAGAACCGAAAATATCACCTGTAATGCACGAGGAATGAACACGCACCAGCACGGGTTCATCTTTTTGCCAAGAACCTTTCACTAGAGCAAAGTGAATTTCATCGGTATCAATTTGGCGATAAGCCATCAAATCAAAATCTCCCCAAACCGAAGGAAGTTGTACGCCAATTTCACAATGAATGAGGCTATCGTATTTGAGGCGGTAGGCAATCAAATCGGCAATAGAAATGAGTTTTAAGCCAAATTTATCTGCAATTTTGCGAAGTTGGGGCAAGCGAGCCATTGAGCCATCTTCGTTCATTACTTCAATGAGTACGCCTGCGGGTTTGAAACCTGCCAAGCGAGCCAAATCCACAGAGGCTTCTGTATGTCCTGCACGGCGTAAAACACCGCCTTCACGGGCTTTCAGTGGGTTGATATGTCCGGGTCTGCCTAAATCTTCGGGTTTGGTGTTTTCATCTACCAGAGCCTTGATAGTTCGAGCTCTATCTTGTGCCGAAATACCCGTGGTATTGCCGTGCCCAAGCAAATCCACGGTTACTGTGAAAGCAGTTTTGTGTGGGTCTGTGTTTTGTCCTACCATCAGGTCTAATTTCAGCTCTTCGCATCTTTTTTCGGTGAGAGCTACGCACAAATAGCCGCGAGCCTCTTTGACCATAAAATTGACAATTTCAGGTGTAATGGCTTCGGCGGCACAAATAAAATCGCCTTCATTTTCACGATTTTCATCATCAACCACAATCACAACCTTGCCCTGGCGTAAATCTTCCAAAGCCGCTTCTATGCTATCCAAACGTATGTCCATAACTGATTTTTTAGGAAAACAATTTTAGAAGGCAAAAGTGTTCAAATTTTTTGAAATTCTGAAAAGGATTTTTTGTTTGATAAAAATTTCATAGTTTTGCATAGAAAAATTTCCAAAACACCATTAACCGAATTGATTTGCATTTTTTGCTTGAAAATTAAAATTTCAGGTTGATGAGGTGTTTTTTTGCTTTTCTTTGGTTAAACATTTTGCCTATCAGTATTTATGCCCAAGAAATTGAAAAATTGGGTGCTGATGATTTGAGTAAAAATACTGATTTGTTTGAGCAAATTGTAATTTCGGCAAGTCGTACTGAAAAAAAAGTAGCAGATTTACCTGTCAGTATCTTTGTAGTTACACAGGAACAAATCCAACGAAATGCCTATAAAAGTTTAGTAGATGTGCTGAAAGACGTTGTCGGAGTACGTATTTCAAAGGTAGGAAATGGGCAAGAGGGCGAAACTTTTCTTTTGCAAGGCTTACGAGGCAACTATTATGTCAAAATTCTTCTGAACGGCATACCACTCAACCCTACTACTACTTTGGGTATGCCTATTGCAGAGCAACTTCCAATTCAGCAGGCGGAGCGAATAGAAATTATATTTGGGGCGGCTTCTGCTATTTACGGAGCCGATGCCCTTGCGGGAGTTATCAATATTGTTACACAAAATCCCCAAGATAATACTTTTTTTCAAGCAGGTATTACGGCAGGACAATTTGGTTACAATCATTTTCATTTCTTGGCGGGTAGTAGCATAGAAGTTGGTAAAGAAAATCCTCAATCTTTACAATATACTTTGATGGGGAACTTTTCACAGCAAAATGACCTGAACTTACCACTAGATAGTCCCGTGTGGAATCCTCAAAACTATAACTCTGATTTTGCAAGTGGAATACCTATCTATACCCCCAATTATAGAGGTACAAATACAAGTCCTGAAATCAGAAATTTGCCCAGAATGAGCTATACGTATGGGGTAGATATTCGCTACAAAGATATAACGCTTTCTTTTACAGAAATGTATAGAAAAGACCATAGCTCTTTGGGGCAAAGCACGGCTTCTTATTTCTACTATGACCCCGAAACATTCTATGGAGAACGAATTAGAAGATATGCGGCGATTTATACCAAAAACTTTGATAAAATTTCTTTACTCACCAATATTTCTCTGCTAAATTATCGTTTGGATAAACAAAGTTCTTTTGCTTTGGTGTTTGAAGGTGGGGATAAAGGAAGGCAGTACAAATACGCCGCTTCTGATGATTTATTTGCTGAGCAACTTTTTACCTATCGTTGGAATGATAAGTTTGAAACTACTGCGGGGGTTTCTTATCAATTTTCGGGAAATTTGCCCAAAACAAACGACTTGCCTGTTCCTTTCAATCCGCAAAATTACCGACCTTTTGCAACAGAGGTGCCTGTTTCCGACACACTATTTGGTAAATTTGGTTACAACCCGATTGTTTTTTCCAATCTGGGGGCTTTTGTACAGGGCTATTACAACAATAGCAAATTTTCGGCAATCGTAGGGCTTCGTTACGATAAGCAATCCATTTACGGCGATAGCTTCAATCCTCGTTTGGCTTTGCTTTACAAGTTCAATGCTTTACATTCTTTGCAAATAGCGGTAGGCAGGGCTTTCAAAGCACCGACTACCAATAATAGCTACACTTCCATAGCGGTTCCTGTGGGGGGAACTAACATTTTATATTTAGGTATCCCTAACCCCGACTTGCAAGCAGAGCTATCTACTAACTTCAATATCAGTTGGCGTGGAAATTGGCAAAAAAAGTTTTATACCGAATTGAATTTTTTTCAGAATAATATAAAAGGTTTGATAGATGTTTTTCAAGTTCCGATAGATGCTTCACTGTATCCCAATGCGGTGAATTCTACTGCGTCTTCATATAGGAACAATCCTAATGCTTTTGCTTTAATTCGGGGTGTGCAGGCGGCTATTCGCTTCAAAGAAATAGGAAAAGCAAAAATGGCATCAGATTTGTTCCTTACCTACTCGCAAGGCGAAGAATTACTGCCTGTAAGTGAGGAAAAAATAAATACTTTTCGGGAAATGCCTACTTGGCTTATTCAATGGAATATCTCTTTCAAACCTACTGAAAAGTGGTATCTTATGTTTCGCAATGTGTTGGCAAGTAGCTGGTATTCGCGTGATATTGGTAGTAAAGCCGACTTTGAAAAGGCTGAAAATTTTATTAGAGGCTATCATACTTTGGATTTTATGACAAGCTATGCTTTACAAAAAAATTTTCAGGCATACTTGCAAATTCAGAATATTCTTGACGTAAGCTATGCGGGTATTAGTGCTTATGGTTCAGGAGATTTGCTCTACAATCCGCAACCCAAGCGAATGATTGTATTTGGCTTGAATTTTAATTTCAGATGAGCCGGTTAGTTTTATTATATTCTCTCTTCTTACTGCTTTTTGGCACTCATCTATCTATGGCACAAGTAGATAGCCTGTTATTTTTGGCTCGTAAGCACAAAGAAACCAAAGAATATGCGACTTCTTTTAAGTATTACTATCTGATTAGCAATATTTTAGAAAGAAAAAAAGATGACGAAAAATTATCCCAAACTTATGCTGAAATAGGATTTTTGCTGAATGAATGGCAAATTCACGAGAAAGCGGCAGAATATTTCCTCAAAGCCCTTGAAATCGCTCAAAAACAAGACAAATTGAAAGCAAAAACAGATTTTCTGCTGATAAAAGTTGCTAAAAGCTACGAAAATGCAGGAAACAATCCCAAAGCCATTTTATACTATGAAAGACTTTTAGAAACGCATAAGATAGCTAAAAATACTACGCAAGAGGTACAAGTTTTGGGCATTTTGGCAAATCTTTACAATCAGGAAGGTAAGTTTCAGAAAGCCTTAGAGCTAAACCAGAAAGCTCTTGAAAATTATGAGCGAAGTCAGGATAAAGAGGCACAAGCCATAACACTCAATAATTTAGGATTTGGTTACCAAAAATTGGGAAATACGCCACAGGCTATTAGCTATTTTGAAAAGGCTCTTGCTCTCAAAAAAGAATTAAAAATGGAGCAAAACCTTGAATACAGAACAATGCTTTCCAATTTGGCAGTTTTGTATCAGTCGCAGAAAGATTTTGAAAAATCTAAAATCTACCTCAAACAAATTGAGAGTATTCTTCTGCAAACGCCGAATATAGACGAAGCGGAAACGGCGGATTTTTATGACCTGATTGCTAAAACCTATTTTTATAGTGGAGATGCCGATAAGGCTCAAAAATATGCTCACAAAGCTATTGATTTTGGCGAAAAAAGTGGCAATTTGCAAGCGGTACAAAGCTCTTATCAGACGCTTTCGGCGGTTTATGCGAGCCGAAATCTTAATAAAAATGCTTTACAGGCTTACGAAATGCATAAAAAGTTTTCGGATAGCCTTTACAAAGTACGACTAACTTATCAAGAAAATTTGCTCAAAAAACGCAAAATCTCAGATGACATAGAAAGCGAAACGGAACTTTTGCAGGCTCAAAAAGACATTGAAAACTTGGATTTGAAAAATACTATCCTCAATGCTGAAAAGGAATCTCAAAAATATGAATTAGACAAGCAACAGAAAATTATTCAACTCGCAGAATTGGAGCAGGCTCGCTTGCGTGAGCAGGCTCGTGCTAATAGCTTGCTTTTAGAAAAGCAACGCAATGAAGCTATACTTCAAAAACAACAACTTGACCTTGCCCACACGGAAAACCTACTGAAAGAAGCTGAACTAAAAAATGCTAAAATCTATCAGGAAGCCCAAGAAGCTAAACGTAAAGAACAGGAAGCTAAATTTTTACGTGATAAACAGCAACGTGAGCAGGAATTGGAAAGAGAGCGTGAAGCTAAACTCAATCAGGCAAAGCTCTTTATCGCCATAGGGGTAGGTATTTCGGGCATTTTACTGCTTGCTCTTATCGGTTTTTGGGTAAAACAGCGAGATAATAAAAAGCTCAAAATCCAGCAAAATATCATTTTGCAAAATAATGAATTGCTCAAAAAACAACATTTAGAAATACTTGAAAAAAATGATGAACTCAATGCCGCCAATGAAGAATTAAGTGCCGCCGTGGAAACCATCAGCGAGCAAAAAGCCGAAATTGAGCATAAAAATGACGAAATATTGGCAAGTATCAACTACGCACAGCGTATTCAGGACTCAATGTTGCCCGATGAAAATATTTTCCGTGCCTATTTTGAAGAGAGTTTTATTTTGTATTTGCCACGTGATATTGTTTCGGGTGATTTTTACTGGTTGTATACCAATCAGCAATTTGTAATAGTGGCTGTAATGGATTGTACAGGACATGGCGTACCCGGTGCTTTTATGAGCCTTATTGGTAAAACAATGCTGGATAAAATTGTAGGTGAATTAGGCATTTATTCACCTGAAAAAATCTTGTTGGTATTGGATGATTTTGTAAAAAAGGCTATTGCATCGGATAAAAAATTAGTTGATGGAATGGATGGCGTGGTTTTTTGTATTGATAAAAAGCAAAAGAAATTACTTTTTGCAGGAGCAAAGAGCAGTATGCTACTTTTCAAGAATGACGAAATGATGGAACTCAAAGGCGATTATTTTCATATTGCAGGGGCTGAAAATAACGAAGAAGAAAAGACATTCTCGCTTCAATCCTTTGATTTAGACACACCTATTATGTTGTATGCTTATTCTGATGGATACCAAGACCAAATAGGTGGCGAAAGGAATAAAAAATTTATGACAAAAAAATACAAACAACTTCTCACTGATATTCACAAAAAGCCCTGTGCAGAGCAAAAAGAAATACTCAATTGTACTTTCAAAGAGTGGAAAGGATTGATGCAACAAACTGATGATGTACTGGTAATGGGACTGAAAATTAACCCTAAGACTTTCGCATAGAGCTAAACAGCAGTCCGCCCCCACCTGCTACCAAAACCAAAATACTCAAAAGGCTGAAAGCATCCATACTTGCCAGCGATACGTGTAGATTCATAATCACCCCTACAATCAAGAAACCTACTGAAAGAGTGGTTACAATCCAACCTACGGGACTTTTGGCATTGAAAAATAGCATTCCCACCCCCAAAATAAATCCTAAAAAAAGCACCCCTGCGGGTACACCTACATTACCATAACCAAAACGATAAGACATTGAAAAAGAATTGCTTACGTGAATAGATTTCAGCAAAATATAAATCCCTGCCGAAAACATTAGCAAACCTACAAAAAATCGGGAAACAGGCGACATAGACTTTGAGTTTCAAGATACCATTTTACAAATCTCGCAAAAAAAATAAAATCTCAAAATTTATTGAGGATTTTTGCTATCATTACAGAAAATTTCAGCCAATGAAATCATTTCAAAATTTGCTCGTCTTTGCTTTTTTGCTTGTATTTGCCTGCCAAAAAAAGGCGGAAAAAAAACAAACGGAAGATAACTCTCAAATTTCTTTGCCTTTCCGACAAGGTAAATTTTGGGGAATTGCCAATGAAAAAGGAGAAATCATTTCTAAACCCCAGTATGAGTATGTTTGTTTTTCTTATGGCGATACCAATCTGGACTATTTGGCTATTTTTGATAAAGGCAAATGGGGCGTAATAGATAAACGTGGTAAAATCATTTTACCAATACGATTTTGGAGAGTAAATATTTTACCCAAAGCCATTGTAGCAAGCGATACCCCTGATGATAAATTGGCTTTGTACGATTTGCAGGGCAATCTACTATTAGCCCCTGAATACGAGGATATTGGCTTAGTAAAGGCATATCAGCAGCAATGGCACAATCTTTTGCTTATTTCCAAAAATAAAAATTATGGCTTGTACAGCCTTGATGAGAAAAAGATAGTATTACGGGTAGAATACGAATTGCAAAGCATTTCAGTTTCCAACTCAGATGCAGAAGTGTTTGCTTTAGCCAAAAATGCTAAAATAGCTTTGTTTGATACCAAAGGCAAACAGGTTAGCGATTTCAAATATTTTGAGTATGGTGGGGGGACTATTGTAAGCGAGGGTTATGCCAAAGTGCAAAATGAGCAAGGTTTGTGGGGAGTTGTGGATAAAAATGGTATAGAGGTAGTTCCTTGCCGATATAAAAATTTAGGATTAAGTGTTTGCAATAAGATTATTCCATTTGAGGGAAACAATGGTCAATGGGGTTATTTGAATGTGAAAACAGGAAAGGAAATCACCCAACCCGAATACGATAGAGCCAGAAATTTTTCTGATGGATACGGAGAAGTTAGCAAAAATAAAAAAATAGGTTTTGTAGATACAACGGGCAAAATGGTAGTACCTTTAGAATATGAGGGGGCTTTGAATGTGCAAAAAGGCATTTGCTTTTTGATGAAAAACAATGAATGGTTGCCTATTCGTCTTGCCGATAACAAGCCTATCAACAAGGAAAAATATTTAGGTGGCAATTTTGATTTTCAGTATAACTATGGCTATGTTCAGTGCAAATCTGATGATGGTAGTTTTAGACAAGGAGTTATTGATATGAACGGAAATACTATTATCCCTTGCCAAAAGTTGGATTTTGGAATGTATATTTTCGCTCAAAATGCTGTATTGCAAAAAGAAAAGGATAATTTTATAGTTTTTTCATTGCCTTCGGGAAAAGAAATCGTACAATCGGCACAAATGCCCATTATTGAAAAAGATTTTATGGTAGTGTTCCCAAAAGGCAGGTGCCTAATTTTAGATCTGTTAGGAAAGAAAATAGCGGAATTTCCTGCCCAATCTGCCAGCATAGAGCAGGGGTACATTTTGCTATACAAAATGAGTAAAGCCGAAAGTGATGAGGATTTGGGACCCAACCTTGATGAAAGTGGTAATGTAGTTACAAATCTCAAATCACTTTCGGAGCGATATGTACCCGAAACGCAAAAGATAATAGGTTTTATCAGCAAAGAAGGCAGGCAATTCTGGAAAGACTAATGAGCTTTATGTGCGACCTCTCCGATGCTTTTTTGCAAGTATTCAACAAAGTTTTTCAGGGCTTTTTCAAGCAAAAAATAACCTTGTTCAAAATCTTTCATAGAGCCATAGTAGGGGTCGGGTACTTCCAGATTTTTCCCTTCCCAATCGCGTATAAGGTGCAATTGGGCTTTGCTATGCGAAACCTGACTTTGTAGATTTTGTAAATGCTGTAAATTAGATTTATCAGCGGCTAAAATGTAGTCAAACTCCTTGAAATCTTCTTTCCGTACCTGTCTGGCTCTATGGGTGAGGATAATTCCGTTTTTTTCAGCTACTTGGCAAGTTCGGTAGTCGGGTAATTCGCCAATATGATAAGATGATGTACCTGCCGAATCTACAAAAATTTTGTCCTGTAACCCTGCATCCTCTATGAGTTTTTGGAAAATTCCTTCGGCAAGCGGAGAGCGGCAAATATTGCCCAAGCAAACAAACAACACTTTTTTCATTACACTATTCGGTTATTTTCATCAGGAAAAATCATAGTAGGTTTGAACTTTTTGGCTTCCTCAAAAGGCATCAGGGCATAAGCAATAATAATAATGATATCGCCTACTTGCACTTTGCGTGCCGCAGGACCATTCAGGCAAATTACTCCTGAATTGCGTTCGCCCCTGATAACATAAGTTTCCAGCCTTTCGCCATTGTTGATATTAACAATTTGAACTTTTTCGCCTTCAATGATATTCGCCGCCTCCATTAGGGCTTCATCAATCGTGATGCTTCCTACATAATGCAGTTCGGCTTGGGTTACGCGTACGCGATGAATTTTTGATTTGAAAACTTCTATCCACATAAAAAGAGCTATCGGACACTAAAAACAAGATTGCTTGAAAAATTTTTGCAAAGTTAGGAATTTTCTAAATACTGAAAATTGAAATTCGGCGTTTTGTTCGCCTGCGTACAAAATTTGTCCGATTTCGGACAAATTTTAACTTCTTATTCCCAGCGTTCCAAAAATTTTTTCCTAAAAAAACGCCTTTTCTACGGAAATATTGCAGTTTTTGCGGGTTTGGCACAGAAAATTTTAACTTTTGGAATGATTTTTTCCATTAGATATGCCAAAAGGTGCTTGGTTCAAAATCAAATTTGGTAAAGATATGAAAAATCCAGTATTGACCGACGGTGTTTTACTCGCTTCTTATGCGAAAAATAATGATGAAAGAGCCTTCAACAAGCTATGGTCTAAACATAAAAGTAAAATTTACGCCACTATCTACAACATTGTGAAAGAAAAGAACTTGGCAGAAGATTTATTGCAAGATACCTTTATGAAAATTATTCGCAATGTACAAGAAGGCAATTATAGCGAAGAAGGAAAATTTTTGCCTTGGGCTTGCCGCATTGCTCACAATCTTGCGATAGATTATTTCCGTAGGTCTAAAAAAGCTACGATGGTAGAAGTAGAAGATAGAAAAGAAATTTGTAACCATCTAAATTTTGCCGAAGACTCTGCCGAAAAGTTGAAAATTAGAGATGAAGTAAATGAAAAGCTAGCAAAACTCATAGAAACTCTGCCCGAAAACCAAAGAGAGGTACTAATGATGAGGCACTATGGCGAAATGAGTTTTCAGGAAATAGCCGATAAAACTCGTGTGAGTATCAATACTGCTTTGGGGCGTATGCGTTATGCACTTATCAACCTACGCAAGCAAGCAGAAAAGTACAATCTCAATTTTGCCGACTACGTGAATGCGTATTGTTAGGTAACTAAATTTTACAATATGCAAGAAGCCTTCGCTTTGGGCGAAGGCTTTGCTATTTTATTCAGTTTCTACTTCCACTCCCAATCTTGCAGTATATTTTTCGGGTGTAAGACGTTTTTTAAGTGTTTTTTCCAACCCTCTATGAATTGGCATAAAGGCAAGAGCTACAAGCACATTGGCGGCAAGTGTAAATAGAGGAAAGCCATTGGTATATTGCGAAATAAAAGGGTCTAAAAATACCAAGACAAACTCAAAGAAAATAAGTAAGATGAAAAAGGTGATATTTTCCACTGCCGAAGTGGGCATAGTGCGGCGTAGAAAGCCAATTACAATCAGAAAGGCACTTACAAGTGCAATGAAAATGGCAGAATATTGCAGATTGTTTTGTCTTTCACGTTCTTTGGCTTCGCGTTCTGCCTGAATTTCACGCTCACGTTGTTCTTGGGCGAGTTGTCGCTCAAGTTCTAATTTCCCTTCCAAGCGAGAAAATTCTTTTTGCATATCTTCGCTCAACACTTCTTTTTGGTGCTGAATAAGTTTCACACCCCAAGCATTTGCCTCTTTGAAGTTACCAAGTTCTAAGTAGTTCTTTTTCAAATCTTCGGCGGCATCGCGTAAAACGTGCTTTGCTCCAATTTCTTTGGCAAGTTCGTACCCTTTAATATGAAACTCGCAAGCTTTGGCGTATTGCTTTTGGGCTTCGTGCCAATCGCCAATACTGCTGTACCCTACAGCCAAAGTAAGTTTATCGCCAATTTCTTCTGCCATTCGGATAGCATCTTCCAGATGTTTTTTTGCAGTAGGATAGTTTTTGAGAGCTGTATAAACTTCACCAATCGCTCTCAAACTTTCAGGCAAATGTACATCGTCTTGAATATTTTTTCTTATTTCCAAAGCCTTCTGGTTGAGCTTGAGGCTTTCTTCAAAGTTGCCCTCATTGGTGGCAAGAGCCGCAAGGTTGAATAGCACGGTAGCGTGTTGTTCGGCATAGTCTTCGTTTTTTTCGGCTACTGCCAGAGCTTTCTGAAAGTAATCGCGAGCTTTATCGTAATCTTTGAGTTGGTCATACACTACCCCTATGTTGATGTTGGAGGAGATAATGCCCGCCTCATCTCCTAATTTTTCTTTTATTACCACCGATTCTGAATGTCTTTTGATAGAACTGAGGTAATCTCCTTGCTTGAAGTAGTAAATACCAAGATTGTTCAAACAGCTTGCAATTCCCTTTTGGCTATCAATTTTGCGATTAAGCTCCAAAGATTTTTCCATATACGCAATGGCATCTTTGTAGTTGGCTTTCAAATCTTCTACAACGCCCATAATTTGCAGGGCATTGGCTTCGCCTTTGATGTTTTTTAGCTCTTTGGCAAGTGCTTCGGCTTGCTTGGCGTAATCAAAGGATTTGCTTAAATCTTTTTTGCTATACATACGCCCAAGTTGTACAAGCGTAGAAAGGCGATTGGTATCTTTGGTATTTTGGCTTTTCAGCACATTTTCCAAACTATCCAATTTTTTATCTTGTGCCAAAATGGAATGGGAAATCAAGACAATAACAACACAAATTCCCAAGTTGCAGAGAAATCTCATAATTTTAATTTTTAAGGTGAGACAAAGACTTATACTCTCAATTTTTAGAAAAAAGCTTAAAAGTTGGAAAACTATCAGAAGCTAAATATTTTTAATTGGTTACAACAGAAATGTATAAGTCTATTGAGTAAGAGAAGCAAATCAATAGCTACTCAAATTTACAACAAATGTAAGAAAAAAAATTTTTTGAACAAAAAACTTGTTTGATTTTTTTGAGCTAACCATTTTTCACAATTTACCCAAAAGCCTGCTAATGTAAATAATTTGCGAACTTCTTTGCCCAAAGTCCTAAAAAACTTTACCTTTGCGGTTCTAATGGCAAACTTATGCGTTATTTTAAGTTTATTTTGATAGCTTTATTGGTGCTAATCATAGACCAAAGCTCCAAACTTTGGGTATATGCAAATATGCACCTTGGCGAGGAATTTGTTCTTTTCAACGTTACAGGCTTGAAATGGCTTAAAATTCACTATACCTTAAATCCCGGAATGGCTTTTGGCATACTTTTGCCACCTCCTTATGGCAAAATTGTGCTTTCAGCTTTTAGAATTATTGCAGTGGTGGCTCTTTCTATCTATCTCAAACGTCAGATAGATAGGCAGGTTCATTGGGGTTTGCAGGTTTCTATGACGCTCATCATTGCAGGAGCATTGGGTAATGTACTAGATAGTATGTTTTATGGTATTTTTCTTAAAAATAATCTTCCCGCAGATGCCCCTTTTGCCTTTTTGCACGGACAAGTAATAGATATGATTTTCACCGATTTCTGGCAGGGAATTTTACCCGAATGGATACCTCTGCTGGGAGGCACATACTTTGCTTTTCCTATTTTTAATATAGCCGATAGCTCTATTTTTGTGGGAGTAGTGAGTATTATTTTATTTCAGAAAAAATTTTTCCCAAAGTCCGAAAGCTCCCCAGAAACATTACAGACAGAAACTTCCGCTGAAAATATATCAGGATTACAATGATTTTCAGGATTTTCAAGATGAGGTTGTAAAAGTGTTTTTTTGGTGTAAATTATTGGGTGTAGAGAATACAGAAACTTCTGCAGAAAATATATTGGGATTGCAATGATTTTCGGGATTTGCAAGATGAGGTTGTAAAAGTGTTTTTTTTGGTGTAAATTTTCTTAAAAACAAAAAACCTGCCTTGTGAGCAGGTTAGTAACATAGGTTCAGGTGTGTTTAACTGTGCAAAGTCTGAAACATATCTATATCGGTATTCTTGAAGTATTGATACAATTTTACGATAATAGCCAATGCTACGGCAATTTCAGCGGCGGCAATCACGATTACAAAAAGTGAAAATAGCTGTCCTTGCAAGTTTTCGTACAAATAGCTGAAAGCAAGTAGGTTCAAATTGGAAGCATTGAGCATCAGTTCTATGCCTACCAATACCATAATAGCATTTTTTCGGCTCAGAGCTACAAAAAGCCCTGCTACAAACATCACAATTCCAATCATTAAATACATTTGTGTTTCCATAGCTTTTCTTACATTTACGTTTCAAAAATAGTTTATTCCAAATAATTTTACAATTAGTTTTTGACGAAAGCGGTTTTTCATTTGACCAAAAGCTCTTTTCTCTCTATGAATACTCCTTTGGTTTCGGTAATTGCTTTAAGCTACAATCACGCTCCTTTTATAGAAATGGCTTTACAATCTTTATGGAAACAAAGTTTTCAGTATTGGGAAGTAATTGTTGTTGATGATGCCAGCTCGGATAATAGCCCTGAAATTATCCGCCAATTCCTTTCGCAAAATCCTTGCCAAAAAGTAAAAGCCTGCATTTTCCACGAAAAAAATCAAGGGAATTGCGTTTCTTTCAACCAAGCACTCGCACTCGCAGAGGGTAAATATGTTGTAGATTTTGCCCTTGATGATGTAATGCTTCCCCGCAGATTAGAACAGCAAGTAAATTTTTTTGAAAAACAATCTACCCAAGTAGGCTTGATTTTCAGCAATGCCCAAATCATTGACGAAAAAGGTAAACTTTTGAAACATCACTATCCTGTTGATACGCAGGGCAAAGCCAAAGTAAAAGTTCCGAAAGAAAATTTTTTCAGAGCAGTCTTAGAAAAATATTTCATTTGTCCGCCTACAATGATGTTTCGTAAAAGCATGTTGGAAGATTTGGGTGGCTATGACGAAAGTTTGGCTTACGAAGATTTTGATATATGGGTGCGAGCTTCACAAAATTATGATTTTGCTTATCTTGATGAAGTAACTACACTTTACCGCAAACATCAAAATTCGCTTTCGCAAAGGTTTTATCAGAAAAGACAAAATATTTTACTGAAATCTACATTAAAAGTATTGGAAAAGGCATATACCTATTGCAAAACCGAAGCGGATTTTCGGGCACTGGCTCGTAATGCACACTACCACTTACGGCAATGCTATTTTAGCGAAAATTTTGAACTTGTAGAGCAATATGCTAACTTTTTGAAAAACAAAAATTTACTTGGGTACAAAAATTGCTTTACAACAACTATTCTGTATCTTGCAGAAAAGAAAGTCAATCTTTCTTGGCTGTACCAAATGTATTATCGTTTTCGTTATGCGTAAAGTTTTACTTTTCATTGCTTTCCTGTCTATTTTTCAAGCCTTTGCTCAAGAGGAGGAGGCAGAGGAGTATTCCAGTATCAGGAAGGTTACTTTTGGGCTTGTGGCATCGCAAGATTTTTATTATTCTCAGCTCGCAAGACGCACAATGTATGGCTTGGCTTTTCAATATTTTGTTGGCAGAAAAGTAAGTTTGAACAATCGTTTGATGTTTGGGGTCAATCCTGATAAAAAGTTAATGCTACATTATGGTTTAGGTGGCTTGATGACACACGCTGTTGTGCAGGGTGGAGGCGGATTTGTGCTTATTTCAGGCAATATTGTTCAAGATATTTTGGGGCTTGTCATTTTACCTATTATCATTCCCGAAGGCGTACAACTTCATTTCGGGGGAAAATATAACAAAATTAGCCCCTATATTTACCCTGCTTCTTTTGAATATCGTCCCGATATTTTGGATAAAAACGAACTCAAAGCACTTTTGGAAGCAGGTATTCAGTTTCGTTTTAGTAACAAAAAACACCTTGTCATTGCTCCCAGTATAGCTTGGAAATTTCGCTATGGAGATGCAATGCAAGCCTTTAATGTAGGTTTGATGATTGGATTTGAGTAGAAAAGCAATTTAAAATTTAATTGCTTTCAGCAACTTCTTCGCTTTTGCTTACATTTTTGGCGTTATCGCTTTCGTAGCGTTTAGTTCCTTCCATTGAAATAGCGTTCTTTTCCAAAGTGATTTTCACGCCTTTATCAATTTCCAGCACAATGGTATCTTTGCTTACTTCTGCAATTTTGCCGTGAATACCCCCAATCGTAACAATTTTATCGCCACGTTTTACTGTATCACGAAATTTCATCTGCTCTTTTTGGCGTTTTTGTTGGGGGCGTATCATAAAGAAATAAAACACCGCAAAAATACCTATCATAAAAACAAGGCTCATTGCCGAGCTACCGCCTTGTGAGCCTGTTTGCGATTGTAAAAATAAGGTTTCTAACATAGTATTTGGGTAATGAGTACAGAGTATTGAGTATTGAGTAGTAAGTATTTAGTACAGAGTATTGAAAAGAATTTTATTGCTTCACGGGACCTTTCATTTGGCTCAAATCTTGCACTTGCGGATTTTTACCTTTTACTTTTCCTTTCAAGTAAAGCACGGTAGTAGTAGGTTCAGTATTGGCTGTAATAGTGATAGTTTTATTAACCTCACCGGGTCTGCCGTTGCTATCAAACTCTGCAATAATTTCGCCCGAGCCACCGGGAGCTACGGGGTCTTTGGAATAAGTAGGCACCGTACAGCCGCAAGAAGGTTTAGCATCTTGAATAATAAGCGGATTCTTGCCGTCATTGGTGAATTTGAAAGCATATTTTACTTTTTCACCTTCATTTACTTCCCCAAAGTCGTATTCTGTAACTGCAAACTTGATAGAGGCTTTGGGTTGCTCTTGGCTGTTGCTTGTGTTTTGTGGGTTTGTAGCAGTTGCATTGGGTTGGCTATTGCCATTTTCTTGGTTTTTAGTGTTTTTTTCACAAGAAAAAAAGCCAAGAGAGGTAGCCAGCATTACACTTAATACAACTTTTTTCATAAAGATTTTAACGATTTTTGTAAAAAGACGTGCAAAATTAAAAAAAATTGCCTTTGCAAACAACTTTTTTTCGCTAATTTCGTTCCTTCAAATACTTGGGGTTTGAAATGATTTGAAAATAATGAAATTTATCATTGTTCCAAACGTTTATACTCCTAAAAAAACAAATTCTGTGAAAATTGTACTATCTGCTTTTTTCGTTATTTTTTGTAGTTTTTCGTTACTTGCTCAAAAGCAATTTACCTATCAGTTGCAGGCTGTCAGAGCAAAAGGAAGTATTGAGTTAGATGGCAGGTTGAATGAAGATACTTGGCTTCAAAGCCCTAAGATTACCAACTTTTTTCAAAATTTCCCTTACGATACATCTTTTGCCAAACTGCAAACCGAAGTTTTTACTGCTTTTGATAAAAACTTCTTTTACGTTGCGGCGGTCTGCTATCAGCCCAAAGGCACGTATGTAGTTACTTCTTTGCGTAGAGATTTTGGCAAAGATGATAACGATTATTTTGCTGTTTTCATAGATACTTTTCAAGATAAAACCAACGGCTTTGCGTTCTTGGTAAGCCCTTACAACGTACAATACGAAGGACTTATCTCTGATGGAGGGGTATTCAGTATTAGTGCCGATTGGGATAATAAATGGTATTCGGAAGTGAGGCAGTATGAAGATAAGTGGATTGTAGAAATGGCTATACCTCTCAAAACTTTACGTTACAAAAAAAATGCTGGTGAATGGAATATCAATTTTGCTCGCAGTAGCCGTGTAGAAAACGAAATTTCTACGTGGGTGCCTGTGGGTAGAAATTTCAGAATAACCAATCTGGGTTTTGTAGGAAAGCTCAAATTTGAAGAGCCTTTGCCTGCCCCAGGAGCGAATGTGGCGGTTATTCCTTATGTTACGGGCAATATTAGCGAAAATTATGTTACACAAAACAAAAAAATAGGAGCAAATGCGGGGGCAGATGCCAAAATTGCTGTTAGCCCTTCACTCAATTTAGACCTTACACTCAATCCTGATTTTTCGCAGGTAGAAGTAGATAGACAGGTAACTAATTTAGATAGATTTGAAATCTTTTTCCCTGAACGCAGGCAGTTTTTCCTTGAAAATGCTGATTTATTTGCTCGTTTCGGATTTAGTCGTATCCGTCCGTTTTTTTCTCGCCGTATTGGCATTGGCTTTGATACTATTTCTAAAACCATAGTACAAAACCCTATTTTGTATGGGGCAAGATTGAGCGGTAAGACCAACGAGTATTGGCGTATTGGTCTTTTGAATATGCAAACCGCCAACCAAAAAGATAGAGGAATTTATGGCGATAATTTCACCGTGGCGGCAGTACAGAGAACCGTATTCAAACGCTCAAACATTGCAGGTATTTTTGTAAATCGCCAACGTACTGCCGATACCCTCTCGGATTTTTCCTTCAATAACCAAAACTTCAATCGTTTGGTAGGGATAGATTACAATATTCTTTCAGTAGATAACCGATGGAATGGCAAAATTTTTTATCATCAGCAAATTAGTCCTAATCCGCAGAAAGAACAATTTGCTCACGCCGCTTATATCAACTATACTACGCCTAATTGGAGCATAGCTTGGAATCACGAGTATGTAGGCAAAAATTATCAAATCAATGATATAGGCTTTGTGCCTCGCAACGACTTGTACCGCTTTGAACCGCTTGCTACACGCAATTTTTTCCCAAAAGGGAAATGGAGTAAAAAAATTGCACGTATTCAATTTACACAATACAACAATTTCTATTGGGATACGCAGTGGCAACTCAATGATAGGAACAATTCTATTTCGGGCAATATTCTTTTCCAAAATACTGCTTTTTTCTCTACATCTTTTCGCAATACTTATACTCGTTTATTTTTCCCTTTTGACCCCACCAATACAGGAGGCAATCGTTTGCCTACGGGTTCGGAATTTACCAACAATTATTTTGATGTATTTTATCGTTCCGATAGACGCAAACTCTTGGTGTATAGTTTTGCTTTTGAGGGGGGAGAGTATTACAATGGCAAACAGCTGGCTCCTTATGCTTCTATTACCTATCGCTTTCAGCCTTTCGGACAAATCGGCTTAGAGGCAGACTATCGCCATATTCGTTTGCCTGAAGGCTACAATTCTGCTGATTTGGTACTGCTCAACTTGCGTACAGATGTTTCTTTTACTACGAATCTTTTTCTTACCATTTTTCTACAATACAATACCCAAACCGAAAATGTAAATCTGAATGGGCGTTTGCAATGGCGTTTTGCCCCTGTTTCAGACGTGTTTTTGGTTTATACCGATAACTACTTACCACAAGATTTTTCTATAAAAAGCCGTTTTGTAGTGCTGAAAGCTACTTATTGGCTCAACTTGTAAAAAGGTGTAATTTTTAGGTTCAAAAAAATTTGCTTCTTGGGAGAAGTTTTATTTACAATATTTTTGCCAAATACTATTGTCTAAAATCCTATTTCTTGCCTCCTGTATCTAATTTCTAATAGCCTCAAGCTATCAAAAAAACTACCCTTGCCTGCGATTTTTGGCAAGTTCTTTCAGCTGATTTACGTTGAAATATTCGCTGATAGGTCTGCGGAAGCCCAATTTGCGAGCCAATTTTTCAAGATATTCACTATTTTGCAAATAGGTGCGAACTTTCTTTTCCAGAGGCACTAGCGAAACTGCCAAAAGAGTATTCATTATGAGCTTGAAAATAAACACTCCACCCACAAAATTATCAATGACAGGCTCTAAAAGCAAAATGATGAACTCAAAAACCGTAATAATTGCAACAAGCGTAATAACAGACGCTACTCGCGACTCTGCCCCACGTTGGTTGTAAATAACAGCCGCCAAAAGCAAGCCTATCATTACCCCAATTTGTATGAGGTAAAACCACCAAGTCTGCCAAAAGGGGGCTTTCACAAGAAAAGGGAAATGATATACATTGCTCACGGTACCCATTGCATTCCGAGAGCGTATTTGCAGTTCATAGTTACCATTGGGAAGAAAAGGAAACTCAATCAGGGATTGATTTCGCCACTCCGACCACTCGTCGTTATCATCAAGTCCTTTCAAACGATACTGAATTTGTGTGTTCTCTTCACCAATAAAAAAGGGTGAGGCTACTCTGATGCTTACCTTTTGCCCTTCGTTATCGCTTTGAATAATAGCATTTTCCAAGCTCAAAAGATTATCGTTACCTTCAATTTGTCTGACAAAAAGATTAGGCTCTTTCTCCTCTTTTTTTGCTTCCAAAGCATTTATCCAAAAAACTCCCGAGGCTGTAGCCACCCACAGGTGTCCGTTTGCATCTTGAAAAACATCTTGTACCTCGCTAAGTACCGAAAGAAAGCGAGTAGCAGGATTGGCTTGGGAAACATTCAATTCTTGCCAGTTTTGTTCTTGAAAAGCCCAAATCTGCTTATTATGACCAAAAAATAAATTGGCTTCCCCTAATTTGAGTGAGCCATATTTTTCAGAAGGCAAGAATAAGTCAAAAGCTAAATTTGTTTTTTCTAAAACAATTTTATTGGAAAAGAAAAGAAGGTTTTTTTGCACAACACGCGTATACATACGCATATTGCTGTTTTTTTCCAAAGTGTAAGTAGCTTTTATTTTGGTAGGCACTCCTGCTTGCGAGAGTTCAAGTTTCCATATTTTGCCTTGTCCTGCGAGCCAGAGATGTTTTTCGTACTGCGAGCAGTTGAATACAAAGCCTTGCAAGCCACTTATCCATTGTGGTTCGGACCAGCTATCTCCATTTTTAAGCAGATAGAAAAATCCTTTACTACTGCACACGTACAAAATGTTAGGATTGGTTTCTGCAACTTCAAGATACTGAATAGTTTTGTCTTCTAAAATACTTTTTGCCGTTCCGAAGGTAACTTCGTATAGTCCAGTACCAGTAAGAGCAATCAGATGACCTTGAAAATCAATAAGTTGTTTGCATTTACTATCAATGCCTGAAATTTTGCGAAAGTTAAAGGGGATTTGCTCCAAAAGGAAATTGCTGTAGTTATAGTCATATACGTTTGCTTCTACTACAACGGTAACAACTTTGGTTTCATTTTTGGGCTTTTCGTCTTTTTTCTGTATAGAAATTTGGGATAAGAGGTTTTTTAAGCCTTTTTTCTTTTTTTGTTTAGCTCTTTGGCGGGCTTGCTCCCAAGCTAAAATTTGCATTTGGCGTTGTTTTTCTTGGGCTACTTGCCCTGAAACATCATCTTTATTGCTTCGGTTTAGGTAGAATAGCCCTGCATTGGTACCCACGTAGAGCAAATCTTTTTGCTTAAAAATAGTGGTTGGTTTGCCTTCAAGGGTTGGATAATGCGAAAAACTATACACAGGCAGATGTGTAGAAACTTTGGAAATTCCTTCGGTATGGCAAAGCCAAATATCTTTTTGGTTATCTACAAAAACCGCAGAGATTTCGTTGTCGGCAAGCCCTGTTTCTTGGTTGATGATGTAACGAATGCTTCTATCCTGTTTGTTCAAAATAAGTGAGCCTCCTGCAAGTGTAGAAATTACCCATTCATTTTCAGAAAGTTGGGTGATTTTCTCTAAAAGGTTTTCGTTTAGGTAATTGCTTGCAAAGTTGGAGTAGGTATCAAAACTTTTGCCGTCAAAAATCCAGAGAAGGTTATCGTCGCAGGCAAGCAGAAGGTGGTTTTTATCAAGAGAAACAAAATTTTGAATATATTTTTCCGCAAAATCGTTGTGAATAGGGACAAGATTTTTGCCATTGAGCTTGCAAAGCCCTTTTTCAGCTATGTTCAAAAAAATTTCACCATTGAGAAAGCACCAGCCTTGCATTTCGCCATTTTCTTGCAAGAAAAGGGTTTCCAGACTTGTGCCGTTCCACTTACAGAGAGCTTTATCGCTGTAAAAATATACCTGCTTTTCTTGAACAAAAATACTTTTGAAAGTACCCAGTTCTTTTTCAAAATCCTGATTAGCGATAGGCTCAAATTGCCACTTTCGGGCTTTATCCAAAACACCTCTGCTGATAGAACCTTTGCCTGCCACCCAAAGCTCTCCTTCCGAGCCAAAAGCTATGGTGTGTGGACTAAATGAAAGAGGCAGGTTCTCCCAAACAAAGCCATCGTACATCAGGATACCTTCGGAGTGGGCAAAATACAAAATTCCTTGCTTATCTTGGGCAACCTCTGTAACTTGGGGAGTGAAGTTGAGGCGATAGTTTTTTACCCATAAATTGCCTCTTTGAGCAAATGAAAAAAATGAAAGGAACAGCAGTCCAAACCCTAAAAATGCCTTCATACGCTTCAATTTTGGTGTGTAAATTGGGGCGAAATTAACAAAAAATAAATAGCTTTCAGCGAAAAATTGTTTTAACCTTTTGTGAAATTTTGCTATGTCGGTTCAAAAATTATTTGCCAAAACACTTTCCGTAGAACTTACACCCCAGCAACAAGATTTTGTTGGCATTTTAGAAAAATTTTTGCAAACCGACCACCCCAAACCTACTATTCTTTTGCGTGGCTATGCGGGTACAGGTAAAACATTGATGGTCAGCACTTTTGTAAAAGTAGCTTCACAACTTGGTTACAAAACGGCTCTTTTAGCCCCCACGGGTAGAGCCGCCAAAGTATTGGGGCGTTATGCAAGCAAAAGGGCTTCTACCATTCACCGAAAAATTTATCAACAAGTAGATACACGTCAGGGGAGGTTTGTGTTCAAACTTGTCAAAAATACCGCCGAAGATACAATTTACATTGTTGATGAAGCCTCAATGATTTCTGATAAGCCTGTTACGGGCAAAAAAAGCCTTCTGGACGATTTGATAACTTTTATTTTTGCTCGTCCTGAAGCAGGAAACAAACTAATTTTGGTAGGTGATGTTGCCCAACTTCCACCTGTGGGCGAAAATACCAGCGTAGCCTTAGACAAAGATTTTTTGGAGCAAAAATACAAACTGCAAGTTTTTTTCTGTGAATTTACCCAAGTAATGCGGCAAGCCGAAAATTCGGGCATTCTGTATAATGCAACGAACATACGCAACCTTTTGCGTGAAAATAGCCTTCAATTGGCTCTGAAAACCAAAGGTTGTCCTGATTTTTACCGAATGACTTACGAAAAATTAGAGGACGGCTTACGATACGCCTACAAAAAGTATGGATTAGATGAAACCATTGTGCTTTGTCGTTCCAACAAGAATGCCAATAATTTCAATCGCTACATTCGCCGAAATATCCGATTTATGGAAAGTGAAATAGAAGCAGGCGATTACTTGATGATTGTCAAGAACAATTATTTTGTACTTGCCGAAAATGGCATCAATGGTTTTTTGGCAAATGGTGATATGGTAAAAGTTCGTAGCATAGAAGATACCGAAGAAAAATATGGTTTTCGCTTTGCTACAATGGTTTTGGAGCTATTGGATTATGAAGGCGAACCTTTTGAAGCAAAAGTAATTCTGAACACCCTTTATTCAGAAACGCCTTCGCTTTCTGCCGAAGAGTACGATAAACTGCACCAAGCGGTAGCCGAAGAATACAAAGACGTAGGCAATAAACGCTATCAGTTGGAATTGCTGAAAGATAATCCTTATCTAAACGCTTTGCAAATTAAATTTGCTTATGCTATCACTTGCCACAAATCGCAAGGGGGACAATGGAAAATTGTATTTGTAGAGCAAGGCTTTATGACGGAGGAAATGATAAATATTGAATTTTTGCGTTGGCTTTATACGGCTATTACCAGAGGAGAAAAAGAGGTTTTTCTTATCAATTTCAGAGAAGAATTTTTTGAAGCCTAATTGGAGATAGTACATCAGAGTAAAGAAACAGGCGGCAAGAAACAAAATGTTGGACAGATTATTTCTAATGCTTGAAACTTGAAATATCAAATCTTTCAGGAACCAGCGACTTTGTTGTTGCAAAACAAATTTTTCGTTTTTCTGTGAAATTTTTAGCAAGCTATTCAAGATTTTTTTATTTTTCCGTTTTGAAATTTTTTACACCAAAATTGAAGTCTAATGAAACAACTTTTTCGTAAAAAAAGCATTGAGCAGATACTTTCAGATGTTCAGCAAGGTTTTGGTGAAGGCGAACACGGAGCAGGTCTGAGCAAAGAACTTGGACTTTTTGACCTTACTTCGCTTGGTATTGCGGCAATCATAGGGGCGGGAATTTTTGCAACTATCGGGAAAGCGTCCTATAACGGAGGTCCTGCGGTTTCATTGCTTTTCATATTTGTAGCGGTAGCCTGTATTTTTTCGGCTTTGTGTTATGCTCAATTCGCTTCGCTTATTCCCGTGAGCGGAAGTGCGTATACGTATTCTTATGCTACCTTCGGCGAATTGGTAGCGTGGATTATCGGCTGGGCTCTGATTTTGGAGTATTCGGTGGGTAATATTGTGGTAGCCATTTCTTGGTCGGGCTATTTTACGGGCTTTTTGCAGGGCTTTGGAATAGATTTCCCTGCGTATCTTTCCACCAACTATGGCGGAGCTAAAGAGGCTTTTGAGCAGGTTTCCAAAGACCTTGCCCAAGGAGTACCTCTGGATAAAATCTCTTCCAGTTTGCGAGAAGGCTATCTTGCTTGGAAAAATGCCCCCGAAATTGGTGGGTTGAAAGTTATTTTAGACCTCCCTGCCTTTTTGAGTGTAGTGCTGGTTTCTGCACTTGCTTATGTGGGCATTAAAGAATCCAAAACTGCCAGCAATATAATGGTAGCAGTGAAAGTTTTGGTAGTAATTTTGGTGGTGCTGGTAGGAATGTTTTATGTAAATCCAAAAAATTGGTCGCCTTTTGCTCCTAATGGAGTGGAAGGTGTTTTGCAAGGAATAGCGGCGATTTTCTTTTCTTACATAGGTTTTGATGCCATTTCTACCACTGCCGAAGAGTGTAAAAACCCACAAAGAGATTTACCCAAAGCAATGATACTTTCCGTAGTGATTTCCACTATTTTGTATGTGAGTCTTACTTTGGTGCTTACAGGGGTAATGAACTACACGCAACTCAATTCCGAAGACCCCCTTGCCGATATGTTTCATTTTCTCAAAATGGATTTTCTTTCGGGGATAGTAGCGGTAAGTGCCGTTTTTGCAATGACCAGCGTTCTACTGGTGTTCCAACTCGGACAGCCCCGTATCTGGATGACTATGAGCCGTGACGGACTAATGCCACCTGTTTTTGCCAAAATACACCCTCGCTTTCATACACCTTCTTTTGCAACTATCATAGCAGGACTTCTAGTAGCTTTGCCCACGCCTTTTATCAATATTGATTTTGTGGTAGATTTGACAAGTATCGGAACACTTTTTGCTTTTGTACTTGTGTGTGGCGGTGTTCTGATTTTGCAAAATACAGCCAAAGGTAGAGAGCAAATTGAAAAAGCACGCTTCAAAGTGCCTTATTTCAATGCCAAGTTTATTGTACCTGTGCTTTTTGTAGCGGGCTTTGCATTAGCTTGGCTTTGGAATACTGAGCCAATGAAGGACTTTTTTACATTTAGCAATGCTTTTCGGGTTGAAACTTTACAAAAAGAACTTGCCAGCAAGCAAACTGAACTTGCCCAAAATGAAACCAACGAAATAAAAATGGCAATTACTACGCTGAAAGAAACTTTGAAAGCAGAGCAAGAAAAATCTGCTCTCAAATTATTTTTTGAGCGGTTGCCTTTGTGGGTGTTTTTAGCAATGTGTGTAATAATGAGTTGGCTTTCTTGGAGAAAAAATCTTTCGCTGATACCCGTTTTGGGCTTACTTGTAAATTTTTATTTGATGTCTGAAATAGGTATTGCCAACTGGATAGGTTTTGTAGTTTGGCTGGCTTTGGGGCTAATTTTCTACTTCAACTATGGCTATAAAAAAAGCCGATTTGCTCAAAATCAAGCATAAATGAAAACAATTTTTAGAGTTTTAGGCATTGTGGTAGTTGTTTGTTTGCTTGTGCTTTCTGCCCAAGCTCAATTGCCCAAGCGTAAGTGGTTGCCCCAACGCTCTTACCAAGAGCCGAGAGCCTATTGGGCGGTGCAGTTATCTTTGGGGGCAAAACAATTGGCGATGACACCCACACTTTTTGCTCTCAATTACGACCACCCCGATACCGATACACTTTTTCTGAATCAGGAAAATATCACAGCGGCTACTTTCAAAGGGGGGAGCAGTATAGCTTTCAATGCGAATTTTGCCTTGGAAGCAGGTTTTACAAAAGGTTTTTTTGGTGAAATCCGTTTTGATGGCATTTTTACCAATCCATTTCTAAATAGTGTAGAAGTAGGCGGCGGTTGGAACTTTGAACTGACTTACTACGAAAACGAGCGACTTCTGACCATACGTCCTGCTGTTGATTTTGTTTGGCTTTTCAATCAGTTCAAAATTGGTTCATACAATTTTCCCGAGAATGCTCGTCAAATTGCAATGGTTGATGCAATTTACGAAAGAAGGGCAAATCTTAATTTCTACTTACGCAATCAGGCATCGGGTATAAAGCCTCGTCTGAGTATTTCGCTTCCTATTTCGCCGGGCTGGATGCTTCGTGCCGATATAGGCTATTTGTTTATTTTGAATAAATACAGCCGTTTCCGCATTACACAAGAAAACATACACGAAAGTCCTTATGTGCTTTCGCCTGACGAAGAGCGTCTGGGCTTTACAATGAATGGCACTCGTAGCCGTACCGATTTATTCACATACAGCGGATTTGTGTATAATATTGGCATTGCCCGCAAATTTGGCGATAATCGCGATAATGGCAGAAGGTACAAAGGACGTTATGCAAAATACAAGTAAAAAGTAAATTTTGCACTTAAAAGTGCAAAAAGTTTGATACTGAGTGAAATTTGGGGCTTTTTTTCTTGTGCCGTCCTGAATCTAATATCCTGCTTCCTGTATCTTTTTTCCTGTTTCCCATAGTTATTCATTATGCAATAGCTCGGCAGGGGCTTGTAAGGCGGCTTTGCGAGCAGGATACCAACCAAAAACAATGCCTATGGCAATAGGAACAAACATCACAACAAGTATCCCTTGCCAATCAAAAGCTATGCTAACTTGCATTTGACTATGAAGTAGAAAAGAAAGTAGATACCCGAAAATCAAACCTACTAATCCGCCCAAAAAACAAATAAACACACTTTCAAAAAGAAATTGCAAATGAATATCGCTTTGCTTGGCTCCTACGGCTTTGCGAATACCAATTTCTTTGAGCCGTTCCAGCACCGCAGTAAGCATTATGTTCATAATGCCAATACCGCCAATCAGCAAGGCTATGCCTGTAACTGCTCCTAAAAGTTGTGTGAGCATACGTTGCGTTTTTTGCTTTTCTTTCAAAATTTGTTCAGGTACAATAATTTCCACATCATTTTGTCCTGCGTGCAAGCGAAGAAAAGTTCTTTGCAAACTTTCGGCAGTTTTGAGCAGTTGGCTATTTTCACTTACTTGCACTACAATCCTGTGTAATTGATGGGTAAGATTACCCGAAACTTGAATGAATTTTTTATAGGAAAAACGATGCACAAGGCTTTCTATGGGAATATACACTGAAAGGTTAGTGGAATGAATACCTAAATTTTCTGCAATATTTTGGGAGCTATATTGCGTTTGAATAACTCCAATTACCTTAAACCATTGGTCATCAAGGCGAATGTATTTACCCAAAGCCGAAGCACCGCCAAAAAGTTTTTTTTCCAAAGATGCTCCAATTACACACACAGGCAATAAGTTTTGAATTTGATAGATGTTGAAAAATCCGCCTTTCTGGCAAGAAAGTTTGAGCATCTGGAAGTAGTCATTTTTTACACCATACAAATCTGTATTTATCCACTTACTTTGCGAAGAGGCAATCGTTTTCAGGTGAATTTCAGGGCTGATAAAACTTAAATTTGGATAGGTTTGGGCAATATTTTCGGCATCTTGCAAGCACAAACCACGCGAATTTTTAGTAAAATTTTTCTTTTCTGCTGTGGGAGTAATGATAATTGTATTAGCTCCAATGAGTTGCATTTCTTGCTCCAATTCTTTTTGAGAACCTTTGCTAATTGCTAAAATAGCAACCATTGAAGCTACGGCAAAGGTTACACCCAAAGCCGCCAAAAAGGCTCTAAGCTTTCTGCCTTGCAAGGCTTGCCAAGCGGTTTGGATATGTAAAAGCAAGGGAAACATTTCTATATCTTTTTTTCTTGCGTCTGCTCTCTTTTTTCTAATATTTCAAAAGCATCAGCATCAAGGTATGCCGTAAATTTTTGGCGATATTCTTGCAAAGAGTTTTTATCTAAAACGATTTGCACAGCTTTTTCCTCGCCATTTTCAACTTTGGCAAGGGTTTCCCCTTTGAAGTCATACACGGCAGAGTTTCCGTAATAGGGTAAGCCATTGCCGTCGGTGCCTGCTCTATTTACACCAATGCAGTAGGCTTGATTTTCAATAGCTCTTGCTTGCAGTAGCACGTCCCAAGCACGCAGGCGTGGGTTAGGCCAGTTGGCAACATAGATGAGCAAATCATAAGCTAAATTTACATTTCTGCTCCAAACAGGAAAACGCAAATCGTAGCAAATCAGTGGGCATATATTCCAGCCTTTCCAAGTTTTGATAATTTTTTTCGTGCCTGCTGTAAAAACTTTATCTTCTCCTGCAAAGCTAAACAAGTGCCTTTTATCATAAAAATCTATACTTCCCGAAGGCTCTACCCAAAGCAGACGATTATAGAAACGATTGTTTTCTTTGATGATAGCACTTGCCACCAGTACAGCTTGCGTTTTTTCGGCTTGTTTTTGTAGCCACTTGCAAGTATTTTGGTTCATAAATTCGGCAAGTGGTGAGGCATTCATTGTAAAGCCTGTGCTGAACATTTCAGGCAAGATAATAATATCCGTTTTTTGAGGCAGAAAAGCTATTTTTTCCTCAAACATTGCCAAATTTGCTGTAATATTTTCCCAATGCAAATGGCTTTGAATAAAAGTAATGTGCAGATTTTCTTGCATTGCTATTCTACAACAATTTTCCAAGAGGGCTTACTGCTATAATTGGGCGAAATAGTCAGGATATACTCGCCTGCGGGTAGTTTGCCTACATCAGGCAAGATAGTTTCTGCCTCAACATTTTTAGCGGTTGCTTTGAAAACTTTTTTACCTTTTAGGTTGAAAACTTGAATTTCAATATTTTTACCCTGATAGCTTGCTCCCCACGCAATGCGAGGAATGCTATCGGTAGTATTTTTACGAAAAGGGTTGGGGTAAAGTGTAATTTCATCAGGATTTTGTCCTGTCATAATACCATTGGGGGTAGTTTCTTTTTTGGCAAGATAATCGGCACGAACAAAACTCATAATGCCGTATCCGTGAACAGGGTCAGGGGTATCGTATTGGTTTCCCGAGCGTCTGATGTATTCTACCACTTGCTTAGGCGAAAGTTGTGGATTGGCTTGCCAAAAACCTGCAACCAAACCTGCTGCAAGCGGACAGGCAAAAGATGTACCACTGGACGTTGTTGTTTTGCTATCGTTTGCTCCTACAACGGTATTGCTTCCCATTGCCAAAACATCAGGTTTTACTCTGCCATCGGCAGTATATCCTTGCGAGCTGAAAAAGGCTATTGTTCCACGACTGCTGACAGCACCAATGCTCAATACAGAGGCGGCATCGGCAGGAGCAGTAATTTTGTTCCAAGTGCTTCCACCCTCGTTGCCTGCACTGGTAACTACCACTATTCCTTTTTGAGCGGCTTTTTCGGCGGCAATGGTAGAAATAGCCGTTTTGCCGTCCATATTTTCCAAAGTATAGCTGGTACTATTATCATCAAATTTGTTGTAGCCCAAAGAGGAACTAATAATATCTACTCCCAAACTATCAGCTTTTTCGGCGGCGGCAAGCCAATTGTATTCTTCAATTTGGTATTCGCTGGAAGTATCTTCGGTACGAAACAGATAAAATTGAGCCTTGGGGGCAGTACCTATCATTTCTCCTTTTTGCCAAGCGGCAATGCAAGAAAGTACCATTCTACCGTGGTTATCATCTTCAAAAACAGAAGGTTCGTTCATTACAAAATCATAAGTACCAAGAATTTGTCCATTTTCAAAGAGATGTCGGAAATAGGTCTGTTTATCTGCTTCCGAAAAGCCCGAGTCAAAAACAGCGATAACAATGCCTTCACCAAAAAAGCCTTTGCGGTGCATTACATCTGCTCCTATTTGCTGAATTTGTGTAAAGGAATAGCCATAATCTTTGCTTTCAGCACCAAAGTCTTTGGTAAATGTGCTTTCTTTGCTTTCTGCAAATTTGTAGTTACGTTTGCCATTTTTTTGTCTTTCGCTTTCGGTAGTAGGTTTGGGCTTGATAACTTTGATGCCCTCTGTTTTTACGAAGGCGAGGTTTTTGATATTATTGAGTTGAGTTTCGTTGCAAAGAGCCACCACCCCATTAAGCCACTTGCTTGCATATTGTATGCTTGCTCCTGCACTTTTTACCTGACTGATATAAGTAGGATTAACGGGTAAATCTTCTTCGGTAATGGCTATATTCCATTTTTGCTTTTTTTGAGTGGCTTTAGGGCTCAAAAAAGCCGAAGGATTGCCAATTTGGTAGGGGGTACCGCTTTTATCCTTAAAAGGGATAAAGTAAAATTTTTTCTCTTGTGCAAAAGCATAAGCATTTAGCACAAAGACTAACCCCAAGGTGAGTATTTTATTCTTTGCCATAGTCTATGATAGTAAATTTTTCAACCTTGCCAGATTCTATGCGTCCTAAACCCAAATTTGGTGGATTAGAAAAATAACGAATATTTTTACGAAACAAGTATATCAAGCCGACATCAAGAGCAAAAATTTCTTCTCTTTGAATATGCGAAACCAAACTGGAGTCGTTGCCCATTTCTACTTTGAGTGTATTGCTGAAAGAAAGTTCGCCAAAAGTTTTGGGTTTGCGGTACTCGGTGATGCGATAGGTTTGCTCGCCTTTGTTGTTGTAGGCGTTTCCGTTCCAACGTTTGTTGTTTTCCGTAGGAAAAACAAGTTTAATATAAGGCACGTTATTTTCAAATTTGATAGCCTGTGAGCCTGTACGCAAAGCACTCCATACCGAATCTATTTGCCAAGGGCTATCAAAACTTATGCGTGTATAGCGTTCCAGAACAAACTGCTTTTCACCTGAAAGATTGGTAAAAGTATCCGTAACAATTTCTTTGAGTTGGTAGAAACGCCTTTGAGGTCTGCCGCTATCAGCTACTCGGTAGGTGTTTTCTTCTACATTGTAAATAAGGTATCTGCCGATTTCCAAAGGGAAATAAGCATATCCCAGCCGTTTATCGTCAGGCTCAATGCTTCTCTGACAAGCAGAAATGCTGATTATACTCACAAGACCGAAAGCCAGCGTTTTAAGTATTTTTGAAAAAATCATCAATTTGTTTTTGCTTGTCGCTTTTGCTTGTTGGCTCTGTCTTGAAAAAGTCGTCAAATTTTTTCTGTAAGTCTGTTTGGGGGCTTTCATAGTTCATTTGCAAAGATTTTTCAATTTCTGCAAGTTCTTTTGCTTCGCTGTCGCTAAAAAAATCTTGGATTACTTTTTCTTTTTGGCTTTGCTCTAAAAAGCTATCAATATTTATGCAAAAATTGCTATTTTCATCAAAAAAGTCATCAAGGTTAGTTTCTGAAATTGTTTTTTTACTTGCTTCTTTGCCAAAGAAGTCCTCAAAAAGGTTTTCGTTTTTACTTTCGCTTTGCTTTTCCCAGAATTGTTCTAAGATTTGAGATTTTTTTTGTGTAGCGTTTTCTTTGAAAAAGTTTTCTTGAATATTTTTTTGTTTATCGCTGGCGGGAGTAGGTTTGAAAAAGTCCTTACCCGCAATAGTTTCCAAGTATTTTTGTTTGTTCAGTTCTTGTTGTTCTTTTAGTTTTCGTTCTTGGGCTTCTGCTTCTTTTTGCAAGTTCTCTATGGTATTATCAGAAACTGCCAAGTTTTCAAATTCTTTGAGCAGAGGGTCCTCGTGCAAACCTGCTTCCACTTGGGTTTGAATGATAGAAGTTTCAAAAACATCTGTTTGAATATCAAGTTCTTGTAATTTTTGAGCCAATTCTTTTTGGGTTTGGGCGTTGGCATATTCTGCCACAAGAATAGCTTTTTTGGATTTGGTGCGGTCTAATTGCACTTTCATTTTGGAAACCTGCTTTTCCAGCTTGCGAATAGAGGTTTCCATCTCTTTGGCAATTTCCTGATACTCCTTTATTTGTAGTTCGCAGTCGGCTTTATGGCTAAGTAGGTTTTTGGCTTCTAAGCTATTACCTTGTTTCACAACTCGGAGGGCTTCCTTGCCTAAATCGTAGGCTTTGTATTGTAATTCATTGATTTTCTCTTGAATGGCTTTGTAATTCTTGGCAAGTAAATTCAGCGAAGCTATTTCTTTGCGAATAGCCTCTTCCATTTCGGTTATGGTGCTTTCTATAACTTTTTCAGGGATTTCGTCCTCTGCTTCTTTTTTTGTTTTTTTCAGCCAACCAAACATATCGCAAGCAGTTTATGGTTTGTAGAAAATTTTGTAATTATTAGCGTTCAAAAAGTTAGAGGTTCAAAAATTTGAGGGAAAAGTTTTACTCCGTCTAAATATTCTATCCTAAATCCTGTTTCCTTAATATTTTATTTTACCAAGTTAGGTAAAAAAAACGAAAAAAGCCACAAATGCCCGAAAATTTTTCCGAGTATTTGTCGCTTTTGCGAAAAAAAGAAGTTTTTAGCGAATCCTAAACTTTTCACCTGCTACGTATACCGAAACACGTAAGTTTTTAGCACCCAATTTTATACCTTGTTGGGTTTTGCTTTTTTTAGGATTTTCAAAGACAATCACTTGGGAAGTGCCTACTACTTCGGCGTTATGGTTTTGTACCAAAATAGCGGTGGCTTCGTCTATCCCTACGCAAAGATATTCGGGAAATTCAATGACTGCACTAAGTAAGCGATTGTGTCGGCTACGCACTAAAAAATGTTGGTCTATGATAGTTTTTTCCAGAAAGCCCATTCCCTCGCCAAACTCAATGTTTTCGGCTTCAATGGTTTGGAAAGTTTGGCTGTAAGTAGGATAGCGTTTTTCGTTGCCTGTAATCATTTTTTTGCTCATCACGGCGGCACCTGCCGAAGTACCCGCCATCATTCCACCTTGCTGATAGCACTGCCAAATAGCTTGATAGAGTTCTGTTTGCCGAAGTGTTTTCATTAGCTTGTTTTGGTCGCCACCTGTAAAATAGATGAGTTTGGCATTTTTTACACTATCCAAAACATTTTTTGATAAATGGCTGTTCAGGATAGCCAAAACAGGTATATTCCTTTCGGAAAACTGCTGTTTGGCATAAAAGATAGCAGAGTCGGGTTCGGCACTGGCAAAAGGAATAATTACGGCATAGCCGCCTTTATCAAGTTTTGCTTCTTGTAACATTCTTTGCACAAGTTCGGCAGGTCTTTTGCCGCCACCAATGATAAAAAGTTTGCCTTTCTGTGCAAAAGATGGAAGTGCCAGCGGCAAAAAAGCTAATAATACAAGCGTTTTTTTCATAACGTTAGGGTTTAAGCACTTTCCACTTGAATATACCCCATTTGCAAAGCCGATATTTTAGCGAAACAGCAAGAACGCCAAAGCCATATTTCACGCTTCTGCGGAAATTGATAGAGGAAGCCTCTTTGAAATACTTGGTAGGGCAGGTAACTTCGGCAATTTCAAAGCCGTGCCAAAAAATTTGGGCAATCATTTCGTTATCAAACACAAAATCATCGGAATTATGCGAGAAATCTAATTTTTTCAGCACTTCTGCCGAAAAAGCTCTGTATCCGGTGTGGTATTCGGATAGTTTTTGGTTCATTAGCAGATTTTGTGTAAAAGTAAGCACTCGGTTGGCGATGTATTTGTACAAGGGCATACCGCCTTTCAAAGCACCTTTGCCAAGTATGCGAGAGCCAAACACTACGGGGTACAAGCCATTTCCGATAATGGAAATCATTGCGGTTAGCAGTTTGGGGGTGTACTGATAGTCGGGGTGAAGCATAATGACAATATCAGCTCCGAGTTCCAAAGCCTTTTTGTAGCAAGATTTCTGATTACCGCCGTAGCCTTTATTTTTTTCGTGAATAATGATATGCTTAATGCCCAAACTTTGAGCTACTTCTACGGTATTGTCTTTGCTGGCATCATCAACCAAAACCACTTCATCAACCAAATCAAAAGGAATTTCCTCGTAGGTTTGTTTCAAGGTTTTAGAAGCATTGTAAGCAGGCAATACAACAACTACTTTCTGATTTTTGTACATAGGCAAAAAAATTGCTTGCAAAAAAAGTCAAATTTTGAAGTTTTTGCAAGCAAAGAATTCAAATTGTGAAAAGGAATGGTATCTTACTTCGCTACGGATTGTTTAATTTGCTCAAATTCGGCGTCATCAACTTGAATACCTAATTGAGCAAGGACTTTATTCATTTGTTCAGTTTCTATTTTATCGTCTCCGCTATTGGAAAGCAAAATCATATACATTGTTTCCACAAAACTTTTGCGTAGCGGTTTGAAAAATGGATTGTATTTTTTGAGCAGTGGTTCAAGTTCCCACAAATATTGCAAGGCTTTGAGCCAATGCTCTTGGTAAGTGCTGAAACTGGTAATCATAAAACGCATTTCGTGTTTGAAATCCTGTACAAAAATACTATCGGGCAATGTATTATCAGGTTCGGCAAGGCGTTTGAAAAGAGCGTGGGTATCTTCGTTGAGTTGCTCGTTGTAAAACTGCGAAGCTACTTTGGCGGCGTGGTCAAGCACCCGCTCTTCAAAGAAATCAATTTGGTGGTCTAAATTCACACCTATTACTACGGGTAGAGCCACCAAAAGCTCCAGCATTTGCTCGGCATTAAATACTAAGTTTCGTGATTGCATATAAGGCGTAAGCTCAAAGCGAATAGCCGTGATTTTATCTTGCAAAAAATCTACATCTGCTTTATTAACTTCCATAGGAGTAAAGTTTAGTTATGGGCTTGGTAAATGGTTTTTCCGTACATTTCAATTTCTTCCAAAAGTCTTTGGTTTTGGGTTTGTTCAAAAATCTGCATATCTATCAGGCAAGGAAAATTGCTCTCTTCAATTTCTGCAAGTATTTTTACAAATTCTTGGTAAGAAATAGGGCTGTTTTTAATGGCTAAATCCACATCACTTCTTTCGTTTTGCGTACCTTTGGCTCTTGAGCCATAGAGAATCACTTCCTTGATATTCGGATATTTTTCAAAGATTTTCACTAAAATTTCCCAATGTTTTGGGCTTATGTTGGGTATCATTCCTCTTGAAGTTTTCCGATAAACCCACGAGTAAATCTACAAATTTATTTTGAATATCTCTGATAATTTGCTCGGAAAGAGCGAAATTATATGTATGGCTTAAAGCATTTTGGCAATCAATCATTGTGAGCCAGTCATCAATGAAGTCAATATACTTGTAATGGAAAGCAGTTTTTAGAACTGCTTTGGGTGAAATTTTATCCAAAACCATTCCGTCATATTCCATTTTTTCTTTGAGTGTTTTCCAAGCAAGCTCAGTAGTAAATTCAAAACGTTGTACAACACCTTCTTTTTCTAATAACGAGAGTCTTTCAAGTTCTAAAAGTTTTATTTCTTGCAAAAGATTTATCGCTTTACCAAAATTTTGCAGTTTGTATCGCCATTTTTCTTGGTTCATACATTATTTATGTTGCATATACCGAAACGCCCCCCAATCTTCTTTTTGAAGTTTTTGGTTGGCATTTGTGGGCTGTTGGAAAATCTTTTCGGTATGGATACTTCTTTGCAAGATGCCAGTAGTAAGATAGGTGATAGCATCTTGCAAGCAGGCTTCTTGGGTATCGCCAAAGTTTCGGCTTACATCATCAATTTGAATTTTATCGGGTTGTAAGCCCTCAAAATAATCGCCGAAACCACTGGCATTGAAAGACTGAAAAGCTACGGGAGCTACTACATAATTCGCCGCCGCATTGCTTCTATCCATAATAATAGGTATCACTGGAAAGCCAACAGGTTTGCCCGAAGTCGCTCTACCGATAATTTTGACTTCCATATAGGGTTTTAGAGCATTGATAACCAGCTCGCTTGCCGAAGCCGTTGAGCCAGTGGTAATAAACACTACTCTGCTCAAATTCAGTTTAGGATTAGGATTATTGAATTTGGTGGTGGCATTAAAACTTTTGTAACGCTCATTCCAACGCTCTTGAAGCATTACTTGTCCATTGGCAGAAGCGGGGGCTATCAGGTTACAAAGATGATGAGCCAAAAAAACATATCCGCCAGTATTATAACGCAAATCTACGACCAATTCATCGGCACCAGCACTGGCAAAGAAATCAAAGGTTTGGGAAAGTTCTTGTTCGGTGGCTTTACCATTATTGGCTCCCAAAAAGGCATTGAGTACCAAATAAGCAATTTTTTTACCGCCCGTATTTACGACTTGTTTGTGCAAAACAAAATTTGCTGAATAGTTTTCAGGGCTAAGCGTAATGACTTCGGTACTATTATTAGGTTTTTGAAATTCAATGGTTACGCTATTGCTTGCAAAAAGAGCTTCATTTAGCTGATTTAGAGTGCTTGCAGTAGTATCGGGAGTGATGTTATTTACTTTCAGCAAACGCCAGCCTCGTTGAATACCTTTTTTTCCCGCCGCCGAATTGGCATATACGAATGAAATACGCAAATCGTTGGGGGTAAGAAAGCGATAACCACAGCCATAATCCACTCGGTTACCTGCTGAAGCATTATCCCAATCCAATTTACGAGAAACAAATGAAAACCTATCGGCACGTTTGCCATTGATAATAGGGCTAAATGTTCTGACAGCCAAGATTACCTCTTCGGGTGAGCCGTAATTTTTAGGCTTAAAAGTGAAAATATCAGGCAAGTTATCTGTCCAAAGGTATAACTCTTTGGAGTAGATATAGACGCTATCGCGAATATCAGCCCCAACTTGGTAGATTTCGGTACGTGGGCGGCACGAAAGCACTACAAAAAAGCCACCAATTACCCAAAATAAAAACTGCAAATGTTTCATAGATAAAGTATTTTGAGCAAATTTAAGATTTTTATTCGTAATTTTTATGAAAATGGCTAAAAATCTTGCTTATTGCTGTGATGATTTCAGGAAAATATTTGCCTTTTTGATTGCTTTTCAAAATAAAAAAGGTATATTGCAGATGTAACAAATAGCAGGAATTATGCCTTTTTCTATGAAATTTTTTATCTGTTTTTTTTGGTTTGTTTCGGTATGGGGCTATGCTCAAACTTGGGAAGAAAATTTACAAAAGGGTTTAGATTTACAAGAACAATCTGAATACAAGGAAGCTCAAAAGTACTTGGAGCAGGCTATAAAGCTCGCCGAAAAAAGTAAAAATTTTGAAAATTATTGGAAAGCAAAAACTTTTAATGGGTTGAATTTGTTGAAAATCAATCAATTAGAATTAGCAAAAAGTTATTTGCAAAGCAATATTACAGCTCTTTCAGATTTGGAAAAAATTGTAAAGCACTACCCAGTAATAAGTAGGTCGGTTTATTATTGGAAAATTCAAAATGAATATTTCCTGGCTGAAGCTCACTTGAATTTGGGTAAGTATGATGAAGCCAGAGAAATAGTTGAAACCAATAGCAGGCAACTTTCCGCAAGTTCATTGGCAAATCAGGAACAACTTGCAGGTTTTTACAATTTATTGGGTATTATTTTTTGGCAAGAGGGCAAAAACAATCTTGCTTTGGAGTATATTGAAAAAGGCTTGGATATTCGGAAAAAAAATGCCTTGCCTGCCGTTTCTGCTTCTTACAACGATTTAGGCTTGGTATATCAGGATATTGACAAAGGCAAAGCCCTTGAATTTTATCAGAAGGCTTATGAAAGCTACCAAAAGCAATATCCTGAAATTCACCCTAAAAATGCCATTGTTTTGAGTAATATTGGCATCATTAAGGTTTCGCAACAAGCATACGAAGAGGCTAAAAATTATTTTGAAAAATCGTTGAGTATTTGGAAACAGATTTATCCACTGCAAAGCCACCCCAGCGAGGCGTTTGTTTTGAATAATATCGGGAGAGTATTTTCAGAGCAAAAAAAATACGAAACGGCACAAGAGTATTTTTTCAAAGCACTCAAAATTTATGAGGCAAACTATGGCAAAAAACACCCCGAAGTAGCTAAAACATACAACCTTTTGGCAAAAAACTTTTTAGACGCAGGTGAGTATAAAAATGCTTTATCAAGCGTTCAGGAAGGAATTATCGCTAACTCAACCCAGTTTAATCTGAAAGAAGTAAGCCATAACCCTGCAAGTACCGATTTTATGAGCTTTAGTACAGCTTTGTATAGTCTTTTCCTGAAAGCTAATATTTTAAGAGAGCAGTATATCACAAAAACTGTGCGTTTGAAAGACCTGAACAATGCTCTTTCTACACTTGAAATTGCCGATACCTTGCTAAACAACCTCCGACAAAAGGCAAGTAGTAAAGCTGATAAAATTCTCTTGGGGCAAGTTTCTGCACAAATCTATGAGGAAGCGGTAAAAACTTGCTACCTTTTGGCAAACGAAACTTTCAGGAAAGAAAAGTTTTTCACCAAAGCCTTTTATTTCTCTGAAAAGGCAAAAGCTATTGTACTTTTGGAGGCTATCAGTGAAAGTAGGGCAAAAAGTTTTGGAAATATTCCTGATGATTTGCTCAAAAAAGAAGAAAGCTTGCGACAAAGCATAACTTTTATAGAGCAACAAATTGCACTAAAACCTGATGAAAATCAGCTAAACGCTTATAAAGCACAACTTTTTGAGTTGAACCGAGAATATGAGCGTTTCCAAAAAAATCTTGAACAAAATTATCCCAATTATTTTCAGCTCAAATATAGCTCCAAGCCCGTTGAACTCAAATCTTTACAAGCTACTCTTTCCAAAGATATGCTTTTGCTGGATTATGTGATAGGTGAGACAGAGATTTTTGTCTTCATTGTTTCAAACAACAAAATAGAGTTGCTTTCATTGCCTAAAATTGAGGATTTTGAGGGTGAAATTACAGCCCTGCTCAATGGTATTCGCTTGCGTGTAGGAAAAGTATTTACCAAACAGGCACATTTGATTTACAAAAGTATTTTTCCTAAAAATATTTCCAAGAAAGTAAAGCATATTGTTGTAATACAAGATGGGAAACTTGCAGTTTTACCAATGGAGGCACTTTTGAGCGAAAGTGTAGATTTTGAAAAAAATGGCAATTACCATTCATACCCTTATTTACTCCGAAAATACGCATTTAGCTATGGATATTCTGCAACTTTGTGGTACGATAATATAAGAAAGGAAAAAGTCAATAAAACACCGTCTGTAAATTTGATAGCTCCTGTAACTTTTGAAAGCAACGTTTCTTCTTTGCCCGCAACAGAAAATGAGGTGAAAGAAATTGCAATGGTTTGCCGACAGAAAAATTATGATGTTCGTACTTTGCTTTTTCAAGAGGCACAAGAGAAAACAATCAAAACTGAAAATTTACAAAACTACTCTGTTCTACATTTTGCCACACACGGCTACGTAGATGAAGAAAGTCCCGAACTTTCGCAGATTTATCTTTCCAAAGACGATTTGGAAGATGGGAATTTGTTTATGGGAGAAATTTTTAACTTGCGTATGAATGCAGATTTGGTTACACTTTCTGCTTGTGAGGTAGGCTTGGGAAAAATTTCCAAAGGCGAAGGGGTGATAGGTTTGGGTAGGGCATTTCTATATGCAGGGGCAAAAAATCTTATTATTTCGCTGTGGCGTATTTCTGACGATTCTACGGCTCGCTTGATGATACTTTTTTATACCCACTATTTTCTACAAAATTCTCCCAATTATGCTTTTGCTTTGCAAAAAGCCAAATTAGAAATTCTTGCTATGAAACAGTTTGAGCGTCCTTATTATTGGGCGGCATTTTTACTTTTGGGTAAATGAGATATTCTTGCTTGTACTTTAATTATGATGCCTAACTGCAATGGGCTTTGAAAAATCCTATGTTCTAACATCTTAAAATTTGCCTTGTATCTTGGTATAGCTTACTCATTTTCCTTTTTTTCTTGCTACTGAAAACTTTTTTTCAGAAATTGCCTTGCCTTTGAACCCTATGGCTATGCAAGAAAATACCCCTTCTACGCTCAGCAAAGAACTTTTAGAAGAGCTACAAAATGCGATTGAAAATCTTGATGTTGCTTTTATCAAAAGCAAAATTGAAGAAGAACTGCACCCTGCCGATATTGCCGCTTTGGTATATGAATTGCAAGAGGAGGAAGCTCATTTTTTACTTGAAAATTTGGGTGTAGAAGTAGCATCAGAGGTTTTGAGCGAACTTGATGAGGACATTCGCAAAGATTTTTTCAAAAAGCTTTCTTATGAAAAACTTGCTGAATACATCAATTTAATGGATTCTGACGATGCCGTAGATATCCTGAAAGAAATGGATATTCAGGTGCGTGAGGAAGTGATTGCTACACTGCAAGATAGACAAAAGGCTCGTAATATTATTCATCTTTTGCCCTACGAGGAAGGCACCGCAGGGGCACTAATGGCAAAAGAGCTTATCAAGGCGAATATCAATTGGAATGTAAAGCAGTGTATTGAGGAAATTCGCCGCCAGGCTGAAAAAGTTGAAAAAGTCTATTCTATTTATGTAGTAGATGATAAAGGGGGGTTGAAAGGCAGAGTATCTTTGAAGAAAATTATTTTGAGTAGTGATGATACGCTCATTGCCGATATTTATGAAGATGAAGATATTGTTTCGGTAGAAAGCTACCGAACCCAAGAGGAGGTAATTGAAATAATGCAAAAGTACGATTTGGAGGCTATTCCTGTGGTGAATGTGCAGGGAAAACTTTTGGGGCGTATCACTATTGATGATATAGTTGATGTAATTCAGGAAAAAGCTGATGCCGAAAGGCAAGCAATGTCGGGGCTTTCGGGCGATACTGAAGAAGATGATACCATTTGGCAATCTGTAAAGGCTCGCTTGCCTTGGCTGGTTATTGGTATGGCAGGAGGAATGCTTGCCGCCTCGGTTACGGATATGCTTGGGCAGCCTGTTATACTGCTGGTTTCGGTACTTGCGAATTTTACCACGCTTATTGCAGGTACAGGCGGCAATGTGGGTATACAGTCTTCCTCTGTAATATTACAAAGTTTGGCTCATAAATCTGTTTTTGAGTTAAGCACTTTTCAAAGGCTTTTTAAGGTGCTTCTCATAGCTCTTTTGAATGGAGCAATTCTTGGAACTTTGGTACTTTTGTTTTGTTTAGTATTTGGTTATGATATAAAAGTGGCGATAGTGGTTTCATTGGCATTATTTTCTGTGATACTATTAGCCTCTTTTACAGGCACGCTTACGCCACTCGTACTGAATCGTTTAGGCTTCAATCCAGCCTTAGCCGCAGGACCTTTCATCACTACGGCTAATGACCTGATTGGCTTGGCAGTATATTTTAGTGTAGCAAGGCTCCTCTATCAAATCTAACCTTGTATCCATTTTTGTCCTACCCATACTTCGGTAAAGGCTCCTGTGTTGTGTTCGCCTGCTATAGCTTTGGCAAAAAAGAGCATCTTTTCATTATCAGCACTGAACATAAATATAGCATCATCACCTACATCTGCTTTGTACATTCTTTCAATAGAATCTACGAGCAGGTTGAAAGTTGCAGGAGTTTCGCGGTAGGCTTTATCAATAAAGTAGCTTGTAAATTGGACGGTTCGTGGAGCAACCTTATGCACAATAAGCCAACCCACCACTTTATTTTCCTGATTTTTGAGAGCCAAACTGCCTAATGGTTCAAGAATTTGAGGTAACTGAAAAGGAGAAATCTCATCATTGTACCAGTTTTCATTTCGCTGTTTGTTTCTGATGTAGTCGTAATCTTCTTGTGAAAGTTCTACCCAGGGTACAACACTAAATATATCGGGGTATTCTTGCAATTTGAACCAAGGCAAATCACAAACCTGTTTGTAAGCCAATTTTACAAGCACGGTTCTTTTTTCAGGCTTATTCCAAGCGAGCTTTTGCAGAAGCGTAGGCATCCACTTGAAACTTTCCCAGTTATTTTGGAATATAATATTGATATAATTGATTTGATTGTTGAGAGCTATTTTTTCCGCTACTCTTAGAAGTTGGGAGGCTATACCTTTTCTGCGATGTTCTTCTTTTACCCAAAGACTTAGCACTTTCATTAGGTTGTGCTGTTGGGTGTATAAAAGTTCCAGCACCGCCGAACCTACTTTTTCGCCATTATAGGTGGCTTCTATTACGAAAAAAGGTTCTTTCAAGTTTCGGACTTTGCTTTTTTGTCTGAAACTTGGAAAAGTGTAGGGTTCAAATTTCTGAATAACTTCTTGGGTACTTAGGTTCCGATGCACATTGTAATTGTAGCTCATAATGAAAGGATTTGTGGAAGTTTTTTTCAAAAAAACAAAAAAAAATTTGGCAAATCAAAAAAAATGTAATAATTTACACCTCAATTTTAAGAAACCTTAATTTAACCATAAAACGGCGAAAAATTATGAAGCATTTTTTATCACAAAAATACAAAAACGCTGTTTGCAAGTACAAAAAGTTTAGGGCACGTTTTGAAAAAAGTTTGCAGGAAGGTGTTTCTGCTCACAAAAAGCAAAGCCTCTATCAGCGTTTGAAAAAGCTCTATCAGCAAATTGTACGTTTGGAAACTCAGCTCAAATGGGCTGTTTCGGCGGGTGCTTTATCTCTGGCTCTTACAGCCTTACCCAACCCCGATGCTTTGGCACAAGGGCAAGGAAAATTCAAATATTTTGAAAGAAAAATTAAACTTGAGCCTAAAACAGGCTATGTAGCCCAATCGGCTCCTACTTATCCTACTTTTGCTGATTTGGATAATGACGGAGATAAAGATTTGATTATCGGTCAATATACTGGTGGGGCTTTATTTTATCAACGCAATGACACTACTGGTTTAGTTTATACACTTATCCCTAATGATGATGACCGTAGCCCTTTTAAGGATGCTGCCGCTGATATGCAGGGATACTCCTATTTCAATCCTTCTTTTGCAGATATGGATGGAGATGGCGACTTAGATATGATTGTGGGATATAATTACTATAAGTATGATTACGTAACTTTGTTCAAAAATGTAGATGGGAAATTTGTTCCTTTTACAGGGGCTGCCAATCCTTTTGCATTCGTAATTATGGGTGATGGAACTGGTATTGATGGTGGAGCGAGAGGCGAAATGTTTGATGCTGATGAAGATGGTGATTTAGATTTATTTGTTTCAGGTAGTGATGAGGCACTTGGAGATAAATATGGTATCAATGTTAAATATTACGAAAACTACGAAAGCGGTACAGGCGTATTTCAAGAGGTAACGGGTACTGGTAACCCGCTGGATCAGGTTAATATAACGCCAGGTCCTCTTTTCTATTACACAGGTTATGGTAGTCTTACCTTTGCCGATGGTGACAATGACGGAGATTTAGATGCTTACATCACCGAAAAGTACGGAGCAGTTTACGAATATAAAAATAACGGAAGTAATACTTTTGGACCACAGACACTGCATCCTACCTTGACTATACCAGGTATTCCTTATTATCCGTTTGCTATCGGTGCCGCTTTTGAAGACTTTGATGATGATGGAGATTTAGATGTTATCTATGGGGATAAGTATTACCAAACGCTCCCCTATAAGAAAAATAATGGCACGGGTGTTTTCTCTCTTGTTACCTACGATGTAAATGATCCTACTAATGTGGATTTTGATATAGAGCAAGAGTTGTTTCCTGCTGCATATTATACATCTAGCACTGCAACTGCAGACTTAGATGGAGACGGGGATTTAGATGCTGTAACTTTTGGAATATATGGAGATACATATCTGTTTAGAAATTTAGGTAGCACCGAAAATCCCAATTTTGAATTAGTAACAACATCTAATCCTTTTACACCATTAAATGGTTTAACATACGGACCTACGATTGACTTGGTTGATTTTGATAATGATGGTGATGCTGACCTTGTTGTAAAAGAGTTTAATGTTGCTACTCCCCGTTACTTTAGGAACAACAACAACGCGTCTTTTACTGAACTTACCGGGGCAAGTAATCCTTTATCAACTATTTCTATCAACCCTTCCCCCAATCTTGCTAAAATACAACTTATTGACTATGACAACGATGGAGATTTTGACTTAATAGCGGGCGATGATACCTCTATTAGAGTTTTTAGGAACGATGGAAGTAACTTTTCAGAGCTAACAGGTACTAATAATCCTTTTAACTCAATTAACACGGCTTTAGCCGTTACTACTCCCGCAATTAAGCGAATATCTCCCACACTCGTAGATATTGATAATGATGGGGATCTTGATTTGCTATTAGGGACTCTTAATAACTTAGATGACCCTTCAACTACTGCCAACCCCGATTTTAATAGGACATCTATCTATTACTATAAAAATAACGGAGGTGTTTATGAAGCGAATGTAGCAGATAATCCTTTTAATGGTATTGCGGTAAATAGATGGGCATTGCTGGAGTTTAATGATATAGATGGAGACAATGATTTGGACGCATTTTTAGGAGAACTTAGATTAGAAGCTCGGGTTCGCTATTTTGAGCGTGCAGGTAATAACTTCTGTCCTAAGGTGCAAGAAATTCGCCGTGAGATAAATACTAATGAAGTATATGAGTTTGCCAAAGAAGAGTTTAGAGAAGTGTATAGCGATGAACCCGATACCAAAAATAAGGATTTCCCTAAAATTAAAATCCTTATCCCACCTGCCTATGGTAAGCTAATGATTGGTGGCGAAATAGCTACTTTCGGATTAGAAATTCCTTATGCGGCTCTGGACAATATGACCTACACACCAAACAATGGCTACACAGGTATTGATAACTTCGTTTGGGCGGCTTTTGACCCTATCGGTGAGTGTTATTCTAATGGTGGCAACTTCCGTTTTGGAGTAGGTACTGATGTTACAGCTATCAACGATGACCTTGTAGGCTCCGTAGTGGTATTCCCTAACCCTGCCAAAGATAAATTCAATATCAATTTGGATAAGAATCTATCGGGTAGGGTAGAAGTGAAACTCTACAATACACTTGGCGGCGTTGTACATTCGGCTACTTACCAAAACCCTGCCGAAGTGCGTAGCATAGATGTTTCCAAATTACCTAATGGTTTGTATATCCTACAAATCAACAATGAAGGTAAAAATGGTGTGTTCAAACTCGTGAAAGAATAAAAAATCATTTCCTTTACTACCCCTCTCCTTTTTTGGAGAGGGAGTAGGGGATAAGGTTTGAAATCTCCAAACATTTGGAGATTTTTTTATTTTTTGTGTTTGTCTTTTTCTGCAATTTTTTCCAAATTAGCCGATAGATTTGAATTGGTTGCCTAATGAAAACCTCTACCCAAGAACTCAAAAATTTTGAATTTGGTAATGCCACCGATACAGGAAAGGTGCGTTCCAACAACGAAGATTATTTAGGATATTTTCAAACACCTAATGGTTATTTGTTTGTACTTTGTGATGGTATGGGAGGGCATCAGGCAGGGGAAAAAGCCTCTCAACTTGCCGTAGAAAGCCTAAAAGATTTTTTTAACAAAGAATTTTATACCAGCCCCCAAGAAGCTCTTTGGAAGGCTATTGTAGAAGCCAATCGTGTCATTTTTTCAACTTCGCAAAAATTCAGCGAATATGCAGGAATGGGTACAACCCTGGTAGCAGTGCTTATCCGAGACAATCAAGTTTTTTATGCACACGTAGGCGATAGCCGCTTATATTATTTTGAGCAAGCTACTCAAACTTTGCATCGCATTACCAAAGATCATTCCTTTGTGCAGGAACTGGTAGATAGGGGCGTTATCAAAGATGAAGACGCCGAAAAACACCCTCGTAAAAATGAAATTTTACGTGCCTTGGGTACTCACCAAGAGGTTATCCCCGAAGTGGGGGCTTTGCCTATCTTGCCTGCTGATAACGACTTGCTCTTGCTCTGCTCCGATGGCTTGAATGGTATGATAAGCGACTTTCAAATTACTGAAATTATTACGGATAAAACGCTTAACATTCTGCAACGTACCCAAAAGCTCATAGAAAAAGCCAACGAAGCAGGTGGAACAGATAATATCACCGTCCAACTGATTCGCTTCTATGCCCAACAACGCTCTCAGGCTACTTTGCCGACAGGCACCTACAAGTCGGTGGTGCTTACCCAACTACCTTCGGAAAAAAAAATCTCCTCCAAACATTACATTTTGGGGGCAGTGATAGCTGTGGTAGCCTTGCTTGTAGGAGTTTGGGCTTTTCAGCATAGTGGTTCGGCTGAAAAAAAATCTGCGGATACTTTGCAAGCCAAGCCTACTCCCGATTACTCACAACGTAAATATCCAGCGGAAAGTAAGCAAGAAAACGAAGAAGATAGCAAATCCAAAGACTCTACCGAAAAGAAAAAAGATACAAAGCCGAAAGCTAACCCAACCGAAAAAGACGAGAAAAAGCAAGAGAAAAACGAAAAAACAGATAAAAAAACTACTGAAAGTCCTAAAAAAGATACTAAAACATCAGAAGCTAAGTCCAATACCCAAAAAACTAACCCAAAAAACAATCAGCAAAATAAGCCCAAAACTGAACAAAAATGAAAGGAAGAGTAGTTGGAGATTATGTAATAGATAGTTTAATTGGTAGAGGTGGAATGGGAAGTGTGTACAGGGGTTACCATCAAAATTCAAACAAAGAAGTTGCTATAAAATTGCTTGAACCTATTTTAGCTGATAATAAGCATTTTAGGGAGCGTTTTAGGCAAGAAGCTTTTGTTATGGAAAAATTGAATCATCCTAATATAGTAGCTTTTTATGACTACATTGAACAAGAGGAAGATGTATTTTTGGTAATGGAATATGTAGAGGGAATTACTTTGGATAAAATTATAGAAAAACAAGGAAAAATTTCAGAAGCACGTGCAAAAGAATTATTAGTTCAAATGTCTAATGCTCTTGCTTATGCTCATAGCCAAGGAATTATACATCGTGATATTAAACCCTCTAACTTTATCATCAATTTGGAAACAAATAAGTTAAAAGTTTTGGACTTTGGAATTGCTAAAATGTTAGGAGAAAATGCCCAACAACTTACTAAAACGGGCATCCAAATGGGTTCTATTCTTTTTATGAGCCCTGAACAAGTAAAGGCAGAAAAAGATATTACTCATAGAACAGACATATATTCTATGGGTTTTACTTATTACTTTATGCTTACAGGTACTCACCCTCTACAACACTACTCTTCAGAATATTCTATTTATGAGGCTATTGTTAGTAAAAATGTTATAGATTTTAATAAATTAAAAAACTTTTCAAAAGTTACTAATGAAATTATTCATAGGTGTTTGCAAAAAAATCCTAAAGAAAGGTTTGCTACAACACTTGAAATCATTTCTTTATTGAAGTCTGAAAAAGTAGAAGAAAATGTATCTGAAAAAAGTTTAGACTCAAGTAAAAAAAGAGTATTAAAAAAATGGATATTTTCTATTATGTTCATAACAACTCTACTAATGATAGTTTTTATTTTTTTACACAATTACAATTCAAGAGAACAGAAAAACAACTTCTCTTTACATATCCAAACTGCTATATATCCTAATGGTGGAGTAGATGGCTTCAAATCAGAAGTATTAAAAAATGTAAAATACCCTTCTAATAAAGTTCTAAGATGTAAAACATTAGTAAGTTTTGAAGTAGATGAATATGGTAATTTAAGCGATATTAAAATTATTCGTAGAAACCTTCTTGAATGTGATAAAGTTGTTATTGAAGCTGTTAGTAAAGCTAATAGCAAATGGATCCCTGCAAAAGATAGTATAACTGGAAAAACTATTAAAACAAGAAAGTACTTAAATATTGACTTATGATAACGAAAGGACGCGTAGTTGGTAAATACATTATTGATGATTTGATTGGAGAAGGTGGAATGGGGGCAGTCTATAAGGCTCATCATCAGAGCATAGATAGAAAAGCCGCTGTAAAGGTGCTTTCTCCGCAATTTTCTAAAAATCCCCAATTAAAAGAGCGTTTCAAGAACGAAGCCGCTACAATGGCTCGGCTCAATCATTCAGGCATCGTAACGCTTTACGACTATGTAGAGGAAGGAGAAGAGGCTTTTTTGATAATGGAATTTGCTGATGGTTTGGATTTGGATACCATTGTTAAAAGAAATGGCAAACTCCCCGAGCCGCTTGCTCAAGATTTGCTTCTACAAATGGCAGAGGCTTTGGCGTATGCTCATAGCCAAGGGGTAATTCATAGAGATATAAAGCCTTCCAATTTTATAGTAAATTCTGAAAACAAGGTAAAAGTCTTGGATTTTGGCATAGCCAAAATGTTGGACGAAGATGCCCGCCACCTTACCAAAACGGGTATGCGTATGGGCTCTATTTATTTTATGAGTCCCGAACAGGTGCGTGGTGATAAAGATATTACACATCGTACCGATATTTATTCCTTGGGGCTTACGTATTATGTAATGCTTACAGGCGAATATCCACTCGCTCACCATACTTCCGAATATGCCATATACGACGAAATTGTCAATAAAGATTTTATTGATTTTGGCAAATTGAAAGGTAAAATTTCTGATAGGTCTATTGAGCTTATACAAAAATGCGTAAAACGCAATCCTCAGGAACGTTTTGCAACAGCTCTTGAAATTGTAAAATTTTTGAAAGAAGGCAAAATAGATGCCCCTACCAATAAGCCTTTGAATATTCAGCCTAAAATAGAATCACAAGCCACGCCGCAAGAAAAGCCTGCTATCCAAGCACAAGAAAATCCCAAGCCTTTTCAGCACCCCAGCGTTATACCTGCACCGCCACCCAAAAAGGGAGGAGCTTTGAAATGGATTTTGGGAACTGTGGCTGTTTTATTGCTGGCGTATTTTCTTATTCCGCAGTTTCGCTATTTTGTTGATTACGAAATAGGTGGCTTATTTACCAAGAATTATTCTACCGAAGAAAAAAAGCAAGAGGAAACGATACAAGGAGAGAAAATGTATGTTACTGCAACGAATTTGAATTTACGAGATTACCCACAAACAGGTAGCGTTTTGGCTGTAATTCCTTATGCAAGCGAAGTGTATGTGATAGGCGAAAGCTCAGACCCCGATTGGGTGAAAATTCGTTATGGTGTGCAAGAGGGCTATGTGTATAGACATTACATTGCCGACCACCCTCGCCCTGTCTATAAAGTAGTAGCTTCACAAGCCTATTTTTACCAAGAAGCTAATTTTGATTTGCCAATGAATGCCTATGTAATTGCAGGACAATTTGTGCTTGCCGAAGAGGAACGCAATGGCTTCATTTACACAAATTTTCGTTATGGCGGAAAAGTTACCAGTGGTTGGATACATACAGGCGATTTGGAAAGAGTAAAGTAAAATATGTTTTCTTTCGGTATAGTTCATTTAGATATTGTTCCTGTGCGTGCCGAACCCAGCGATAAGGCAGAGCAGGTTTCGCAACTACGTTTTGGTGAAGTAGTAGAAGTTTTGGCTACCAGCGAAAACCAAAAATGGCTACATATTCAGAATTTTTTGGATAAATATATGGGGTGGGTAGATGTATTGCAGATAAAGCCTATCAGTGAGAATTTTTTTGAGCTTTACAAGCAAAATCTTTCAACTCACGCTGTTGTGAGCAGTATTCACGCCCAAGCCCTTGCACTTGACGAAAAAAAGAACTTTCTGAATACAACTTGGCTAAGCAAAGGAGCGATTTTACCTTTTTATCAAATCCGTAAAGATAAGGCTATCATCAAGCCACGAGATACCTACTTTTTTGAAATAGATAGCACGCTTTTTCGCTTTCGTGGAAAAGTGTATGAGAAACAAGAATATGCAAACCAAGAAGTTATCAGTCGGGCTTTGGCGTACCAAAATGCCCCTTACTTGTGGGGTGGAAAAAGTTTTTGGGGAATAGATTGTTCAGGCTTTGTGCAAGAAGTGTGGAAAACTTTGGGTGTTTTTTTGCCAAGAGATGCCTATCAGCAAGCAGAATTTGGTACAAAAATAGCATTTTCAGACCTAAAAACTGCTGATGTTGCGTTTTTTCAAAGAGAAAACAGAGTTATCCACACAGGGATTGTGTGGGTAAAAAATAAAGTTACCCACATTATACACGCAAGAGGGCGAGTGCGTGTGGATAAATTGGACGAAAAAGGTATTTTGGACGTTGAAACACACACCTACTCTCATTTCAATCACAGCTTTCGCCGAATAATTTAGAATATGAGGCTTCAAGCATAATTTTTGCTATTTTTCTCAAGAATTTGAGAGCATAGCTTCCTGAAACCTCAAAGGTTTCACAATTCTGATGTTTTTACTTTTTCACAAATATTATCTTGCCTCAAAGATTTACCTTTCATTTTTATCCATTAGGAATAATGGTAAAGATGAAAGAGAGTTGTTTTTTCTTTGGGTGCTTTTGTTGGTTTGCTTGCCGTTTTTTTCTTTTGCCCAAGAGCGTTGCAAAAAAGTAGCCCTTACCGATAAAATTACCGATACTCTCACCATTTTGCCCCATAGCTTTCGCTTCCAAACAACTGATAGCTCTTTGAAAATTGTTTTTGATTTTTCTAAAAACGAGGTTTCTTGGCAAAGCAAGCAACGCTACACCCCGCAAGATAGCATTTTGCTCTGTTACGAGGTATTGCCATTTTCTTTGAACAAAAAATTTCAAAAACGTCCTTCCATAGATACGCTATCGTTTTTTATTGTGCCGCTTGTACCTATTGAGCAACAAGGACTTATCAAAGAGCGTGAGGGCATTTTTACAACCGATAGCATACAGAAAACGGGGGCTATTTACAGAGGCATTGCTTTGGGAAATCAGCAAAGTGCCGTAACTAACTCCACACTCAACTTGCAATTAGAGGGCAAACTTAGCCCTGAAATTACTCTTAAAGCCCTCATCACCGACCAGCAAGTCCCTTTTCAGCCCGAAGGTAATACCCAACAAATTCAACAATTAGACCGAGTTTTGGTAGAACTGCAAAGCCCAACCACCACTCTGCAAGCAGGGGATATTGTTATGCAAAATCAACCTTCGGAGTTTTTGCGTTTTTACAAAAACGTGCAAGGTCTGCAATTGGAAAATAACCAAAAATATTCCGATAGCTCACAATCTAAAACCACCTTGGGTATAGCTCTCGCCAAAGGACGCTTCGCTTCTACGGCTATTGTGCCTCTTGAAGGTGTGCAAGGACCATATCGCTTGCGAGGGGCAAATAACGAACGCTTTATCGTAATTATTGCTAATAGCGAACAGGTATTTGTAGATGGACGTTTGCTTCGGCGAGGTTTTGATGCCGACTATATCATTGACTATAACCTGGCAGAAATTACTTTCAACCCCAATATCCTCATTACACAATACACACGCATACGCATAGATTACGAATACACTGAACGCAATTACAGCCGTACCAACCTGAAAGCCTCTCATAGCCACAAGTGGAAAAAAATAGAATTTTTTGGGCAATATTACGCTGAAACCGATAACCCTCGCAATCCTTTGACTATCAGGCTTACAGACGAGCAAAAACTCCAACTATCGCAAATTGGCGATAATTTGCAACAAGCCTTTATCAATACTGCCGACTCGGTAGCCTTCAATGCCAATGCTATTTTGTACGAAAAAAAAGATACCCTCACGGCTTCGGGCTTGTACGAAGGCGTTTTTGTGTATTCTCAAAACCCTCAAAAAGCCCATTGGCAGATCAATTTTACGGAAGTAGGAGCAAACAAAGGCAATTATGTCCTCAAAAATACTCTGCAAAATGGCAGAATTTTTCAGTGGGTAGAACCTATCGGTGGCGTTCCACAGGGGAATTTTGAACCCATTGCCCTTGTGCCTTTGCCCCAAAAAAGACAAATGATAAGCACGGGCGTTCATTTTACCCCTACCGAATACGAAAAAATCTCTGCCGAATTAGCCTTTTCGCAAAGAGATTTGAACCGATTTTCTCGTCTTGATGAGGAAGACAATAACGGCACTGCCTTCAAAATTTCTGCTGAGCAAAAAAATCGCTTTCATTGGGGCAAGTACCAATTGCAAAAAAAACTTTCTTATGAATACAACAGCCCTACGTTTTTACCGATTGACCGCTTCCGACCTATTGAGTTCAACCGCGATTGGAACTTAAATCTGGATACTTTGAGCGTACCCGACCAAAAAACTGAACACATTGCTCATTTAGAATTTAGTCTGCGAAAAGACGCTCAAAATTTTCTTAGCACCAAACATTTTTACCGCAACCGCAAGCAAAGCAACGAGGGTTTTCAGCATTATTTGAGCCTTTCCCAAAAAGTAGGCAGTTTTTTACTCAAAGGAGATTTTTTCAGCCTCAATGCCTTGCAACAAAACCAAAGTAACGCCGCTCAATGGCAGAGAGCTACTTTTGAGCTTGCCCGTCAAGGCAAAAAATGGCAAAAAGGATATGCTTTTAGTTTGGATAAAAACACACTTCGCAAAAGAGCCAATGACTCTATTTTTTTTACGGCTATGCACTTTGAAGAGCATAGAGTTTTCTTGCAAACTGCTGATAGTCTTGCTTCTCGCTTTCGTACCGAATACAGCTACCGCACTGATAACCAACCTGTTGCGGGGAAAATGCAACTTCGTACCATAGCTCAAACTTTTCAGAGTTTTTGGCAAAGTAAGCCTTCTGCCAAACAAAATTTCAAATTGCAGGCAACTTATCGGAATGTGCAGAATTTTATTCTTTCCAACCAAAATGAAGAAAACCTAATGGGACGTTTGGAGTGGCAACGCAGTTTTTGGCAAAAAAACATTCGCTCCGAACTCGTATGGCAGAATGTTTCGGCTCGTGAACTTAGACGAGAGTTCAGTTTTATTCAAGTGCCTACGGGGCAGGGTACGCATACGTGGCGAGATGATAACGGCAACGGCATTGCCGAACTCAATGAGTTTTACTTGGCTCTCAATCCTGATGAAAGACAATATGCTAAAATATTCACCCCTACCGATTCGTACCTCAAAGCCTTTTCCACCGACCTCAACTATCGGCTTAACCTGCAAATGCCAAACACTTGGTTCAATGAAAGAGGTTTCAAAAAAGTGCTTGCCCAATTTTCTTTGGTTGGTAGTGCGATTATTCGTCGAAAAACTACTGAAAGCGACTTTTTGAGGCGTGTTTTCCCTTTTTCACAAATTCAGAACGAAAATCTGCTTTCGGCACAAGAAAATATGCGTGCTGTGCTGTTTTTCAGGCGTGGCAACCCCGATTTGGGAGCAGATTTTAGCTTTACAAGTAACCAACAAAAACAACTGCTCACTAATGGATTTGAAACTCGCTTGCAACAAGAAAAAGGCTTTAACTTTCGTAAAAACTTGGGTAAAAAATGGAATTTGCAGTGGCAAAACAAACATATTGACCTTCGCAACGCTTCCGACTTCCTTTTGAATCGGAATTTTTGGGTAGAAACGTGGAACTTTCAGCCACAAATAGCTTATCAGCCTACGCCAAACTTACGAATTTCGGTAGCTAATTTGCAAAGTTTCAAGAGCAATCTTTTAGGCAATGAAAAAAACCATCAGCAGGAGTGGAGTGGTGAAATTCGTTGGAGCAAACCTGCTTCATTTGTGCTTTCGGCTCAAATTCGCTCGGTAGATATGAATTTTCGGGGCGAGACGCAGTCGCCTGTGGCTTATGAGATGCTTGAGGCTCTGCAAGTAGGTAAAAATTGGGTATGGACGGCTTCGTATCAGCAGAAGCTTGCCAGCGGCTTACAAATCAACATTTTGTATAATGGCAGAAAAATGCCCAATTCGGAGCGTATCGTACATTTTGGGCAAGTACAGGCAGGAGTTTTGTTCTGAAAAATTGCGTATTTGAAAAGATTTGCTTACACTTAAAACTTAAAAATGAAATAAAATCCTTGCTAATGGAAAACATAGTACAAATGCTCACAGAGCAAGAAACTCCTTCGCCGAGTTTTATTCAGAAACTTTTAGAATTTGATGTTTTTTCGTCAGAAGAATTATTGGAAAAAGCTGACGAAGGAACAATGGACCGAAAAGGAGAGATTGAGTTTGTGCATAGTCCGAGCCAAAGGCTGATAATGTATCTTATTCTTGCCAGTAGGCTTTCCAATGGAGAGAGTTTCAGTCATTTTCAAGACAAATTTATTTCGGCTATTGAGTGGGCTTTGGGATATATGAGCGAGAGACTGCTGGAAGTTCTTTTCTGTGCTTATGATTATTCCCCTATCAGAGAGAGTATTTGGGGAAGGGTCAATAGCTCTAAAATTACGTTTTGGGGGAGAACACTTTCTTTAGGAACCATAGTGCATAGCTTGGAAAACGTTTCTTTTTTTCCAAAAAATATGCAGGAAGAGTTAAAACAAGTCGTTGAGCAACTTGAAAAGGACTTGCAGAATACTGACGATAAGGATATATCAGTAGGCGAATTGGAGGAGGTAAAAGAGAAAATAGAGCGTATTCTACAAAAAGAGAATTATCCACTGCCGCCCAAACTTCCTGCCATTGGAACGTTTTTAGCAAAATATACGGGTAGATAGTTTTTTATGCAAAACTTGTTTATCAAAAAAATATGAGATTCAAGTTTATTGTCAACAATAATTAGTCGTCCCTTAAAAAGTCTCCAAGTTATTGTTAATCAAATAGATATAATCAAAAAATAGTGAAAAAATATGGTACAAATTTGCAAGAAATTTGCTAAATTTGCCAAAAACCTTGCAAAACTATGTTAGGCAAAAGTCC
>CAZZLW010000036.1:0-148613 GCA_964654605.1 uncultured Cytophagales bacterium | reverse complement strand
TTCTTTTTGATTTAATTCAATTTCTAATAAAAAGGCATATTTGAGAAAAGTACCTACAAAAGAACTTACAGCCGCAATAAATCCAATTTTACCGTCTAATATGCCTTTGTTTATAAAATATAATCTAATGAAAGCGATAATCGGATTGAGAAACAAATTTAATGTTCTAAATCTTTTGCCCTTTTTATAATATGCATTTGCAGATAATTTGGAAAGTGTTATTGTTTTTTCGAAGTGATGTTTAATATCTGAATAAGAATAATGCAACAAATCACCATTTAAAATACCAATTTCACCATCAATAACCAAACTTTCGTGAACATCTTGACCAACCCAACGTGGGTTTCCTGCTTTATTTACAAGCCTTAAGTTTAAATCAGGTTGCCACGCATAATTTAGCAATTTACCCAAATATACAGTTTTACGTTTCAGATAAAATCCGTTAAATTTATTTTCAGTTATAGCTCTTTTGATATCTTCTATTAATTTTTCTGTTAATATTTCATCACAATCAAGGCACAAAACCCATTCATTTGAACATAAATTAAGAGAAGTATTTTTATGAGTAACAAAGTCAGTCCATTGTTTTTCAAATATTTTAGCACCATATTTCTTTGCTATTTCTTTTGTATTATCATTCGAATATGAATCCAGAATAATGATTTCATCTGCAATTGGAAATACACTTTCTAACATTTTTTCAATTATTCTTTCTTCATTATAAGAAATAACCGAAACTGATAAAGGTAATTTCAATTAAACCTCAAGAATTTATACAAAAATAAGGAATGTTACGAAAATGAGGGTGTGGATCTAAGGAGGCTCGAACTCCTGACGTCTTGAATGCCATTCAAGCGCTCTCCCAGCTGAGCTATAGACCCTAATTTTGGATAACCTTTAAACTAAAAAAGAAGGTAAATGTTGTTCACCTTCTTTTTTGAGCGGTGTCGAAGAGACTCGAACTCTCGACCTCCTGCGTGACAGGCAGGCATTCTAACCAGCTGAACTACCGCTCCGTTTTTGGTGTTGCAAAAGTAGAAATCTTTTTCTTTCTTGCCAAATATTTTCTTAAAAATTTTTTCACAATGAAAAAACTTGGACTGATTGGATACCCCCTAACTCATTCATTTTCAAAAAAATATTTTCAAGAAAAATTCTTTCAGGAAAATTTGCATAGCTACACATACGAGCTGTATCCCATAGAAAATATTAGTCAATTTCCCCAGCTACTTGCCCAAGAACCCGAACTTATCGGCTTAAATGTTACCATTCCGTACAAAGAGCAAATCTTGCCTTTTTTGGACGAGATACACGAAAATGCCCAAAAAATTGGTGCTATCAATACCATAGCTATCCAAAATGGCAAAAAAATAGGCTATAATACCGATTATGAAGGTTTTTTGGTTTCTCTACAAAATTGGATAAGCTATCAAAAGCCTTCCAAAGCTCTTGTTTTAGGAACAGGTGGAGCAAGTAAAGCCGTGCAAGCAGTTTTAGAACATCTACAAGTTCCTTTTCAAGTGGTTTCCAGAAATAAAAAAGCCACACAGTTCACCTATCAAGAAATTACACCAGCACTTATTGAAAGTTCTACGCTTATTATCAATACAACGCCTTTGGGTATGTACCCCGCACTCAATACCTGCCCCCCTTTGCCTTACGAGTGTATCAATAGCAAGCATTGGCTTTACGATTTGGTCTATAATCCCGAACTAACACTCTTTTTGCAAAAAGGCAAAGCTCAAGGAGCAAATATCAAGAATGGTCTGGAAATGCTTTACTTGCAAGCAGAAGCGGCTTGGAATATTTGGAAAAGGATTTAACACTTATCAAAAAAGCCTCTGCAAAATAGCTTTACAGAGGCTTTTGAAAATTTTATTAAAATTACTTCATCACTTGCAACCAACCACTACAATTTACTCCCGAAGGGGATTCCAAATGGTAATAATAAGTTCCTGAAATTACTTCTTTGCCTCCTCCCCACTCTTTTTGGTAGTTATCAGACTGAAACACCAGCTTACCCCAACGATTCCAAATCTTTATTTTAGAGCCTGCTTCCGCCACCTCAAAAACATCATTCACACCATCGTCATTAGGGGTAATGACGTTGGGAGGGAAAATAGGCGGTTTGGGGACATACACCTTCTTTTCGGCTTTGGTTTCGCAATCATTCAAATTTACGCCTACAAGTGTAATAGTATATTCTCTATCAGGAATGAGATATGCGTGTTCAGGCGGGTTTGCACCTGTGTAGGTAGTACCCTCGCCCATAGTCCAACGGAACTGCTTGAATTTGAGTGTATCTACATTCACCAGATTGAGCTTTACACGATAAGGCGTGTTGCAATCTTTTACAAGTTGAAAATCAAAATTCACAGGTTCGGCTTGGATAACGGTAACCCTAACTTGCTTTCGCACTGTGCAGTTATCGTCTTTCATTTCTAATGTATAAGTGGTAGTTTGCAAAGGCGAGGCGATAGGGTTGGCAATATTAGGGTTGCTCAAACCTGTTGAGGGTGTCCAACGATAGGTTTTAGCACCACTGGCTACCAACTGCACACTGCTAAACTTACAAATAGTTACATCATTAGGGGCTTGGAAATTAGGAATAGAAATCACCAAATCTTGAACCTTTTGAGCCGTTTTGTTGCAACTGGTTACAAACAAACGAACCTTATAGTTTCCTGAACTAGCAAAAGTATAAGAGAAATTTTGTTGAGTGGTATTGGTAAATAAAATGTTTCCTGCAATATCGTAAATTGTCCATTCAAAGCTATCAAATTCGGTAACATTGGGCGGAAACACAAAATTCACAAGAGCCGAGCAAGATGTTCCTCCACCAATGATAGTCGTATTGCTGGTAGGGTCTTGCATTGTAAAATCGGCATTGATATTAGTTTGGAATTTGAATACGGCACAATCCCAACCTGCCCCTGAGGCAATTGTAGATTGCCAAACGCCTGTTGTAGTCTGAAAACCACTATTTGTACAAACTGCGTGATAAACGGTTCCATCTTTGGCAAAACGGCTTGTACCGCCATCAACGTGTTCGCCAGAGGAAGCTCCGCCTACAAAAGTTGCATACAGCAAACCTGCCATATTAGGACGATACACAGCGAGATAAAAATCCCTGCCATCGGTAGTGCTTTTGAAAGCATCAGGCGTAACAGGCGAACCTGTAACATTGGGAATACTGCTCCAACCACCATAACCCGCAATATAGATATTTCCACAAATATCTACCAAAAAAGCCGTAGGCGAAAGATTGTAAGTACCATTGCTATTGCCTACACGGGTACTCCATTCGCTAACGGTCAAATCGCCATTAAGTTTATGGATAAATTGCCCGCTATTGCCATTATTATACACACTGGCAGGTGCAATAGGGTAAGTTGCTCCACGACTTTGTCCGTAGGCATACGCATTGCCATCTACATCTAAATCAATGAAAAAAACCATATCAGGCTGAGCTGTACCGAGATAAGTAGAACGAATCAAATTGCCATTGCTATCAAATTTTGCAAGAAATCCGTCATCATTCCCAAAAGCTGAAGTATTTAGCCCTGTGGCACTGGGCAAATTGGTGCTTCTCGTGCCTCCACCGATATAGATATCGCCTGCGGCATTTGTTTTTACTGAAAGCCCAATATCTAGTCCATTTCCACCGAAGTAGCGTCCAAAAACCAAGTTAAGGTTATCATCAAATTTCAAAAGCAAAGCATCTTGACCGCCCTGTAAAGTACCTGTTACTCCCGCAATAGTATTGGAAGTAGTATTGGTAGCTACAAAAATATCGTTATTGCTATCTACGTAAATATCACCTCTACTGCCATCGCCATAGTTATCTATCGTCCAAGCCAAAGAACTTGCCTTGATAGCTTCGTTGCCATTCCCCCCAAGCATTCGGGCACGGTTCAAAGAGCCATTATCGTTGAGTTTTACGATATACATATCCGTACCATTGCTATACGTAGAAGCCGTAACCGAAGCAGAAGTACCTCCTTGGAAAGTGGGTCCGAAAGTTATGGGGAAATCCGTAGAGCCTGTTGCCCCAAAAGCATACAGGCGATTATCGTTATCTACTACCAAGCTATGTGGAATTTCGTTTTGGTTACCTCCCACAAAAGTTACATACAAAAGTGTAGTACCCGTAGGATTATATTTATACAAACGAATATTGATAGAACCTCCCAAAGTACCTACATTGGTAGGTGTAGGCGAGCCTGAACGCATACCGGGTCCGAACGAAGTAGAACCCGAATAAAGATGTCCTGTTTCATCAAAACAAGCAGTATTACCATAATTGCTTGAAGTCGCTCCCGAATAAGTCGCAAATACAATACCTGGGTCTATGATAAGCGGGTATTTTTTGTTGTACCCTTGTGGAAACTCAAAACTCACAACATTGCCATTTAGAACAAATTTGGTAGGAACTTCTACTTCTTTTCCCTTGATAATCTGATAGCTATAAGGCTTTTTCTCATAGATACTTCCCAAAGTAGTTTTAATTTCCAAAGAGCCATCAGGCAAAATCTCCAAGCCCGAAGCATACTCATACTGCATTTGAATAAGGCGAGGATTCGCACCTGTTTCCAAATGGAATTCATATTTCAGCGAAGTGCCTTTACTAAACAAATGATAAGAAATATTGGGGTAAATACTTTCAAAAAGAACTTTTTTATAGGTATTGCACTGGTCTGCCCAGAATGTTTTATCATTGCCCAAATAATAATTGTACTTGGTAGGTTGCATTTCTGTTGGCTTGGCTTGCACCGGACTTGCCCCCAAAAATTTTACCACGAAACTATGAAAGCGAATTTCTGCATCGGGGCTTATATCTTCGGGGTGTTCTTGATGATAGCGTTTATGAACTGCTTGCTCGTCATAGAAAAAATATTGCAAACTGCCATTTTGCACATCTAAAAAACCCGAAGGTATTTCGGCACGTAGCTGAATATCCTTGTACCATTGTCCTTTGTTTTCTACAAAAGAGATTTGAGCAGGAGCTACCTCCAAGTTTTTGATAGGTGTTTGTTTCTTTTGAGCGAAAACACTGCTCACTATGCCCCCCCACAAGAAAATGAGTAGATATTTGTGTTTCATTGTAAAAAAATTTTGCCTGACAAAAGTTTATCAGGCAAATTTACTAAAAAAAAGGAATTTTCAAAACAAAATTTTGCAAAAAGGGTTATTTTTTATTAGCTTGCCCGAAACTTGTGTAAATAAGTTTGAATTTTGGGCAATTCCCCCCTAAACCTTTGAATCTCAAATAGACTGGATTGCAAGATATTGGGCAATTTCTACTCTTGCTCTTCCTGCTCGTCTTTATTTTTCTTTTTACTTTTTCTTTGTTCTTTTTCTTGGGCTTTCTGTTGTTTTTCTTTTAGTCTCTGTAGTTTTTTACGCTCTTTGGCTTGTTGAGCCTCAAATTTAGCTTTTCGTTTCTTTTGAGCATCTGTAAGGTCGGCATCGCTGGTAATAGTATTATCTTTGGGTTTTTCCTTTTTAGGTGCATAATTCATCGCACAACGGAAACCCAAAGTAGCCAAACTTCTATCCATTTCTAAATATCTACGTGTACCGGGAATAAGCCAGTAAGCCACATCTTTCCAAGAGCCACCTTTATAGACTTTGAAGCGAGCTAGTTTTTCTTTTGCCACAATATTGCCGGATAAACCAAGCATATTATGGCTCATTGCACTGGGGAAAGGCATTAAATTTTCTTTGGCAATATCTATGGTGTCTTTTTGTTGCTGTTTAATTTTTTGTCCTTTCGCTTTCATTGTGGTATCCGACCTGCCATAAAGCATCACATTCAGCGTGAGCTTATTCTGATAAGTAGAATCCATATAAGTAGCGGCTCTTTTCACTTGGCGTAAATCGGGGTATTCTTCCCAACCTTCCACAAAATAAGCATCTTCTACCCATTCATTTACATTACCAGCCATATTGTACAAGCCAAAATCATTGGGCGGATAGGAATAAATAGATGCCGTAACCATTGCCCCATCGTTGAGCCTGCCTGCAATACCCGCATAATCGCCTCTACCACGTTTGAAATTGGCTAAAAATAGCCCTTTGTTCGGATTGTAAGGGTTGCGGGTTTGACGAGTATCCCAAGGGTATAAGCGTTCTTTACCAGCGGCACGAGCATTATCGTATTGCGTAGCTACCATAGCCTTGGCGGCGTACTCCCATTCGGCTTCGGTAGGCAAACGATAATCTGGAAACTTGATAATATTGGAAGTATCAATTTTTTCTGGCTTGGTAAATTGACCTACGGTGAGCTTTCCGTCTAATTTTACGCCCGTGTAATAGCTTTTCGTTTCTTGGTAATGATTTACCATTTTGGTTCGCCACTTGCAAAACTCTTGTGCCTGAATCCAAGTAACTCCCACAACAGGATACATTCTAAAACCTGGGTGGCGAAGATAGTTTTTGACATAAGAATCATTGGCGGCGGCTTCCGAAGCCCAAACGGTTGTATCAGGCAATAAAACCTCTTCGGCATACTCCTCAAAGGTCATTCCTGCGGGGATAGAATCGCGATTATGATAAAAAAAATTCATAAATTCAAGCCAGTGGATATTGGCTATTTCGGTTCTATCCATATAAAAAGAAGGCACAATCACACGAGTCAGGCGATTGCGAGAAAGGTTGATGACATCTTCTTCGGTAATTCCCATCACGAAAGTTCCCCCCTCAATAAAAACCATATTAGGAGCATTGGGCATATCGTAGTATTTTGCCACAAACATACTGTTATCAACAGTACTATCGTTGTAGGGAATACCTGTAACCTGACTGACACCATCTACATTACCCGCTTGCATATCCTCAAAGGATTGCCGTTCGGTTTTATCTTTCTTCTTGAATAAAGAGCAAGCCGAAAAAGTATAAAGAACTATAAGTAGAAAAGCCAAGTATATGTATCGGACTTGAATTTTCATAAAGAAGTTTTTGAAATAATGCTTCAATTTCAAGATTTAGCTGATAGGATTTTTGCAAACACAAAAAGGCTTTGATAACACACAAAGCCTTTTTGTGGGTATCTATAAGGAATTATCTGTACTGACCGCCCACACGCTTATTGCTTCGGCGTTTTTCACCTACTTTCTCACCTGCCATAATCATAGCACAGCGGAAACCAATATAGTCGCGAGCTTCAAATTTGTTCAAATATCTTCTTGTTCCGGGTGAAAGCCAATAAGCTACATCTCTCCAAGAACCACCTTTATATACTCTTGCACTATCATCAACCAAAGAGTTTTTCTTACCTGCGAGCAAATAATTAGATGTAGGGTCGCCTACCACAGATTTAGAAGGGTCTGATTTGAGTTTAGTGCTATCTAATTGAATTCTTCTCACAGGGTTCAAATCATTTACATCTTCAAAAGCCAAAGGACGATACACATCTTCAACCCACTCAGCTACATTGCCCCCCATATTGTAAAGACCAAAATCGTTGGGAGGATAAGCATATACCCATTCTGTAATAAGGGCGGCATCATTTTGCTTGCCTGCAATACCTGCATAATCGCCTCTACCACGCTTGAAGTTAGCTAAGAAAAAGCCCATTTGCTTTCCGTAAGGGTTACGCGTTGCGTGTCCGTCCCAAGGATACACACGATTGTTGGACTGGTTTTCATCTTCATATTGTGTGCCTATCATACCTTTGGCGGCGTATTCCCATTCCGCTTCAGTAGGCAGACGATAATCAGGCATAATTACACCACTCTCCAAAGGAGCATCTTTAGCCGTTTTGTATTGGCTTAAAAATCCGTCTTTGTCTTTCTTTTTAGCCTCATTGAATAGATATTCGTTAGCGGCACGCGTACGCCATTTACAGAATTCTTGTGCTTGCACCCAATTGATACCCACCACAGGGAAAAAGCGGAAGCCGGGATAACGCAAGTAGTTGGCAACATAAGAGTCATTGAATGCCGTTTCTCTTGCCCACACAGTAGTATCAGGACGTAAAATTTGTACTACAAAGTAAGAGTAGTCAAAACGCTTTACGTCGTTGGGGTCAATGACATCAAGTTTTTGGAAATTGTATTTATTGGTTTTGGTGTTATTCAAATAATCCACGTAAGAATTGTATCGGTCAGTTTTTTTAGAGTCGTAAGTATAGCCGTCGTGGATATTAGGGATTTCAGACTTGTTTTTGTCTTGCTTGTAGAACTCCATAAACTCAAGCCAGTGGATATTTGCCACTTCGGTCATATCCATATAAAAAGATTGGATACTGATAGCTCTCTCACGATTATCGCGGGTGTAAAGAATATCCTCCTCCCCTGAACCCATCACAAAGCGTCCTCCTTCAATAAATACCAAATTGGGACCATCGGGTTGTCCTAAATAAGGTCTTACTTTTAGCGAGGTGTAAGCACCTGTATCTTGCATATTGTAAGGTATGCCCGTAACTTGGCTAAACATACCTTTCTTATGGACATTGTCGCTTCGTTGCACCTGCATTGGGAAACCTTCGCTTTGCTTTTTCCCAAACATACTACACGCCCCAAGCGTAACCGCACACGTACCCGCTACGAGCAAGGTTTTCATACTTTGATTCATAATTCTTGGATTTTTTAACACTATTTCAAGTTTTTTGAGGTTACATCAGTAATTGTACCAAAATTGAGAGTTTTTTTTGAGTTCGCCAAAATTTTTTGAAAAAATTTTTCAAAAAAATTTTTGAAGCAGACATTTTGTCAGCACTTTTGCAACTCTTTGGCACTTTTTTATGTTTATGATTTTGCCTCAAAAATAAATATTTTTTTAATAATGATAACAAATTTAGACCTTCAAAGTATCAAGCAACGTTTCGGAATAGTGGGAAATGCTCCTTTGCTCAATCACGCTCTGGAAAGGGCTATAATGGTTGCTCCCACCGAAATCAATGTGCTTATTACAGGTGAAAGCGGTGTAGGGAAAGAGTCTTTCTCAAAAATCATACATCAATTAAGTCCTCGTAAGCATAATGCTTTTACAGCAGTCAATTGTGGAGCTATTCCCGAAGGAACAATAGATTCAGAACTTTTCGGACACGAAAAAGGAGCTTTTACGGGAGCCGTAGAAAGCCGTAAAGGTTTTTTTGAAGTAACCAACGGAGGAACTATTTTTTTAGATGAAATCGGCGAGATGCCGCTGGCTACACAAGCACGCTTATTGCGTGTATTAGAATATGGAGAGTTTATCAAAGTAGGTTCTTCCAAAGTCCAAAAAACTGATGTACGAGTAGTAGCGGCAACAAATGTCAATTTAGAAGAGGCTATCCGTAAAGGCAAGTTTCGTGAAGATTTGTACTATCGTCTGAGCACCGTTCCCATTTACGTACCTGCCTTGCGTGAAAGAGGCAATGATGTACTATTGCTTTTCAGAAAGTTTGCCACCGATTTTGCTGAAAAATATCGCAGAGACCCCATAGAACTAAACGAAGAAGCAAAAAATATCATTCTGAACTATCGTTTTCCCGGAAATATTCGCCAACTGAAAAACCTTGTGTATGATCTTTCTATCACCGCCGAAAGCCAAATCATTACAGCTGACATTCTACAAAAATACTTACCCAAAGCTATCCATAACAACTTACCCGCTCTTGTAGAAAACGAAAACCAACAGCAAACCTTTTCCGATAGAGAATTGCTCTATAAAGTGCTTTTTGATATGCGTAAAGATGTTACAGAACTAAAAAAGTTGGTCTTGCAGATGCTTACAAGCGGTAGTTCGCTTGCAGGAGCAGAAATTCTCAAAAACCACCAAGACTTGTTCAAAGAAGTACAGGGCTTTCCTGCGGTAGTATCTAGCGAAAGCAATATAGGTAATAAAGTAGTCCTGCCTGTCATTCAGTCCGAAAGTAGTGTCATTCCTTTTTCGGAATCTACCGAACAAATTGAAGATATTCCACACGAAACAGAGGAAGAAACCCTTTCTTTGGAAAAGAAGGAGAAAGAGCTAATTATCAAAGCCTTAAAACAACACAATGGCAAACGCAAGTATGCCGCCGAAGATTTAGGCATTTCGGAAAGAACCCTGTACAGAAAAATCAAGAAATACGGACTTGAATAGTTTGGCACGCTATTTGTTGCAATTGTTTTCAGTATTTTTAACCTAAACCCAAAAAACTATGTTGAAAAAATTCTCTATTCTCGCTTCCTTCGTAGCCACTTTTGGTGTAGCTACCTCTTTTGCTCAAACTTCACAAGGTACCTTGTACTTGGGTGGTGGATTGGGCTTTACCACGTCTTCAAACAAAGAAACTAGATCCACAGGTAGCACTACTACTTCTATTGATGGTCCTAAAAGTACAAGTTTCTCTATTGTACCCGGTGCAGGTTATTTTATTGCTGATAAACTTGCTGTCGGTATTGATATTTCGTTCCTAAACGAATCAGAAAAAGAACCCTATGAAGGACCTGGTAATCAACCCGGCGACTACGATAAAGTAAGTGGGAACCTCATTAGCTTCACTCCTTATGCAAGAAAATTCTTTATGCTCAGCGATAATTTCGGTTTTACAGGAACTTTTGGTGTAGGTGTAGGGTTTGGCAGTTCAAAAACTAAATCTAAAAGAGGAAGTACTACTGTAACCAATGACGGACCTAAAGTAACTGCTCTTGAAGTTGGCATCACCCCCGGTCTTGTATTTTTCCCTACTAACAAAGTTGGTTTAGAAGCTAACTTCGGTTTTGTAGGTTTCTCTTCAAGAACTCAGAAAGCAACTACTGGCGGTGGCGGAGAAGTAAAATCTACTGATACTTCTTTCGGTTTCGGAGCTAATTCTATCCAACCTACTTTCTCACTTGGCTTCCGTTACTACTTGGCTAAGTAACATTTCCTAACTTGTAACATAACAAAATAGCAAGGACACTCTGTTCCTTGCTATTTTTTTCATTATAGCGAAATACTAAACTTTCAGTTTTTTTACAAAATTGCTTCTTGAAAATTTTCCCTTTACATACTATCTAGTACCAAGAAATCAAATCCTGTAAATCCTGAAAATCATTTTAATCTTGTCATAAGATTTGCTTTTCCCTTGGAATTTTGCTTATTTGCAAAAGCAACTATCTAACAAAATCGCTTTTCCTATGACTTTTTTGGAGAAAACCTGTGAGTATCTGCTCGAAAATCATCAAAATTTGCCCAATATCTGTGTGCTTGTGCCTTCCCGAAGAGCTATGCGTTCTTTGCGTTTAGAATTTCGGAAGAAAAAAATAGAAAAAGACCAAATGCCTACGGTATATCCCATTGAGGATTTCGTAAGCCGAACCTATGAAAAAAGTGATTTAATTGAACAACTCTTGCTTTTGCAAAAAACGGCTTATGAAATTTTAGGCAAATCTATGCAATCGCAACAGCCCAGTGACAATTTGCTTTCGTGGCTTCCTGTACTTCTCAAAGATTTCAACCTGATAGACCAAAATCTTGTTGATGCCGAAAAACTCTTTGTCAATTTAGCAGATATTGAAAGAATGAAGTCTTGGGAAATAGACGAAACCCGAAAAAAATACGTCCAAGACAAACTCAAATATTATTTTGAATTTTGGGATAAGCTATTTGAAATTTACAGGCAGTTTAAGCAAAATTTAGCAGATCAGAATTTGGCTTATTTGGGAATGGTTTATCGCAAACTAGCCGAAAACATACAAATTTGGCTCAAAAATGGATACGAGCATTACTACTTTGTGGGTTTTAGTGCTTTCAGCAAAGCCGAAGAGAAAATCATTGATGAATTGCTTGCCCTGAACAAAGCTACCCTGCTTTGGGATACCGATTCTTTTTATATGGAGCATACAGGCGAAAATCAGGCGGGTAAGTGGCTAAAAAAATATAAGCAAAAATGGCAAAATTGGCTTTGGCAAGAAAACTTTTTGCTATCGCAAGCGAAAAAAATAGAAATTATCGCTACGGGTAGTTATAGTTTGCAAGCACAAGTGGCTCAGAACGTTCTCAATAAATGGGATAAAGAAAGTCGCTCACGCAAACGCACCGTGATTGTAATGCCTGACGAAAATATGCTTTTACCACTACTGCATAGCATTTCAGAAGAAAATTACAACATTACCTTAGGTTTGAGTTTGCAAAAATCAACTTTATTTAACCTCATTTCTCTACTTTTTGAACTGCAACAAACCCGCAAAGAACATAAATGGAAAGCCAAAGATAAAGATGGCAAAAGCGTAGATAAGCATACTTTTGTGTATCATTACAGCAATGTTGCCAAGATTCTCACACACCCTTTTGTCCGAAAATTTGAGCAAATTTTGCTCAAAAAACATCTTTTGCCTGCTCATCAAAGTTTTTTGCGTTTGGCTCGCAAGTATTTGGTGCAATACAACAAAGTTTTGAGCAAATCTTGGGAACTCAAAAAATTACCCGAAACTTTGCTTAAAAATGAGCCTGACGAAGCCATAAAAAGCTCTTTACAACCCTTTTATACCGAAATGCAAACGCTCTGCAAGTTGCTTTTTAGCTCTTGGGATTTGCAAAAAGTAACTTCTATTTTGCTTCATTTGGAGCGTATTATGCTATTTTTTGAAAAAACTTTTGAAAATGAGCAAGATGATTTGGAGCGGTTTTATATCAAGAAGTTTAAGCAGATTTTTGCAAGAATGCGTAAAATACTCAAAAAACGCAATTTCAATATTGATTTCCGCACTTTTAGAAACTTTTTGTTTCAGCTTGCACGCGAAGAGCGTATTCCTTTTGAAAGTAGCGTAGATAATCGCCTGCAAATTATGGGAGTGCTTGAAACCCGTACACTGGATTTTGAGCAAATCATTGTAGTAGCCGCCAACGAAGGCACTTTCCCTACGGTTCAGAAAAACAAATCGCTTATTCCTTATGATATAGCCAAAGCATTTGGCTTGCCTACTTACGAGGATTACGAGGCTATGCACAGCTATTATTTTTACCGCCTTTTGCAAAGAGCCGAAAAGGTTGCCCTCATCTATTGTACTTCCAAAAATGTTTCATTGGTAGGAAATAGTGAAGTAAGCCGTTATGCTTGGCAGTTAGAATACGACTTGGCTCAAAAAAATCCTAAAATAGCTATACAAAAAACGAGTGTTGTCTTTCCTGCTGTTCCCAAAAATCAGCAAGATGATTTGCGTATTGAAAAAAACGAGGAGATTTTAGAAATTATCAAGCAAAAACTGCAAAGTCAGCTCTCTCCTACTGCCATTGATTCTTTTATCCGTTGTTCTTTGCAATATTATTTCAATTACGTGGCAGGTATCAAAGAAGCCAAAGAAGTTCGCGACGAAATAGAAGCCGATACACTCGGAAGCATTGTTCATCACGTTTTGGAAGATATTTTCTTTGAAATTGGCGAAAATAAACAAGTTTCAGCAAAAGATTTGCGAGAAGTTTTGCCTCAAATTCCTGAAAGAGTGAAGCAGAAATTTAAGGAAACAGCTCACCTTTATACACAAGAAGCCATTATTGGGAATAATCTTATCGCTCAAGAAGTTGCTATTTTGTACGTAAAAAACTTTTTAGAAAAGCAAATAGCCGAATTGGAAGACGATAGCAATAAATTGGAAGAAAACCCTACTTTTGAAATTTTGAGTTTGGAAAATAAGCACGAACTTTTACGGATTGAACCTGCTATTTTCCGTTACCAATACAATGGCGAAAGCCTTGATGTACGTCTGCGAGGGATTGTGGATAGAGTAGATAAAATTAGCGGTACTTTGCGAATTATTGACTATAAAACAGGAAAAGTTGAAAAAAAAGATGTAAAAATAGACCTTACCGAATTGCTTTCTATTGCCGATAATCCTGATATGGGTAAAATTAGGCAATTATGGCTTTACAAGTACCTTTTACAAAAAAATTTGGATAGCAATCCTCAATGGAAAACTTATCAGAATGCCCCTATTGAAGCGGGAATTTACAGCCTTCGCAACCCCACCAAAGAATTGCTTGCCCTGCACGCCCCTACCAAATCCAAAGAAAAGGATAAAGATAGAAGCAATCCCGAAAGTATTCGCCTGAATGATAAGGAGTGGTTTTATCAGAAAACCGAAGATTGGCTCAGCAAAGTAATCCATAAAATGCTGGACAAAGACTTGCCTTTTGAAAAAACTGATAATTTGAGCATCTGCGAATTTTGTATCTACAAGAATATCTGTGGGCGAGGCTGATATTCCAAACAAAATTATCTTTGGCGTGTTTATGTAATAATCAGTGGTACAAATGCTTTTATTATGCAAACACGTAAAGTTCCTTTTAATTGGCTCGTCAAACCACTGAAACGCTTTATCAATAATAGTGCGTTCAGTGGTATTTTGCTTTTTTCTGCCACTATTTTAGCAATGATTATTGCTAATTCCCCTTGGGCAGAGGCTTTTCATCATTTCTGGGAAATTGAATTTGCCATAGGAACGGAAAAATTTTTGATGAAGCAGTCCTTGCATCATTGGATAAATGACGGATTGATGTCCATATTCTTTTTTGTAGTGGGTTTAGAGCTAAAACGTGAGCTACTTGCAGGGGAGCTACGAAATCCTAAAAATGCTATATTGCCTATCATAGCGGCTATTTGTGGTATGCTATTTCCTGCTTTGATTTACATTATGTTTAACCCCAACTTACCTACTCAAAAAGGCTGGGGAATACCAATGGCTACGGATATAGCTTTTGCTTTGGGAGTATTGTATCTGCTCGGCGATAAAGTACCCACAACGGTTAAAGTGTTTCTAACAACCATTGCTATAGTAGATGATTTAGGGGCTGTACTTGTTATAGCTATTTTTTACACTTCTGAAATCAATGTAAATAGCTTGATTACGGCGGGGGTTTTTCTTTTGGTGCTGATAGTTGCCAATCGTTTAGGAGTACGAAAAACTTGGTTTTATGGAATTATAGGCATAGGAGGCATTTGGGTATCTTTTTCAATGTCAGGAGTACATCCTACAATCTCGGCGGTTTTGTTGGCTTTTACTATACCTGCACGTACTTATATTGATGAGGAAAAATACTTGTATAAGCTAAATTACCTAATTGATGAGTTCAAAAAAGCACAAACTACCCATTTACCTGTGGTTACTCACGAGCAAATAGAAATCGTTGAGAAAATGCGAGAAGTTGGGAAAAGGTTTTTGCCACCATTGCAAAGGTTAGAGTATATTTTACACCCTTGGGTAGCCTATTTGGTAATGCCTATTTTTGCGTTAAGTAACGCAGGAGTAAAAATTTCGCAAGAATCTTTAAGTTATCTCACTTCCAACATTACGTTAGGAATAACCTTCGGCTTACTATTGGGAAAATTTTTAGGTATTAGCGGTATTTCTTGGCTTCTACATAGGCTCAAATGGGTTAGGTTGCACCCTGATATTTCTTTGAAGTACCTTGTAGGTGTTGGATTTTTATCAGGGATAGGTTTTACAATGTCCTTATTTATTGCTGAACTTGCCTCGCAAGAAGAAATATTCTTGGTACAGGCTAAACTTGGCATTTTACTTGCTTCTATCTTGGCAGGTGGATTGGGATATTTTTTTATCAGGAGAGCTACAAAAAATATGTGATTTATTTTGCTAATTTTCACCTTTTTACTAACTTTGTTGGAACTTTTTTCCATAGACTTATGAAACTCAAACTTTACTCCAATGAAAAAACTACTTGTGAGCAGTTTGCTACTAATGCAAACTTATGCCTTTGCTCAAACCGAAAAGCAAGATTTTCTTTCTTTTACGCCTCCTGCTGGTTGGCAACGTAGCACTCCCTATCAAACTATCACTTACGAAGACAAACGCAATACTAACGTGCAATATGCTTTTGTGCAGGTGCATCGTAGCTTAGCAAGTTCGGGGAATGCACAAGCCAATTATGAGCATTTTTGGAAAGAGCTTATCACAGCTACTTATCAGCAAACCGCCCCCAAACCTGAAATCACAAGTAAAAACGGCTGGGTAGTACTTACAGGTAAAAGTTCAGTATATTATTCGGGAGTCAGATACACGGCTATACTGCAAGTTTTTAATAGCCCCGAAAAAACCTTGCCTATCTTTATTTTGTACGATAAAGATAGCTACCAAACGGAAGTCAGTCGTTTTTTGGCAAGTATTCAAGTTCCTCAAATCGGTGCAAGCCATTCGCAATCGCAGGCAAATAGTACCTCGCCCACCCCCAATAGCACCTCTTCAAAAATAAAAATTACCTATCCTACTACCAATTTTGATGATGGTTGGGTTTCGGTTTTGGAAGATAATTTTGTAAGAACCAGCAAAGCTAATTTAGAGGTACGATTATACTACCCTGACAAAGAAATCATAGACAGATACCCCAACGGAAGTGGCAAAACGCTTGAACAATATCTTTTAGAAACACTTCTGGGGCAAGAGTTTCAATTTCTACAATGGTACGAAAGACGAAAAGATGCTTTTGCATACGGCGAGTCTGATATTTTTGAAGCCAATGCCAAAGAAAAACGTTCAGGTAGAAATGCTTATGTGGCTCTTGCTTCCGTTTTTGATAACGGCATTTGCCAGCCTGTTGCTATCATTGCTCCCAGCAAAGAACTTTTGTATGCCTCTTTTCCAAACTACAAAGCTATGGAAGCAATGACCGCCTACAATAAATTTGCTGTTGGCAAAAACGATTTGCTCGGAGGCACTTGGATAAGTAGCGGAGCTTCGTTGAGTAATTACTACAATATTTACACAGGTGCTTTCGTAGGTTCAAGCACTACGGCAACCACTGATGATTTTGTGTTCAAAGCCAATGATACCTATCAAAGCGAACACGGTATTTACCATAATGGAAAATATACCAAACAAAACTATAATGGTAAATTTACTATCAATCAGTGGAGTATAACCGCCACAAATCGTTTCAATAACGAAACCAGCGATTTCTGGTGCGAATTTAGGGCTGTAAAAGGCGGTGTAATACTCGTAATGGTCAATAAAAAATACACAGGGCAACGCTATACGCTCGCTTTGAAAAGGTAAAGAGTTTTCAAGTATTTTTACAAAGACTACTTTACAAAATTTTTCTTTTTCCTGCAAAACTCTTATCTTTGCTTAAATTTTCCTTAAAAATGCCTTTTGATGAAGCCAATATTGTAGCGGCTTGCCGCAAGCAATGCCCCAAAGCTCAACGCAAACTCTACGAACATTTTGCCTCCAAAATGTTTGCAGTAGCTTTACGTTATACTTCGGGTAGGCTTGAAGCAGAAGATGTTTTGCAGGAAAGTTTTATCAAGGTATTTCAGCATATTCAAACTTTTCGGGGCGAATGTAGTTTAGAACATTGGATAAAGAAAATTGTTATCAACACGGCTCTCAAACAAAATCGTAGTAAATTGTATTTGTTCCCTGCTTTTGATGTGCAGGATTTACCCGAAGAATACCAAGAAACTTGTGAAATTGTAGAAAATTTGCAGTATGAAGATTTGCTTGGTATGGTACAACAATTAGCACCCCGCTACCGAGTAGTTTTCAACTTGTATGCCATAGAAGGCTATCAGCACAACGAAATAGCTGAAATGCTTGGTATCAGCGAAGGTACTTCTAAATCGCAATATGCAAGGGCAAAGCAAATTCTCAAAGAGATGATTTTGCAAGAAAGCACCCAAACACAAAAGCCAAATTATGAGAGGTCTTAGAAATTTTGAACAAATTTGGCAACAAAAAATGCTCAATGCCTCTATTAGTCCTTCGAATAGAGTGTGGGAGGCAATTGCCTTGCAAATTGATGAAAAACGCCAACAAAGACGCAAGAAAATCATTGCTTGGTGGGCGGCGGCGGTGCTGGCTCTCTTTCTAGGCGATGGTGAGCTTTTGTACCAAAGCCAAGGACTTATCGGTAGATGGTTTGGTGAAAAATCTACCTTCAATGCCGAAATTATTCAACATACAGAAATCACTTCTAACAATACTCTTATCGCTACTCCGCTCAAAAATACTCACAATTTGCATAAAAAAGAGGTCGCACAAATACCTAATTCTACTGAAACAGAGCAAAAAAATCACGTAGCTTTACAAGCCGAAGCCGAATTTGAAACCGAAAAGGAAGCAGTTTTACCCAAAAAACACCAACAAGAACTCACTAATGAAAAAGTTGGCACTCCCAAAGCCAAACGCTGGTGGGTACAAAGAAATGCCAGTATAGGCAGTTTCCGCCAAAATTGGTATTATACGCCTTCGCCCAATTTGGCAGGACGTATGCTTTCTACCCCACAAGAGCAACTTATGCTCAAAAGAGAAGAAAATTTACTGAAAGAAATAGCTACCTACCGAACCCTTTGCACGTGGGCAATAGGTACAGATTTAGGCTTTCAAATCAATAAAAATTGGTATGTAAGTAGCGGATTTCAATGGCGAAGCAATTATGCTATTTTCCAAAGCAATGCCCCCGTGCCTATCATTGCCAAATTTTATGGAAATGTACCCAATTTAGATGCTGAAACTCCCCCCGCCAGTACAATAGTTTCTCCACCCGCAATTGAAATGGTAGAAGGCGAGCTAAATCAGGTAAGTGCTTTGCCTGCTATACCAGAAGCAGAAATTACCTATCGCCATACCACCGAATTTATCAACATTCCTCTGAAAGTAGGCTATCAGGTGCAAAAAAACAAATGGCGTTATGCCGTAGCCCTAGGCACAGAAGCCAGTTTTCTGGTGAATAGCATATTTTCATCTGAAAAGGCAACTTATTCAAGTGTATTTCAGAAAGTAAATCGGATTCAGTATGCGGGGCTTGCCGAGCTACAAATAGGCTATCAAGTTGCTCCCAAACTTTATTTACAAGTCAGCCCTTCGTTTAGAAATACCTTTACACCCCTTTTCAAAGATTATTCTGCTTTGCAAGTGCAAAATCAGCAAAGTTGGTTTGTGGGAGTTGGGCTTCAAAAAAGGTTATAGACATAGGAAAGTTTTATAGCGTTAAAAAATAAGTTTTGATGTATCAGTCATATACCCAGCTTCGTGTTCGCTATGCCGAAACTGACCAAATGAAATATGTATATTACGGCAATTATGCCATTTACTTTGAAGTAGCAAGGGTTGAGTGTTTGCGAAATCTTGGTCTGGATTACAAAAGCCTTGAAAACGAACATAAAATAATGATGCCTGTTTTAGAGCATTATTCTCGCTATCTCAAACCCGCTCTCTACGACGACCTGCTCACTATCCGTGTAAATATCCCCGAACTTCCCCAAAGTCGCATACGTTTTGAATACGAAATCTTGCGAGAAAATACGCTTCTGCACAATGGTTATACTACGCTTGCGTTTATACATACAGAAACCCTGCGACCTGTGCGTTGCCCTGAAGTGCTTCTAAACCTGCTGAAACCTTATTTTGAAGTATGAGTTTTTTATATCCTGCCTTTCTGTGGGCTTTGTTTGCCCTTACCATTCCAATCATCATTCATATCTTCAATTTCCGAAGGCTAAAAAGGGTATATTTTACGAATGTTCGTTTCTTGAAAGAACTCAAAACCGAAACCAACTCTTTCAAAACATTACGAGAGTTGCTCATTTTGCTGATGCGTTTGGGCTTGGTGGCTTCTTTGGTACTCGCTTTTGCCCAACCTTTTTTACCCAACGAAAACCAAAAAACACTCTATAATGCGGGAAGCATCGCCAGTATCTATTTGGATAATTCGTATAGTATGCAAAATGAGCTAACACGCCGCAAATATCTTTCTTGGGCAAAAGAAAGTATTTCTGATTTGGTAAAAATCTTCCCGAAATCAGCTCAATTTCAACTTGTTACCAACGATTTTCGCAATCGTGAGCAGTTTACTATCAATGCCACCCGAGTAGAGGATATTTTAAGTGAAACCAATTTTTCCCCGCATAGTCGGGATTTGCAAGCCGTATATGCTCGTCAGCAGGCTCTTTTGAAACGTTTAGCCCCCAAAGAAAATAATCAGATTTTTTGGTTTTCCGATTTTCAAAAAAGTACACTGGGCAATTTGGAAAAATTAAGTTTGGATAGCACAATGCAGTTTTTTCTTGTGCCGCTCAAATCCGAGCAAAAAGCCAACCTCTATGTAGATTCGGCTTGGCTTGCCAATCCTTTCGTAAAGGCAAACGAGACGAATACACTTCTTTTTTCTGTAAAAAACGATTCCGAAACCCCTGTTCAAGATTTAGTAGCCCGCCTTTTCATTGATGAACTGCAAGTCTCTACTACTACTTTGGATATTGGTGCAAATGGAAAAATTACAGGTAGTTTCAACTTTATCACCCAAGAACGTGGTACGCGTAAAGGTAAAATTGTAATTGAAGATCAACCCATTACTTTTGATAATGACTATTTTTTTACGCTCAACGTAGCCCCTACGATACGCATTTCGTACCTGTACGCAGGAGGGGGCAACCCTTTTGTGCGTAGCGTATATGCCAGCGAAAAGAGTTTCAATCTTATCAGCTACGACCTCAGCACCTTCAATTACGATATTTTACCCAATACCGATTTGCTTATTTTAGACGGCTTACCCAACTTGCCTACTAAAATGCGTGATGAGTTGCAAAAATTTACGCTAAACGGCGGTAGCGTACTGATTTTTCCGAGCAGTAGCCCCGATATTACAAGCTATGCAGAAGTTTTGAGCAGTTTGGGTGTAAGAGGGTTGCAAAACGAAAAAATTGATTCTTTGGGAAAAAACTCTATCAAAACCTTACTTCCCCCCAATATCAACAATCCTTTTTATGAAGGCGTTTTTGAACAAAATCCTAAAAATGCCGATATGCCCTATGCCAATGCCGTAATGAGTTGGCTCGGTGTTAGCACACAACTTTTAGGTTTCAAGAATGGAAAAAGTTTTCTTTCAGAGTTCAGAAATGGCAGAGGGAAATTGTATTTGTGTGCCTCACCTCTGGAAAAACGCTATACCGATTTTCCTACCAATGCTCTTTTTGTGCCTATTATGTATAAAATTGCCTCTCGGAGCTTGGAGCAGAACGAAAAAATTGCCTACAACTTTCAGGAAAAAGTTATCTCGCTCAAAGTAGGCAAAAGCAACAAAAATCAAGTATTTAAGCTCAAAAATAGCAAAACTGAACTTTTGCCTGCTCAAAGAATGAATGGCGAGCAACTCATTATGGAATTGCCCGAAGAAAGCCTTGAAGCAGGACATTACGAGGTGATAAATAACGATAAACAAGTGGTAGGTGCCGTAGCTTTCAACTACGATAAGCGAGAGTCAGTAATGCAATTTTACAGCCTTGATGAACTGAAAAAGATTTTTGCAGGCAGAAAAAATGTTCAAATCTATGAAAATATTGCTGATAAAAAGTTTATCCAAGATTTTCAGGAACGTAATATCGGCACGCCTCTGTGGAAGTATTTTATTTGGCTTGCTCTGATTTTCCTACTTGCCGAAGTTCTGATTATTCGTTTTTTCAAACAATGGCACAAAAAAAATGAGGCTCTTGTTAGCTAAAACAAGAGCCTTATCCAATTTAGCTTACTTGAATAGTTTTGCTATTTTTCTTGCTCTCTTTTTGCTTTTTGGGAATGTCTAAAATCAGCAAGCCGTCTTTGTATTCGGCTTTGATTTTATCGGCATCGGTATTTTCGGGAAGCGAAAAGCTACGCATAAAACTTTCGTAGCGAAACTCGCGGCGGGTATAGTTTTCTTTTTCGTCTTTTTTCTCATCTTTTTGCTCACTGCTAATGCAGAGCATATTGTCTTTAACTTCAATTTTGAATTTATCTTTGGAAAGTCCGGGTGCCGCCATTTCCAAAGTAAATTTCTCATCAGTTTCTTTCACATTTACCGCAGGAAGCGTTTTGGAAGCAAAATTAAACTTTGACCAATCAAAGAAATCATCTTTGAAAAAGCGGTCAAGCAAACCATTGCCTTCGCCAAAGAAGGAAGGCAACCATTCAGATGCTTTTACGAGTGCCATAATAACCTCCTTTTTTTAGTGTGGAACATCATTGTTGCTTCAAAAATAAGAAGCATTGCTCGCTTGGGAAATGAGTTTTTTCAAAAAGGAGGTTGATTTTTCTCAATCAGATTTGAGTAAGAGCCTGCTCTAAATCAGCGATAAGAGCATCACTTTCTTCCAAGCCAACATAAAACCGAACCAAACTCCAATGAAAAGGTGCAGTAGCATAATTTTCGGAAGTATAAAGCGTACAGGCAGGGAAAATAAGCGACTCGTAACTGCCCCAAGAGGCGGCAAGCAAAAAGCGTTTGAGGCTATTGCAGAAACGCTCTACGGCATCTATACTTTCTGCTTTTAGTTCTATGGAAAACTGCCCTGCGGGGGCTTTCATTTGCTTTTGGGCTAACTCATACTGCGGGTGCGAAGGGTGAAAAGGATAATACACTCGGCTCACTTTGGGGTGTGAGGCAAGAAAATTCACAATTTTAGGGGTAGTTTCAGCAACTCTCTGCATACGAATTGGCAAAGTTCGCAAGCCTCGCAAAATCAGCCAAGCATTAAAAGGCGAAATAATGCCTCCCAAAGTCATCAGCTCGCTTTCAAAAATTTTTTTCAAATGAGCTTTTGTACCACACAACACACCCCCTACGGTATCGCTATGCCCCGATAGATACTTGGTTGCTGAATGTACTATCATATCAATCCCCATAGTGGCAGGTTGTTGAAGGAGTGGCGTTGCATAGCTATTATCTAAAATAGTAGTAAGTTTGTGCCTTTGAGCAATTTTCACAACTTCCTCAATATCTTGTAGCTCAAAGGTGAAAGAATTGGGCGTTTCTAAAAAAAGTGCTTTGGTATTGGGTAAAATTGCTTTTTCATAATTTTCAGGGCTTGTGCCGTCTATCATTGTAGCACTTACCCCAAAGCGTTTGAGCCAAAGATTGAGCAGTTTGTTTGTCCAACTATAAGGTTTTTGCACGCAAACTATGTGGTCGCCTGTTTGCACTACCGAAAGCACTGCCGCCGCAATCGCCGCACTACCGCTGGCAAAAATAAGGGCATCTTCGGTGGCTTCCAGAGCCGCCATTTTTTTACGCAAAATATCCGTAGTAGCATTGTTGCCACGTGTGTAGAAAGGCGTTTCCGATTCTTTGGCAAGGCTCTGACGCATAGCCTCTACATTGGGAAAGCAAGACATTGCCGTCTGAAATATCGGAGGAGCTACGGAATATAGATAGTTTTCGCGTTCTTCGCCCAATTCGTTGATGATGTAAGATAAATCCATCAGGAATTTGTTTTAGGTTTAATTTGTACTACAAGCAGGATATTAGATTTTAGACGCAAGACAAAAACCTTATAGATGTTTTTCAAAATGGCAAATCGTCATCTTGCCCTTCGGCGGCGAGAATATCCAGATTGATGGTTTCATTTTCAGGTTGGGGGCTGATGATACCACCTTTTTCCTGCTCCTTGCGAGTGAGGTTATCTATCTGATATGCAGTAATATCGCTATACCATTTGCCATTATACTCCCTTGAAGCCACATTGAACATTACACGCACTTCGTCGCCAACTTCTACGGATTCTGTTTCCAATTGCTTGATTTTCTCGTTCCACAAGGCAAAACATACCTTTTTCGGATAGGCTTCGGCGGTTTCTACGACAAAATCTTTGCGTTTCCACTCGCCATTTTTACTTGCACCCGTCTGTTCTTCCAAAATTTTGAGAACTTTCCCTTTGATTTCAAAACTCATAGCTTTGCTTTTGGGTTTTGCTAAAAATTTCTGCAATTTTACGCAATATTTTTCAAAACCGCTATGATTGCCCTGCTTTTCTTGCAACTGATATTAGCTTTTTTGATTCTTGCTTTTCTGAAAAATAAGCCCAAACTTGTGCTATCGGTAAGCCTTTTGAGTGCTTTGCTCAATGTCTTGCTTTGCGGAGCGGCTTTCAAGGAATTTTTGGTACAAGGCTTCGTTTGGAAAGTAGCTTGGGTGCAATTTACTTCCTTAAACTTTGGCATTGCTTTGGGCAAATTTGAACTACTGATGCTTCTTTTGGTAGCCCTGATAGCATTTTTGGTTACTATTTTTTCTTACGCCTATATGCGTAACGATAAAAATTTTCACTTGTATTTTGCATATCTTTCGCTTTTTGTATTTGCAATGCAAATGCTTGTACTTTCCGAAAATTTACTTCAAACCTATATTTTTTGGGAACTTGTAGGTTTTTGTTCTTATCTGCTCATCGGTTTTTGGCGAGAAAAAAGTGAAGCCGTCAAGGCTTCGCGTAAGGCTTTTTTAGTGAATAGGGTTGGAGATGTAGGTTTTTTGATAGGGATTTTTCTCGTTTTTGGGCAGTTTCATACACTTTCTTTTGCAGAAATAGAAATTTTGCTTGCTCAAAAAAATGTTTCAACAGCCTTGCTTAGCCTGATAGGCATTTGTATTTTTTTAGGAGCAATGGCAAAATCGGCACAAGTACCCCTGCACGTATGGCTTCCTGACGCAATGCAAGGACCTACGCCCATATCAGCTCTCTTGCACGCCGCCACGATGGTTGCGGCAGGAGTATTTTTGGTTGGCAAAATTTTCTTTTTGCTTACGCCTTGGGCTCTGCAATTTGTGCAAATTGTAGGGCTGACGAGTATGCTTTTGGGGGCTTACAAGGCTCTTTTTCAGAGCAATATCAAGAAAGTTTTGGCATATTCTACAATTTCCCAACTGGGGCTGATGTTTCTTGCTATTGGCACAGGCAATCGCGAAGCAGGGCTTTTTCATCTTTTTACACACGCTTTTTTCAAGGCGGGGCTATTTTTGTGTGCAGGGGTAGTGCTTCATCATACGCATCATTTTTCCGAAAAAGTACATACAGATAGCGAAAATATGTATCTACTCGGAGGATTGCGAAAAAAAATGCCTTGGCTTTTTGCTTTTTACACTATTTTTATGGCTTCCCTCTTGGGTTTGCCTTTTACGGCAGGCTTTCTTTCCAAAGAAATGATACTTGATAGCCTTTGGCATAACGCAACTACGCCTTTTCAGGTTTTTGTATTTGCCCTCGCTTTGGTAGGTTTCGGACTTACTGCGTTCTATATTGCCCAACAATACAGAGCCTTGTTTTTTGGAAAATTTCACTTGCAAACCTTTTTCCCAAATCTCAACTTTCATTTTGAAAAACCCATTTTTAGTTTCACTTTTCCGCTTTCCTTGCTTGCTTTGGGTAGTTTTTGGATAGTTTTTTCATTCAATCCTTTTTCAGTAAAAAATGCTTGGATAAGCGAAATTTTGATATTTTCTGAAAAACAAAGCCCAGTATATTTACCTTTTTTGGCTTTATCGGTTACTTTGCTTGGCTTTTGGATAGGGTTTCAGAAACAAGCGGCGTTTGAGGCAAAAAAGCGTTTGTTTTCTCAAAAATTATTCGTTTGGCAACTACAAATTTTTCGCTTTTCAAAGGTTTTTGTGAGAAAAATCTTACTCACGGGGCTTGCTACTATCAAAGTTTTTCAGAGTTCTGCCCAAGTTGCCCAAATCGTTGTGATTTTTGCTCAAAAATTGCATAAACTTGAAAAATTTTGGAACAGATTTCTGGATAATTTGGCAAAGTTGCAAGTAGTCTTGGCTCATATTATTTATTGGACTGATAGAGCCTTGATAGACGGCTTTTTGCATTTTTTGCTTTGGATTGGCAGAAGTTTTGGTAATTTTGTGCGAAATTTGCAAGGGAAAGAGATTCAGGGCTATTGGTTTTTTACACTTTTGGTTTTAATTGTAATTTTATATTGGATAGCAACTTAGTTTTATTTGCCAAATTATGGAAAAAAATAGCAAAATATACATTGCAGGGCATAGAGGAATGGCTGGCTCAGCAATACTGCGAAAACTTCAAGCCGAAGGCTACGAAAACATTGTCTTGCGAACCTCCAAAGAATTGGATTTACGCAATCAGCAGGCAGTAGCTGATTTTTTTGCCCAAGAAAAACCTGAATATGTTTTCTTAGCGGCGGCAAAAGTGGGCGGCATTTTGGCAAATAATACCTACCGAGCCGAGTTTATTTACGATAATTTAGCAATTCAGACAAATATCATTCACGAAAGCTATAAAAACGACGTTAAAAAACTGCTTTTTTTGGGTTCATCTTGCATTTATCCCAAATTTGCCCCTCAACCGCTCAAAGAAGAATATTTGCTTACAGGAGCTTTAGAACCCACCAACGAACCTTATGCCATTGCTAAAATTGCAGGTATCAAGATGTGTCAGGCGTATCGCAGTCAGTATGGGTGTAAATTTATTTCGGTAATGCCTACCAACCTATACGGCGAAGGCGACAACTACGACCCTCAAAATTCACACGTTATGGCGGCTCTGATACGCAAATTTTATGAAGCCAAAATGCAAAACAAACCTTTTGTAGAAGTTTGGGGGACAGGCTCACCACGCAGAGAGTTCCTCAATGCTGATGATTTGGGTGATGCTTGCGTATTTCTGATGAAAAACTACGATAGCGAGGAGATTATCAATGTAGGTACAGGCGAAGATATTAGTATCAAAGATTTGGCACTACTCATCAAGGAAATCGTAGGTTATACAGGCGAACTGCAATTTGATACTACCAAGCCTGATGGTACGCCTCGCAAACTATTAGACGTAAGTAAGATTCACGCTTTGGGCTGGAAACATAAAATAGATTTGCGTGAAGGTATTGCACACACTATCAGGCAGAAATTTGGGATAAATACGCAATAAAAACCACAAGTGGCGATATTGCCTGAAAGCAGTATCGCCGCCACATTTCTACAAAGCTACTTTCTCAGCTACGACTTCTGCATTTCGTATTGCAATTCTTTGAGCCAAACTTTCGGCAAGTGCTTTGAAGGCTTGAAAAGTAGGCGTTTCTTCTTCTCCCTGTGCAATGATAGGTCTGCCAATATCTCCTGCTTCTCTGATACCTTGCACCAAAGGAATTTCTCCCAAAAAAGGCACATTATAGCGTTCTGCAAGCACTTTTCCGCCATCTCTGCCAAAGATGTAATATTTATTTTGGGGCAGTTCGGCGGGGGTAAAATAAGCCATATTTTCTACAATCCCCAAAATAGGAATTTGGATAGTTCCTTGTCGGAACATCATTAGCCCTTTTTGGGCATCGGCAAGGGCTACTTTCTGCGGTGTGGTAACTACTACCACCCCCGTAAGAGGCATAGCTTGTGCCATTGTCAGGTGAATGTCGCTAGTACCCGGAGGCAGGTCAATCAGCAGGTAATCTAGCTCTCCCCAATAGACATCATTGAGAAATTGAAGCAGTGCTTTGCTTGCCATTGGTCCTCGCCACACCACAGCACTTTCGGCAGGCGAAAGAAATCCCATTGAAATCAGTTTTACCCCATATTGCTCCACAGGCAAAATATATTGCTTGCCTTCAATTTCTTGTAACATCGGTTTTTCATATTCTACCCCAAACATCACGGGCATTGAAGGTCCGAAAATATCGGCATCAATAACGCCTACCTTTGCTCCTGTTTGGGCGAGTGCTACCGCCAAATTGGCTGTAACCGTAGATTTACCCACCCCTCCTTTTCCTGATGCAATAGCTACTACATTTTTGATGTTGGGCAAAAAATTGGCTTTAAGTACCGAAGTTACTTCGGCTTGCATATCCATCTGAATTTCGGCTTCGGGGAAAACTGCCAAAATTGCTTCCTCACAATCTTTTCGGATTTTTTCTTTCAGTGGGCAAGCAGGTGTTGTGAGCATCACCTTGAAGCTCACTTGTTTGCCATTTACTTCCAAATCACGAATCATATTTAGCGAAACCAAATCCTTTTTAAGGTCTGGTTCTTGTACCTGCGAAAGGGCTTGTAAAACTATATCTCTATTCATAGCAATTTTTTTTCAGTAACACGCAAAAAAGCGTTTAGGTTTGGAGAAAGGTTGTTTTTTATTCTGAATTGTAATCATTTACGTTCAAAGAGTTTAAAGGTTCAAAAGTTTGAGGTAAAAGTTTTACTCCGTCTTACTTAAATATCCAATATTCTAAATCCTGTTTCCCTACTGCACCAAACAATTACTCAGGCTTTTTAGGCTCAGTATCTTTGCTCAATAGAGAGCAAAAACTTTTTTCAATTTCTTGGTAAGAAAGTGGCTCTTTGGCAATATAGATAATAGCAAGATACTGCATCTGGGAGAGTTTTTCTGCAAAGTTTGCTTTATTTTTCCGATAAACTTCTTTGAGCCTACGGCGAAGCAAATTGCGAAGCACTGCCCTTTTGAACTTTTTTTTGGGAACAACAAACAAAACTTGCGGAAAGGTAATATTTTCGGGCTTTACCGAAGCTGAAATCCAACGAATTTGTAGAGGGTACAAATACAAAAAAGAACTACCCGCTTGGAATAGTTCTTGAATAATTTTTTTGCTTCGCAAAATTTCTGACTTCGGCAGTTTTTGATTCATCAAAATAGCTTTAACCTCTCCTCTGCTTTTTTGTTATCCTTTGTGTTTTCTTTCGTCAGAAACGGTGAGCTTTTTTCTACCTCTGGCACGGCGAGCCGCAAGCACTCTTCTACCGCCGGGCGTACTCATTCTTTCACGAAAGCCGTGTTTGTTGCGGCGTTTTCTGTTGGAAGGTTGATAGGTTCTTTTCATAAAATTTTATGATTTGGTGATTCAATCCTTTTTTGAGCCTGCAAATATAGCGGAATACTTTTTACTTTGCAAACAAATGCTTTGAAAAATTTATATTAAGGCTGAAATAACTTTCAAAATTGGCAGAGTTTTGTTTTTTGATTTTCAAATATTTAGCAAAAAACTTTCCCACACTAATTTTTCTTTTCATCGCAAGAAAGCACCATAGATTTTTTGAAAACGTAACAAATTTTTAACATTAGTTATGAATGAGTTATCAAACAATGCCTTAATTTTGCACCGAAAAATTAAACTAAAACGTATGAAACAATTTAGTTACCTCAAATTCCTTTGTATCTTAGGACTTTTGGTTTTTTCGTACAAAGGTTTCTCGCAAGGAGTTACCACAGCCAGTATGAGTGGTAGAATTCTTGATGCTAAAAAGACAGGTGTGCCGGGGGCAACTGTGATAGTCATTCACACCCCTTCGGGAACAAGATATGGCACAGCTACCCAAGATGATGGTAGTTTCAATTTGCCTAACTTGCGTATTGGCGGTCCTTACACCGTAGAAATCACAGCGGTTGGGTACGCCACTATCAAAGATGAAATCCCTTCTTTGAGCCTTGGACAAAACACCGTTCTCAATTACACAATGAAAGAAGAAAGCGATGAAATCGCCGCTATTCAGGTGGTTGGGCAAAAAGATGCTATTTTCAATGCTGACCGCACAGGTGCCTCTACCAACATCAACAGCACGGCTCTCCAAACAATGCCTACCATTTCTCGTAGTTTCACCGATATGACACGCCTTGTACCTCAAAGTTCGGGTACAAACTTTGGCGGTAGAAACAACCTTTTCAATAACCTTTCTATTGACGGCTCTATTTTCAATAATTCTTTTGGTTTGGCTTCTTTGCCCGGTGGACAAACCAATTCCCAACCCATTAGCTTAGACGCTTTGGAAGAAATTCAGGTAAATATCGCTCCTTATGATGTTCGTCAGGGTGGTTTTACAGGTGCAGGTATCAATGCCGTAACGCGTAGTGGTACAAACAACGTGAAAGGTTCTGCCTATTACTTTTTCCGTAATAATAATATGGTAGGAACAAAAGTAGGTGAAACCGATTTGAGCAACCAGCTTCTAAATTTCAACTACTACCAAGGCGGTTTGCGTGTAGGAGGTCCTATCATTAAAAACAAATTGTTTTTCTTTTTGAGTGGCGAACTTGAAAAACGCACCGACCCCGTAGGACAATTCGTAGCAGACCGCGGACAAGGTGGAAACGTTTCACGTATCACAGGTCAGCAAGCTGATGAATTGCGTCAGTTCCTTATCAATACCTACAACTACGACCCAGGACCTATTGATAGCTACGATATGCTTACCGAAAGCCAAAAAATCTTGGCTCGTTTGGATTGGAACGTAACCAACAACACCCGTGCCACACTCCGCTACACTTATCTGAAATCTTACAGAGATGTACAAATGAGCAACTCAGGTGCTCAGGGTGGCAGACAAAACGGACCTAACTCGCTTCCTTTCCAAAATGGTAATTACAACATCAACAACAACTACAACTCTATTATTGCAGAAGTAAATAGCACTATCGGCAATAAGTTTTCTAATAATTTTATTGCAGGCTGGACAGGTTTCCGTGATTTCCGTGGCTCACCCGGTCGCATTTTCCCTTTTGTGGATATTGAAAACGGTAGTAACCAAAACCTTACTTCTTTCGGTTATGAGCCTTTTTCTGCCAATAACCTTTTGGATTCTGACGTTTTCCAACTTTCTAATAACTTCAATATCTACAAAGGTAAGCACACCATTACAATAGGTACTGCTAACGAGTATTACAAATTCCGTAATGGTTTTATGGCTGATTTTTATAGCCGTTATCGTTTTGCTACCCTTGCCGATTTCTATAATAGTGCTCCTGCGGGTACGCCTACGCCTATCGGACCCAGTACAGGTTTAGGCAGACCTACACTATTCTCTTACCGCTACTCTGCTACTACCGAAGAAGTGCCTTTTGCTTTCTTTGAAGCCGCCCAAGTAGGTTTTTATGTACAAGACGAATGGAAACCTAATGATAAAATCAAGGTTACTTTGGGTGTAAGAGCTGATGTACCTTTCTTCCCCAAAAGCCCTATTGATAACCCTGCTGTAAGAGAATTGCGTTTTGCCAACCAAGAAGTGCTTGATGTAGGCAAATTCCCTGATGCTCATATCTTATGGTCTCCAAGAATTGGCTTCAATTGGGACGTATATGGCGATAGAAGTTTGCAAGTACGTGGTGGTACAGGTGTATTTACAGGACGTATTCCTTTTGTATGGATGAGTAACCAAGCCAGCAACACGGGGGCATTGTTTGGTTCTATTTTTGAAACTGGTTCTGCCGCTGCAGGTCGTCCTTTCAACCCTGACCCTTTTGCTTACAGACCTGCCAATGCCGTAGGACAAATTCCTGCTTCTTATGAAATCAATGTTACTTCTCCCAATTTCCGTTTCCCTCAGGTTTGGAGAAGCAATTTGGGTGGTGATATATTGCTTGGTGAAGGTCTTTCTGCTTCCTTAGATTTATCTTTTACCAAAGATATCAATGCTGTTTATGTTCGTAATGCAAACCTTTCTGCCCCTGTGGGTATCGTACCCGGTGATGGCAGATTGCGTTATGTAGGTGGTAATGCTACTCGTATCAACTCTAATATTACCAATGCCTTTGTATTGGATAACTCAAATCAGGGCTGGTCAGGAGCTGTTACCTTGCAATTGCAAAAGCAATTTGAAAATGGCTTCTTTGCCTCACTTGCCTACAATTACGGACCTTCTTGGGATATTAACTCTGGTCTTGCGGCTACTGCAAGCAGTTTCTTCAACGGAAACCCTGTGGTAGGCGACCCCAATGCACCCCAACTATCTTACTCCGCCAACCAACAGCTACACCGCTTCATTGCTTCGGCTTCTTGGAAAAAAGAATATGCCAAATATTTTGCAACAGGTATTTCTATTTTTGCCGAAGCCCGCTCAGGTAATAACTTCTCTTATACCGTAGGCGGCGACTTGAACGGCGATAACGTACAAGGAAACGATTTGATGTATATTCCTCGCTCCAAAGAAGAGATTATCCTTGTTCCTGCTTTGAGCGTAGGCGATACTCGCAATCCTGACCAAATTTGGGAAGAATTGGATGCTTACATTCGTCAGGATAAATATTTGAGCAAAAACAGAGGACGCTACGCAGAGCGTAATGGTGCTGAAGCTCCTTGGGTGTTCAAATCTGATTTGCGTATTTGGCAAGATTTCAAATTTGGTAAAAACACATTGCAATTCACCGTGGATATCATCAACTTTACCAATATGATTTCACCTAACTGGGGTGTTGTGAAATCTCCTATTCGTCCTCAGTTACTAAACTTTGTAGGTTACGAATCGCCCAGTGGCAGACCTGTGTTTGAATACAGAGAACTTGTAAATTCGCAAACAGGAGAGCGAAACGTAAGTTTCCAAAATAACTTGAACAATTTTGCTTCACAATGGCAAATCCAATTGGGAGCTCGTTACATTTTTGAATAAAAAGGTATAAACCAAAGAGGGGCAAACTCCCCTCTTTCTAAACCCTAAAAAGAAAAGATATGAAAAACTTCAAACTACTCGGACTAATGGCTCTGGCAGGTGCTGGAATGTTTGCTTGCCGTCCTAATTATCCTGTACCGCAGGTAAATCAGGCTACCATTGCCCCTTTGGCTCGTACCAATGCCAACAATGCTCGTATAATGGTATTCAATGCTCTTGTAGATTTCAACCCTGACCCTGATAATAGCCCTAACGCTTTCTTTGCTATCAATGTAGATGGACAAGAAATTCCTAACCTCAACGGAACAAGAGGCTTGATTTTCAGCCAAAATTTTCGTTTGGAAGGAACTAATATAATACCACTCAATCGTAAATACCCTGCTTCGGCAAGTTTTGCAGGCATTGCAGGTGCCCCCGAACAATCCAGTTCTTATGCAGGTATTGCCTTCACGGGTACGCCTCCTGCGGGTATAATTACTAACTCTCCTTTTACCAGCTTTGCCCAAGCAGTGGCGGCTTCTGTTATCAATGGCGTAGAAGTAGTTCCTGCACAGCAAGAAGTAGGTGTTTTCATACCTGGTGGCAGAAGAAATATCACCTTTACCAATGCTCTTGGCGAACAGGCTTCCCAATTGCTACGTGTAAATACCAACTTGAATGCGGGTAGTCTTACTTCTATCTTTTTGAGAGGTGTTTTGGGTACTACATCAGGAGCTACCGCCGAAGGAGCAACTATAATTACAGAAACCTTGCCTGCCACTCCAGCGGCAGGTAGTACTGCCATTCGTTTCCTAAATTTTGCCTCTGATTTGGGAGATGTGCATTTGCTTACAGCCAATAACTCTGGACCTGCTCCTATGAACGTAGATAGAAGACCTATGCTTGTGTTCCCTAACCCTCCTACGGGTACTCGTTTTATTGCCGACCAAGGGGCTCCACCTGCTACATTGGATACTCTGAGAGCCAGAAGAGACTCTTTGGCTTCACGTTCTCGTTATATCCCCGCTCCTACCACTACCAATCCTTACGGATTTTTTACCAGAAGCTATACAGCCAACAATACAAGTTTGAGCTTTATTGGTATAGAAAGAAATACAGACGGCGAGGATATTCCTAACTATACTTTCTCCGTGCCTGTAACCAACTATTCTACTCGCCCTGCGGGTGCATATACCTTCAACTTTTATTTCCCTAATCGCAGACACACAACACCTGTGCTTTCTAAAAACGTAACTTTCAATTTTGTATCAGGCGGTATTTATACCATTATTCTGCACGGCAATGCTACCAAAGGCTATAAGTGCGATATTATCCGTATGAACTAATTGAAAGCCTAATTTTTACAACCTCATAGATGAATATCTATGAGGTTTTTTTGTTTATTCTTTGCATAATTCCGAAAAAAGAGCAAATTTGTGCAAAATAAATCAAGCAAGTATGGAACTCAATATCAAAAAAGAAGGAGATTTCACTTATATTGATGAAGGACAAGGGGAAATTTTGCTCCTTTTACACGGACTTTTCGGAGCTTTGAGCAACTGGAAAGATGTTGTTACAGAGTTTTCCAAAGATTATCGTGTCGTAATTCCAATGATGCCGATTTACGATTTGCCGCTTACCAGTACGGGTATTGAAGGGCTTACCGATTTTATTGAAAAGTTTGTCAATCAGAAAAAATTGACTGACCTAACGCTACTTGGAAATTCTTTGGGCGGACACATTGCCTTGAATTATACGCTCAGAAACCAAGCAAATGTAAGGAGATTGGTTCTTACAGGCAGTTCGGGGCTTTTTGAAAACACAATGGGCGGCTCTTATCCCAAGCGAGGCAGTTATGAATACATCAAAGACCGCGTAGAATACACCTTCTACGACCCCAAAACTGCAACCGAAGAGCTTGTTTTAGAGGTTTTTGAAATTACCAAGAGCATACCCAAGTGTATGAAAATCGTGGCTATTGCCAAATCGGCTCAAAGACATAATATGGCAAAAGATATTCCCAGCATCTATGTTCCTACGCTTTTGGTATGGGGACTGAACGATACTATCACTCCGCCACTGGTTGCCTACGAATTTGATGCCCTAATGCCCAATACAGAACTTCGTTTCATTGATAAGTGCGGACACGCCCCTATGATGGAACACCCCGACAAGTTTAATAAAATTCTGCGAAGTTTCTTACAAAGAAATCCTATTCAGAGCAAACAAGTTGCATAGATTTTGTTGTTTTTTATACAGAATTTTTGCATATTAGCGTTTGTACTCTAAAACCTCAAAACTATGGCAGTGCAAGATGTCCTAAATCCTTATATCAGACCTATCAGGGAAGGAGAAAACACCGAAAAAGCCCTGCAAATGATGGAAAATTTGCACTGCTCTTTTTTGCCTTGTATTGATGAAAACGGTTTCTACAAAGGTTTGCTTTCCGAAAGTACCCTGTTAGATGTTTTTGAGGAAAACATTAGCCTTGAAAATCTGCCCTTGCAGTTCAGCAATACTTTTATTTATGACAATCAGCATTGGTTAGAAACTATTCCTTACTTTAATGAGCAGAACAATTTGGTGGTAGTAACGGATAGAGAAGGGAAATATCAAGGTGCTATTACTTCGCAAGATGTCTTGAAACATATTGGGCAAAGCTATGCTTTTCAGGAAGTTGGCAGTATTCTCATTGTAGCGGTCAATCAGTTGGATTATTCGCTTACCGAAATAGCCCGCTTGGTAGAATGTAATAACGCCAAAATTTTATATCTCACCACCCAAACTATTCCTAATGAGCCACTGCGTTTGTATGTACTAATGAAAATCAATCAGACTGACCTCACACGAATTGTAGCCACTTTTGAACGTTTTGAATACGAAATAGTTGCCAAATTCCACCAAGAACCCATCTTTGCCGATACCGACCAAGAACGTTTGGGCTTGCTCTGGAAATATTTAAGTTTTTAGCAAAAATAAAAACAATTTTTCCACGAGTAAGTTTTAGAATTAAATTGCAACAAAGCGAAAAGAAAAACTTTTCTACTTTTGCGTTTGTTTCTTTTGCAAAAGTTTTGCATATTTGTAAATCTTGTAAAAAATGACTTCATCTAAGCCTTTTAGCGATATGTTAGACCTTGTAATGTTGGTAGATGATAACGATACCGACAACTTCATCAGCAGGCGAATTATTGAGCTTTCCAAGTTTGCCAAGCGTGTAGAAGTAAAAAATTCGGGTAAAAGTGCCTTGCAATATTTGGAAGAAAACCAAAATAATCCTGAAAATTTACCTGATTTGATTTTTTTGGATATCAATATGCCTATTGTAGATGGCTTTGTGTTCCTTTTTGAGTTTGAAATGTTCCCTGAAAGCGTAAAAAATAAGTGTAAAATAGCCATTCTTTCCAGTTCGGATAACAAGCGAGATATTGAAAAAATCGTAGATAACGACTATGTTATCAAATTTATTACCAAGCCGCTTAGCAACGAAGCTCTGGAAGAAGTAAAAAATCTATTGCAGTCGCTTAATGCTTAAAATATTTTGAGGGTTTAAGGCTTGCTTATTGCCTTAAACTTTCTTTTTTGCTAATTGTTTAGGTCTAATTTGTAGTATAGAAACAGGAAACAAAAAGCAGGAAACAGGATTTAGAACATTGGAATTTTAGACGGAGTAAAACTTATACCTCAAACTCTTAAACCTTTTGAACTTTCAAACTTTTTTAACGTAATAATTACCTTTTTGCTGATATTTTTTCTGAAAAAACCTATCCTTTTGTGTCAAGATTAGAACTTCTGCACAAATTTGCCCAAGAAGAGCCTCAAAATCCTTTCAATTGGTATGCACTCGCTACCGAATACCGCAAATATAGCCTTGTGGAAGCCCTACCTTATTATGAAAAAGTATGGCAAGAGTTCCCTGATTATGCCCCCAACTACTATCATCTGGCACACGCTTATTGGGAGCTACAAGCCATAGAAAAAGCCCAAAAAGTATTTGAACAAGGTATTCAGGTACTTAGCAAACAGAAAGAAGGTAAAATGCTTCAAGAATTGCAAAATGCTTATCAAAATTTTCTCTTTGAAAATGATTTGCTTTAATGCCCTAAAAAACTTTACTTTGCTTTTCAATTGATATTGCCATTTATGACTGCCCAACTTGTAGGAGAGCGACTTTTGAATTACGAGATTAAATCTTTTTTGCGTAGCGAATCTTTTTATGATTTCTACCTTGCCGAGCATTTGCTTTTTGATAGAAAAGTGCTTATCAAAACGCTCAATTCAGCTTTTTTGCAAAATAACGAAGCAAAAGAAAACTTACGCAGAGAAGCCCAAAACTTACGTTTCGCTCACCCACAAGGAGCTTTGCTGTACGATTTGATTGAAACACCCGAAAATATCTACCTGATAAGAGAATATCTGGAAAGCAAGCTCACTTTGGAGCAGCACATTATCCAAAATGGCACACTCACCGAAGAGAAAACTCTCCGCATTTTTAGGCAAATTTTAGATATTTTAGCTTCGGCTCATCAAATTGGCATTATTCACCCTGCTCTCAATCCTAAAAACATCATTTTGGAAGGCAACCAAGTGAAAATACTTGGCTTTGAAGGCTCTGCCCCACAGGAGAAAAGTTTTCAAAGTCCCGAAGAATTGCAAAAAGGGAATTTGAGCATAGAAAGTAATATTTTTTCTCTTGGCAAAATTGCTTGTTTTATGCTTTTTGGCACTACCGAACTGCCCAAAAAGCACAGCATTAGTCTTAAAATTTATGAAGCCATTGCAGTAGCAACCGAAAAAAATCCCAAAGAGCGATTTAACTCTTGTGCTGAATTTGCCACTGCCCTGAGCGAAGAGGTTTCCGTAGAGGAAGTAGAAGTAAAACACGCCTTTAAGCATCTGCCTGTAATGATTTTGGGTGTTTTACTCGCTCTTTTGGCTTTTATGCTTTACGATATTGCTGATGAAACTGATGAAAAAAATCGTTTGGTCTATAACCTTTACGACCAAGCCCGAATCAAAAAAATACGTGACTCGGTGCGTAATGTAAGAAAGCAAGAATTTATCCGTGATAGCATTCGCATAGCCCAAAATAAAGCAGAAAATTTACAGAAAGTTCATATTCACAAAGTTAAAAAAGGTGAATCTTTGAAAGAAATTGCGGAAAAGTACAATATGTCTGTTTCGCACCTCAAACAACTCAATGGTTTTACTGATAAAACTACCCTAAAAGCAGATGCAGGTTTGCGTGTAATCATACGCGACTATCATAAAGTTTTGGATAAAGAAGAACTCTGGCAAATTGCACAGAAATACGGCATTAGTAAATTTGAAATTATCCGTGCCAATGATATAGAAGATGAACGGAAAGACGTTTATCCGGGTGCAGATTTAATTATTCCTATCAAAAAATGACCTCACGCAAACGTATAGCCATTTTAGGTTCAACAGGCTCTATCGGGACTCAAGCTCTGGAAGTTATTCGAGCAAATCCACAATTTTTTGAGGTGGAAGTGCTAACAGCTCAGAACAACTGCGATTTACTCATAAAGCAAGCTATTGAGTTCCAGCCTAATGCAGTAGTAATTGCTAACGAAAACCATTATCATAAACTTTCGGAATCCTTGCAGAAATATCCTATCAAGGTTTATGCAGGAGCAAAAAGTTTGGCTTCGGTGGTGCAAATGGAAAGCATTGATATAGTGCTAACGGCACTCGTAGGCTTTGCAGGGCTTACCCCTACCATTGAGGCTATCAAGGCTCGTAAAACGATTGCTCTTGCCAATAAAGAAACCTTGGTGGTTGCAGGCGAACTAATTACAGAGCTTGCAGAAAGCTATCAAGTACCTATTATTCCTGTAGATTCTGAGCATTCTGCTATTTTTCAGTGCCTTGTGGGCGAAGTGCATAATGAAATTGAAAAAATCATTCTTACCGCTTCGGGTGGTCCTTTTCGGGGGAAAAAGCGAGAGGATTTGAAAAACATCAGCCCTGCCCAAGCCCTCAAACACCCCAACTGGTCTATGGGAGCAAAAATCACCATAGATTCAGCTACACTAATGAACAAAGGTTTAGAGGTGATTGAAGCGAAATGGCTGTTTGGCTTAGAAAGCCACCAAATTGAGGTAATTGTTCACCCGCAATCTATTATACATTCTTTGGTGCAATTTGAAGATGGTTCTATCAAAGCTCAGATGGGCTTACCCGATATGAAACTACCCATTCAATACGCCTTGGCGTTTCCGTATCGGATTAGCTCAGATTTTCCACGCTTTGATTTCACCAAATACCCTCATCTTACTTTTGAGCAACCCGATACTCATACTTTTCGCAATCTTACCCTTGCTTACGAGGCTTTGGCAATGGGCGGCAATGCCCCCTGCATACTCAATGCCGCCAATGAAGTAGCCGTTGCCGACTTTTTGGCTGAAAAAATTGGCTTCTTGGATATAACCGAATACATTGAAAAAAGCCTTCAAAAAGTAGATTTTATTGCAAAACCTACGCTGGAAGACCTTTTGGAAACAGATAAAATCACCCGAAAAAGGCTTGAAAGGTAAAAAATCACCTTTTCGTTACCTTTCTTCTGATAAGCCCTTGTGAGGTGCGTATTTCAGCTACATACACACCCGCAGGTAAGTGTGCAAGAGATAGTTTGTTTTCAATGGTTTTTACAGCTATACTTTGCCCCAAAGCATTCAGAATACTAATTTTTTCAACCTGCAAGCTATTGTCTAAACTACTTACCCATATTTCATCTGCCGTAGGATTGGGATAAAGCAAGATTTTTTTCTCTAAATCATTTTCTATCTGATTGATGAAGCCAAAGTTGTAAATACGCATAACCCGAAGTGTATCGCTGGCAGGTACAGGATTAGCACCTTCATTGAAAGCAAGAATATCAGTAAATTCATCAGCATTGTTGTAAGTGATAACAAGAATGTTATCATTGATAATTTGAGCTACATTCGTATTGGTAGAAATAAACTTGGCAGGTAAGCCATAATTCGTTTCTGCATAGAGTAAAATAGAACCGTCGGGCTGTTGATTTTGTGTAAAGGTGTTTTCTAATACGGTATGATTGGTAGATTGACCAAAAATAGTAAAGGTTTCTCCGCCCAAAAAGTCTAATGGTGTGGCAGTATAAACCCCTGAATTAAAATTGGTAGTAATGCCTGCATCTGTCCAATTTGTGCCGTCAAAACGATACACTTTGGAGCTAAAGCCTATAGCCCCCGAATTGTGAAAGCTCACGGTTGCACCATTTGCCCCTTGCATAAGCCATCTGCCTGCCGCTATATCTGTATTCGCAGGGGGGGGGGTAGGAGAAACCCCAGGCACAAATATCCCCCTTACAAAAGAAGCAGAGTTTGGAAGGGTTATCGTAAAATGCCTAATAGCAGTGGCATCACCCACAGGAAACACATAAGGCGTACCTGCAAGCAAATTGTTTCGGGTAAGATTGCCCGTGCCATTGGTTTCAATGTAAGAAGTAGAAGTATTCGTAAAAGTCTGTGTGATTTGGTCGGTAGCAGGGTTTGCTGTAAGGGTAAAAACAGAATTTCCCACTTGCAAACGTCCTTGTGTTAGCACAATTCTACTTGCCGAGTTATCAGCACCATTCAGGGCAACGTGAGCAGGATTGGCAATTTCTAAAACATCAAAATTCGTTCTATTTGCAATAACTTGATTAGCAGTGCCATTGAAAAGAACCCTGCCATTAGTAACAATCAAATTTCCCGATGAACGCCCTAACCAGTTCCCTCTCACTTGTAAAATATTTCCCTGCAAATCTATTGTATTATTATTAGTTCCGTCTAAAAGGTACTCTACGATAGTGTTGGACGAAAAAAGTTTTGTAGAAGTTCCTTGTAATATTAAAGCATAGTAGGTTGTTTCTTTGATTGACGAAACAGATAAGTTGTTATCGTACAGGATCACATTCCCAGTGGTATTGGCAATCAATTCTCCTATTTGCATAGGTTTTTGTTGGTTGTAATAATATAATTGTGCATTAGTTCCTTGTTGCCAAATGCTGGTGGGGGTAAAACCATTTAAGTGTCCGTAAATTTCTATTTTAGCTCCTGAACTATTAAAAACTGTAATATTGGCATCAACATTTATATTGCCCGTAGTTTGTAAAATTATATCTCCTGTTCCTAAAAACCTTGTATTTCTTCTGAAATTAATAGTTCCAGTAGAATTCATAGCACCCAACCTCATTGCAGAAGCCGAATAGTTGGCTACATCAATACTTAAAGCAACATCAAACTCTATGGTACAATTACAATTTAAGTTGAGTGTCCCATCTTTAGTAATATTATTTTCAAAAATAAAGGTAGAGAGATTACTCAAACCATTACCCGCGGTTAATGCACCACCATTACTGATACTAATTTGCCCTGAAAACCGATTGGTGCCAGATATCCCAGTATCTGTTAGTATTCCCTTCAGTGTAGTAGAGCCGATAATGTGTAAGTTATTCACTCCAATATCAAAAGCAGCACCTATTTCTATGTTTAAGTTTTCTTGAATAGTAACATTCGAAGGACTTGGGTTAAAATTTTTAGTGCCTGTTCCTAATATAACAAGATTACGATAGCTGACTGCTCCAAAAGAATTAGGTATTACACCGCCGCCACCTGCAAATTCTACAATAGTGCCTGGGGTAGTGGCAAAATTATTGGTATTGATGGAAGGCAAATCATTGATATTCATACGAAGTTTTGCTCCTGAAACACCATTTAACTGATTGGCACTGAAAGCTATATCCGAGGTAAGTCTAACTGGATTTTGGATATCAACAATAGTTCCTGTACCTACGCTTGCTCCCGAAGGAATTGTAGTATTGTGCCTGATACGTACATTCGCACCTGCAACACCATTGGGGCTACAATTACAAGGCGTGGTACCATCATTTGACCATAAATTGCTATTTACATTCCAAACTGCCCCATCGCCAAGTGTGTAGTAGTCTATAGATTCTAAAAATACAGCATAATAACGAGTAGCCATAGTAAAAGACGTAGGGCTGAAAGAAGTAGAACTGGCATTAGATGAACTCGTTGCTTCACTTACCCAAGTAGTACCATTGTGATAATAGGCTGTTCCCCCTGTAAATCCTCCAACGGTAGAGCCTGCATAATAGACTTGAACAGGCACATTAGGCGTAGTACCAGTAGGCAAAGTTACTTGCCAAACAGCATCTACACGACTACTGCTGGTAATAGATGGATACGGCGAGGTACCTGGTGCTTTTACTTGTAAGGAAACTTCCTGATTGTCAGGTAAGTTGTTGAGAGGGAAACTTATACCCGCATATTGCATAGGTGTTGAGTAGCCCATAGGAATAAGTAGTGAAGGAGATATAGCACTTCCGCTTTCGTTACGGATTTTTATTACTCCTGTGCCATTGGTTACTATGTATTTATTAGTTCCTCCATTGAAAGAAGGAACGGTACTTGCTCCAAAAACGGCTATCAAATCTCCCCCTCCCAAGCTCAAATATTTGTCATTAGCAATAGATAGTTGCCCCTTGAAACGAACATTGGCAGAACCCGTTAGAGCCACATCATTATTGATATTAAGGTTGTAAAACTCAACATTTCCGCTAATGTTTTGCAGAGAAGTACCTGCAAATGTAGCTGTATAATTATTATCCACAAGATTTCCCGCTACATCAATAAAATTACCTGTGAGAGTAATATCAGAGATTAAATTACGTGGAAAGGCATTAGAAGTGATATTTATATTTCCAAAAGAACCTGATGGTGAAAAAATATTTTGAGCTACGTTATTATCAAACATTACCGTAGAATTTGGAGTGGCATTGAGCGTACCCGAAAAAGTATTGTTGAAAGCAGTATTGTTGTTTATGAGTTGTAAGCTGGAATTAGATTTTAGGCTTAAAGTAGCATTGCCTTGTATAACACTTGTAGTAAGGGTTTTATTATCATCTATTTCAGCTATCCCGCTCTGCACGTTAAGAATAGAAACTGGCGTGCCACTGGCAGGTCCCCAGTAAATGCCAATAGGAGAAGTAAAAGTAACCTTTCTGCCCGGCATTTTATTAACAACTACCTCCCAAACAGCTCCCGGAGTTCCATAGAAGGTAAAAGAAGTGCCCTGATTAAAGGTAGCGTCATTATTCCCTACAAGTTCTATTTGGCTTTTGCCCACCCCACTTAATACGCCTGTTATAGTATTATTGAGCATTGTTACATTCCCTGAAACTCGTAGAGTACCAGTTTGAGTTGCACTACTCCCTGCATAAGGATAAAAAGCCGCCCTATTAGGAGTAGGATTATCCATAATGAAATCTTTGGTAGTAACAATATAATCCGCTGTATTACTATTAGAAACTGCTATTCCCAATGGTGAAGACCCATTGTGGCTATTTTGTACTCTAAATGTTTCTTGAATGTTGAAATTGTCATTAAATGCACAATAAGTATTTTGGTTAGAACAATCCCAAGTAAGATTACCAAAATTTTGTCCTGCAAAGCCAGTAGGCATAGTATTGGTTACTCCTGTAATTAAGCAAGTAGCATTAGGTTGCCAAGTAGCAGAGGGTATAGTTCCTCCGTCGCGAGCGTGTATGTAAGTAGAGCCATTGTTGAAGGTGATGGTTGTTCCACTTAATGTTCCTCCTTCAAGGCGTAGTGTTCCATTGATAGTAAATGAACTTACTAAATTCGTGTTACCATTTTGTAATACCAAATTACCACCCGCATTGACGGTTATATTTTGGTTTAAGAGTAAGTCTGTACTAAGCATAGATGTAACGGTATGACCGCTAGCAATGGTTACACTAGCACTGGCGACAGGAATACAATTACAATCCCAAGTTGTAGTGCTGTTCCAATTACCCGATGTTATACTTGTTACTTGGGCTGTTGCAAATAATCCATTTAATATTAAAAAGAATAGTAATATTTTTGCTTTCATAAATTTGGGTGAGTTTATTTTTCATAAATACCTTATATAAGACAAAGGTAAATAAAAAATGGGAAGAAAAAAAGTGTTAGTATCAGGATTTGCAGGATTAAAGGATTTACGAGATTGAAAAATAAGAAATAAATAATCCTGCTAATCCTAAAACCTCTAAATCCTGATACTGACGAAAAAGTGTCTGTATCAGGATTAGCAAGATGAAAATAAAAAAAATCCTGCTAATCCTAAAATCCTCTAAATCCTGATACTGACGAAAAATAGTCTGTATCAGGATTGGCAGGATTAAAAGATTAGCAAGATGAAAACGAGAAAAAAATAATCCTGTCAATCCTAAAAGCCTCTAAATCCTGATACTAGCCCTCCCGAACCACTGCTCTATACGTTTGTTCAGTTTTCTGCTCTAAAATCAAGTCGAATTTGGGTAAAATGCTTTGTAGCGTTTTGTCGTTGTAGTATAATATGGTAAGCAGTTGCACGTTGCGAGTTTGTGAAATAGCAAATTCTTCGCTCAAAAAGTCTATGATTTTAGGAATTTTATGCTCCTGATAATCGGTAGCTATCCAAAGGGAAACCGCTGAGCTTTGTAAAAGATGAATTTTTGCATTAGTTTGGGTAAAAATATGCAAAATTTTACTCAAATTTTCCTCTGTAATAAAAGCCAAATCTTTGATACCAAATTTCAGAAGCACCTGATTGGGCTTAAAAATAATCGTAGGTGTATTCTGTGGGCTTGTAATGCCGTCTATGCAAGTGCCTGCTTTATGTGGTTCAAGAAAAGAGCGAACATACAAGGGAATATTCTTGTTGGCAAGAGGCTTTATAGTTTTAGGGTGAATAACATTTGCTCCATAGAAGGTCATTTCAGCGGCTTCGGTGTAGGAAAGCGTTTCGTACAGCTGGGTATCAGGTACTTTTTTAGGGTCTGCATTCAAAATACCGGGAACATCTTTCCAAATAGTAACTTTTTCGGCATCAAGCAAATAAGCAAGTACAGAAGCTGTATAATCCGAACCTTCTCGCCCCAGTGTGGTAGTTTTATTTCCCAAAGTTCCCCCCAAAAAGCCTTGTGTAACGACAATTTTTTCCTGTAAAATAGGTAAAACTTCGCGTTTGAGCAGTTGCTCTGTCCAAGCAAAATCTACTTTCCCTTCTCGCCAAGTGGTATCGGTTTTTATGAAGTTACGAATATCTACCCATTCGTTTTTTATACCTTGCTCTTGTAAAAATTGGCTTACAATATGCGTAGCAATAATTTCCCCAAAGCAAATCACTTGGTCGTAGCTTTCATCATATTTTTCGGCATTGGTTTTGTGTAATAAATTATCTTTGAGTTGCAAAAATAAATATTCCAAAGCCGTGAAAATAAGATGATTTTCAGGGAAAAGACGCTCTGTAATTTCAAAATGATACTGCTGGATATTTTGCAATTGGCTTTCCCAATCGCTTTTTGCAAAATAGCTATTCAGCAGTTGCTCTAAGGCATTGGTTGTTTTTCCCATAGCCGAAACTACCACAACCAAATGAGTAGGCGTGCCGAAATTTTGAATAATATGAGCAACATTCCGAACGGCTTCGGCATTTTTTACCGAAGCTCCACCAAATTTGAATACTTGCATAGCTGGTTAAATTTCACGAAAATGTTTAGCGTCTTTGACAAGGTTTTCCACTGTCCATTCAGGGCTTTTCACATAAGCTAACTCTCTCACGGGGCAATCCTGATAGCTACAAGCCTCGCAGTTTTGGGGCGGTAGGCAAGGGTCTGCGTGAATAAAAATTTCTACTTCTTTTCCTGTATAAGCCACAATAAATGCTCGGAAGCGTTCTACCTCATCGTGGGTCTGACGCAAATCTAAATAATAAGGCAACGTAAGGTGGCAATCAATATGCCAATTTGCTCCATAATGTTGCACTCGCAAATTATGAACATCTATCCAGTTGGGTTGCCTATTTTTTACAAGAATTTGCTGAACTTCTTGAATAGAGTGAGGGTTCAGCTCGTCCATTAGCCCTGCTACCGACTTTCTAACTAAATGATAACCCTCTTTAAGCAAAAGAAAAGCAAAAACCAAAGAAATTACACTATCCAGCCATATCTGCTTGGTAAAAATGATAACGCCCACTCCTACAATCAGAAGCAAACTGCTCACCGCATCACTAAAAAGATGTTTGCCATCAGCTATCAGTATCAGCGAATCGTATTTTTTACCATACTTTTGTAGAGTCAAACCTACTGCTCCATTTACTACCGTACTAAAAGCCACCAAATACAAACCTATATCTAATTTTTCAAGAGGTTTGGGATATAAAAAGCCCATAATAGCTTGCCAAACAATCACCAAACCTGCCGTAATGATGAGCGAGCCTTCAAAGCCTGCGGAAAAAAATTCTATTTTGCCGTGTCCGTAAGGATGCTCAAAATCGCGAGGCAAAGAAGCCAAATACACACTATAAAAAGCAAAACCCGAAGCAACTACATTGATAATACTTTCCAAAGCATCGGTGAGAATCGCCGTAGAATTGGTAAGAAAATAAGCCGTGAATTTGATAAACATCAATAGCACGCTTACCACAAAAGAAAGTAAAATAAGTTTTTGTTTCATCAGCTATATCCAATCAAAATTGATATAAATCTTTACAAATCAGGCAAATCTTGCCAATCGTTTTAATCATCAGTAAAATTTTGCGTAAAGATAGCTGTTAGCATAGTAAATCTCCAAATGTTTTTCATAAGACTCAAACATTAAAATCAAGCCTCAAACCTCAAATTTTCTAACCTTAAACCTTCTAATATTTCCCGACTTGCCTGAAAAGGCTCTTTCTGATTGGCTAAAATATTTTTTTCAAGCTCTTGCAATTTTTCTTTGAAAGCAAGATTCTGATAGAAAAGATTGAGAATACCCTCTCTGAGATGCTCGTGAAACCATTGCAACTGTTGCTGTTGGCGTTTTTGCTCAAAAACATTATTTTGCTTTGCCTCTTGCAAAAATTTCTGAATAGTTTGCCAAATCTCTGATAAGCCTTCATTCTGTAAAGCCGAACAAGTAAGTACAGGCACTTCTTGGGCAGGGCTAAGCAAATGCAAAGCACTCTGATACTCTTTTTGGGCTACCAGAGCTTTGTGTTTGTTTTCCCCATCGGCTTTGGTAATTACAAGCATATCAGCCATTTCCATTATTCCCCTTTTGATGCCCTGCAACTCATCGCCCGCCCCTGCGAGCATAAGCAAAAGGAAAAAATCTGTCATACTTTTTACAGCTGTTTCCGATTGCCCCACACCTACGGTTTCAATGAAAATCGTTTCAAAACCCGCCGCTTCACAGAGTAGCATTACTTCACGGGTTTTGCGAGCTACTCCGCCCAAGGAACTACCTGCGGGCGAAGGACGAATAAATACTTGCGGATGCATTGCCAAATTTTCCATTCGGGTTTTATCGCCCAAAATGCTACCCCCACTTTTCTGACTGCTGGGGTCTATCGCTAAAACAGCCAATTTATTCTCTGTATTTTTTACAATTTCCAAACCAAAACTTTCTATAAAAGTGCTTTTCCCAACCCCGGGCACGCCTGTAATACCTATACGTATGCTTTTGCCTGTATAGGGCAACACTGCTCCTAGCACTTCTTTGGCAAGTTTTTCGTCTTCATTGCGTTGGCTTTCTATCAGCGTGATAGCCTGTGCCAAAATTATTCTATTACCCGCAAGTATCCCATTGATGTAAGTTTCTGCCGAATATCTTTTCCGCATTTACAAAAAATATTTGATTTTTTCTTAAAATTTGCTTACCTTTGGCTATCCAAAAGTATTAAAGAAAAAACGGCTTCCCAAATTTATGAAAGGTTTTTTGCGATATTTTTTCAGTAAAGATGTCTTTTTAATTTTATTGCTCACGGGTATTATTTCGGTTTTAGTAGCCAATATCAATCTGAATTTTGATGCTCTCAACCCGCTGGAAAAAATGTTTGGCGACTTTGACCTCACCGATATTTATTTTTCACAAATCAAATCCCGAAAAAATAAAGAACAAAAAGTTTCCATTAGTGATGAAGAAAATCAAGCCTCTGAAAAACTGAAAAAAATCGCTAATACTATTACCATCGTCAATATTGGCGGAGCCGAAGGAGGAAGGCTCAGACTTACCGAATTACTACGTATCATCAACGAATTTCAACCTCGTTGCGTAGGCATAGATGCCTTTTACAAAAGCTATAAAACAGATAGCATAATGAAGCCTATCAATGATAACCTTGCCCAAGTACTTTCTGAAACCAAAAATTTAGTAATGGCGGCTGATTTATCTTTCAAGACAAGTACCCGAGAAAAAATCGTAAATAGCAACGATGAAGACTACAAACCCGCCTTTGATTCGCTCATTCTTTCCCACCCCAATTTTATGAAAAATGCCATTCCCGGGGTTGTAAATTTAATTACCGAGGCTACCCGAGATGCTGTACAAAGAGCAGATTTAGCAGGCGGGCTTGCTACTTGTAGAACTTTTCCCGTCAGAGACAAGGTGAATGATAAAGAATATTTGGCTTTCGGTGTAAAACTTGCTCAAATTTATGCTCCCGATAAAACCGCCCGGTTTTTAGAAAGGAACAAAGAAGTTGAGTACATCAACTATATTGGGAATTATGATAAATTTTCTTACGTAAATTTCAGTGAATTGTTTGAAATGTACGAAGCCTACAAGAATGGAGATAGCAGTTTAATTGAAAATCTAAATCGCCTTTTCAAAGATAAAATTGTACTTATGGGTTTTACAGGGGTAGAGGATATCAATAAAGTAACTTCTGATGAAGATCGCTTTTATACGCCGCTCAATCCAAATTATGTAGGCAAAGCCGAAAGAGATATGTATGGAGTGATTATCCACGCCAATATTATTGCAATGATCTTACTGGAAGAGTACATCAATGAGGCTCCCGATTGGATGGATTATCTCATATCGGCTTTCATTGCTTATATTATTACAGCGTTTTTTGTGTTTCTACACGAAAAATTAGATTTTTGGTATGATGGTATTTCCATTTTGGTACAGTTTTTGTTGAGCTTTGTATTAGTGCTGATAATCATTGAAGTTTTTGATTTATTCAAGTTACGAGTAGATTGGAGTTTAGGATTTTTGGCGATAGTCTTTATACCCAACTTTGTAGAAGTATATTATGGTGCAGTAGCAAAAATATACGATTACAGGCAGAAATTACGCAGAAATCGCAGAAAACAGGTTGCTACGCTGGGCGTAGATGAATGAGAAAAACAAAATTTAACTAAAACCCCGCATTTTCAAAACAAATTCTAAAATTTATGAAAAATTTAGCTCAAATGTTGAAAAAAACTACTTTGATGCTTGCCTTTTTTGTAGTGGCTTTGGTAGCCTATGGGCAAGATGAGGTTTTCAAGGTACTCGCCTCCAAAGGTGATGTAAAACTCAAAGCTACCCAAAAGAAACTTTGGGGGGGTAGCTCGCTTAAAAACACTGATGAAATTGTAGTGGGTAGCGATAGCTACATCGGCTTGATGCATAGCAGCGGAAGAACCGTTGAACTAAAACAGCCTGGTACTTACAAAGTAAACGACTTGGCAGGCAAAGCCGCTGGAGCGGGTAGCAGTACAACATCTAAATACGTAAGCTATGTAGCAGGGGAAATGACAAAAGCCGACAAACGCGATATCAATCAGAACCACCGCAAATATATGGCTATGACAGGGTCCGTAGAAAGAGCTAACCCCACAGCTAATTTAGCCTTCTTTGTACACGAACCTACTGCCAAACCACAAGACTTGAAAGTTTTTGGTGATAAAATAACTCTCCATCTTTACAAAAACCCTATTGCAGAATTTAACTCAAGTGGTAAAACCTACGTAGTTAGGGTTTTGGATATGAAAAATAAGGTGATTATTGAAAACCAAGCTGTTGCCAATGATGCTGGGGAAGCTCTTGTAGAAATAGATTTTTCAAAATTTGCAAAACACGGAAATACTTTTGTCATAGAACCTTCTGTGAAAGAAGCAAAATCTAAAGACCGAGCTTATTATACAATCAGCCTTGTAAGAGAAGGCGAAGAATACGAAAGAGTGAAAAAGGCTATCGCTGAACTGCAAGATAACACCGCTTTGAGCAAAATTGTAGAAGCAGGCATCTTTGAGCAAGAAGGTTTTTATCTTGATGCTCTTACCAGCTACGAAAAAGCTATCGCAATGGAGCCCAAAGTAGATGCCTTCAGAGTAGCCTATGAAGATTTCCTTATCCGCAACCGAATGAAACTTTACAAAGATAAAGATGAGTATGGCAAACCTGCTTTGCGTCCTTATCAAATCAATCCTAATGTAAAAGACGAAGATTTGATGAAGCCTGAAGCAAAAGTAGAAAGCGAAAACACTCAACAACAACCCACTAATAACAATACCGAGAGCAATACCAAAAAAGATGGTAAAAAGAAAGGAAAATAATAAATCTTGGCTCTTTGAACAAAAAACTGAAAAGAGACGTTTCTTGTAAAAGAGCGTCTCTTTTTTGACAATAAGCTACTAAATTTAATGCAATACCCTGACCAATGAGAAAACTCTACGCAATAGTATTACTGATAGGTTTGAGTTTTTCCTCCTGTCTTATCAAAGAGAGTGAGGTACAGGGTATTTATGTAACAGGCGATTATACCGTAGTTTTGAGGCACTGGCTCAATCCTTCAAACCAAGATGCTATCTTTATTGCCAACTATGCCGATAGCTCCGCAATAGCTTACCCTGCTTTTCTTTTAGAACTCCGAAAAAATAAGCAATACGCCGTTTTTCATATACAAGAAAAAGACGGCGGTAGAAAAATTTTTTACTATTCTTTACAGCCTAATTTTTTAGAAGATAGCCGAAAAATTGAAGTCAAAGACCTAAAAATGATTGGGGCAAAAGCCATTGTTGCTGGCATAGAACTCATAGAACCCGATGATACCAAATCGGTTATCCTGAACGGCACTCTCAATAAATAAAAATCTTTGCTACATTTGCATTGCAAAGTATTTTTCAATGAAAATCATTATCAGCCGTACCGATAATTTGGGTGATGTAATTCTAACCCTTCCTCTTGCAGGCTTTTTCAAAGAACAAAATCCTGAAAATCAAGTTGTTTTTATAGGGAAAAATTATACCCAAGCCATCATAGAAAGTTCCGTGTATGTAGATACGTTCCTTGCCAAAGAAGCCATTTTAGCCAATCCACACCTGCTTGCCCAAGAAAATGCCGATGCTATCTTGTTTGTTTTCCCCGATTTAGAGATTGCTCAAATTGCCAAAAAAGCACGCATACCCACACGCATAGGAACAAGCCATAGGTGGTGGCATTGGTGGTATTGCAATAAAAGAGTAAATTTTTCAAGGAAAAATTCTAACCTTCACGAAGCACAACTCAATTTCAAACTTTTAGAAGGTTTAGATTTATTTTTAGAACCTAATTTCGGACTTATTCAGGATTGGTATGGCTTGCAAGCTCCTATGCTACCCGAAAATCTGCAAAATTTGCTTTCAAAAGAGCAATTGAATATCATTTTGCACCCCAAATCCAAAGGTTCGGCGAGAGAGTGGCATTTGGATAGCTATTTTGCCCTTGCCAAACAAAATTCGGACAAGCAATTTTTTATTACAGGCACACAAGCCGAAGGAGAGTTAGTTTCTACCCAAAAACCACAAATTTTTGAACTACCCAACGTGAAAAATCTTACAGGAAAACTCACTTTACAAGAACTGATAGCTTTTATTGGGGCAGTAGAAGGCATTGTTGCGTGCAGTACAGGACCGCTCCATATTGCGGCGGCTTTGGGGAAATATGCTTTGGGAATTTATCCACCCATACGACCTATGCACCCAGCACGCTGGCAACCTATTGGCAAAAAAGCAAAAGTGTTGGTGCTTGAAAAAGAATGTTCATCTTGCCGAAAAAGCAACTTTTGTGCGTGTATCAATGCGATTAGCGTAGCAGAAGTGAGCCAAGAAATTGCCAAATGGCAGAAAGAGGCTTAAAATCCTGCACTCTTTCTGACATTTTTTCTATCAAAGGTTTTTGTAAAGAAATCTCCTCGTTTGTCTTCCAAAAACCCTCGCTTGCTTTCCAAAGCAAAATACTGATAAGAATAACCACAAAAAACTTGAAAAATACTAAGTTTTGACTTTGCTCTTGATTGAGACGCTTCATAGCTGTAATGGTTTGCCATATAAAAAGCATTTTTTGTGCCAAACCTAAAAAAATGTTCAATTTTAGCAAAAAAGGCTTTTTTTGCTGAAAAAAGAACCTAAAATGTCCGAAAACGAACATAAAAGCGTTCATTTTTTAACAAAATAATTTTCATAAAAAAATAGCTTATCCCCTTGCCAATCTTGAACTTTCTTGGCAGGAAAAGGTAACTTAGGGGCAGAAATTCCTTCTGTAAATTGCACCTGCGAAACAAAGACTCTTGCCTCGTCCCAAAGATTTTTTTCAATAAAACTTTGCAATAGCTTCGCCCCTCCTTCTACCAAAACCGATTGCACCTTTCGCTCAAAAAGGTCTTGTAACAAGTTTTCTAAAAAATTTTCCTCCTCCAAACGAATAAAATCTAAACTGGGGGCAGTTTCATTTTTTTGCAAATTGTAGCAAAGCGTAGGCTGTGAGCCATCAAAAATATGATGTGTGGGTGGAAGGCTTAAATTTTTATCAATCACAATGCGAATAGGATTTCTGCCTGTCCATTCTCTTACATTGAGTTGCGGATTGTCGTAGTGAGCCGTATTAGTACCAATCATTATGGCTTGCTCTTCCGAACGCCACTTATGCACCAGTGTTCGGCTATGAGCATTGCTTATCCATTTGGAAGAAAAATCTTTACGAGCTATGAAGCCATCAGCAGTTTCTGCCCATTTGAGTACAATATAAGGACGTTTTTTTTCCATAAATGTAAAAAAACGCCTGTTCAGGTAGCGTGCTTCTTGCTCTAAAACACCTACTTTCACTTCAATACCTGCATTTTTTAAGATTTGTACACCTCTGCCCGCCACCAGCGGATTGCTATCAAGATTGGCAATTACGACACGAGGGATTTTTTTCTCTAAAATCAAATTGGCACAAGGGGGCGTTTTGCCGAAATGGCTACAAGGCTCTAAATTGACATATAGCGTGCTTTCAGAAAGTAATGCAGGATTAGCCACAGAAGCAATGGCATTGACTTCGGCGTGGGCTTTTCCATATTCTTTGTGCCAACCTTCTCCGATAATTTTTCCCTGATAAACAATCACACAGCCCACCAAAGGATTAGGAGCAACCGAGCCTGTGCCAAGTGTTGCCAGTTGCAAAACTCTCTGCATTAGGTCGGCATCGCTCATCAGATAACCGTAGTTAAATTAACTGCCTCAATCGCCTTGATTTCAGGCACTTCCTGACGAATAGTAGCTTCAATACCCGCCTTGAAAGTCATCTCCGACATAGGGCAATTTCCACAAGAACCCACAAATTCTAATTTCAAAACTCCCTCATCTGTGATTTCTAAAATACGGACATTGCCGCCATCTGCCTCTAAATAAGGGCGAATCTGATTGAGAGCTTTTTCTACTTTTTCAAACAAATCCATACCAAAGTGAGGTTAAGAAGTTTGAAGTTCAAAAGTTTGTAGTTGAAAGATTTAAGAACAAAAATATAAACCACAAACTTTCAAAATTTGTAATTACTTACGTCCCCAAAGTTCAGCATTTGATGTTCAAAACTTTAAGGGCTTTATTTCTCATTTTCTGTCTGACATCTTCCTAAATCCGTTTTCTGTATCTTGCTTCCTGTTTCTTTACCGCAAACTATACCTAAATAATTACCCAAATTTACCTATTCAAAGATAACAACAATTTATGGTAAGACAAAGTTTTTCAGTCAATAAGTTTTAGAGCTTTTTGGGCATCTTTGTCATCAGGATAGTATTTCAAGAAAAATTCTAAATCTTTGCGGGCTTGTATTTTGTTTTTCTTTGCCCAATGAGCCATTCCTCGGTAATAGTAAGCAGGTATGGCGTCAGGGTCTATTTCAAGCACTCGCTCACATTCTTTAAGCAAATCGTCGTAGCGTTCTTCTTCGTGCAAGAAGTTAATTTTATTCAGGCGGTACTCCACCTCTTTGGGTGCAAGAGCAATCGCTTTATCAATACTTTTGAAAGCCCCTTCGGTATCGCCAATTTCAAAAAGTAAGTGAGCTTTTTCAGCGTGATAGTTGGGTTGTAAAGGGTTGTGGCTAATGGCTTTATCTATGTAGAAAATGGCTTGCCCCATATTTTGAGCTTCGGCGGCGGCAAGCCCTCTCATTAGGTACAAATAGCCCAAATCTCGCCCTTTGGGCAGTTTTTCGGCTTTTTCAAAATCGCGATTAGCCTCTTGAAATTTCCCCATCAGAGCGTAGGTTATCCCCCGAATTGTGTAAGATTTTGAGTTAAGACTATCTATCGCCAAAGCCTTTTCAATATCTTTGAGGGCTTCGGCAGTTTTATCTTTTTCCAAAATTCCCAAACAGCGTTCCTGATAAGCCGAAACCAAAACGCTATCTAAAAATCTTTGAGAAAACTCTCGCTGAAAAATGGGATTTGCGTTCAGCAGTACGTCTGCTTTTTCATCATTTTCGTTGCGAAGCAAGTAAATTTCGGGCATCACATTCAGAGCCTTTAAGTAACTTTCTTTCGCCTCTTGGCTTTTCTTGGCATAATGAGCTATAATGGCTTTATCGTAATACACTTCGGCAGAGAGGTTGTTTTGCAATTTTTCTGCTTCATTGATAGATTTCCAAGCCTCTGCATATTTTTTAAGCTGAAAATAACACAATGCCTGTATATAGTAAAGTTCTGGCTTTTCTATTTTTTTAGGGCTTTGGGTTATGGAAAGAGCCTGTTTGTAATTTTTAGTTTTATAGAGCGATTTTGCCCAAAAATAAAAGTCTTCTTCTTCAAAAACATTCGGATTTTTTTTCAAAATCTGTTCATAGATGCGAATAGCCTCTTTATGATTACCTTTTTCGCTTAAAATCAAGGCTCTCATTTTTTGAGCCATAATATTTTCAGGCTCTAATTTCAATGCCTGTAATGCTATCTTTTCTGCCTGTTCATATTCTTTTTCAGTGGTATAGATAATAGATTTCAGAAGTAAAAACCTTGTTTCGTTAGGGTAGTAGCCAATGGCTTTATCTGCATAGCCAAGTGCCGTTTTAGGATTTTCTGCATCTAAATGTGCTTCGGCTATTTTATACAAAGCCTCTGCATTTTTCTCATCAAGTTTCAAAGCTGTTTCTAAATCTTTGATAGCTTTATGGTATAGCCCCATATTCATATACGCCTCTGCTCTACCAATATAGCTGGCTGTATCTTTGGGCTGACGGCGAATTATTTCTGAAAAACCGCTTTCCGCCTCCTCATTTTTTCCTTCTTCTAGCTTGTAAAATGCTTTCGCAAAAATCGGTGCTAACCAAGTAGAATCCAGTTTCAAACATTTATCAAGCAACTGATAGCCTTGTGCATAATTGCCTTTTTCCAAAAGTTCAATAGCTTCTTCATAAACGAATATAGCTTCTTTTTTATCTTTCTGAGCAAAAAGATAGGAGATTGCCGAGATATTCAGAAAGAGTATGAGCAGAAAAGTAAGGCAGATATTTTTTTTTCTCCTCTGCTTCTGAAATAGTTTCTTATGCCTTCGGTCTTGTGTTTGGTAGCTGTTCATAATCATCTGAAACTTCTGTAACGTCTGAAACCTTTGCGTAGCTCTTTGATGCTAACTTTGATGATAGTGTAAGTAGGAATAGCGACAATCATACCCAATGCCCCTGCAAGACTTGCCCCCGAGAAAATTACAATAAAAATTTCTAATGGGTGAGCTTTTACGCTTTTTGAAAAAATAAAAGGTTGCAAGAAAATATCATCAATCAAACGCACTGCAAAAAAAAGCGAAACAAATTTAACAAGTTTTAGCGAAAGCGGAAAATCGGGAACAGAAAAACTATTACTTACAATGACCAAAATACCAAAAGCAAGCCCCGAAAAAGGTCCAAGATATGGGATAAAATTGATAGAAGCCGCCAGTGCCGCAATAGTAAGAGCATACGGAATATTGAGCAAAATGCCGCCTATGGCATAAATGCTAAAAACCGCCAAAGTTTCTATCAGTATGCCTCTTAAATAATTGGAAAGTAAATGTTCTATTTTGTAAAAAGCCGTAATGAGTACCTCAAAATAACGATTGGGAATAGCAGAAATTACCATTTTACGAAAAAGACCTTTTTCGTAAAGCAAAAGAAAAGTCATAAAAGTAATTGCAAGCAAATACACAAATACCGAACCCGCTACTCCCACCAAACTATTTACCAAACCTGCAATATCAAATTTTTCAAGGAAAGTTTTTAGAATGGTATTCAGCTCTTCCAAAATAAATCCTTTTTGGGCATTAACTTTAAGCTCCTCTATGAGAAAATCCTCCAAATTTTCAAGTGGTTCTATAATTTGCAAGCTCAAAACATTGGGCTTGATAGAGCGTAAAAGCCGAAGTTGGTCAGAAATAAGCGGAAAAAACAAACGTACAAAAAGCGTAATAAAAGCCACCAAAGCCACCATTGCCACCACCACAGCAAGCACACGAGGAATTTTTATCCTAAAAACATATATTTCGGAAATATAATCTACCAAAGGACGCAACACAGTGGCTATCACCAAAGAAATTAGCAAATAACGCCAAACATCAAAAAGCAACCAACCTAAAAAAATCAAGAGCGATAGCCCCAAACCAATCTGTAAGGCTGTTTTCCATTTGTTATTGGGCGAAAAAGAAAGTGTGGCAAGCATTTTTATACCCAGATGAAAATGATTTTCAGGCTTTGCAAGATTTTTCTTGATTTCAAGAATTCGTAGAAAAAACCTCCCAAAAGTATTTTTTTTCGTTTAATATAAATTTAGACCTACAAGAAGTAGAGTTCTTGTAGGTCTTTTTTTAGAAAAACTTTCAACTCTTTTTATTGAACCAAAATATTATACGAAGCGAGCAATTCTTTGTATTCGGGGCTATTGCGGCGTCTTAAAGACTCATTTTTAGCAAGTTCCTGCAACTGCATAATGCCTTCCAGAATTTGCTCGGGACGAGGCGGACACCCAGGTACATACACATCAACAGGAATAACTCTATCAATCCCCTGCAAAACGCTGTAAGTATCAAAAATGCCACCACTTGAAGCACAAGCTCCTACCGAAAGCACCCAACGGGGTTCAGCCATCTGCTGATACACCTGCTTTAAGATAGGTGCCATTTTTTTGGCAATAGTACCTGCCACAATGAGCATATCGGCTTGTCGTGGCGAAAAGCTCGGACGCTCCGAACCAAAACGAGCCAAATCATACGTGGAAGCCATCGTACTCATAAACTCAATGCCACAGCAAGAAGTAGCAAAAGGCAGAGGCCAAAGAGAGTTGGCACGTGCCAAGCCTATGATTTTATCAAATTGGGTGGCAAAAAAACCTTGCCCCTCATAACCTTCGGGTTTATCTACAATTTTGACCATAGTTTTTCGCTATTATTTTACAATACAAAAAATTAAGACTCATAAGCAAAACTTGCCTCTAAAAAACCAACTATTTCAATAATATCAATGTTTTTTTGAATTTTTCCTCTCAAACTATCTGTCATATTATCTAAAATACTTTCTGCTATTTTTTGCTGATTTACTCCTGCTCCTAATTTAGATAAGGCATATTCAGGCTCTAATAAAAACATTTCAAATTCTACTTCTGAAATACTTTTGCCAAAAAATTGTTCAAGAAAATTTTTATCCAATAGTAGTAAGCCAAGCACATCAATGCCTTTTACCTTTATTTCGGCATTAGAAAACACAAGATTTAGTATTTCTTTCGCTGAATTTTCTTTTTCTACAATACTTTTTTGATTGACATTAAGCACAAGTAACACTTTATCGTAATCCAATATTGCCGCAGAACGAGCCATAGAAATAGCAGAAGTATCCCCCGCCGCCTTAAATACTTTGCAATTGTTCCAAACATTGGCAGGGAGTATTTTTTGAAGTAAATCGGCAGTAATTTTATCCGAAGTAATGATAATACTCTTTTTCATAAGCCAAGTGAAGCGGTGTTAAAATCTGCTGTTCCTTCTTTAATATACATTTTATATTTTACGAGCAATGCTTCTGCAAAATTTTGTTTTTCTATGAGATACTCTATTTCTGTTTTTTCCCAAAGTAGTATAGTTTGTGGAGCCATATAAGCCGATAAAATAATAGCTGTTTCTGTAAAACCACCTGTTGAAAAAATTGTCCCTATCACTGATGAAGGTCTTCGCAGAAGTTGAGAACGCATTTTAGCTAAAACTGCAAAATCTACTTTTCTACTCCAATCTTTACATTCTACAAGACAAGACAGATGCCTGTAATGAATGATACCATCTATTTGCTCAATGACTTGGTTATCTTTTTTTACTAAAAACGGATACTCAACCTCTGCACCACTCAACTTAAAAGCCCTGATTATCAAATATTCAAATGCTTTTCCTTCTGCAAATTCTGTTATCTCACCTTCTTTAATCTTATTCCAAAGTTCTTTTAATTTAACCCAATCGTAGGTTTCTATGATTTTCCGATATGTATCTTCTGTCATCAATAAAATATTTTTATTCCCATTTCAAAACATCACGCTTGATGATATAATAGAAACCTACCAAAAGCAGACCTACAAATGTGAGCATTTCCCAAAAACCAAACCAACCCAAATCTAGAAAATTAACTGCCCAAGGATACATAAAAATAATTTCTACATCAAAAAGCACAAACAAGATAGCAACCAAGAAATACTTGATAGAAATAGGTGTGCGAGCATCTCCTACGGACTCTACCCCACACTCAAAAGCAATATCTTTATTTTTGCCTTTACGTTTGGGACCTAAAAGGTGAGTAGCTATCATTGTAACCACCACAAACCCCAAAGCCAAACCTAATTGTATCAAAATAGGTAAATAATCGGAAGGTGCATATATTTTTTCCATACCACTAATTTTTGAGCGAAAGTAGTAAGCATTTTTTCAAAAAACAAGTAAAAAATCAAGTTTGTTCAAAAAAAGATTGGGCGGTGCTAAAAGTCGTTTGCAAAATTTTGGACTTTCAAGGTTTTTTGTATATTTTCGCTCAAAAAACTTACCACTATACATAAAATATGAATTATATTGAACGCCTTTCCCCTGTTTGCTTTGATTTACTCGTCATTGGCTCGCTGATGGGAGATAGGTTCAATACGGCTATGCTTGCCGAACTTTACAGCAAAAAAGAAAATTTAGACTCTCTCGCCGAAGCTATCCGAGAAGGCATTGTAGAGCAATTTACCGAAAAAGACCAACAATTTTTCCGCTTCAAAGATAATAACGTAAAAACCTATTTTAGCCAAAATGTAGCTAATATCCACGACGATAGCGTACTGCGAACTATCGTCAAGTGGCAAGTGGAGCAGTTCAATCAAGCTGAAAGACGTATCCAACGCTTTACCCAAAAGCACGAAGAAGGCATAAAGGTTCTCAAATATCTACTCAATCACCCTGTAATTGTTGAAGGTTTGTGGAATGATGCTTTGCCACTTATTACCGAAAATTTACACCAACTTATTGGTGCAGATTTGATTAGTATCTGGGCTTATGACGAGAACCAAGGCGTAGTGCAATGTATAGAAATGTACGACCACAAAGCCAAAAAACACATTAGCATCAGAGATATTGAGGCTAATACTCTGTATATGAAAGACTTTCCAACTTACTTTGATATTCTCAAAAATGAAAATATTATCATCGCCAACGATGCCCTCAACAATCCTGCCACTTATGAACTTGCCGAAATTTACCTGAAACCTATGGGCGTAAAATCCCTGTTAGATGTACCTTTCTTTATGAGTGGCAAACTGGCGGGTATCATTTGTTTTGAGCAGTACAATATGCGAATTTGGCTTCCTGATGAGATTTTCTTCGGCGTTAGTATTGGTACTTTTCTTTCGCTCACTTATCAAGCCCTACAACGCAAACGTTCTGAAAAGCTATTGCAAGAAGCCAATGAGTATTTGGTAAAACTCAATAATGAAATTATCCAGCAAAACGAGGAAATCAAAGCCCAAGCCGAAATTATACGTGAACAAAATCAGGAGCTACAAGCCCAAAATGCGTCTATACAATACCTTAATCAGGGTTTGGAAGATTTGATTAAGCAAAGAACTGAAAACCTCAACCAAACTACCGCCAAACTGATTTCTATCAATGAGGAATTAGATACTTTTTTCTATCATTCGGCTCACGATTTACGCCGCCCACTTACCAATATTTTGGGGCTTTTAGAACTTGCTAAAATGCAAAATCCGCCCCAAGAGATGCAAGAAATATTAGGATACATCAACGATACCGTATTAGGAATGGACGCAATGCTTCGCAAACTTATCAGCATTAGTGCCATTCATAACCAAATTAACGATAAAAAATTCATTGATTTTGAGGAAATACTTAGCGAAGTATTGCTTCTACTGCAAAGATTGATAGAGCAAAAAAATGTGCAAATCATTACCCAAATAGAACCTCGCTTAGATTTTTACGCAGAAAAAGAAAGTATCAAAGCCATTTTACACAATCTCATTGAAAACGCTCTTATCTTTGCTCGTCCCGAAGGTGCTTGGGTAAAAGTAGAAATATTCAAACACGACAAAGAACTCCTTATTCGCATTTCCGATAATGGCATTGGCATTCCCGAGCAGTATCATCAGAAAATTTTTCAGATGTTTTTTCGTGCCAGTACCTACTCGCAAGGCAATGGCTTGGGTTTGTATATTGTTCGCAAAGCCGTAGAGCATTTGCAGGGGACTATTACCCTTCAAAGCGAACCCGAAAAAGGCAGTGCTTTTTGCGTAAAATTGCCTTATTGAGTGTTTTTTGCCACTCTGCCTATCTTTTTTCAGCAACAAAATCCTTGCTTTCTCGTTAATATTGCATAGTTTTGCAGGAATTTTTAACTCAACTACGCAATGATAACCACTATTATTATTATTTTTTGCATTGGCTATTTACTGATAGCCTTAGAGCATAACATTCGCCTCAATAAAACTGCCCCTGCTTTGCTGGCGGGTATTATCTGCTGGGCTATTTACATTGTAGCCGCCGATAACAAACAAGTTGTTCAAGAACAATTATATCATCATTTGGCAGAAATTTCACAAATTTTATTTTTCCTTTTGGGAGCTATGACCATTGTGGAACTTATTGATGCCCACGATGGCTTTGATATTGTAAAAAACCAAATCAATACCAAAAACAATAAGCGTTTGCTATGGGTAATGAGCCTAATTTCATTTTTTTTAGCGGCAATCATTGATAACCTCACCACGGCAATTGTAATGGTTTCTATTTTGCGAAAGGTTGTCAAAGATAAAGAACAAAGGCTTTTGTTTGCAGGTGTAATGGTAATTTGTGCTAATGCAGGAGGCGTATGGTCGCCGATAGGTGCTGTAACTACCACAATGCTTTGGATAAAAGGACAAGTTTCGGCAGGAGCAGTGATTACTGAAATATTTTTACCAAGTTTGGCTTGTGCCCTCACGCCGCTTGTTTATTATCAGTTCAAACTTCCCAAGCAAGAAATTCAGCAGTTTAGTGAAAAAAATGAGGAAGCCAACCCCGATGGCAAAACGATGCTGGCTTTGGGGGTAGGCGTACTAATTATGGTGCCAATTTTCAAGACACTTACAGGTTTGCCTCCTTTTATGGGTATGCTTTTGGGGCTGGGTTTGGTTTGGGTTATTTCCGAAGTTATCCATAGCAATAAAGATGATGAACGCCGCCGTCCCCTTTCTGTGGCTCACGCCCTTTCACGCATTGATACTTCCAGTATCCTGTTTTTCTTGGGGATACTACTTGCCGTAGGGGCTTTGGAATCTACCCACATTCTCACTAATTTTTCTGAAATAGTAACGAATGCCGTCAAGGATTTTAACCTCATTTCTCTTATTATTGGGGCTTCTTCTTCGGTAGTGGATAATGTGCCTTTGCTTGCGGCGGTTCAGAATATGTATTCTATGGAGCAGTTTCCTATGGATAGTAAATTTTGGCTACTCACAGCTTATTCCACAGGTACAGGCGGAAGCATACTCATTATTGGCTCGGCGGCAGGCGTTGCCGCTATGGGTATGGAAGATATTACCTTTACGTGGTATCTGAAACGTATGTCGCTGATTGCTATTGCAGGATTTTTGGTAGGTGCAGGTGTGTTTTTCCTTTTGCACGGTTGGTAAAGTTTAGTAATGTCTAAATATCTTGATTTCTGATTATTGTTTTCTACACAATTACAAGTAGAACCCAACTGCTATGTCTTGGCTTTGTATTTCTTGCGAAACCGTTAATTACAGCGATAGCCAAAAGTGCATTGTTTGCGGTCTTGAAAGATTTTATTCTTTCAAAGAAGTGCAAAATCTTTTGGATAATCACCCTGAATACAAAACCTTACAAGAACAAAACAAAAAGCTCAACCAACAAAACAAATGGCTACAAACTCGTAACCGCAACCTAACGCAAGAAAATAAACAACTCAAAGAAATACTCGCAGAGCTTGAAAAAAAGGCTTCGGAAAATCCTCAAAACACCTATCAGCCAGAAAATATACAAGAAAATAATGATGAACTTTCTTTGCCCAAAGAAAAAATTACAAATAGTCAATACTTTCAAAAGCAAAGTTCTTTTGACTTATTACAAGAAAAAGTTTTTTGGGCTGAGCTAACCGCTCTTGTAAGCACCTTTTGGGCTATTTTTTGGACTACTCGCTAAAAAAATCGCAAATATCTTCTACAAAAGGTACAATATGAAAAGTTTGCAAACCTACTTTTTTTGCTCCTTCCAAGTTTCGTAAGCTATCATCTACAAAAAGTGTTTTTTCAGGTTTGAGCCTATTTTCCTCAATTACTTGTTCGTAAATGGCTCTTTCAGGTTTGGCTTTTCCCACTTCAAAAGAATAATAGGGCTTTCTGACAAGCATTTTAAGCGTAGAAGCACTCGTTTGCTTTTGCAAAATATTTTCTACCTCTTGCAAATGGGTAGGGTTGGTATTGCTCAAAATAAAAGTAGGTAGCTGGGTTTGCAAGTTTTGAAGCAAATCTACCCTTTTCTGTGGAATATCTAAAAGCAGAGCATTCCAAGCCTGTTTAAGTTCAGTTAAGGTAGCATTTAGGCTAAAAACTTTCTGAATTTCTGAAAAAAAAGCATTTTCAGAAATTTTTCCTGTTTCAAACTCATAAAAAATAGGGTGTTTGGTAAGATATTCGCCCTCGCCGAACTGGTGCGAGGTGTATTTTTCAAGGGCTTTGAGCGTAAGATTGAAATCAATATCAATAATCACCCCGCCCAAGTCAAAAATAATGGCTTCTATATCGCCTTTCAGAGCATTTTGTAACCAAAGTTTTTTTTCTTGCATAGCCGAATTTTTTGAGCAAATTAGAAATTTTATGCGTATATTTGTAACAAAAGGGCAATATTAGCCGTTTTTTGCAAAAAACAAGCTATGAAAAACACATTTATCGCATTAAGCGTATTATTTTTTTTCGTTTCCCCCCTCTTTTCCCAAAATAAACTCACCATTAGCGGCTATGTACGTGATGCCGCCACAGGCGAAGACCTCATTGGGGCATCAGTTTGGGAAGCCAAAAGCAAAGTGGGTATTCTTACCAATGCTTATGGCTACTATGCTTTGGAAATTCCTATCAGCAACGATACCATTATCCTGAAAGCCAGTTTTGTGGGCTATGCCGAATACACACAAAAAATTTTCTTTACCAAAAGTCTCACGCTCAATATACTTTTGCAAACCGACCAAGCCCAAGAGCAAATTGAAGCCATTGAAGTAGTGGGCGAAGATAAGTTCAAAGATGCCGTAGAAAAAACGCAAATGAGCGTAGAAAAACTGGATTACAAAGAAATAAAAACCGTACCTGTCATTTTTGGTGAAACGGATTTGATAAAAGTCTTGCAACTCAAACCGGGCGTGCAGTCGGGTTCGGAGGCTTCGGCGGGTTTGTATGTACGCGGCGGCGGACCCGACCAAAATTTGGTTCTCTTAGACGAAGGGCTTATCTACAATGCCGCTCATCTCTTTGGTTTTTTCAGCATTTTCAACTCCGATGCTATCAAAAACGTAGAACTCTACAAAGGCGATTTCCCCGCTCAATACGGAGGCAGGCTCTCTTCAGTGCTGGATATCAAGATGCGTGAAGGCAATAAAAATCGTTTTTCGGGTACAGGTGGCATAGGACTGATTTCATCAAGACTCACGCTTGAAGGTCCTATTCAAAAAGGCAAATCGTCTTTTATTGTTTCGGGCAGAAGGACGTATTTTGATATCATCACTCGTCAAATCAATAAAGCCAACGAAGGCAAACCCAATTACAACCCTATCCCCGATTATTACTTTTACGATTTGAACCTCAAAGCCAACTACGAAATTAGCGAAAAAGATAGGATTTTTGTCAGTGGCTATTTCGGCAGAGATGTGTTCAAATTTACAGGCAATCGGGGTAATTTTAACTTTGATTTTGATTGGGGCAATAGCTCGGCTACGGTGCGTTGGAATCATATTTTTAGCCCCAAATTATTCTTAAATACTACTGCTATTTACTCGGATTATCAGTACAAAATTCGCAATCGCTTTGCTTCTTTCCTTTTCAATATTGGCTCAAACATCAAAGATTACAACTTCAAAACCGACTTTGATTATCTGCATAGCGAAAAACATCATATTCGTTTTGGGGCTCAAGCCATTCATCATCAGTTTGGAGTGGCTCGCATACGCTTTGCCAGCGATGATAACCGCGTCAATTTCAATTCAGGAAGCACTTTCGAGGCTACCGAAATGGGCATTTACTTCAACGACGACCTCAAACTCAACGAAAAATGGCGACTCAATGCAGGTCTACGGGCTTCAGGCTTTTTGCAAAACCGAACTTTTTATGCAGGTCTTGAACCTCGTACAGCTTTGCGTTACAAGCTCAATGAGCAAACTTCGCTCAAAGCGAGCTTCGCCCAAATGTACCAGTACGTGCATTTGCTTTCCAATTCGGGGGCTACCTTGCCCACAGATATTTGGTATCCTTCCAACGAAGTAGTAAAACCGCAACTTTCCAGACAAGTAGCTACGGGGGTAAGTCATTTGTTCCGAAACAATGAACTGCTTTTCACAGCAGAAGTGTATTACAAACAAATGAAAAACCAAATTGATTTTCGCGATGGGGCAAATCTTTTCCTCAACGACAATCTCAATGGCGAATTTGTCTTTGGCAAAGGTTGGAGTTACGGATTAGAGCTTTATCTTGAAAAAAAGGCAGGCAAACTTACAGGCTGGCTCGGCTATACGCTTTCTTGGACAAAACGCCAATTTGCTGACTCTTCCAACAACAATGCTCCCATCAATTTTGGAAAAGCCTTTTTCCCCCGTTACGACAGACGCCACGACATAGCCCTTGTGCTAATGTACAAACTGAATGAAAAATGGACATTTGCCTTCAATTGGGTTTTTGGCAACAACAATTGGGTAACTATCCCACAGGGCAGATTTGGCGTACAAGGGGTAAATGGAGCGAATTTTCTTTTGGGGAATGATTTTGGCGAAAGAAGCAACTACCAAATGCCTGCCTATCACCGAGCCGATTTGAACATTATACGCAAATTTAAGCCCAAGTGGGGCGAATCTGACCTTACTTTTAGCATTTACAACCTCTACAATCGTCGCAATGCTTTTGTCATTTACTACGAACCTACCGAAGAAAACGTCCAAATTAACTTTTTTACTCAATTCCGAGCCCGACAGCTCGCCCTCTTTCCTATCATTCCTACACTGACGTATAATTTTAGGTTTTGAGGTTTCGTCAAAAATTTTTACCTTTACGAAGGTAAGTGCAACGTCTAAAATATGAGCTAATGAATGAACGAAGCAGTATTTTTGATATGATAGGTCCCATAATGATAGGACCATCAAGCTCGCATACAGCAGGTGTAGTACGCATTGGTAGAGTAGCTCATAAGATTTTGGGCAAAATGCCCCAAAAAGCTACTATCACCTTTTACAATTCCTTTGCCCAAACTTACGAAGGACACGGTAGCGATAGAGCTATCATTGCAGGGCTAATGGATTTTGCCACAGACGATACACGTATCAAAAACTCCTTTGATTTCGCCCAAGAAGCAGGTCTGCAATACACTTTCAAAGCCGTTGGCAATGCCTCTCTGTACCACCCCAACACCGTAAAGTTAGAACTGGAAGCCGAAGGCAAACAAATTGAAGTAATTGGCGAAAGTCGTGGTGGGGGAATTATCAATATTGCCTCCTACAATGGCTTTCGGGCTAATATTTCGGCATCTATGCACACGCTCATTGTACTGGCAGAAGATACCAAAGGAAAACTCGCCTTCCTTGCCAATATTTTAGCTCAAGACGATTGCAACATTGCTACTGCCTCGGTTTCAAGAAAAGGGAAAAATGATTTGGCTTGCCACTTTTACGAAATGGATAGCCCTCCTCGCCCCCTTACCCTTGAATACCTCAAAAGTCTGAAATGGGCTTACGAAATTACTGCCATTGATTGTACGCAAATCTGAGTTCTTACTACTCTTTTTTCTTCGCTTTTTTCTTTTTCTTGGAAGGCTTTTCAGGATACTGGAAGCCGTATTTTTTGGTAACCTCACTGCGTTTCATTACCTTGATAGAGGCTTTCATTCGTACATCTTTCAACGGGCGGTCGCGGGCATCGGTAGGTTCGGCAATGATTTTTTCAAGTACATCAAACCCTTCCAACATCTCACCAAAAACCGTGTAGTTTTGGTCTAAATGGGGGGTTCCTTTTTTAGTTTTGTAAAACTCGCGATGCTCCACTGGAAACTTGTGCTGTATTCGGGCAGAAAGAGCATCTAACTCCTCATCTGTGAAGGTTCTGCCTTGTACAATGTAAAACTGACAACTGCTGGAAGCCTTTTGGGGGTTATTGTCGCGAGCCGCCGCCAACGCTCCTCTTTTATGGAAAAGTTCAGGGTGAAATTCAGCATCAACACGATAATCCAGCCCGCCCATTCCAAGCATTTCACCGGGTTTGGCATTTTTGGAATTAGGGTCTCCGCCTTGTATCATAAAATCCTTAATAACTCGGTGAAAAAGCAAACCATCATAAAATTTCTCACGAACAAGTTTCAAGAAATTGGCTCGGTGCTTGGGGGTTTGTGGATAGAGTACAAACAGCATATCGCCATAGTCGGTCTGCAATAGCACCAAACTATCTTTTTTTTGAGCAAAAATACTATGAGCCAAAATGAGCAAGCTGAAGGCAAAAATTTTTCGCATAATTGTAAGTATTTACGTTCAAAGAGTTCAAGGGTTTGAAGGTTTCTGAGTTTAAGAGTTCAAAGGTTCGCAAGTCGTGAGTAAAGGCTGCGTTTCTTACGCCCAAATCCAAGTTACTTCCTGTTTCCTGCTTCCTATTTCCTGTCTCTATTTTTCAGGAAGTTTTGGTTTCTAAAAGTTCTTGTAGTTCTTTGAGTTGCTTTTCAAGTTCTTCAATGCGTTTTTTATCTTGTTTTTGTTTTTCAAAGAGGGTAGCCATAATTCTTTGGTTTTCGGCTTCGGCGAGTTTGGCTTCGGTAATATCTTTGGCAAAAACAGAAATACCTATTACCTCCCCTTTTTCGTTGAAAATAGGATTGAAGGAATGTTCGCGGTACTGAATTTTTTTATTACCCAAGTCCCTTTTGATAACTTTTTCAAAACGCTCTCCTGCTAGTGCCCTATCGTAATATTTTTTCCATTCTTCGTGCAGATGTTCGGGTATGGTGGTAAAAATATTATCGCCTTCTTTGAAATTGTATTCTTTCCGTCTTTTTCTAAAAACTTCGTTGAAAACAAGTAAATTATAGTTTTTATCAATCGCCATAATAGAGTCTTCGGTATTGTTGATAAGCGATTGCAAATTGGCTTCTTTCATTTTAAGTTCAATTTCGGCGGTGCGTTGTTGGGTAACATCAGTAACAAATACCGAAGCCCCTACTACTCTTTGCCTTTCGTTGTAAATCGGATTGTAAAGAATATCGTAATAATACGTAACCCCACGAATAGTAACGGTGGCACTGGTTTTGAAACGCTCTCCCGATAAAGCTCTCTTGATTTCCTCCATCATTTGCTCATAGGTTTTACCCGGAAAAGCATCATCAATAATTCTGCCCATATCCAAATACACACCAACCGACTCGTAAAGGTTCTTCATCGCCTTGTTGATAACCGTAATTTGCCTTTTATGATTAAATGCCATAATGGCATCAGAGGCATTATCCAACAAAGCCCTCATATTTCCCTCTTTTTCTGAAAGCTCTCTTTGGTTTCTCTGCATTTCTTCTTGGGTAGCCTGCAACTCCTCAATATTCTGACGCAACTCTTCTTCTTTTTCTCTCATCAGAGCTGTTATTTTTTGCGATTCTTCCAATAGTTGCTGGGTACGGCGATTCACTTTGGTACTTGAAAAAGTAGAAGCCACACTATCAGCTATCTGCTTGATAAATTCCTGCTGGTACTCCTCAAATTCGTGAAAAGAAGCCAGTTCCATTACCCCTTCTACTTTCTCATTGATTTTGAGCGGTACAATAAAAACATATTTCGGATTTGCCCCACCTAAACCTGTTCTTATTTCAATGTAGTCGTTAGGCACTTCGCTCAGATAGATAGGCAAGCCTTCCAACCACGCTCTACCCACTAAGCCCTGCCCTTTGAGAACTTTCTTTTCAATAAATTTCTTTTTGTTGTAAGCATAAGCGGCGGCAAGTTCCAAAAAATGTTCATTCGGATTGAGGTCGGTATCATTTACAATAAAAACTCCTCCCTGATTAGCCCCCACGTATTTTACAAGTTCGCCGATAAGCTCTTCGGAAAGCCTTTCCAAGTTGTTACTTTCACGGCGTAAGATTTCACTAAATTTAGCGATACCTGCGTTCCGCCAAGTACGAATACGCTCCTCTTCCGATACTTTCAAAAGCCCTTCTCGCATCTGTGCAATAGCCTCTCCAAAAGTTCCCTTGCCCTCAAAAACATTCAGTTCGGCATCGTATCTGCCCTCTTTTACACTAATAGCGTATTTTCGTAAGTTTTGCAGGTTCTTGGTGAGTATATTCAAATTACGAGTAATAGGCTCTAATTCACTTACTTGGGTGTGCAAGGTTTCGGGTAGGCCCCCTTCGGCAAGCTCTTCGGTAAAAATATCCACTTGTTCCAAGTTTTTTCCGATATGGCTATTGAGCAAGAAAATAAGAGCTACTAAAGCCACCGCCGTAATGAGGAACACAATTACCTGAAAAAGTGTAAAAAACTGATTTTCTTGCTCAATATCTACGTATAACTTTTCAGTAGCCTTGTCGTTAAAACTGATAAGTTGTGAAAAATAGACATCTAACTCTTTTTGTAGGCGTGTAATCTCATTGGCAAGAAGAAACGCAAGAGCGTCGTCGTAGAAAGTAATAGCCTTATTGGCTTTGATAGCCGTTGTATCCGATACATCTACCCTATCGGAATAATATACAGGACTTCGTTGCCCTTTTTTATTGATAGAAATAGCTTCTTTTACGAGTTTATCCATTTTTGCAAGCCTATCGGCAATAGCTTCGTAAGTTACGGCTAATTCGGGCTCATTGGTACGCCTTGCTACCATTCTTTGCAAGGAATCATTGAAAGCAAGAGCCTTTTTTTCCCATAAATCCAAAATTTCTTCATTTGTCCGAGAGCTAATCCGTTGTTCGGCGGCATAAACGCTATTTTGTAGAATAGAAATCATCTGATTGACCGCCTGAAAGCAGGCAAATGCATACACCTTTACAGGCTGATAAGTAGAAGCTATTGCTTCGTTGCGTTTGGTAACCTGCACCATTCGCCCAATAAGTAAATAAGCAAACACTATCATCAGAATACCCGCAACAGCAATGCTCAACACGATACGCCCCTGAAAAGATTGCGTATTGAACCTAAAAAGGCGTAAAAGACGACTGATAAAGGTTTTCATCTTGTTTCAAGCAGATTTTCTTTCAAAAGAGTTTTCCAAATTTATGCAAATTTGCAATTTCCTCAAAATTTTCAAATAAAACTGCAAGAAACTTTTATCGTAAATGCCAAAGCGAATTAACCCCTATCATTCGGCTGGTAGTAAAGCCTTCGCCATAAATAGCTCCAATCTGATGTCCAAACTCTTTGGCACGAGCTTCAATAAAATCAAAAAATTCAGGAGTTGAAATATAGGTTTGTGGCTCACTATCCCCTTTGGGAGCATTGAATTGCGTAGTATAAGCTAAAATAGCTTGCTTTTTGATTTCCCAGAAATCCGTAATATCCACTACAAAAGTAGGCTGAATATAGCGGTCTTGAATGAAATGATACACAAAATCAGGACGATGAGCCTCTTGAAAAGTTTCAATTTTTCGTAATCCCGCAAGAAAACAGGCATCACGCACCAGTTCGGCGGCACGGGCGTGGTCGGGGTGGCGGTCGGTGATAGCATTGGTAAGCACAATTTTAGGTTTGTACTGCCGTATTTTATGAATAATAGCCAACTGATGCTCTTTATCATTCCTGAAAAACCCATCGGCAAAACCTAAATTTTCTCGCAAATGCAAACCTAATATTTGAGAGGCTTTTTCTGCTTCTTTCTGCCGTGTCTGAATATTTCCTCGCGTACCTAATTCTCCTTGTGTTAGGTCAATGATACCCACTTTACTACCTTGTGCAATATGCAGAGCTAATGTACCTGAACAAGAAAGTTCCGCATCATCAGGATGAGCGGCAAAAACTAAAATGTCTAATTTCATTTTTGCGTGTTGTAACATTTAATTAGCCCGCAATATACAAATAAATTGTACAAAATACGTCATTTGACGTATGGGAAAAATCACTTTTTCAAACTTATTTTGAAAAAAAGAAATCATTATGAAAAAGACCTTCATTTTTTTATTGGCACAAGTGTTTCCTTTTGTCATTTTTGCCCAAACTGAAATTTTTGAGGCTATTCGCGATGGCAACCAAGAGCGATTTATGCAACTCGTACAAGACCCCAAAAATGTAAATGCAAGCATAAAATGGCAAGAAAGAACTTGGCTCTATGAAAATTTTACTCCTCTGATGCAAGCCGTTTCGTACCAACGTGAGGAAATGGTGCTGGAACTGCTCAAACGCAAAGCCAAAGTAAATGCCAAGTGCAAAGTAGTTGAGGGCTACGAAATTGATAAATGCGAAGCCAAAGTAACAGGCTATACCGCTTTGCATATGGCAGCTGCCAAAGGTAATGAAAATATTATCAAACTGCTTTTGCGTGCCAAAGCAAATACACAAGCCAAAGTAAAAATCAAGTTTCGCAGTGCCAACTGCTACAAAACTTCTGATGGTTGGTATGTTGAGGAGTTTGCCTTAGGTCCGCAAGGATACGCCGAAACTTTCGGACAAAATGATGCGGCACGTATCATTCGCACCGCCAAAAACACAAAATGGATAAAAGAACCCATTAAATAAAGGTTTATGGTAAAGATTGTATGATATTTTTGTAAAAGACAAAAATCAAGGCAAATATGCCGAAGCCGAAAAATACTGCAAAGAAGCCTGTGAGGTAATGGCTCAATTTGATAAAAATCACTCCAAATACGTTACCTACTGCGAAGACCTCATAGAAATCTATGAAATACTCGGCAAAAAAGCCGAAGCCCAAAAAATTCGTGAAGAAATCGATAGTATCATAAAGTAAATTTTCCAACTACATACAATTATGTTCAAAACAACTTTCTTGTGGTTATTTTTGGTATGGACTCTGCCAACCTTTGCCCAAACCCTTCCCGACCTTATCCCCTACCGAAAAGGTGATAAATGGGGCTTTGTAGATAAAAACAAAAAAATAGTCATTCCCCCACAATTTGATGAATTTTGGGATAATAGGAAATTCAATGCTATTGCTATAAAAAGCAATAATCAGTGGAAAATTATTGATAAGAAAGGCAAACTACTTACCCAAAATGTGTATCAAAAGTTTGCAGGCTGGGAAGAACATTTAGGTATCATTGTACAACAAAACTTGTACGGCTTGATAGACTACACAGGAAAAGAAATCTTAAAACCGCAATATCAGACCATCGATGGATATAGGGAGGGTCTGGCTCGTATCAAGAAAAATGATTTATGGGGCTTTATTGATAAAACAGGCAAAGAAGTAATTACACCTCGCTATGAATTAGTCAATTCTTTTTTGGGAGGAGTAGCAGGTTTCAAGAAAAATGATTTATGGGGCTTTATTGATAAAACAGGCAGAGAAATCACTCCACCTACTTACGACTATGTATGGGAAGTAGAGCTTGAAAGCCAAATGATTATGGTAAAAAAGAATAATATCTTCGGTTTTGTTTCGGGCAATAGTGGAAAAGAGGTCATTCAAACACAATACGAGGAAGCAAACTATTTTAGTAACGGACTGGCAAGAGTCAAGAAAAATAAGTTTTGGACTTTTGTAGATAAAAAGGGCAAAGAAATTTTGCCACCTACTTTTCAGGCAGTTGATTCTTTCAGCGAAAATTTAGCGGCGGTAAAATTGGGCAATTTGTGGGGCTTTATTGACAAAACAGGGAAAATGGTAATTGCTCCCAAATATGATTTTGCCGAAGCTTTCAAAAATGGCAAGGCGGTCGTTGTAAAAAAAGGCTTATATGGCTTTATTGATAAAACAGGTAAGGAAATAATTTCGCCCCAATACGAAATGGCTTACAATTTTGAGCAAGGGTTGGCAAGAGTACAAAAAAATAGTTTATGGGGCTACATCGACGAAACGGGCAAGGTAATTATTCCATTCATCTATGATTTTGCTTGGAGTTTTAATGCGTACGGGCTGGCAAACGTTCGTAAAGGCGAATGGTGGCAACTAATTGATAAAACAGGAAAAATTATTGTGAAAGATTTATCTCAAGAAGCTGATGAAAAGGTAATAGAAGGGCTAATTTTGGTAAATAAAAATGGTAAAACTTTCTACATAGACCGCAACGGCACCGAATATTTTGAACCTTAATGCTTTTGTTCCTAAAACAAAAATTTACAATTATGAATAACACATTTTTTGCCCTGATTTTGATGTTTTTAACGCCTCTCGGGGCTTTTTCGCAAAACGAATCAGCTGTGAGAATGACTGAAATAGAAACTACCACCCCAAACCCTGAAAAAGTGATAGAAAATTCCACAACTCAATTTTTTACTCAACCACAACACCCCATTTCAGTTAAACAAATTGAAGCACTACAACTTCCCAAAAAACTTACTGATGAAAAGATTTTGATAAAACCTGCTACATCAGGAAAATTTCTTGCCAAAATAAAGAAAAACCTAAAACCTCAAAAACCCGAACAAGCCAACAAAACTACCAAAGGTGGTAAGTTTTGGGCTATTTTGTTCGGACTGGTTTCTATTGTTACTTTCTTGCTTTTATTCTCGGAGCAATCGTGGGTATATTGGTTTATTTCAATGATAAGTATGACCATTGCTCTACTTATCAATTCTGATGTTGCAGAAATTTTAGCAATTATTTCTTGCATAGTTTGCTTGGTACTTATCATTATCGGACTGACCACCGCTAATGCTATGGCTCTAGTTTTAGGCTTGCTGATGCTTATTTATGTTGGTGCAATGATTGGATTAACCTAATAAACATAAATTTACAATTCTTATGAAAAAACTTTTTTTGATTTTCAGTATTTCTTTGCTTGGGTTTTTGAGCATTCAAGCTCAAAACAATATTCCCAAAGCCCCCAACAAAACCGATATGCAAGGACGCAGACAAGGCAAATGGGTTATCCTTTTTGACAAAGATTGGAAAATTACAAGTAGCAATGATGTCGCTTATTACAGAATTGCTGAATACAAAGAAGGAAAGCCCATTGGAAAAGTAAGGGATTACTATGCTCATAATCATAAAATGCAATTTGAAGGCGAAATGATTGATGATACCCCCCAGCAAGAAGTAATGAAAGGCTTGTGTGTTTGGTATTATGATACAGGCGTAAAAATGCAAGAAGCTCGCTACGACGATAAAGGAAATATGCTGGAACGCAAAAACTATGACGAAAATGGCAAACTCATTCCTGCCGAGCAGGTAAAAGCACAAGAATATTTACAAAAAGGAATACAACTCAACCAAGAAGGCAAATATCAGGAGGCTTTGCAATACTTAGAAAGTGCTAAAAAAGTCTTAAACAAAGAAAATTTTGGCAATTACTATCATTTTTTGCTTGGTAGCTTGGTGGTTTCTACACAAAACCTCAAAATGTGGGGAAAAGCCTCGCAATACGCTGATGAATATCTTGCTGTTCTGAAAGATAAATTTGGCGAAAACGATAAAAACTATGTTGAGGCAGTAATGGATATAGCTTTCATTTACGAAATGGCAAACGAATTTCAGAAAGCCGAACAATGCTACCTTTTTATGCTCCGCTATGTAGAAAAAACGCAAGGCAAGCAATCCAAGGCATACGTTGCACAACTCAACAACCTTGCCTCTACCTATTTTCTAAAAAATGATTTCAAAACAGCACTCAAATACCTGCAAGAAAACAAGGATATTTCTGCCAAAGTCAATGGAAATAAAAGCACAGACCACGCTCTAATTCTTGAAAATATCGGGCAATGTTATCGGTATATGAAAGACTGCAAAAACGCCAAACCCTATTTGCAAGAAGCAATGGAAATATTCAGAGAGCAAAAAGGAACAAGTAGCAAAGAATTTCAGCGTTGCCAAAAAGCAATGAACGATTGTCAGTAAATCAAAAACTTACAATTTTTAGTTTAGATTATTGTTGGAAAGGCTTTTTCAAAGTGCTTTTATAGTATTAAAAAGACTTCCGAATTTGTGGTTCAGAATTAAAATATTTTTTTATTATGCTTAATAAACCACCCCTTAATCCCCTCCTTAAAAAGGAGGGGAGTTTGGATGTTCCTAAAATTTTGATTTTTAGGAGTTAACTTTCCCCTCCACAATGAGGAGGGGTTGGGGGTGGTGTTCTTAAAATTACATCTATCCAATATATCAAGATGTAATTCACATTTTTTAGTCATTATTTATTCCCAATTATGCTAAGAATTTTAAACTTCAATCAAATAACATTCAACTATGAAAATAATCTGCTTTTTCGGGCTTTATTTTTGGACTGTGTGCAATCTTTCAGCCCAAGATTGGCAAACACAATTCAAGCAAGGTGTGAGTGCCTATCAGGCAAAAAATTACAAAGAAGCCATTAGCCAATTTGGGTACGCCAAACAAGGAGCTATTGACTACGTAGGCAAAAATAATATCAACTATTATTACATTGTAACGCTTTTAGGCAGAGCCTACGAAGATAATTTGCAGTACAAAGAAGCAGAAAAAGAGTTTCGGGAAGCCTATGAGATAGCGAAAACTATCTTTCCTCAAAATCAGGAAGGATTTTTGGAAATGGCGGCTCACAATCTTGGAAAAAACTATTATTTGCAAGAAAATTACGCCGAAGCCGAAAAGTACACCCAAGAAGCCTATCAGCTCAACAAGTCTGCCCCTGAAATAGACCTTTCCATTTACAACACCTTGGGGGCAATCTGCAAAGAACAAGGAAAATTTGAGGAAGCTGAAAAGTATTTTAGAGAAATAATGAAAAGAGTTACTCCCGAAAAACCTCTTTTCTACCCCGCTCTGAACGGATTAGCTTCGGTTTTGTTTAAGCAAGGCAAGTTAAAAGATGCTGAAGAGGCTTTTTTACAGCTCATTAAAGAAACCCGAAATAAATTTGGCGAAGATGAAAGATATGCCAACTACTTGTATAATATCGGCACTTTCTACCGAAATACTTATCAATTTGCCAAAGCCGAAAACTACCTAAAAATGAGCCTTTCTTTGCAAGAAAAATTGCTGGGCAAAAAACACCCCGATTATGCTCTTACTTGCTCACAATTGGGCTATGTATATCAGGATTTGGGCAAATGGCAAGACGCTGAAAAACTTTTGCAAGAAGCTAAAAATATTTTCAATGAAAGAAACGATAAGCTCAATTATATTCTTTCGCTCAATAGTTTGGGAAGTTTGAAAGAGCATCAGGCGTTTTTTGTTGAAGCCGAAAAGCTCTACAAAGAAGCTCAACAACTCTGCGAACAGCACTTCGGTAAAGAAAAAAGCACTTATGCCACCATTTTAGGCAATTTAGCAGGTTTATATTTCAAGCAAGGAGCATACAAACAAGCCGAACCACTTTTAGCTAATGTTTTAAGCATCAAAGAAAAAGTTTTTGGCAAAAATAGCCCCCAATACCACATAAGCCTGATGAATTATGCCGTGCTAAAAAAAGAACTCGGTGCAACAGAAACGGCAGAAAAAGACCTAATGAAATGTGCCGATTACTTTCAGAAAAATGTGGGGAAAAATACGCCTTATTATATTTCTGTTTTGCAAAATTTGGCTGTTATTTATACCGAAAAAGAAAGTTTTTTGCAAGCCGAAGAGAAATATTTAGAAGCTCAAACGATTTGCCAAAAAGTTTTTGGAGAGCGAAGTTCCAATTATATTGAACTTCTCAACAATTTTGCTCAATTCTATATTACGCTTGGCAATTTAGAGAAGGCTTTAGACTTGTATCAGCAAATTTTGTCTTTATCCGAACAGATTTGGGATAGAAATCATATCAGATATGCCAATGCGATTAGTTATGTTGGATATATTTTTGCAATGACAGGCAATTACGAGGAAGCTGAAAAATTGGGCTTGAAAAGTTGGGAAATCGCACAAAAATACTATGGTGAAAATCAGCCTGAACTACTTTCTATACTCAACAATCTTGCCTATACGCTTTCCGAAGCCAAAAAATACAAAGAAGCCTCTTTCTATTTGGAAAAGGCTAAAAGTGTAGCCGAAAAACTTTATGGCAAAGAAAATATTTTTACAGGGGTAGTTTTCAATAATGTAGGCACAAATTTTATCCGAGCAGGCGAGTATAAGAAAGCTCAACCTATACTCCTTGAATCCTTGCAAATCCAAGAAAAAATTTATGGCAAAGAACATCAAACTTATCTGACTGCCGAACAGAACCTTGCTTGGCTACATAGCTTGCAAAATAATTTCTCGGAAGCCGAAAAAATCTATCAAAGAAATTTAAGTAAGCAAATAGAACGAATTTTTCAGATTTTCCCCATACTTTCAGAAAATGAAAAAATTAGTTTTGTAAGAAATCAACAAAGATTTTTTGAAAATTACATAGATTTCTGCATTCGTTATCCTTCGTATAAGCCCAATATTTACGCAGATTTGTTGGATTTTCGCCTGCTTACCAAAGGAATGATTGCGGAGGCTTCACAAAATTTACAGAAAAAAGTGATAGCTCTCAAAAACCCTCAAATTACCCAACTCTACAACCAATGGCTCGCTAAAAAAAATGAGTATCTAAAACTTTTGAACGCACCTGTTTCCCAAAAAAGCGATACCCAAATCAAACAAGTTACAGAAGAACTTAATTTTTTGGAAAAAGAACTTTCTAAAAAGGTAGATTTAGGCAAAACACCCAAAAAATACTCTTGGAAAGACATTCAAAAACAGCTAAAAAATGATGAGATTGCTATTGAGGTTATCAGAACGCTGACACAAAACCCTACCAATCGTCAGAAAACAGATACTGCTTATGTTTTTTTAATCATTACTACCCAAACCAAAGAAGCCCCCGAATTATTACTTGCCCCAAATGCCTCACTTTTAGAAACAGAACAATTAGCCCTCTACGGCAATGTGATAGAAACTCGTAAAACACAATTTTATCAGGAGTTGTACGACAACTTTTGGGGAAATATCATCAAAAAAAGTAAGGTTTTACAAAGCACAAATTTCAAGAAAATCTATTTTTCACCCGATGGCGTGTATCATAAAATCAACTTGGCAACTCTTTATGATGAAACCAAAAAGCAATTTTTAGGAGAGTTTTTGCAAATTTATCAACTCACCAACTTGAAAAAGTTAATAGAAACTGATAATCTTTCAGTTTCCAATAAAAATGCTTTTCTCGTAGGCTATCCTGATTATCAAGGAACTGACGAAAAACAAGAAAAACCCGAAAATAGAGGGTATAGTACTAAAATCACTAACAAAGAAAAGCAAAAACTTTCTCGTTTCTTAGATTTTGAAAGTGTAAGCTATTTGCCCGGTACGAAAAAAGAAACAGATAAAATTGCTGATATTTTGCAGAAAAAGGGCTTACAAGTAAATCTGTTACAAAGCAAGCAAGCTACCGAAGAAGCTATCAAAAAAGTATCTAATCCACAAATTTTGCATATCGCCACACACGGATTTTTTTTAGAAGATGTAGATACGGGTTCAGAACTTGATGTAAAGCAAAGTTTGGTGAATAAAAATCCTCTTTTGCGTTCGGGTTTGCTACTGGCAAATTGTAGCAAAAGTTTAAGACAGGGCGAGTTAAACTCCGAAAAAGAAGATGGTATCCTGACGGCTTACGAAGTAGCTCAGTTGGAATTACAAAATACTGCTTTGGTGGTGCTTTCTGCTTGCGAAACAGGTTTAGGAGCAATTTTGAATGGGGAAGGAGTTTTTGGTTTGCAACGTTCATTTTTTCAGGCAGGGGCTAAAAATCTGATTATCTCGCTGTGGAAAGTAGATGACGAAGCTACGCAAAAGTTTATGGAGATGCTCTACGAAAACTGGCAAAACAAAGGTATGAGCCTACAAGAAAGTTTTTATGAAGCTCAAAAAGCTATTCGTCAGCAGTATATCCACCCCAAATATTGGGGGGCATTTGTGTTGGTGAAGTAAATTTTAAACTTAATATGATGTAATTTCATAATATCTTACAACTCCTTACAACTTTTCTTTGAGTTTTTTGTTTATTTTTGTGGTAAATTTTTTGTTTATGCAAGAAACGCAAAGCCACAGCAAATTTTTGTATTGCCCTTCGCTTACAAAGTATCAACGCAGGCAAACGATTGAAGTAAAAATTGGAGATGTACCTTTGGGCGGTAATAACCCCATTCGGGTGCAAACTATGACCATTTCCGATACAATGAATACCCCTGCGGTAGTAGCAGAGTGTATCCGCCTCATTGAGGCTGGCTCCGAATACATACGCATCACTGCTCCCAGCATCAAAGAAGCCGAAAATTTACAAAACATAAAAAAAGAACTACGAAAATTAGGCTATACTACGCCACTCATTGCTGATATTCATTTTACACCCAATGCCGCCGAACTTGCCGCCCGAATTGTAGAAAAAGTGCGTATCAACCCCGGAAATTTCGCCGATAGAAAACGATTTGAAGTAATTGAATACACCGAAGCCGAATACCAAGCTGAACTTGAACGCATCAGAGAAAAATTTGTGCCTCTGCTCAAAATTTGCAAAGAATATGGTACAGCTCTGCGTATCGGCACCAACCACGGCTCGCTTTCCGATAGAATTATGAGCCGCTACGGCGACAACCCCTTGGGAATGGTAGAATCAGCTTTGGAATTTTTGCGAATTGCCGAAGACGAAGGTTTTTACAACATTGTTCTTTCAATGAAAAGTAGCAATCCGCAGGTAATGGTGCAAGCATATAGGCTTTTGGTGCAACGACTTCAAGAAGAAGGCTTAAAGCCCTATCCTTTGCATTTGGGCGTAACCGAAGCAGGCGATGGCGAAGACGGCAGAATAAAGTCTGCCGTAGGCATTGGCACACTTTTGGAAGACGGATTAGGCGATACCGTGAGAGTTTCTCTTACCGAAGACCCCGAATACGAAATTCCCGTAGCCAAAAAACTTGTCAGTCGCTATACAGAACGAGAAAAACTGCAAAAGCCCATTCCTGCCATTGAAAACTACCCTATCAATCCTTTTACCTACCAGCGTCGTGAAACCTGCGAAGTTTTGAATATTGGGGCTAAAAATGTTCCTCGTGTGATTGCTGATTTTTCAGCCTTTGATACTATAAAAATGGACGATTTGAAAAAAATCGGGCATTTCTATCTCCCCGCTACCGACAAATGGGCAATGAATGACCTTGGAGCCGATTTTCTGTATTTAGGCGAAAAGCCTATTCCTTTTATGCTTCCCAATGGTTTGCAAGCAACACAAGACTATCAGGTTTGGGTAAAGCAGAAAATTGAAAAGTCTTACCCGCTTTGCAATGAAGCAGAGTATCTTTCTTATGATGATTTTTCCGAGCAACTCAACTTCTTGGTGCTTGATGTGGATAGCACCGATTTACGAGGAAAACTGCTTGATTTTCTGCAAAACGAAACCAAACCTTGGGTACTTATTTTGAAAACCGAAAATGTACACGCTTTACCCGCTATAAGGGCTTTTGTAGTAAAACTAATCCAAAATCAAATTCATTTACCTTTTATCATTTGGAGAAAGTATCAAACTCGCGATTTGGAACAACTGCAAATTGATGCTTCTACTGATATAGGCGGGCTATTATTAGACGGATTGGGCGATGGCTTGATGATTTCAGTACCTTGTGAGCAAATTGCAGAAGCCAATAGCTTGGCATTTGGTATTTTGCAAGCTACACGCACACGCATTACAAAAACCGAATACATTTCCTGCCCCAGTTGTGGCAGAACACTTTTTGATTTGCAAGAAGTTACTGCTAAAATTCGCAAACGCACCGACCACCTCAAAGGCGTCAAAATCGCGATAATGGGCTGTATCGTAAATGGACCTGGCGAAATGGCAGATGCCGATTATGGCTATGTAGGTTCGGGTAAAGGCAAAATTTCTTTGTACCGAGGGAAAGAAGTAGTAAAACGCACCGTAGCCGAAGAAAATGCTCTTGACGAACTCATCAACCTTATCAAAGAAGACGGCAAATGGATTGAACCTGTCTGATATTAGCTTTTTCGGTGAGATAACTCATTTTTTTGCAAAAATAGACTTTCTAAATTTTGCAAAAAAATGATAAAACTATGGCTAATGTTGCTCAAAAAAACAACTTCGTTCAAGAAAAGAACCTGCACATTCCCAACAAAGAATGGAGAAATGCCTTCGTTTCTTTGTTTATCAGTTTTATAGGCTTTGTGGTAATGTCCTTGCCCTTTTTAGATGAAGATACTTTCAAGAAGTTTATCGGACCTATGGTCTTTTTGGGCTTATTCGTGGGAGTTACTTTTATTATCATTTTCTTTTTGTTCAGAAGAAGAGCCTTACTGCTTGACGAAATTCGTCAGGGCAGAAACATTCTAATCCATTGGAAATATGACAAACCCACTTGGGAAAAATTTATTCAAAAAGATACTAATGAAAAAGAAAAGTCTGCTAAAGCCCTATTGAAAGTAATGACCCTTATTATGATTATCGTTTCTTTGGTTTTTCTGATAGGCGATGAATTTAGCCAAGAATCGATACAAACCTTCTTTGTAATTTTTTCTGTTTGGATTTTAATATTATTAGCCTATTCCTACAATAAGGTAGTTCTGAACAACAGAAGAAAAAAAGAGGGGGAAGTAATTATTTCCCCGAATGCCCTTTGGCTAGCGGGGCAGTTTCACGCTTGGAGGGGCTATGGCTCTCGTTTGGAAGAAATTGTCTATGACGAAAAAGAAAATATCCTCACGCTTTGTTATTCTTACAAAGTAAGGCACGGCAGAAGTACAGAAACTTTTGACCTTCCCGTTCCTGCCAATAAAGAAGCAGAAGCAATCAACCTGATAAAATTTTTTAACGATAATTTTAGGAATGATTAAAACATTTTGCTATTTTTAGCAAAAATACCACGCAATATGATTTCAGCTATTTTGCTTCGGAAAAACCTCATAGTACCCTTTATTATACTTGCCTTCGGGCTAATGAGTGCTTTTGTCATTGCACCCGAAACTGCCCAAAAAAGTATCTCGCAAGAGTATGATACTTTCTTGAAAGACACTTATCTAAATTTCACAAAAAAATGTGAAAAGGTGTTTAATATAGTGCAAGAAAGCAGTATTCAGGATTTAAAGAAGGACTTACAGATAATAGAAAAAGAAATAGAAAGAGCCTTGATAATAAAAGATAAGGCTATTCAAACGGGTAAATGGCAAGACCTTGCTTATGCCTATGATAACTTAAAAAGACTTCAAAGCCGCATTAGTACCTTCTCGCTAAATCACAAAGGCATTTTTTATATTTTTGAAACGCTTGAAAAAAATTGGGCAAAATGGAAAAAGCTCATATCTGACTCGCAAGCAAAAATTTCTACGTTACAAAGCCAAACTAATCAATATTCGGGTAGAGAAAAAGAATATTTGCTTTCCGCTTGGAAGTTTTATGAAGAAAACGAACAGAAACTTGGACAAAACCTATCATTTATTGAAAAAATCAATCAGGGCTTGCCTTTATCTGAAAAAATAAGCCTATACAACTTAAATGCCATTAACACCAACACAGAATTTCTCATCAATCAGCATAATGCAGAAACTGAACGTTTGGAACGCTGGTTAAAAGACTTCGCTCAAATAGAAACTGCAACTACCAATCGTGTATTAAGCTACGGCAAATCTATTCAAGAAATTAAAAAGCGAGTAGATTCTATTTCTACCGCAGATAAAATTTTCAATCGCCATACAGCCTTACGCAAAACAGACTCTTTACTTACCATTGCCCAAAATACCTACAACAAAGCCTATCCGTATTTTACAAGCAGAGATTTTCTTTCTGCCTACATCACTTTGGACAACCTAATCGCTATTGAACCAGCTTTGCAGAATGAATTTGCTACACAAGTAGAGCAGTACGAAACATTCAAATCGCAATATGATGACATCAACAAAGAGTTGGCAGAAATCAAAAAAAATGGCTCTACCAATAAAGATTATCAAGACGCTTTGGCTTCGCATAATTTAGCTCTACAATATGCAATGATGGCAAATTGGGCTATGGCACAAAACCATTTGCAAAAAAGCTCACAATTTTCCGAAAAAGCTTATAGCTATACTTTCAAGCGTAGCTCACCACGCAGAGATTATTATTCAGGTGGCTCTTCGGGTAGCGATTATTCTAAAAGCAGTGGTGGCTCTTCTTACTCTTCCAAGCGTTCCAGCAGTAGTTCATCATCAAATAGCTACTCTTCCAGCAAAAAATCTGACAGCCGCTCTTGGAGTAGCAGTAGTAGCAGAAAATCATCAAGTTCAAGTAGTAGCAGTAATAGCTCTCGCCGTTCAGACTCTCGCTCTTGGGGCAGTAGAAGTGGCGGCAGAAGAAGATAAATCTATTTACCATTCAATAAATCAAAATGGAACAGGCTTATTTTAGTTTTTATGTGGGCTGGGTAGCCATTATTGCAGGTGCAGTTTGGCTTTCTTGGCGTATTTACAAAAATTACAAAATTGAAAAACAAAAAACTGACGAAATCAAACTTCAAGAAAAAAGAAAAATGGAATTTTACAACAAACCCCTACTGGAAAAATTGGAATTGCTCCAAATCAATGATATTTTGGTGTATTGGAACAACAATTACCAAGTAATTGGTAAAAGCAAACTGATAGAAATGACTTGGGACGAGTACGATAACCATATTGCCACAGGCAGATTTTTTCCCATTATTTGTTTAGACCAAAATCGTTATTTGGTTAGTATGCCCAAAGGCGAAGGCATTGATATTGTTTGGTTTTTTATGGAAAAAGAAGCTCTTTCCTCTTCGCTTACGCCGTTTTTTGAGGGTACAGACGAAAATCCCGGTCCCGCTATGATTTTTGCCGATAGCGAGCAAACTGCTTATGTTACTTTCGCTTTGCCCGGTAAGACCGAAAAATGGCAAATGACCGATATTGGCAGTTTCTTTTTTGAAGGGCAAGGCGTTACGTTTATGCGTGGCAAAGGTGAAGCCAGACACGTTTTGGCTCAAAGTACCGAAAACCCCAAACGCTATATGCTGTTCTTTGATGTCATTGAAGGCAATGGTACAGATACCTTACTGGTTGGTGAAAACATCAATCCAGAAATGGAAATTGAGTATGTATTGCGTTAGGAATCACGTAATTTTATTATGACTGATAGCTTTTTGACGAGAGCAACGAAAACGCCCAAGTTGCTCTATTCTTTTTTGTAGATGCTTGGTTTTTCGGCTATTCATTCGTTTTCGCCAGTGTTTCCAAGAACTTTTTTTCATTTCGCTACGCATTAGTCCAATCACTTCTTGTTCTTTCAAGCCAAATTGAGCCTCAATCGCCTCAAAAGGAGTGCGGTCTTCCCAAGCCATTTCTACAATTCTATCTATTTCAGCAGGCGAAAGATTATACTTTGGGTTAGTTTTCATTATAGCTACGCAACTTTTTACTCAAAACTATGGCTCATCAGAAATTGTTGCAAAAAACTTTCGGTATTGTGTGGATAAATCTGAAAATAACGCTCCGAAACAGCTTCAAAAATCATCTGTCGTAGAGCTTCAATATTTTCTTGCTTTGCGGCTGAAATAAAAATGCTATTCTCATTTTTCTTTTTGGCATAAATTTCCTGCAAATGCAAAGGGGCTTCATCAGGAATAGCCTCTTGGTAAATTTTTTCACGCAAAACATCTATCTTGTTGAAAATAGTAATGATTTTCTTATCCACCGCCTTGATTTCGGCGAGCGTTTGCATTACTACTTGCATTTGCTCTTCAAAAGAAGGGTGTGAAATATCCACCACGTGCAGTAAAATATCAGCCTCAACAATTTCAGCAAGGGTAGATTTGAAACATTCTATCAGAGTTGTAGGCAATTTACGTATAAAACCTACTGTATCGGAAAGCAAAAAAGGTACTCTGTTCCAAACTACCTTCCGTACCGTAGAATCTACGGTAGCAAAAAGTTTATTTTCGGCAAAAACGTTGCTTTTAGAAAGCAAGTTCATCAGTGTAGATTTTCCTACATTGGTATAACCCACAAGAGCTACTCTCACCATTGCATTGCGAGCCTTTCGGCGGGTTTGGCTTTGGCGTTCAATGTGAGCGAGTTTATCTTTCAGAAGGGCAATTTTATCATTGACGATACGGCGGTCGGTTTCTAATTCCTTTTCACCGGGTCCTCTCATACCTACTCCCCCACGTTGCTTGCTCAAATGCGACCACATACGTGTCAGGCGAGGCAAAATATACTGATACTGAGCAAGTTCTACCTGAATTTTCGCTTGTGCCGTTTGGGCTCTTTGTGCAAAAATATTGAGTATGAGCAGACTTCTGTCTAAAATCTTGCACTTCAAGATAGCTTCCAGATGTTTTACTTGTGAGGGTGTAAGTTCATCGTCAAAGATGATTGTATCAATTTCGTTTTTTTGAATAAAGTCTGCTATTTCCAAAATTTTACCTTTACCCAAAAACGTTTTGGCATCAATTTTCTGCAAATTCTGAACAAACCGCTTGACAACTTCCACATTAGCAGTTTCGGCAAGAAAGGCAAGTTCATCAAGGTACTCTTGGGTTTGCTCTCTGCTCTGCTCGGGGGTATGAATAGCGGCAAGCACTGCTCTTTCTTTCTTTTTGGCGGTTTGAATGTAATTTTTCTTTTCTATCATACGAATTTTTATGCAAAATTTTCTTTTGTTGGGGCTTTTTTTCGTGAAAAAACGTTTTTATATTTGAAACGAAACAAAAATTTTTGTTGCAATTTTTTCAAATATTTTACACTTTTGTAGCAAATTTAGCACAAAAATTGTAGCTTTGCCGTATCAACCTTATAGATTTTTCGTTTTTTGGTGGTAAATTATGAAAACCCGCTATTGTTTTAGCCTTACGCTATGGTTCTTGATGCAATCTTTTATTGCCTTCTCCCAAGAATTGGTTGTAAAAGGAACGTATCAAGGGAAAAATGTGTATATTCACAATCCTCTTACCGCAGACCAAAGAACTTTTTGCATTCAATCGGTTTATTTGAATGGAAATGTTGTTATCAAATCCCCTCGCACCAGTTCTTTTGAAGTAAATTTGTCTTCGCTTGCTATTGGTAGTGCCGTAGAAATTAAGATTATACATTCCGAAGGCTGTAAGCCGAAAATCATTAACCCTTGGGTACTCAAAGGGCAAGGCAATTTCAAATTTACTAGCGTAAGTGCTGATGAAAAAAGCCTTACGTGGTCGGTAGAAGGAGAAACTGCCAATAGTGTGTATTACATAGAGCGAATGGTGAATAATAATTGGACGAATGTAACTACTTTGCAAGCTCAAAATCCTCAAAATACCAACACTTATACTTTGCCCATTAGCCACAATGTAGGTTTGAACAAATATCGCATCAAACATCAAGAAAGAAGCGGACAGATTACTTATTCCAACGTTTTGGATTATAGTTTTACGCAAGGAATGGTAAAATTTTATCCACGTAATGTAAGCAATAAAATTTATTTTACTGCCGTAGTAAGCTACGAAATCAGCAATACCAAAAAAGAAGTCTTGAAAAAAGGCAAAGGTAAAGAAGTTGATGTAAGCAACCTTTCTCGTGGTGTGTATTATGTTTCTTTTGATAATCGTACCGAGCAATTTTTGAAAAAGTAAATTGTTTTTTCAGGAAGTTGCTTTTTCAAGTCGGGCTTTGCTTTCTGCGAAGCCCGACTTATTGTTTCATTGCAAAACCTTTCAAAATTTTCTTTCTTTTCTGCAAAAGATTTGTAATTTTGTTGTGCCAAAGGTTAAATTTTTTCAGAATGAACAACCATTACAACGTTTCCAAACGACTGACTATCATTTACATTACGGCTTTAAGTATTATAGCTTTGGTTACTATTTTGAGTTATATTTTTGTCAATCAAAATTTAGTTTCAGACCCTAATGACCCTTCCGATAAACGCTCTCATATTGGTAGAATGATAAATTTCAACGGAGCTTGTGCTACCTATGCCCAAGAAATAGCCTTGCAAACCCTGCTCATTTCCAAAGTACCCACTACCGATTCAGCTCGTAATATTTTAGAACAAATAGAATTTGATTTTGAATTGCTCCAAAAAGCCTACAAAGGTCTCAAAGAAGGTGATGAAGACTATGGCTTGAACAAAGATTTTAATACTGATGAAATTAAAGCTGATTTTCAGAATACCGACCTCTACTACGAGCCTTTTAGCAAGCAAATCAAAGAAATCTTGCAAATGGGAAAAGAATTTCTCCCCAAAGATAGCCTTCTGTTTTTTGCAAAGGTAAAAAATATGCAACCCCAAGTTACAGAAACAGCACGCGATTTTTCTAACCGAATGTTGGATTTGAGTTTTGCATACGACCAAAAAGCCGCCGATGAAATTGCATACTGGGGTAAAGTTGAGCTATGGCTTACTATTTTTGCCTTGCTGGTACTACTTATAGAAGCCTTTTTTGTTTTTCGCCCTGCTGTAAGCACGCTCAATACCTATGTAAAAGAAATTGAAGCTAAAAACAAAAGCCTACAAGAGGCTTACGATAGAATAAAAGCCAACGAAAACCAACTTCGCCTCAATGCTGAAAGTTTAGCAAAAACGAATGCAGATTTGCTCAAATCACAGCAAGAACTTCGCGAAGCAAATCTAATGAAAGACAAATTTTTTTCTATCATAGTTCACGACCTCAAAAGCCCTCTCAATTCGCTGAAAGCTATGGTAGGTTTGCTCACCAAGTTTTCGGATAAGCTCACTACTGAAGAAATACAAAAAACTGCCCAAGACTTGGATAAATCCATAGACGGCTTGTTTGATTTCATCAATAACCTACTGACTTGGGCAAAAGTACAAATGCAAGAAATGAACTTTGAATCCAAAGCATTTGATTTGCGAGATTTAATTGATAAGCAACTCAAATTGTTCAAAGTCTATGCTCAATCCAAAAATATAACGCTCAAATATGCTATTCCCAAAAATAGTGTAGTTTTCGCCGACCCCAACTATACTGATTTAGTTATCCGTAACCTCGTTTCTAATGCAATGAAATTCACGCCTTCGGGAGGAGAAATCAAGGTGAGTGCAAAAAATAAAGGAAATTTCGTGGAAATATCGGTGAGTGATACAGGCGTAGGCATAGAACCCGGCATTTTGAAAAATCTCTTTAATTGGAACAACAAACACATCACTTCGGGTACTTTGGGCGAAAGAGGCACAGGTTTGGGGTTGGTACTTTCCCGAGAGTTTGTGGAAAAAAGCGGTGGCACGATTTATGCAGTCAGCGAAGTAGGAAAAGGCTCAACCTTTACCTTTACGCTACCAACTTATCAAGAAACATAAATTTTTAACCTCAAAAAAAGAACACCTATGAAAAAACTTTTAGCTTTATTGTTTTTCTCTATATTTTGGCTACATATCCAAGCTCAGCCGCTCCATAAAATTCAAGAGCAGTTTGGAGATTTGTACCAAAAAATGGCACAAGAGGGTAAAAATAAAAATTATGCCCAAGCCTGTACCTTCGGCTCGGAGGCAGAGCCACTTGCCGAAAAAGCCTTAGAAAGCAATCAAGAAAAGATTGCCTCATTCTACTACAACTTTGCAGGTTTTTGTGCCGCCGCAGGCGAAGCCGAAAAAGCCGAAAAAGCCTACAAACAATGTTTGGCTATTCGCAAAAAGGCTTTGGGCGTTCAACACCCCGACTACATCAAGACCGTAGATAAACTCGCTCAATTCTACACCCAAACCAACCGACAAGCCGAAGCAGACAAACTGCTTGCCCAACTCAAAAAAGAGCAAAATACCACTACGGCTCAAAATTCTACCAAAACCGATACACAAAACTCCGACACCGCACCCCAAGGAGCAGAAAGCCCCGAATTTGCCAAAACACTTACCAATCAGGCTCTCACGCAAATAAAAGCACGTAATTTTAAGGAAGCGGAAAAAAATCTTACTCGTGCCATAGGTATTTATCAAAAAAATAATCTCCAAAATACCGATTTTGCAACAGCCTCCGATGCCTTCGGTATTGTAATTGTAAGCCAAAAAGGTAGTTACAAAGAAGCTATCCCACATTTTGAAAACGCCTACAACATTCGCAAAAAAGAACTCGGCGAAAATCATCAGCTCAGTCAAGAATCAGCTTTCAATTTAGCCGTATGCTATACACAAACTCGTCAGTATCCCAAAGCCCAAGCACTTTTTGAAAATATTTTACAAAACTTTGAGAAAAGCAATCAGCAAAGTTCGCCTAAATATCAAGAAACACTTATTTCATTAGCAGGTTTGTATTTAGATAGCAAAAACATCACAAAAGCTGACCCCCTTTTGCAAAAAGCCTATCAGATTGAGCAAAAAAACAGCCAAAAAAGCCCTCAATATGTAGATTTACTCAATGATTTGGCTCGTTTAGAATTTATCCGTAAAAACTATCACGTTGCCGAAAATTATTACCGAAATGCCATAGAACATTACACCGCTACCAAAAATCAAAATACCTTAGAGTATGCCACAGCTCTAACCAATTTGGGAAATATTCTTAAAGAACAAAACAAAAACGTTGAAGCCGAAAAAACCTATCAGCAAGCACAACAAGTGTTAAAGGGATTAAAACAAGAAAAATCGCCCGAATTCTTGGAAATCAGTATGCACTTAGCGGAACTCTTATCCAAAAGAGGTGAAAACGAAAAAGCCATCAAGACTTATCAGCAAATTTTACCACAACTCAAAGAATTGGTTGGCGAAAATCACCCTTACTACTGGAAAAGTTTAGCCAATGTAGCCGATTGTTTTGCCGCTTTACGCAAATACAAAGAAGCTCGCCCCTACTACGAACAACTTATCAATAATTCTGCGGCTCAAAGTTCGCCCAATTACCCTGTTTGGCTTATCAATTTAGGTGGTTTTTATTACGAAACAGGCAAATACCAAGAATCTGAAAAATTATTTATCCAAGCCTTGCAAAGCTATGAATCGCAAATGCAGGGTGTAGAAGTAGATTATATTGAAACTTTGGAAATTGTTGCCAATTTGTACAAAAATCAAGGTCGCTTTACAGAAGCCGAAAAACTTTACAGCAAAGCCATTGATTTTTGTAAAAAGCAATTCGGCGAAAAACACTTCACTTTTACCACATTACAAAACAATTTAGCTAAACTTTACAAATCGCTCGGACGCTACGAAGATGCCGAACAAATCTACAAACAAGCCCTTGCTCGCTTTACCAAAGCAGATGAAAACAGCACCGCATATGCCCAACTGCTCAACGATTATGCCGTATTGTACAGCGATGCGGGCAAGTTCAAAGAAGCTGAGCCCTATTTCGAAACTGCTTTGAGTATTTTTCAGAAACAAACAGGTGAAAAATCTGCTGAATATGCCAATGTGCTTCAGAATTATGGAAATTTGCAAAGAAAAATGGGGCGTTTCAGCGAAGCTATCACCAATTTTCAGAAATGTTTGAGTATCCGCAAAGAAGTTTTGGGCGAACTGCATCCCGACTATGCCGTTACGCTCAATGCACTGGCAAGCCTGTACAAAAAAGCGGGCAACTTTGAAAAAGCTGAACCCCTTTACCAAGAGGCTCTCAATATTCGGAAAAATCTTTTCGGTGAAGAAAATCCTGAATATGCCACCTCTCTGGACAATTTGGCAAACTTTTACCAAAATACACAACAAAATGCCAAAGCCGAACCTCTCTACAAAAAATCTTTGGAAATCCGCAAGAAAATTTTTGGGGCTAATCACCCTATTATTGCCGCAAGTATGAACAATTTGGCGGTGCTTTACACCTCTACCAAGCAATTTGCACAAGCCGAACAATTTTACAAAGATGCTTTGGCTATTCTTAAAACAAATCTGAGCGATAAGCACCCCAACTATTTGGCTACCCTCAACAATTTCTGTATGCTTCTGCAAGAGCAAGGCAAATTTCAAGTAGCTATGCCTCTTTTTCAGCAACTTACACAAAATACGCTCTCACTCATTCAGAAAAATTTTAGCACTTTGAGCGAAAATGAAAAAAGGCAGTTTTGGGCTGTAAATAAGCCTTACTTGGATAATTTTGTGCTTTTTACGGCTAATTGTGTGAAAGGTAAAATTCCTAAAAACGAAGCTCTTGCAGGCGAAGCACTGGATTTGCTCGTAATGACCAAAGGCATTATCCTCAATAGTACAGGAAAAGCTCGTAAAGAAATTTTGACAAGCAAAGACGCCCAACTGCTCGCCCAATATGACGAATGGGTAAAACTGCGTGAAATGATTGCCAAGCTATCCAATTTAGGCACTGCCGAGCTGAAACGCCGAGGTATCAATTTGGATAGTTTGGAAAACAAAGCGAAAAACCTTGAAAAATCTCTTTCAGCTAAATCCAAAGCCTTTGATGAAGCATTTAGTAGCAAAGTTATTTCTTGGAAAGATATTCAGAAACGACTTTCAGATAAAGAGGTATGGTTAGAATTTTTGCGTGTGCAAGGTGAAAATAAAGAAGTTTTGTACGTAGTTTTTGCAGTAAAAAAGGATAGCAAAAATCCTGAAGTGCTTACCCTAAACAATGGAAAAATTTTGGAACAAGAAGAGTTGTATTTTTACAAGAACTCTGCCAAATTCCGAAAAGAAGACAAAGAAAGTTACAAGAATTTCTGGAAACCTTTGGAAACACTCATTGGCAATGCCCCAAAAATTTACTACTCTCCCGATGGTGTTTATTCACAAATCAATCCGCTTGCCCTTTGGGATACCGAAAAAAACGAGTATCTCTGGGATAGAGCTGATATTATTTTTCTAACAAGTGCCAAAGATTTATTAGAAAAATCCACTGCCACCAAACTGCAAGGCAAAGCACTACTTCTGGGTAATCCTTTTTACCAAATTGATAACAATCTAAAAATCAATGCCGATGCTATCAATTTGGACGAGCAGAGTAGTTATTGGATACAAAACCCTGTTTTTATAAGTTTGCCCGCTACCGATAAGGAAATAAGCAATATTGAAAGCATTTTGCAGAAGCTAAACGGCTTGCAAGTAAAAAAACTTTTACGTGCCGAAGCCACCGAAACTAACTTGAAAAAAGAAATGGGGCAGTACAATCTTTTACATTTGGCAACTCACGGCTTTTTCATTCCTTCCGATTTTGAGGAGCGAAGCAATGCTATCATTAGCACCGAAATTGCAGAAGGCTCACAAGAAAGCAACGACCCTCTACTGCGTTCGGGCTTGATACTAGCAGGTGTTACTGATTATTTTGTAAATGCCAAACGCTCCCCCGACCAAGAAGATGGTATCCTGACTGCCTACGAAATTATGAATTTACCTTTGGATAATGTGAATTTGGTAGTGCTTTCGGCTTGCGAAACAGGTTTGGGCAAAGTACAAGCAGGCGAAGGCGTTTATGGTCTGCAAAGAGCCTTCCGAATTGCAGGAGCTAAAAACCTGATTATGAGCCTATGGAAAGTAGATGATACCGCTACCCAAGAACTTATGCAAAGTTTTTATAGCGAACTGCTCAAAAATCCAAATCAAGTACAGGCTTTCAGAAACGCCCAAAAGCAGATACGTGAAAAATACAAACACCCTTACTATTGGGCAGGTTTTGTAATGTTGGGCGAGTAAAATTTTTCAAATTAGGCTTAATGTAGGGCTACAAAGCCCTTTTTTTCTTACTTTTGCAAAAAACAAAAAAATGAAGCTCATCAGTTACTTTTTTCTTATTACTACAACTTGGTATTTGCTTCAAAGTTGTACTCCTTCGCAAGGCAAAAAAACAACCGATACCACACAAATCAGTAAAGAAATCACGGAACCTATTTTGGTGCTTACGGGTTTTGGCGTAGAGGCTGAAAGCATCACTTTGCCCGAACTGCAAAAGAAGTTTTGTGCAGGCGAAGTCTATGTTTTAGAAAACTCGGCAGAACGAGTAAAAAAGGTATTTTCTTGCAATACAGCCAGCCTCAAAAAATTAAAAAACATTCGTGAATTTGCCCCACTTGCCAAAAACAGCTTGCTACTTGTTTTACTTTCCGAAAGTACGCCGCAATTCAAGGCTCTTGCAATAGATAGCTTGTATTTTTTTCAGAATGCTGAAAAATATCCGCTTTACGCTTGGAGCGAAGCCAAAGAAAAATTTGATTTCAAGCAAAAAATTACCCGCTTCACACTTACAGGCACTACTGCTGTTACGCGTTATATGGGGCGAGCCACCGACCAGTATGGCACCGATTGGCTTTTAGCCAACATTTTGGAAAGAGTAAAAGGAAGCGACTTTTTGCATATCAGCAACGAAGTAAGTGCTACCGAAAAATGTGAGTATGTTCCGGGTATGCGTTTTTGTATGAAAACCAAACATTTGGAAATCTTTACCAAATTGGGGGTAAATATTGTAGAACTGACGGGCAATCATAATTTGGATTACGGCAAAGAGGGCTACATCAAAACTTATGAGTGGTACAAAGCAAATGGTATGCAAATTTTTGGCGGCGGATTGAGCGTAGAAGATGCCTACAAGCCGCTAATTCTTACGCTGAAAGACGGCAAAAAAATTGCTATGGTGGGCTTTAACGAAAGTTGCCCTGTAAATGAATGTGCAGGCAGACGTGGCAATAGCGTAGGAGCGGCAGCTTACGATAGCCTTAAAGTAATGCAAATATTGCAAGATTTACGCAAAAATCCTGATATTAGCTATATCATCGCTTCGGTGCAATTTGATGAAACCGATTCTTATGCCCCTACCAAAAGTCAAGCTAAAATTACTAAGTATCTTTTGGATTGGGGGGCAGATTTTGTGTATGGTTCGCAAGCCCATCAGGTTCAGCAAGTTGAGTTCTACAAAGGCAAACCTATTTTTCACGGCTTTGGCAACTTTCTCTTTGACCAAATCCACCGAATTGGCGTAAGACAAGGGTTTTTCTTGCATACTTATTTTTATCAGGGCAAAATGGTGCAAGCAGTTCCTATTTTTACTTTTACCGCTACCGAACGCCGCCCTGCTTTGGCAAATAACGAGCAAATCCGTGAAATTAAAAAAGTGATTTTCTTGGATAAGCATTTGTATCAATGAATTTTTTGTGAAAAATTCGCCTCATACTAATTGAGTAACAAACAAATTTTTTTATTTTTGGAAAAAATCTAAAACATTTCGTTTGCACATTTTTTTATAGCATAAATTTTGGTATATGGCAGGCATTAAAATTCTCACCGAGCATATCAACGTTCCAGGAATTGAAACCTTTGAGGTGTATCGCAAAATGGGGGGCTATCGTGCCGTAGAAAAAGCCCTTAAAACAATGACACCCGACGAAGTTACCGAAGAGGTCAAAAAATCGGGCTTGCGGGGGCGTGGCGGAGCAGGTTTCCCTGCGGGTATGAAGTGGAGTTTTTTGGCAAAACCCGAAGGCGTACCTCGCTATTTGGTTTGCAATGCTGATGAATCCGAGCCCGGAACTTTCAAAGATAGATACCTGATGAGCCACATTCCTCACGCTCTCATTGAAGGAATGATTGTTTCCAGCTATGCTTTGGGAGCAAGAACTTCTTACATTTACGTAAGAGGTGAAATGCTTTACGTGATAAAAATATTAGAAAAAGCTATCGCCGAAGCCTATAATGCAGGATTTTTAGGCAAAAACATTCTCGGCACCGACTATAGCTTGGATTTGTACGTACACCCCGGCGGAGGGGCTTATATTTGTGGAGAAGAAACAGCTCTTTTGGAAAGTTTAGAAGGCAAACGCGGCAATCCTCGCAATAAACCCCCTTTCCCTGCTGTAAAAGGTTTGTATGGTTGCCCTACGGTGGTAAATAATGTAGAAACCATTGCTTCTGTCTCTTGGATAGTAAATAACGGCGGCGAAGAGTATGCTAAAATTGGTATTGGCAAAAGTACAGGAACAAAACTCATCTCGGCTTGCGGGCATATCAATAAACCCGGTGTTTATGAAATTGAGTTGGGCGTACCTGTGGAAGAGTTTATTTATTCTGATGAATATTGCGGGGGAATTAAGAATGGAAAAAAATTGAAAGCCGTAATTGCAGGAGGTTCTTCGGTGCCTGTATTACCTGCCCATCTGATACTCAAAACAGCCAAAGGCGAGCCAAGACTAATGACTTACGAATCGCTCAATGACGGCGGTTTTCAGACAGGCACAATGCTCGGTTCGGGTGGCTTTATAGTTATGGACGAAAGCGTGTGTATTGTAAAAAATACTTTGAGCCTTGCCAAGTTTTATCATCACGAATCTTGTGGGCAATGTAGCCCTTGTCGCGAAGGTACAGGCTGGCTTGAAAAAGTTTTGCAAAAAATAGAATATGGCAAAGGCACAATGCAAGACATAGATTTACTTGTAGGCATTGCTAATAATATTGAAGGCAAAACAATTTGCCCTTTGGGCGAAGCGGCGGCTTGGCCTGTACAATCAGCAGTAAGGCATTTCAGAGATGAATTTGAGTGGCACGTCAAATATCCTCACGAAGCTACCAAAAAAGGGGCTGTTTATCAAGGTATGCCTGTGGCAGTATAGTTATTAAAGCGGCAACATCGCTAATAGCGATGTTGCCGCATAAAAATCTTTCTAAATTTCTTAAAGAAGAAAGAAATCACGTCCTTTTATCCTCTTATTGCTATAATTTCAACGTTCCTTTCCCCATTTTCATTACCAATATTGCTTTGTTTTCGGCATAGACTTCTTTCATTGCTTTTCCAATTTTTTCCATAATTATATCCATTTCACCAAAAACTTGCGTACTCATTCCGTTGGTCTGCACTTCCAAAGAACTATCTTTCAGTTTTTCAATGAAATCTAAAATTATTTGCTCAAAATCTTTGCTTAAAGGATAAAGGCTCAATTCTACACTGACTTGCATAATATCAAGCGTTTTTCTTCTTACAAATTATCTTGGAACTTACTTTCCTTTGGGTAAGAGATTTACAAAAACAGGAAAATGGTCGCTATAACCCGCCAAATAGCGTTTTCCTGCAAAAGTTCGCAAGGGTTGTCCTTTGTACTGGGGTGGCTCTTGTTGTAAAAGAAATTCGGGCTTATAGATAGTAGCCGAGTTTGGTAGATACTGCAATTTACTTTTTCGGTCAAGTAAGTTTTGTGATAGAATAACTTGGTCAAGCACGTTCCATTCTACTTTTTTCTCTTGGCTATTGTAATGAGCGTGAGAACCCAATCCTTCAGCTTTGAGCCGAGCCATAGGATTAAACAAATCGCCTGCTTGTAAATTTTGCATATCTCCTTTGGCTTTCAAAACTTCTATAATGCTTTTATTATCTGGCTCATCGTTCCAATCGCCCATCAAAAGAATATTGCTTTTGGGATTTCTCTGCAAAAGTGAATCTACGGCTTGTCTTACTTTGGTAGCGGCTATTATTCTACGAGGTTCGCTGGCTTCCAAGCCCCCTCTTCGCGAAGGAAAATGCACTACAAAGACGTGAAGGGTATCTTTTTTACCTAAAATACCTGAAACAAATAGTACATCGCGAGTTTTATCGCCGTTGGGTAGCTCAATACGGATACTTTTATCGGCAAAAGGTGTAAAGACATTTTTTTTGTAAAGCAAAGCAACATCTATCCCTCTTTCGTCAGGCGAATTGTAATGCACAATGCCATAATTGTATTTGGCAAGACTTTCCTGCTTCACCAAATCTTCCAATACCCTTCTGTTTTCAACCTCACAAAGTCCTAAAATATCAGGAGCATTATGCCCTATGGTGCTAATAGCATACGCCATATTAGCAAGTTTTTTCCGATACTTTGCCTCGTCCCACTGATTGGCAGAAGTAGGCAGAAACTCCGAATCATCAATCGTGGGGTCGTCTTCGGTATCAAAAAGATTTTCTTGATTGTAAAATGCTATCGTAAGCAAATTTTTGGGCATTTTTTTCTTTGATTTTTTCTGTGCTTGCACAGAACTAAAAGCGGCAAAGGCTAAAAAAAGCAATATAAAACGCATAGGCAAAATGGTTAAGATTGAACACCTGAAATGGTAAAAAATCCGTTTCAAAGTTACTCGTTTTTAAGGAAATTCATATCTTTGCTAAAAGAAAATGTAAGATGTACATTTCTAAAATCAAACTTATCAACTGGAAAAACTTCAAAGAAATTGAAGTCTCCTTACAAAAACGCACATTTATTGTAGGTCCCAATGCTTCGGGTAAAAGCAATTTTTTAGATGCTATTCGCTTTTTACGAGATATTGTCAAACAGAGTGGTAGCTTACAAGAAGCAGTAGCTTTAAGAGGTGGGGTTTCTAAAATTCGTTGCATAGCCTCTCGTAGCAATTCAGATGTAAGCATTGCAATAGTCATTTCTAATCATCAAAATCAAGCTGAATGGGAATATGAACTTACTTTCAACCAAACAGGTGGTGGCATAGCCGAATTGAAAGCAGTGGTAAAGCGTGAATTTCTCAAAAATCTTTTGACAGATACCATTTGGATTGATAGAAAAAATAACAACGAACCCAACGAATATCTTTTAGAATTTACCCATATTGAACAAGCCTCTATCAATTTCAACTTCAAGCCTTTTATTGATTTTCTGAACGAAATTACTTATTTGCATCTCATTCCTCAATTATTGCGAGAACCTCAATCTTTTCTCAAAACCTCTAAAAGCGAAGATTATTATGGCAGAAACTTTTTTGAGCGAATTCAAACACTCAATAAAAATACTCGCAATGCCTATTTAAGACGCATTGAAAAAGCCTTAAAAATCATTTTACCAAATTTTGAAAAACTATCGCTTGAAACAGATGAATTAGGCACACCTCATTTAGAAGCAACCTTTAAGCAGTGGCGTGCCAAAGGTGTTAAGCATACTGAAAAATACTTTTCAGATGGCACTTTAAGGCTTATTGCTTTGCTTTGGGTGCTTTTAGACGGCAATAAGCCTGTTCTTTTGGAAGAGCCTGAACTTTCTTTGCATAGTGCCATTGTTCAACAACTCGCAGATATTATTTATGTATTACAAAAAAAGAAACAAGGTGAAAGACAAGTAATTCTCACTACACATAGCTACGAACTGCTAAACAATAAAGGTATTCAGTTAGAGGAGGTACTTTTGGTAATATACCAAGGCGAGGAAGGTAGCCATATTATTCCTGCCGCACTACGTAATGACATCAAACAATATTTACAAATTACTAATGATAGCGTTGCAGAAATTATCATTCAGCGTACTGCTATGAAAGACCCTTTTCAAATTCCTATATCATTTGAAAAAGAATGAATAAAATTTACATACAACCTGTTGTAGAGGACATTCTGCACGAAAAAGTTTTGCAGAAACTTTTTCAAAATTTACGCAAAGATATTGAACTTTACCCTGCTCTTGGCAAAAAAGGTAACGACTACATCTATCAAAAATTAGCTCAATTCAATGGTGCCGCTATTCCTGACTGCCGATATTTTTTGCTATTAGATACTGATAAACCTATTTGCGTAGTTGATTTTTTGAAAAGCATTATTACATTTTCAGCTAATCCTTACTTTTATTTGCGTTTGTGTGTCGTAGAAATAGAAACTTGGCTTTTGGCTGATAGAGAAAATTTTGCAAAATTCTTGGGTATCCGAGAAAGTGAAATTCCTTTCAATCTTGAAACAGAAATCTCTAAGCCCAAAGAATTTGTAATTGCTCTTGCTCGTAAATCAAAGAAAAAAGGAGTAAAATCAATTGTTCCCGAAGGTACAGCCAAGCAAGGCAAAGGCTACAACTTGAAAATGGTTGAATTTATTGAAAATGATTGGGACTTTCAGAATGCTTCTTTGCTTAGCAGAAGTTTGCAAAAAACTATTCAAAAAATTCAAAATCTCTAAAACTTCCCTACTACCGCAACAGTTTCTTTGTAGGTTTCTTTTTTACCTGAAAGATTGAAAATTTCAAAAATTACCACATAATAGCCGGGTAAAACACGATTTTTTTCCTCGTTGGTGCCGTCCCAAAGCAAAGAACCCTCATTGGGCAAGGTCTGATTTCGTGCCAAATAACGCACAGCTCGCCCCTGTGCATCATAAACAATTACATTGGCTACATTTCCTTGCCCTGAAAATTTGAAATTGATACTTGCAAAGTCTGCTTGCCCATCATTGTTGGGGGTAAAAACCTTCGGAACAATGGTAATTTCCCCGCTTTGACTTTGATAAAGTTTATTTTGAGAGTTTTCGTAGCCCGGTGTAGCAAAGCCCACACTACTTGCCGCCGAAAACCAAGAGTTGGGGTTGTTGGTGGGTAAATCAAAGCCTAAACGCTCCAAAGAAACGCCTTTTACATCATCAAGCAGTTTGAAGTGCATATTTTCATCATAATCAAAGCGTTCTACAATTTTGTCTAAATTATTGATAACCAACACTACATCTCTTTGACTTGTAAAAGCAGGCAAAGAGGAAGGCGTTTGAAGCATTGGCTTACCTTCGGAAAATGGGTAATTTTGTTGAATGTTCAAAATATCGTCAGAAATAGCTACATAACTGCGAGGAGCAAGTACATAGTCTTCGTCTGTAATATTCTTTCTGCTATCCACAGCATCATTGCGTATGCGAGCCAGCGACCAATTTTTTAGATTGATGTATTTTTCTGAATTGTTGTAAAGTTCAATGAAATCACTTCCACCTGTACGAGGATTGAAAAGCACCTCATTAAGTACAATATCCAGCGAGTCGGCTTGCTCGGGTACGCCAAAATCTGCAAAATTAGCTTCCGCAATCAAATTTCCTGCACAATCTGTAAGGCTTTGCGCCACTACCCGATACTTTTCGCGATTTTGTAAAGTAGATGAAAGCGTAAGGCGTACTTTTTTGAAATCAGGAGCCAGCACGGTACGAGTTTGTACACTAATACCTTTATCAATGGCATAAGAAGCATTGGCGGCAAAAGTGCTATCCAAACGCTCATTAAAACTCAAAATAACCGTAGCATTGTCAATGGCATCAGCACGAAGCAAACGAGGCGGAATATTATCAGGGCGAGCTTCTTTTACAGAATTTTCAGCCGAAGGCGTTCCTCCATTGGGGTTTATAGAGGCTGTCCAATTATCTACTTCTCCACAAGGGTTATCAGTATCTATCATTTCCAAAGACCAACCTCCTTGCTTTTTGGTAGCATCTTTATACCAACTATCACTATACACCACCGAAAACACCTGACTGCCATTGGGAGCTGTAAGCGTAAGTCTTTCTCCACTATTGTTCAGACTTACCATTCCACTAATGCCATACACATTGCTGTATGCTGAAAAGTCGTTGATAACACTCGCATTAACCAAAGTAATGTACTGATTAGGTAAAATATTGATGGCAGGAAGTGTTACGGAGCTGGTGTTATCCAACAGTTTGCACCCTTGCAAGCTGATTACTTTATTAGTTCGGTTGTAGAGTTCCAAATATTCTTGTTCGGGAAGCCCTACGCGTGGGTCGGGGTCAGCAAAAATTTCAGTAATCACTACTTGATGAAAAGTAGGCGTAAGTCCCAAGCCTAATTGCAATTGGGTATTGGCTTGCAAAGCATTACCCGCACAATCGGTTAGCCCATTGAGCGTAAGCGTATAAATATCTCCTGCTACAAGATTGCTACTCAAATTGAGTTGTACCTCTGTGTCGCTAATCGCTGTTACCGAACTTACACTGATACCTCCTGAAAAATTGTAAGTTGCCGAAAGCAGAGTGCTTTGGTTCATCGGCTCATTGAATACAATACGCACCACATTAGGAGCAGGAATAGCCGTATTGCTTACGCGTGGAGCTTGTGTATCGGGAGTGTTATTAAATACCGAGTTTTGCTGTGCGGGCGTTCCGCCAAGAGGGTGATTGGAAGCTATCCAGTTGCTTTCATCACTGCAAGGAAGCGTAGGATTGATAAGTTCTAAACTCCAACCGCCATCGTCTTTGGCAGGATTTCTGTACCAAGAAAGAGCATACGTAACTACATCAATGTCCGTATTATTGGGGTTATCTCGCAGGGTAATCGTTTCTCCTGAATTAGTCAGTACGTCCCAAGAAGGCATACCTATCACTGTCCCAAAACTTGAAAAAAGTGAAGCATTTGCCTGCGGACAAAGCAGTACGTATTGATTAGGTTGTAGAATAAAATCATTGGTAGTGATAGTTCTCGTGTTGAGTGTCCAGTTTTTCAGGTTGATATTTTTATTGGAACGATTGTAGAGTTCCACATATTCGGAAGCAGGAAGCCCCACAACAGGTGTTTCATCTGCCATTATTTCATTGATAATAACATCACGAAGCGAAGCAGTTGAAATTTGCAAGTATGTAAAAGTGGTTTGTGTAGAACTTTGCGTATTAGAGGCAAAATCTACAATATTACTTGCTGTAATGGTGTAATTTTGGTTATTGACAAAAGGAGTAGAAAAAGTAAGCGTAACTTGTGAAAAATTAGTCGGGTTGCGAGTAGCTGTCAGAGGTGTACCTATGCCGCCGCTTACGCTGTAATTAGCAGGATTTTGAGCAGAAGTCAGCGTTATACTTTCGCTAAAAAATACATCAATTTGGTTATTTACAAGTGTAGAAGCACTTATCAGAGTGGGTGGGGTGGTATCAGGCGTTGAAATAGAGCCAAAAACTTCTACATTATCTACTCGCCAAGTACCTGCGGCACTGCTTGCACCAAAAGCGTATATCCGAAATTCTACACTTCCTGAAACATTGTAAAAATTCTCGTCCAAAGCCACCACACGATTGGTAAGCAAACTTGTACCTGTATTGGTATAAGTACCCAAATCGGTACTAAACCCATCACGACTGGAACGCAAAACCCATTGTGTAGGACCTGCACTGCTACGCACTTCATCAAGTTCAAAACTTGTAAGATTAAGCACAAAACCCGTATTTGCCGTTATGGTAAAAGAAAAATATCGGTTTAGGTCTAAAGAAACTACATCCCAAGCACTTGCACCAAAATTATTTAATGAAGTAATAGGAGTAATACTTGTACTACGGCTAAAATCTGTTACCGAGCCATTGGTGGGCTGAGCATCGGCAGGAAAAGTTACAGGTGTTCCTGTCGCTCCTGTAAAGCTAAAGCGTATCAGTTGAGCCGTTGATAAGTTTGTAAGCAGATATAAGAAGCCCAAGAGTAGAACTTTTTTCATAGAGTATCGCTAAAACTGCAACAATATACGAAAAAACATTTACCAAACATAAAGGTAATGTTAAATATGTACCAAAATAAAATGAAAAACGAAAATTCTCTTGCAAAAAAGCCCCGAATTTTGTATTTTTGAACTTTCACAATCAAATTTCATTATTTTATGCAAAAAGTAGAAAACGGGCACGTGGTAAGAGTACATTACACGGGCAGATTAACCACAGGGGAAATCTTTGATTCTTCGCTCGGCAGAGAACCTCTTGAATTTACAATGGGCGAAGGACAAATGATTCCCGGTTTTGAGCAAGGTATTTTGGGAATGGAAGTGGGAGAAAAAAAGAGTATTCAAGTTCCTTGTGAGTTGGGATATGGCGAAGTTTTAGAAGAAATGATTTTAGAAGTTCCTAAAAGTCAGTTGCCTTTTGGTATGCCTTTGGAAGTTGGGACACAACTTGCGATCAATTTAGCCAATGGTGGGCAAATTCCTGCTGTAATGACCGCTGTGAGCGAAGAAACCGTAACCATAGATGCCAATCACCCACTAGCAGGCAAAGACCTTGTTTTTGAAGTGCAACTTGTAGAAATCAATCCCAAAAAAAGTGGTCTGATATTCTTTGAATAAGATTTGCCTTTACTATCATTACAAAGCAGAGGGCTTCGCCGATTAGCGAAGCCCTCAATTTATTTCATACACGCAAGCAAGCCTGTTATTTTTTCGCGGTGGCTTTCTTTTCGGCGGTATTCTCTTCTCCCGGTTTTGCAAAATCTACATTTTCCAAAATCAGCATATTGCTGGAATTGGTTTTCAAACCTTTGATTTTTTTGCTGTAAATTCTCAAAATCTCATCGTAATACAAAACGATAATAGGAGATTCTTCCACGATAATATTATCCATTTTGTGATAATACTGGTACAAAAGATGATGATCTTCATCGTGGTCGTCTTTTTCTTGGGCTTCTACATAGAGCCTATCAAATTCTTTATTTACAAAATGCGTTTTGTTAGGACCAGCAGGTGAAAAGTTTTTGCTAAAAAACATTGCAAAATAATTTTCTGCATTAGGATAATCGCCAAGCCAAGAACCTCTGAAAAACAATGCTTTTCCTTCATCTACGGTTTGCTGATGTTTTACAAACATATTCATTTCTATTTCTACCTCAATACCAACATCTTTTAGATTTTTAGCAATATTCTCGGCAATTTCTTTATCGGTAGTATAGGTTTGCAATTTTAGTTTTGGCAAGCCCTTGCCACCTTCGTATCCAAGTTCTTTTAAGAGTTGTTTGGCTTTTTCAGGGTTGTAGCTATAACCTTTTACCACAACAGAATCAAAAGAAGGCAAAGCGGCAGGAGTTACCCCCGAAATACCTGATACCCCTAAACCATTGCGTATGATATTTACAATTTCATCTCTGTTGATAGCATAACTAATAGCCTGACGGAATTTCTTTTTCAAGAAAGGATGGGTAGTATCGCCTTTGTAAGCGGCAGGGTCCAACTGAAAACCGATATATTCGGTATTCATATAAGGTACTTTATCAATATTGTATTTTTTCTTGAATTCTTCTTTGATTTTGCCATTAGCAATCATTTCTTTGGCATTTTCGGAAAGCCCTACAATAAAATCCAATTTTCCTGCTGTAAATTCTTTGTAAGCCGTGTTAGGGTCGTTGATAAAGCGAACTTCTACCCCATCAAGAAAAGGCAACTGCTTCCCGTCTGCATCTTTTTTCCAATAATGAGGATTTTTATCCAATACCAAACGCTCCCCTTCTTTCCATTCTCTAAACTTAAAAGGTCCTGTACCTACGGGGTGAGAGCGGAAATCATCACCATATTTTTCAACAGCCTCACGAGGTACTACAAAAGCATAAGGCATTGTAAGAATAGAAAGAAATGGGTGAAATCTGCGTTGCAAGCGTATCTGCAAAGTATATCTATCCAATGCTACAAAAGCAGAGTCGGGATTGGGGTGAACTTTATCCCTGAAAATCCAAGCCCCTGTACTGCGTGTTTTGGCACTTAAAATGCGTTTGAAACTATACACAAAGTCTTCGGCAGTAACTTCCCTACCAATACCATTAGGGAAACAAGGGTCATCGTGGAAATGCACACCCTTGCGAATAGTAAAGGTATAAATGGTTTCGGTGCTATCCCAACGATATGCCTCCGCAATAGATTGCGTGGGGTGCATATTTTCGTCAAGTTCTAGCAAACCATTAAAAATTTGCGTAGTAGCCCAAATAGCGGCACGATTCCGAGCCTGTGCAGGGTCTAAGGAATTTAAGCCACCTGTTTGGTTGTAGCGGAAAATTTTCTTTCCACTATCACCGTTTTGGTTGCCACAAGAAGCCAGTAGCAACACCAATGCCACAAACGAAAGGTACAGTCTCATCATAAAATTTTTAAGGTAAATTTGAATAAATTTCCTATATTTGCAAGCAATTTTGTAAAATACTTTTGCAATTCAAACTTTTGCAAAGATATATTTTTTCGGCAAGCAAACTAAACTTTTTTTCAAAAAAAACATTTTTTCACAAATTTATTTATTTTTGAACAGAAAAATACATTCAAATTGTTTGGCATTTTAACCAATTTAGACACAGCTTATACACTTAAACTTTTGAAGTTCAAACATTTAAACCTTTAACTGCATACTCTATTCTGAAACATTATGGGTAAAATTATTGCGATTGCCAACCAAAAAGGGGGCGTTGGAAAAACCACCACTGCTATCAATTTAGCCGCAAGTCTTGCTACTTTAGGCTTTCGTACTTTGCTTGTAGATGCAGACCCCCAAGCCAATTCTACTTCGGGCTTAGGGCATAATCCCAAGCAAATTCAAAGTAGCATCTATGAATGTATGGTGGAAGAAGCCAATATCAACGATACCATTTTGGGTACTTCTATTGAAAAACTCTTTGTTGTCCCTTCGCATATTGATTTGGTTGGTGCAGAAGTAGAAATGATAAATTTGGAGAATAGAGAAGAGAAAATGAAAAAGGTTTTGCACCCTATCAAAGAAAATTACGATTTTATCATCATAGATTGCTCACCCTCACTTGGGCTTATCACGGTAAATGCCCTCACTGCCGCCGATTCAGTGATTATCCCTGTACAATGCGAATATTTTGCTTTGGAGGGTTTGGGCAAACTCTTGAATACTATCAAAATCATTCAATCTCGCCTGAATACCAAACTTGAAATAGAAGGCATCTTGCTCACAATGCACGATTCGCGTGTAAGACTTTCTACGCAAGTAGTGGAAGATGTGAGCAATCATTTCAAAAAAATGGTATTCAAGACGGTTATTCCTCGGAATGTTCGTCTAAGCGAATCGCCCAGCTTTGGCTTGCCCGCTATTCAGCACGATTCTACCAGCAAAGGTGCGGCAAGCTATATGGAACTTGCCAAAGAGATTTTAGAAAAAAATAAATTAGCATAATCAAAACGAAAAAAAATGAAAAAAGGTGTTTTAGGAAGAGGTTTGGGGGCTTTGTTATCGGATTCTAATGTTGTAGAAGAAAATCAAACTTTGCCACAGGCAAGCATCAACGAAATAGATGTCAATGCCATTGAAGTCAATCCTTATCAGCCTCGTACCGATTTTGATGAAGAAGCTCTGCAAGAACTTACCGAATCTATCAAAACACAAGGCATCATACAGCCTATTACGGTGCGTAAATTGGAAGAAGGTCGCTATCAGCTGATTTCAGGCGAAAGACGCTTACAGGCTTCTAAAAGAGCAGGCTTAAAAACTATTCCTGCTTACATTCGCACTGCCAACGACCAACAAATGTTGGAAATGGCTCTCATAGAAAATATCCAAAGAGAAAATCTCAATCCTATAGAAATTGCTTTAAGCTACCAAAGGCTTATTACCGAGTGCAACCTCAAACAAGAAGAATTGGGAGAAAGAGTAAGCAAAAATCGTGTAACGGTAACTAACTATTTGCGTTTGCTCAAACTGCCCCCTATTATTCAGGCGGCTTTGCGTGATAAGCAAATCAGTATGGGGCACGCCCGAGCCATTATCAATGTAGAAAACCCCGATACTCAAATTGCTATTCTGAAAAAAATTCTTGCCGAAGACCTATCAGTAAGAGCCGTAGAAAATTTGGTACGTGATTTGGCTTCGCCCAAAAATAAACAGAAAAAAACGACTGAAAGCTCACTTTCTTACGAAATCAAGCAGTTGCAACAAAAACTTTCCTCACATTTTGGTACAAAAATTGCAATCAAAGCCAACAACAAAAATCAAGGTGAAATCAAAATCCCTTTCCATTCCACAGAGGATTTGAACCGAATTTTAGAGCTATTGCAATTATGACATTGAGGAGAAAAGCTAAACAAACGCTCAAAAAATATCTTTATTGCTTTGCTTTTTTGCTTGCGTGTAGCCATTTGCAAGCACAAGATACGCTCAAACCCAGCAAAAGCCTCATCAACCGACCTCGTGAAGCGGCTTTTCGGGCGGCAGTCTTACCCGGTTGGGGACAAATTTACAATAAAAAATATTGGAAATTGCCCATTGTATATGGCGGTGCGGCGGCAATAGGTTATGGCATCTATTGGAACAATAGCTACTATCAGTATTTCAAAAGTGTGTATCAAGAAGCATTCCTGACAGGTAATCCGCAACAAATCAATATCACTGCCGCTGAATCGCTTCGCAATCAATTTCGCAGAAATAAAGAACAACTCATCATTGCAGGGGTAGTGTTTTACGGGCTTACCATTGTTGATGCCATTGTAGATGCTCATTTTTCCACCTTTGATGTCAGTGATGATTTGAGCCTGCGTTGGCTTCCTAAAATTGATTTCAGCCCACAAGGACAAACCATTTTTGCATTTAGCTTACAACTGCAAGCCAAAAAATATAAGCTCAAAAAGCAATACACAAATGATGTGTGGGGGCAAAAGAATGGTGATATAGCGTGTATTCGGCACAAAAATCTGCTTTCTTTACCCAACCTTTACAAAAAACCTGCTTTTCGGGACAAAAATCACAAATGATGTTTTCTTTGAAGGCTATACCTTTTCGGCTATAAGCCTTGTATAGTGCCTCTTTGGCAGTCCAGAGCTGTGTGAGCTGATGCAAATCGTTTTGGGCAAGACTTAACTCTTTTTCAGAAAAAACACGCCGAGCCACTACACGGATTTTTTCTTGCTTTTTTTCAATATCAATCCCCAAAGGTTTTGAAGCTAAAGCTATTGCAACAAAAGGAAAAGCGTGAGAAATAGAAATTTCCAAAGGCATTGCAGGCAAAAAGGGCTTACCGCTTTCATTTTTTTGAATAGGAACATAACTAAAATGCTCTTGAAAGGCTACGAATTGTAAAAGACACCTGACAGCCGCATATTCACACTTTTTTTCTAAAACCTGAATATGAGCGAGTTCCTCTATTTCTTGGGGGAGTAAATGAGAGGTAAGTTCTTCCAGCGGCTCTACAATGTGCCAAATATAATATCTGATTGGGCTTTGATTAGCTTTCCAAAAAACTGCCATTTATCTGCGGCGTTTTTTTTCACGTTTGCCAAGCTCGTCGCGTATTTCGGCGGCTTTTTCGTAGTCTTCTTCTTCCAGAGCTTTGTTGAGAAACTGATAGAGTTGCTCGTCAGAATATTCTTTGAGTGTCATTGGTGGCGGATTATACGAAACTTCCTCATTTTCCATTTCCATAGAAGGTTCATCTTCCAAAATAACTCCTGCTTCTTGCAAAACACTTTCGTAGGTGTAAATAGGAGCGTTCATACGCAAGGCAATGGCAATGGCATCGGAAGGGCGAGCATCTATTTCTATTTTTCTATCTTCGCTTACACAAACCATTTTAGCATAAAAAACACCCTCTCGCAAATCGCTGATAACAACTTCTACAAGGCGAATTTCAAAAGAATCTAAAAAACTGCGAAATAAATCGTGTGTCATTGGGCGATTAGGAGTGATACGCTCAATTTCAATAGCAATAGCCTGAGCCTCAAACATTCCAATAATAATAGGCAGTCGCCTATTTCCGCCTCTTTCACTCATAATCAGTGCAAAAGAGCCCGATTGCGTTTGCCCCGAAGATAAACCTAATATTTCCAAACGTATCTTGCTCACTTTCAGAAAGTTTTGTATGATTGTTTTCTCATTACAAAATTAAAGCAAAAAGTTTAATTTTGCAAAAAAATCCCAAGAAAATTAGCTTTTTAGCCCTCAAAAACGAAAAGAGTTTTATGCTATTTCCCGATGAGTTTGTTCAAGATTTCAGCTTGATATTTGTTGAAAATTTTTAATTTTCGGACAATTTTTTCAAACAACGCAAATACTTTTATGAAACTCGGTGTAATACGCGAAGGCAAAGTGCCTGTGGATAGGCGTGTGGTGCTATTGCCTCATCAGTGCAAATACATTCAAGAGCATTTTCCTGATGTAAAGATTTTGGTTCAATCCAGTGTGGTTCGTTGTGTAAGAGACGAAGAGTACGAAGCTTTGGGCTTGCCCGTAGTAGAAAATATGGACGATTGTGATGTTTTGATAGGTGTAAAAGAAGTACCTGTCAAAGACCTTATTCCCGAAAAAACTTATATGTTTTTTTCGCACACTATCAAAAAACAGCCCGCTAATCGGGCATTGTTGCAGGCTATTTTGGCAAAAAATATTCGCCTGATAGACTACGAGTGCCTCACTGACGAAAACGAAGAAAGAATTATTGCCTTTGGGCGTTATGCGGGCATTGTAGGGGCGTATCACGCCTTGCGTACTTGGGGGCTGAAATACAAACTTTTTGAACTGCACCGAGCTATTGATTGCAAAAGCTATGAGGATTTGCTTTCTGAACTCAAAAAAGTCAAACTTCCACCTATCAAAATTGCTCTTACAGGTAGAGGACGTTCGGGCAAAGGGGCTTTGGAAATTCTGCGTGCCGCAGGTATCCGACAAGTAAGCGTTCAGGAGTATTTGGAAAAAGATTTTTCGGAGGCAGTCTTTGTGCAACTTGCTTCTTCCGATTATTACAAACCCAAACACCCCAAAATTCCTTTTGAGGTTTTTTACGATAACCCCGAATTTTTTGACGGCGACTTTCTGAAATTTGCCTACTGCACCGATTTGTTTATTTCTACACACTTCTGGCACCCCAAAGCACCCAAACTTTTTGAACTTTCGGATACCCAAAACGAAAATTTCCGTATTCGTGTCATTGCAGATATAACTTGTGATATAGGTGGCTCTATTCCCACTACGCTACGAGCCTCAACCATTGCAGACCCTTTGTACGATTTCAACCGAAAAACTTTTCAGGAAGAAAGGGCTTTCAGCAATCCTGAAAATATTACCATTATGGCTGTGGATAATTTGCCTACCGAGCTACCTTTCAGTGCTTCGGAAGATTTTGGCGAGCAGTTTATTCAGCGGGTATTACCTCATTTTTTCAATGGAGATAAGGAAGGTGTTTTGCAAAGGGCTACTATTGCTGAAAATGGCAAACTCACCGAAAAATTTAGCTATTTGCAAGATTACGTAGCGGGGCATTGAGCGACTGCTTGCCCACAATCACGCCATCCAGCATATCAATAATATGATGAGCATAGCTGGCATCTTGAGCCGAGTGGGTAACCATCAGAATAGTTACCCCCTCTTGGTTGAGTTGCCAAAGAATTTGCATAATTTCTTCGCTATTTTTGCTATCTAAATTACCTGTGGGTTCATCGGCAAGTAAAATTTGCGGCTCTATACACAAAGCACGGGCTATGGCAACTTTCTGCTGACCTCCTCCCGAAAGTTGTGAAGGAAAGTACATTGCTTTGTGAGCCAATTTGAGCTTTTCAAGCATTTCGTAGGCTCTTTGCTTACGCTCTCGGCGGGAATAGCCCAAATACATCAAAGGTAATTCAACGTTTTCTTGCACAGTGAGTTCCTCTATCAGATTGAAATTTTGAAAAACGAAGCCAATGTTTCTTTTTCGGAATTCGGCACGTTGTTTTTCGTTGAGTTTAGTCATTTTTTGCCCCAAAAACCAATGCTCCCCCGAAGTAGGCATATCCAAAAGCCCAATAATATTGAGCAAAGTAGATTTTCCACAACCCGATGGTCCCATTATTGCTAAAAAATCGCCCTGCTGAACATTCAAATCTACCCCTTGCAAGGCTTCGGTAGCAATTTCGCCATTCCAATACGTTTTGGTTACTTGTAAAAGTTGTATAAGAAACTGCATTGATTTGTAGAATGAGGTTTGGGCAAAGATAAACAATTTGCCCAACTATCTTTCAAGCAAATGTAAATCTCTTATTCCTACTAAACGAAAAAGTATTAAATTTGAAGCCAAACGATTTTACCAAGAACAACATAAAAAGCCTTTTATGAAAAACAATGCAATTGTATTGAATGGCAATAAATTGAGCCTCAATGAAGTTATTCAGGTGGCTTGGCAAGGAGCAGAAGTCAAGATAGCTAACGAATGTTATGCTAAAATACAAAAAAGTCGTGATTTTATTCAAAAACAAGTAGCCGAAAAGAAAATCATTTACGGCGTAACCACAGGTTTTGGGGCAAATGCTTCCAAAGTAATAGAAGATTATGAAATTGCCAAAAAACTACAAAAAAACCTCTTGCTTTCTCACGCCTGCGGGGTAGGCAAGCCATTTAGTTCTGAAATTGTGCGAGCTATAATGCTTATCCGTCTCAATACTTTGCTGGCGGGCTATTCGGGCGTAAAAATGGAAACCGTCAATTTACTGGCTCGCTTGCTAAATTTACGTATTCACCCTATTATTCCTTCGCAAGGTTCGGTAGGAGCAAGCGGCGATTTATGTCCTTTGGCTCATATGGCTTTGGTGCTGATTGGCGAAGGTTTTGCGGAAGTAGAAGGGCAAATTCTATCAGGGAAAGAGGCTTTACAAAAATTTGATTTACCCCCTTTGGAACTTGAACACAAAGAGGGTATTGCTTTACTCAATGGTACGAGCATAATGGCGGCATTGGGGGTTTGGGCGGTGTATCAAGCCAAAGATGTTCTCTATAAAGGGCTTAAAGCCGCTTGTATGATGTTTGAGGCTCTTGGTGCAAGAAGTCAAGCCTTTGATAAACGCCTACACCGAGCCCGAAAACACCGAGAACAGCTAAAAATTGTGCAAATTATTCATAAATTTACCGAAAACTCTACCCTTTTGGGCATAGAAAGCACCGAAATTGTCAAATTTCTTTTTGATAAAATACAGCCTCATCTTACCGCCGAACACCGCCGAGAAATTCTCAAAAAACTACAAGATGCTCCCCACCAGATTGCCTTCTTGAAGCATTATTTGCCCCAAGAAGAGCATTTATCGTATGCTTGGCTGAGCTTGCACAAAATTTTAACTTTTGCAGAAAAGAAAATCACGCCCCAAGATGCCTATTCGGTGCGTTGTACGCCACAGGTTTTGGGGGCGTGCTTGCAAGCCATTCAACACGCCGAAAATATCATTGAAGCAGAACTCAATGCTGTGGTAGATAACCCCCTGATTTTTGCTGAAAGCGAAGCAGTAGTTTCGGGTGGCAACTTTCACGGCGAGCCTTTGGCTCTGGCACTGGATTATCTGAAAATTGGCGTTGCCGAAATGGGAAATCTTTTTGAAAGGCAAATCAATAAACTTGTAGATGAAGCTACCAACGACTGCCTGCCTGCCTTCCTTGCCGCAGATACCTCAGGGCTACATTCAGGGCTGATGATACCCCAGTACGTGGCGGCAAGTTTGGTTTCTGAAAATAAAGTGCTTGCCCACCCCGCCTCGGTGGACTCTATTCCTACTTGTGCCAACCAAGAAGATCACGTAAGTATGGGAACTATTGCAGGCAGACAAGCCCTTGAAATTACTGAAAATGTACGTAAAATAGTGGCAATTTTAATGCTTACCGCTCATCAGGCTTTGCATTTACGCAAAAAACAACTTGCTCATATTGGATTCAAAGTAAAACTTGGCAAAGAAACCCAAAAACTTCATAAAAAATTAGACGAGCTTGTAGGTTTCATAGAGCAAGACCGCTTTCTGCACCAAGATATAGAACAAATTTTGGCGAATTGGGAAAAATGGTAATCACGATACCTCAACTTTCAAACCATCATAAGCTAAAAAAATGTTTTCGGGCAAAAGAGAGCTTATTTCCTCGTGTAAGCCCATTTTGTGGCTGATATGCGTAAAATAAGTCTTTTCTGCCCCAATGTGCTGAGCCACCTGAATTGCCTGCTCCAAATTGTAGTGTGAAATGTGATTTTCTTTTTGCAAAGCATTCAGAACCAATACTTTTGAACCATAAATCTTTTGCAACTCTTCCGAAGCAATGTAGTTGGCATCGGTGATATAAGTAAAATTACCTATACGAAAACCCAACACAGGCAAACGATAATGAAATACCTCAATAGGCATAATTTTCTGCCCATTGATTTCAAAGCTATGTTCTTTGCTGATTTCGTGAAGTTCTACTTGTGGGATACCTGGGTAACGTTTTTCAGCAAAAATATAAGCAAATTCAGTTTTGAGTTGGTTCAAAACTTTGCTTGTGCCATAGAGGGGCATATTTTTATTTTGCAAAAAATTAAAAGGGCGAATATCGTCAAGCCCTGCGGTATGGTCTTTGTGTTCGTGGGTAAAAAGAACTGCATCTAATTTTTTTACCCCTGCCCGAAGCATTTGCAAACGAAAATCGGGACCTGTATCAATAACAATGCTTGCCAAAGGGGTTTCTATGAATACAGCTGAACGCAGGCGTTTATCTTTGGGATTTTCTGACCGACATACCGCACACTCGCAAGCGATTACAGGCACTCCTTGCGAAGTACCTGTACCCAGAAAGGTAACTTTAACCATTGAGATTTTCTTGCATTAACTCCTCGTAGAGCTTTTTAGTTTTAGCACTCAAAAGATTTTCGTCAATTTCTACTTGTTTCAAAATATCTAGCAAACAATTGATTTTGCCTTCTATGGGAAAATATTTATTCACCACAATCACACGTTGTTCTTTCAGGATACAATACCCCGACTTGAAATTGCCTTTTTCGTAACGCAAAAAAAGATTGCTTTCAGCAAAAATATCTTCCATTTTGCTCAAAAAAGCAGGCGTGTATTTTATTTCCATTGTTTTGCTCGGTTGAAGTATTTTCTTGTTTCCAAGTTAAATATTCTTTCTCAATCTTGCCACAGGGATACCCAATTGCTCGCGATATTTGGCAACTGTACGGCGAGCAATGTGATACCCTGCTTCTTTAAGCATTTTTTCAAGTTTTTCATCAGAAAGTGGCTCACGTTTGTCTTCATTATCTACAAACTCTTTCAGTTTGGCTTTTACCTCTCTACTACTTGCTTCTTCACCTTCGTCAGTAGCAATACCTTCGGAAAAAAAGTGTTTGAGCGGATAAACCCCAAATTCGGTTTGTACATACTTACTGCTTGCCACACGAGAAACCGTAGAAATATCCATACCAATTTTTTCTGCAATATCTTTGAGAATCATTGGTTTGAGCTTGGTTTCATCACCTTCTAAAAAAAACTCATATTGGTAAGTCGCAATGGCGTGCATAGTTTTCAGCAAAGTCTGCTGACGCTGTTTGATAGCATCAATGAACCACTTAGCGGCATCTAGCTTCTGCTTCACGAAAGCAATGGTTTCCTTGACACCCTTATCCTGACGCTTGCTTTTTTGGTAAGTATCCAGCATATCGGCAAAAGAAGGGCTAATACGCAGTTGGGGGGCATTGCGAGCATTCAAAGCAATATCTAATTTGCCGTTGTTGTTGGTAATAATAAAATCGGGAATGATTTGTTGTGAGCCACCTCCTTCGCTATCCGAAGAATTGCCCGGTTTGGGGTTGAGCTTGGTAATCAGTTTTAAGACTGATTTTAGCTCTTCTTCCGAAAGCCCCAATCGCTTTTCAATTTTATCGTAATGCTTTTTGGTAAATTCTTCAAAATTATCCTCAATAATTTCAATTGCCCAATCCAAGATTTGCTTTTCTTCTTCGGTATGAATTTCCTCGTATTTTTTGCGTTTGAGCTGGATAAGCAAACACTCCTGTAAATTGCGGGCGGCTACACCGGGTGGGTCAAATTGTTGAATTTTTTTCAGCACTGCCTCAACTTCTTTTTCGGTAACCTCAATATAATATGTTAGAGCCAAATCTCCTACAAGAGCTTTGAGTTCTCTTCTCAAATAGCCGTCATTATCCAAAGTGCCAATGATATGTTTTCCAATGATTTGCTCTTTTTCAGAAAGTTTGAGAAAACCCAATTGTGTTTCCAAAAACTCTACAAAAGTAGTACCTGCCGCTATGGGGAAGTTTTTTTCCTCATCATCGGTGCTGTAATTATTGTCTTGGGTTTTGTAGCTTTCCTCTTCTGCTTGCAAATATTCATCAAGATTCATATCGCTGATAGCTTCGCTTTGGTCGTAAGTGTCGCTATCATCATCAAAGTCGTTATTTTCATTATCATAGTCATAGTCTTCGTTATTATCGTTTTCACCATAAGAAAAATCTTCCTCACTTTCTGCTTCGCTGTTTTCAAAATCATAGTTTTCATCTTTCCCTTGCTCCAAAGCAGGGTTTTCGGCAATCTCTTCCTGAATACGAGCCTCCAACTCCGCCGTAGGAATTTGCAATAGCTTGATGAATTGAATTTGTTGTGGTGAGAGTTTTTGCTGTAAAGACTGATGTAAGCCTAATTTTTGCATAGACTAATAAATTAAGTCCTGCAATGTAGCAATAATTTTGCCAAACTCAAAAATTTTGTAAAAAATTTTGATGCAAATCCCAAACTTGCTCTATAAGTGATTGTTTTTCATCATTGTAGATAACAAAATCAGCAAATTTAATTTTTTCCTCTTCGGGCATTTGTTTAGCCATAATACCTCTAATTTCATCTTTGCTACGTTGGGGGTCGCGGGTGCGTATGCGTTGCAAGCGTAACTCCTCTGGGGCAGTAACCACAATGAGTTTATCCAATGACCGATACGCTCCCGATTCTATCATCAAAGCCGCTTCGCGTATGATGTAAGGCATATTTTCTTGCTCAGCAAGCCATTGCTCATAATCTTGGGCTACGGCAGGATGCACCAAACTATTGATAAGTTTTGTTTTTTCACTATCCGAAAACACCTGCTCTGCCAAAAAACGTCTATTCAAAGAGCCATCTGCAAAATAGGCATTCTCGCCAAAATTTGCTATGATTGCTTTTTTTAACTTATCATTTTGAACCATTACAGCTTTGGCACGCGAATCGGCATCATAAACAGGAATACCCAAAACCTGAAAAATACGAGCTATGGTGCTTTTACCCGAACCTATACCTCCTGTAATACCAATTTGAAGGGGTTTTGTCATTTTTTCTGAATAGTTTTTACTTTGTAATGTGGATTGGTTATTTCGGCACTTTCAATACCTTGGGGAATATGCTCTAATTGCAGTGTAATGGTAGAATCTTCGGGGTGAAACTTCTTAAAGTCTGCAATAATGCTAAAATCTTGCAAATCTATTTCTTTTTCCATACTTGCCTTGAAAATACATAGTACCTCAGCCCTTTTCTGAACTAAATCTACATTTTCAGGAAAATTTATTTTTTCTACATCAAAACGAAGTTTTCTTGTAAAAAATCGCTCTACTTCAAAACTCACTTTTACATTGGGCTGTAAGGCTTTGAGATTAGGACTTTCCCAAGCTGAAAGGCTCACGAGTTTATCAAAATTTTTTCGGATACTACCTTCACGAATGGTGAGGGGCAGGGAGTCGGGCAATTGGTTAATTTTTTCCACACTTCCTTCAAAAGTAACTACTGGCGGATTGATATAAATAGGACTTACGATGCGATAGCCATCGCGAAGCTGTTTGCTAATACTCTCTTTACGCAAATATAAGCGTACCGTTTTTCGTACATTCCGATTGTTATTGACAAAAAAAGTATCATTTTTGATTTCCAAAATTTTCAGGTCTTTATCCAGTTTGCCAGCAAGCGTATTACGCAAGCTACCCGAAAGAACGTAGTTATGACTTTGAGTAGCAGGCATTTGATAATAGAGCAGTTTTTCTTTGTCGTTGGCAAAAATTTCTCGGGCAATTTTCCAGCCTGTTCCCGAAAGCGTTACAAAGACCTTACGTTGAAAAGTGTCGGCATTTGTGCCATTGGCATATTGCAGGCGTACAGGATACACCAGCGAGTAAGTCTGTTCGCTATTGAGTTGGTAAAAGAGCCAGAAAAGCAAAGCAAAAAACAAACTCAAAACCATAGCCCTGAAATTACTTTGGTTTTCACCAATCAGTATTTCCTTGAGCCAATGAAGTAAATTCCTGAAAAACTGCATCAGAACATTATTTTTACAAATGTACAAAAATTTGCGTTTTGTACAAGGCATAAAATTGCATAACTTTGCAAATACACACACAATAAATATGTATCAAGAACGAACATTTTTGCTGCTATCAGACCATAACGAGGAAGAGAACTTCAAAAAAGAGGTTCTACAAAGTCCTCTTGGGCTTGCTAAAAATATTATTGATGATCTTTTTGCATCTAAGTTTAGTGATTTGCAAGCAAAATTAGATACTATCAAAGATTTTACAGCAGGGATTAGTAGTGCAAAAAAATTTAAGGAATACGGATTAGCAAAGCACTATCCACATCTTTTTGCTTTTCACCAATTTTTTCATAGTTCTATTAGAGCGAGACAAGGCAAAGTTTTAGAAAAAATTATAGGCTTCGTACTAAAAAATTATGTAAAATGTCCTATTGTAACAGAAGGACACGAAAGTTTGAGTATTTTGCAGGCTATCATAGATGAAAAACTTGAAAAGTTAGATATAGATGCTCTGGCTGCAAGCCCTGATAGAAAAAAAATCATTCTAATTCAACTTCGTTCAAGAGATGATACAGGCGGAACAACCGCCAAAGGCTCTTTGGTTGAACTATTACGAAGTATGCTCAGGCTTAATAAAAAGCCAAATATAAAAATATTGTATCTTGTCGGTATTTGGGATGAAAGAGATAGTAACCAAAAAAACTCCACCATTACAAAATTCTGCAGCTCTCTAAAAGATTTTATCTCCGATGAAACCTTATTCAAAAAGCAAATTGAGCAAATATATCATTTCAACGATACACTTATGCTTCAATTAGCATATGGTACAAATGCAATTAGTAGGGCTATTTTTGAATGGTCGGAAAGCCAAGATGAAGCTATTTTGAGAGGTATACAAAATATAGTGGGTACGATTGAAAATTGGGACGATTTATGGATTGCTGTATCAATAGCTAATTTAGAATTGGAATTACAACATATTCAAAATGTTTCTAATATAAATATTTTGAAAGAAAAAATACAAAAGTTCAATTTTCAGCCAAATATCAGTTCTTATGAAAATATCTACCATTCAGCAACTCAATTTACTAACCAAATTTTACCTACCTGGAATGAAAATAGCTTGCCTTTTGGTAGTATCGCCGAAAAAGCTCATTACATAAGAGATTTAGTTTTTTTGTACACAATTCATCAATACGTAAATGACAAATTACAACTTATTCGCAACTTTTGAGCATTCAGATTTTGTTGAAAAAAGAAGCCCGCTTTTAGTTTCTTTCAGAGAATTAGTGCCTGAAATTTCAAATACAAACTACTTAACACACGGCATTTATTACTATCCTGCCAAATTTATTCCACAAGTAGTTCGTTTTTGTGTGCAAAAATTTACACAAAAAAACGATTGGATAATAGATCCTTTCGCAGGAAGTGGTACGGTTGCCTTAGAAGCAAATCTTCTGGAAAGAAATTGCATTGCCATAGACCTAAACTATTTGCTCAATCATATCATTCCACTTAAAATTCCAAAAATTCAAGAGAAGCTCAAATATTCAGTTTTACAAGAAAAATTAAACTTTGTTTTACAAAGTAAAGAAATTTTTAAGCCTCAATGGTCTAACCTTGCCTATTGGTATCCTATTGAAATGCTGAATTTACTTCAAAAATACTGGGGAGGACAAAAATCCTTACCCCAAGATATGTATGCTGAAATTATTGCAGCTGCCTTGCTCAAAGTGAGCAAATATTTTTCTTACGCCGAACACAAAACGCCCAAGTTGTTTCGTTCAAAACAAAAAAGAGCTTTCATTGAAAAAATTTTGCAAGAAAATTGGCAAAAGCAAATGCAGGAAATGCTGCTTAATATTGCTTCCGAAATTTTAGTAGCTATCAACGAGACATTTGCAAAAATAAGACAAAATAAACATCAAATCTTGTATTTTGGTGGAGTAGATAGTGCTTCCTTTCAAACTTCACAAGAAATAGATTGTCTTATTACCTCTCCACCTTACTTGCAGGCACAAGAATATATCCGAACTTTCAAGTTGGATTTATATTGGTTAGGTTATAGTGAGGCTGAAGTTAAGCACATTTCCCAAATGGAAATTCCTTATCGCAAAGCACATTCTTTGGTTCATACTCCTACACTTGACTTGTTGCGTCCTAAAATTACTAATCCTAAACTACTGCAAATTTTAGAGGCTTATTTCTTTTTTACCTGCAAAGCCTTAGAAAATTGCATTGCCAAACTTAAAAAGGGGAGGAAAGCCTGTATTTTTGTTGGAAATCCTAAAATAGACGGCATTGAAGTAGAAACTTGGCGAATTTTTTTAGAATACTTTGAGGAAAAAAATTGTATTTTGAAGGGTATTTATGAAGATCGTATTCAAAGTCGTCAGCTTTTCAAAGCCCGTAACAATAAAAACCCCGAAGGTATGAAATCCGAATTTTTGCTTGTGCTAGAAAAACAATAAAGTTTTTTCCTAAATTTGAAGCTCTGAAAACGTATTTTTCAATGAAAAAGCTATTAGGACTTTTGTTTTTAACTGGTGCTTTGCACGGATTTTCTCAAAATCTTATCCCTGCTGAAAAGAAAGGCAAATGGGGCTTTGTGAAAGAAGGTAGTAAAAAATTTGCCATCAAACCCACTTTTCAGGAAGTAATGCCTTTTGGTAAAATGATTTCGGCAGAAAGAGCCTTCGCAAGACAATCAGGACAATGGGGCGTAATTGATGCCAGAGGCAAATGGCTTGTAAAACCTACCTACGATACCTTATTCCAACTCAAAAAAGCACAAACGCTTTGGATTTTAGCTAAAACAGGAAAAGAAAAATTTATCTTGAACGACAAAGGCGAGAAAATCACTCCTGCCTTTTCAGATTTTGAACCTTACAATCAGAAAATATTTTTGGTTGTAAAAGATAAAATGTGGGGCTTGTGGTGGAATGAAAATAGCTCTTTCAACGAAATTTTGCCTACTGCATACGAAAGAATAGGCATTGCCAACGAGGAATTAGACGTTTTTTATGCACAAAAAGATAAGAAAGTCAAATTCTACAATGTACTAACCAAACAATTTTCAGAAGAGTACGACAAACATCGTTTGCTGAAAGTTACTACCAAAGAAGATAGCACCCGCAAACGTATAGCATATTTAGTGGTTGAACGTCAGGGGAAAAAGGGCTTGCTTAACCCTACTGATTTCAAAGTTATTTTGCCCATTATTTTTGAGGATATTCGGCAAATACCCAACCAACAAAATAAAATTTTGTTTGAGGTACTCAAAGATGGGCTTTTCGGAATTTTTGATAACCAAGGCAAAGTCATTTTACCCACAGAATTTCAAAGAATTTCTTTCCTATACAGAGATTTCATTTTAGCTATGAAAAACGCTCAATGGGGAGCGTACAATTATGAAGGCAAGCAAATTCTTTCACATCTTTACCAAGATATTCGCTACTGGAAAGATGCAAATGTTTTTGCCGTGCAAAAAGATACTCTGCACGGAATAGTAAGTTATGAGGAGAAAAACATCTTGCCTTTTTCTTACGAGGCAGTAGATATTTTAAGTTTTGAAAAACCTTTTTACATCAGGCTCACACAAAAGAAAAAACAAAAAATTGTGATTTTGGAAGGTGAAAAAATATTGCCTTATCTCAAAAACGAATACGAGAAAATTCAAAATTTCAACGAAAAATATTGGTATGCTCAAACTTTGCTCAAAAAAATGCTTATTGATAAAGCCACACAAAAAGTTTGGCTTATTCCTCCGCATACCCGCATAGAAGACGGCAAACGCTTGTATATGACCATCGTAGATAGCCAAAGAGTGATGAAGCCCTTTGCCGAAAATCAGCCCGAAGGCACTTTTTATTTGGAAAACGAAGATAAAGCCTTTTTCTGGAGACCCACAGAAAATAAAATCATTCCTACTGCAAAAATCAAAGAGTTCGGAAAAGAGGAGAAGGAATTAAATAATCAACAACCTCAAAACAATAATTCACCCCAAAATAACCCTCCAAGAAGGATTAGACGTAGAAGGTAGAATTTGCGTGTAAATGTTAAATGCTTTGCTCATATCTTATCGCTTGCTACTTGCCAAACCGCTGTATGTGCTTATCAATGTTATCGGGGTGGCTTTGGGTATGGCAATTGCATTGCTGATTTTGCTATATTTAGATAATCAGTTTTCTTTTGATAAGCACTGGCAAAAAGATATTTACCGACTGGCTATTCGCTACAAGTCGGGTAATGAATACCGCCGTATTGCCGCTGCTGAGCCGCACATCGCCCCTACCCTGCACCGAGCTTTTCCACAAATAAAACATATTACCAAAATTTTGCCTACCGAAGGCACTATCATTGATTATTTGGGGAATAGCAATTTTTATACAGACGTGTTCTTCGCTGATAGTCTGTTTTTCAAGGTGTTTGACTGCCAAGTATTGCAAGGTTCGGTTAGTAATATTTTTCGCAAGCCCGAAAGCAAAGAAATTATCCTCACCCAAGATTTAGCCCAAGAAATTTTTGGTTCGGAAAATCCTATCGGGAAAACCTTGCAACTACGCACAACCAATGCTTTTACTTATGATGGTGAGTACTTGGTAAAAGCGGTGATAGCTAAACAAGAAACTTCACATTTCCCTTTCAAAGCTCTTATTTCTTGGAACTATGAAGACAAGTTTGTGCAAAATTCTTGGGTTTATACGTATTTTACTTGCAGTCAAAAGCCTTCTTTTATTGCCCAAAAATGGGAATGGTATTATCAAGGTTATCTGAAACGCTATTTCCCCAACGAAGACTTGTTTCTCAAACCCATTGTGCAAAATGTGAGAGATATTTATTTAAATTCTAAATTGGAAGCAGAAATCTACCCCAATGCTAACAAAAATTATCTTTTCATTTTTTTAGCCACTGCCTTACTAATGATAGTAGTGGCTTGCATCAACTTTGTCAATCTTAATGCTGTACGCTCAACGCAACGCATACGAGAATTTGCTATTCGCAAAGTTTTTGGCGAAAGCCGCCAAGAACTCCTAATTCAATTGCTTGTAGAAACACTTATTCTGATGTTTCTTGCCTTTTTGGTATCGCTGATGCTTACAGAACTTGCTTTGCCTTATTTTAGCCAAATTCTTCAAACGCCTTTGGCATTGCGTTCTATCTTTGGAAGCGGGTTTATGCTGTTTTGGGTCATTACCTTTCTGCTAATGATTTTACTTTCAGGAGTGTATCCTGTGTTTTATTTGGTAGATATTCCCATTCTGAACGGCTTGAAAAATATTTTACCCAAACACACCTATCGCATATCTTTTCGCAAAACACTTTTGGTAATGCAATTTACCATTACCATTGTAATTCTTGCCCTAACGATAATGGTTATTCGCCAACTAAATTTTGTAAAAACCAAAGATTTAGGCTTTGATAACCAAAGAGTTTTAGTTTTAAGATTACCAAAAAGTGAAGAAGTTTTAGAAAAACTGGATACGCTCAAACAAGCCCTAATGCAAAGCCCTGATGTGTTCAAAATAGCTAACTCTGCGGAAATTATTGGCACAAATCTGATTTCGCAGTTTCGTTTTGAAGTAGAAAACGAAGGCAAACTCGTAGAAGTAGTAATGGGCAGAATGTCGGTAAATAAAGATTTTATTGACGTAATGGGCTTGGAAATAGTACAAGGACGTAAATTTGATGAAAGAGACAGCACTGCCAATGTCGCCCTGATTATCAACGAAGCGGCGGCAAACTATATGAATTGGCAAAATCCGATTGGGAAAAATTTTGTTATCAGTCGTGATGAAAATGGCAACCCAAGTGTAATTGGGGAAGTGATTGGGGTTGTAAAAAATTTTCATATTAGTTCTTTGCACAAAAAAATTTCGCCTTTGGTTTTAGTATTGAGCAACCGAATTGGGAATTTGTTTTTGAGTGTATCGCCCAAACACCGCGAAGAAGTATTGGCATATTTACAAAAAACTTGGCAAGAAATCTTGCCTACTGAGCCGCTCAGCTACTTTTTTCTGAACGAAAATTATCGTAAGCATTATCTAAATGAAGAGAAATTGGCTCAAATTTTAGTATATTTTTCATTTTTGGTGGCGATGGTAGCCTCTTTGGGATTATTTGGACTTTCACTTTTTATTTCGGAACTGCGTCTGAAAGAAATTGCTATCCGTAAGGTATTGGGAGCAAGTCGTTGGCACTTGGTGCGTTTGCTTTCCAAAGATTTTATCCAGTTGTTACTGCTTTCGGCTCTGATAGCTATTCCTTTGGGCGAGTATGTTATCCGTTTGTGGCTTAGAAACTTTGCCTATACTACCCAAACTTCGGTAGATGTATTTGTAGGGGCTTTTTTACTCACTTTCGTTATTTCTGTTATTCCTCTTTTTGTACAAGCCTTTGCAAGGGTCTTTATCAATCCTAATAAATTTTTGCAAGCAGGTTGATAAGGAGCGACTATACGAAATCCTGTTTTCTACTTCTTTTTTCCAATTTCCTACTGCAACAATTACGTTTTGTTAATCTTAATTTAATACACTTTGGTATTGGGGTAAGGTAGAATTTACTAACTTTACGCCGAAATTCACCAAATTGTGTTGTATGATGTCAAAAATTTTACGCTACTCACTTGTGTTTGTACTTTGGGCGTTGTATAGCTTTCGTGGCAATGCACAAGGTATTACAACAGCTTCCTTAGAAGGAACTGTACGCGACAACAAAAAACAACCCGTGATTGGAGCAACTATCATTGCCATTCACCAGCCCACAGGCACACGCTACGGAGCCGCCAGCAATGAAGATGGCGAATTTTTCATTCCCAATATGAAAACAGGCGGTCCTTATACTATCACCGTAGAAGCCGTTGGCTACAAAACCCAAAAACAAGAGGGAATCAATTTACAACTCGGGCAAACCCTCAAACTTAATTTTATTGCCCCCGAAGATAGCGAAGAAATTGCCGCTATTGAAGTGGTTGCAGTAAAAGATAAAATCTTTGATGCTTCTCGCACAGGAGCTTCCACCAATATTTCTACCGAAGAAATCAACGCTTTGCCTACCCTATCTCGTGGCTTGGAAGATTTTGTACGTCTTACGCCTCAATTTTCGGCACAAGCCAATGGTGGTCTTTCTTTTGCAGGGCAAAACAATCGTTACAACAACGTAATGATTGATGGTGCTGTAAATAATGATGTTTTTGGCTTGAATGATAGAGGTACGCCCGGCGGTAGAACAGGCTCACAACCTATCAGCCTTGATGCTATCAAAGAAATTCAAGTAGTGCTTGCCCCCTACGATGTACGCCAAAGCGGTTTTGTAGGTGGAGGTGTAAATGCCGTAACACGTAGCGGTACCAATACTTTAGAAGGTTCGGTATATGCCTTCATTAAAAGCCAAGATTTAGTCGGTAATCGTGTAGCTGAAAACCAAATTACCATTACTAATTTCCGCGACAATCAATATGGCTTCCGTGTGGGCGGTCCTATTATGAAAGATAAACTTTTCTTTTTTGTAAATGGCGAGGTAGGCAGACGTACAGAACCCAACCTATTCAATTTGGATTTTTATGCTCGCAACGACCAAGGACGTTTGCAAAAAATTCTTGATGACCTCAATACCATTCGCCGCTTGCATATTGAAAACTTTAATTACGACCCAGGCGACCCACTCAGAAACTACGATAACATTCAAAACAACAACAAAATCTTTGTTCGTTTTGACTACAACCTCAACGACAAACACACTATCACACTTCGCCACAATTTTATCAATGCCTTTTCACAAGAAATTTTTAGAGGTAGCTCTACTTTTTCCTTCCCCAATTCAGGAACAAGAATCACCAACACCACCAACACCACAGTTTTGGAAGTACAAAGCCGCTTCAATAACAAATTGAGCAATGAGTTCAGATTGGGCTACACCAATATTTACGATATTCGTAAAAATGAAGAAAGAGATTTCCCCAGTATGCGTGTGAATGTTTCGGATTTGGGAACAGTAATTACAGGAACAGACCGCATCGCTGGTGCTAATAGCCTTCGTCAGAACCTTATTGAAATCACCAATCATCTTACTTGGTTCAAAGGAAAGCATAAGTTTTTGCTTGGTACAAGAAATGAAATTTATCAGTTTGATAACCTATTCATTCAGGCAGTAGCAGGCGAATGGACTTTCAACTCAATCCTTGCCCCTCGCGACCCTGTAACAGGACAAATTGACACCTCCGTACCTAATTTCAGCCTTGAATCTGGTATTCCTACGGCTTATTTGAAGAATTATTCTCGTACCTCTAACCCTCGCGAGTCTGCGAAGTGGTCGGCAGTGCAATTAGGTTTGTATCTGCAAGACGAATGGAATGCTAACGACCGCTTGCGTCTTACATTGGGCTTGCGTGGCGATTTGCCTCTAATGCTCGGTACCGTAAGCCGCAACAGACTTTTTGAAGAGAAGTTTGGTGTAAGAAACGATTTAACCCCTACGCCACGTGTGCTATGGTCGCCTCGTATTGGCTTTAATTGGGACGCACAGGGCAATGGCAAAACACAAGTACGTGGCGGAATTGGTATTTTTGCAGGCAGACCGCCTTTTGTATGGCTTTCTAACCAATATAGCAATAGTGGTATAGATTTCGGACAAGCCAATATTCAAGACCAAGCCCAACTCAATGCAATTTTTGCAGGACTTACACTTGCCCAAAGAAACCAAATCCTAAGCGACCCCAACTATCTGCCTCCGGGTGCAGGTGGGCAAAGCGGTACTTCGGTAGTCAATCTTACCAATCCCGATTTGCGTTTGCCACAAGTATTCAGAACCAGTTTGGGGGTTGATCAGAAACTACCTATTTGGGATATTATCGGAACTGCCGAATTTATCTATACCTACACAATGAATGATATGTTTTTCAGAAACATCAATTTAGTAGGACAGCAAGGCGTACTCAACAACGAAGGCAGACCTGTTTTCGGTACTTTCGGTCAGGGTCCTCGTCTTTTAGACCCCACCAATTTTACAGGTGCTTTTGTACTTGAAAACGTACAAGGTGGCACACAATATAGCATCACGGCTCAATTACGCAAAAATACCAAAGATTTCTTCGGAAACTTGGCTTATACCCACTCTATGGCTCGCGACGCTTTGAGTGCTACAAACTCCGTTGCCGCCTCTAACTTCAACAACAATATTGTAGGTGCTAATAGCCCTAATACCCCGGTATTTGCTGAAAATGCTTTCAATGTGCGTCATAGAGTAATTGGTGCGTTTGGCTATACCTACAATTGGAACGAATACGGAACTTCCCAAATTGCTTTGTTCTACAACGGACAATCAGGCAATAACCACTCTTTCATTGTACAAGCCGCCACAGGAGGTATCAACGACATCAACCTTGATGGTATTCCTAATAACGACCTCATCTACATTCCTCGCAATGCCTCGGAAATTCAGTTAGAAACCTTCACACGCGAGGGGGTTGATGTATCCCGATTTGGTTTTACTGATGCCAATGGCAATTTAATTACAACAGCCTCTTACACCATTAGCCCCCAGCAACAATGGGAAGGTTTCAATGCTTTCATTGAAGGTGAAAAGAGTTTGAAAAACCGCCGTGGCAAATTTGCAGAACGCAACGGTGCTGTTGCTCCTTGGAATCATCGTTTTGATTTGCGTTTTACGCATACTATCAATGCTCCAAGCAAAAAAGCCAAGCACCAAATTCAAATTACTTGGGATATTATCAATATCGGAAACTTGCTGAATAGAAATTGGGGCGTATTCCAGTTTGGTAGAACCAACCCTCTGCAAGCAGTAAGATATGATGAACTCACAGGAAACATTGTGTATCGCTTCAATGCAGACGTAGAAGCCGTTTCAGCAAGCCAAGACCCCGTTACCAAGCGTGTAACCATTGATGAGGCAAAAGTTGGTTTCAATAAATACCTCAATTCTAATAGCACACGCTCCGTATGGCAAGCACAATTCGGACTTAGATACACTTTCTAAACATTGTATCCGTATAAACAAAAATCCCTCTTTCTTGCAAGAGGGATTTTTTCTTTTTAGCTTTTCACAAACTCCACATTAGCAATTATTTTCACTTCATCACTCACAACTAATCCTCCTGTTTCGGTAACAGCACTCCACATCAGACCAAAATCCTTGCGATTGATTTTGCCCGATACTTCAAAACCCGCTTTAATATTTCCCCAAGGGTCTTTGATTGTACCACCATAAACTACCGATAGCTTCACTGCTTTGCTCACGCCTCTGATAGTTAGATTTCCGTGCAGTTCGTAGTTTTCCTCATCAACTTTTTGGAATTCTGTACTTTCAAAAAGCATTGTAGGGTATTGAGAGGCATCAAAAAAATCGGCAGAACGCAGGTGTTCATCTCTTTGGCTATTGCCCGTTTCAATGGAAGCAACCTCCGCCTGCAAATGCACTTTGGCACCTACAAAACTATCTCCGTTACTAACAACGTGAGCATCAAATTTCTTGAAAGCCCCTGTAACCGTAGAAATAACCAAGTGCTTTACCTTGAATTGTAGCTCGGAATGAGTAGGGTCTAATACCCACTTTACTTCATTTGCCATAATCAAAAATTTTTTTTTGTGAAACAAATTAGATGTTATGATATTTAATGTTAAAACATTTATTTTGAAAAAAGGTTCAAAATTTGAAAAAAATAAAAGCGAGGCTTTCTTAAATTGCGGTGAAAGAAGCCTCGCTTTGAGTGATTTTCAGTATTTTATGAGAAACTTTAATAGGCTTGTGCAAACACAACTCTTTGCGAAGAAGGGTTACCTGAATAAATACACTTTCCTGTTTCTTTTCTTACTTCCAGTGGAATACAACGAATAGTTGCTTTGGTTTCTTCTTTAATTTTAAGTTCTGTTTCAGTGGTGCCATCCCAATGAGCAAGAGCAAAACCTCCCTTTTCCATTACTTCCTTGAACTCTTCGTAAGTATTTACTTCAAAAGTATTCTTTTCTCTGAACTCTAATGCTTTCTGATAGATACTTTGCTGGATTTGTTCCAACAAATTGCTCACATAGCTTTCAACATCTTGCAAAGGAATGGTGGTTTTGGTTTTGGTATCTCTGCGAGCCACTTCAATTGTCTGATTTTCCAAATCTCGCAATCCCAAAGCCAAACGCACAGGAACGCCTTTTACCTCCCATTCTGCAAATTTGAAACCGGGGGTTTGGGTTTCTCTGAAATCTAATTTTACGCTAATACCTTGCTTTCTGAGCATCTTGGCGATATTATCACAGGCTTCGTTCAGTCGAGCAAAACTTTCTTCACCTTTATAGATGGGTACAATGACCACCTGAATAGGTGCAACTTTGGGCGGAATTACCAAACCACTATCGTCAGAGTGACTCATAATCAATGCTCCCATTAGGCGAGTGCTTACCCCCCACGAAGTTCCCCAAACATATTCCAATTTGTTTTCTTTATTCAAAAATTTCACATCAAAAGCCTTGGCAAAGTTTTGTCCTAAGAAATGAGAAGTTCCTGCCTGCAAGGCTTTGCCGTCTTGCATCATTGCTTCAATGCAGAAGGTTTCATCTGCTCCCGCAAATCGCTCATTTTCGGTTTTTATACCCTTGATAACAGGAATAGCCAAGACTTTTTCGGCAAAATCGGCATATACTTCAAGCATTTGACGGGTTTCTTGCATTGCCTCTTCGGCGGTAGCGTGAGCCGTATGTCCTTCTTGCCATAAAAATTCGGCAGTACGCAAAAATAATCTTGTACGCATTTCCCAACGTACTACATTTGCCCACTGATTGATAAGCAAAGGCAAATCACGATAAGACTGAATCCAATTTTTATACGTGTTCCAAATCACTGCTTCACTCGTAGGACGTACAATGAGTTCCTCTTCCAGCCGAGAATCGGGGTCGGCAATGAGTTTGCCTTTTTCCGTAGGGTGATTTTTAAGGCGATAATGCGTAACGACGGCACACTCTTTGGCGAAGCCTTCAGCATTTTTCTCTTCGGCTTCAAACAAACTTTTAGGAATAAACAAAGGGAAATAAGCGTTTTCGTGCCCTGTTTCTTTGAAGCGGCGGTCAAGGTCATCACGCATTTTTTCCCAAATAGCATAGCCATAAGGCTTGATAACCATACAGCCCTTTACAGCCGAATGTTCGGCAAGTCCTGCGTGCTTGATAATATCTAAATACCATTCCGAATAATTTTCACTGCGAGGTGTGATTAGTTTGCTCATAAATGATAGAAATTACTGGTTCAAAACTGATAAGTTTTACTCATTTGTCAGCTTTAATGCTTGCAGTTCAACATCAAGAGATATTCTAAAATTAGTTTCTTTGATTTTATCAAGTATTGGCTTAATACTTGGAATGATTCCCTCTAATTTAGCTTTTACAATTACCCCAATTGTACCTGTAAATGAAATTGAAAGTTGATTTGCAATCTTCCTAGCTTTGTGGTCATCTAAAATAAGAGTACTACCCACATTTTCTAAAGCCAATGCAATAACACTAGCCTCACCACTATCTACAAGTAATTCTAGAATTTTTTGTTTGTGTTTGTCTGAAACATCATTTATATTTATCCAATCGGGCAATTTTTCACCAAACTCTCTCGCTACTTCATTAGTTGTAAGAATTTTCGCATAAAGTTTATGTAAAATTTCAAGTTCGCCAATATTGCTCAAAATAATTAAGCAACTTGTGTCAGAAATAACCGTTTTAAGCATTCTCAACGTCTTTTGAAATATCCGAAGCAGGATAGTTAAAAATAGAAATATTGTAAAGCCCTAATAACTCTGTAAAAGCCCTTTTGGTCAGTCCTGCAAGTTCAGCCGCTTGCCCTAATGATAACTTACCTTGCTCATACAATTTACCCGCTACCAGTATAGCTATTTGCGTATTGTCCAAATCAATATTATCGGGAATATTGAATGTGAGTGTTTTCATATTATCAAAATGTTTAGTGCATTCTATCGCCTCTAATTTCTAAATGTTGGATAATTTCAGCTTCTTGGGCTAAAAGCTCTTGCAAACGAGCTTTTACATAAGTTTCAGGCATATATTCCTTGGCAAGTTCAACAAAATTGACATAATGCCCCGCCTCGGAAACCATTAGCTCGTAATAAAATTTTTTCAAATCTTCATCGGCAATTTGCTCCGATAGCAGTTTGAAACGCTCACAGCTACGAGCCTCAATAATTGCATTGATGAGCAGTTGTTCTACCAATTGCTCTTCGGCACTTCCTCCTTTTTTACGCAAACCTTGCAGTTTTTCTACATATTCATCTTTGCGTTGGTGTCCTAAAGGGATATTTCTTTCTTTCATTTTTTCCAAAACACGCTCAAAATGCCCCCATTCCTCTGCCACCACGGGGGTAAGCACTTCCACGAGCTTTTCTCTATCAGGATACTTGACAATCAGCGAAATACAAGATGAAGCGGCTTTTTGCTCACAATAAGCGTGGTCTATCAAGATTTCCGCAATGCTTTTTTCAGCCAAATTCACCCAACGAGGGTCAGTAGGTAGTTTCAAGCCCAGCATAGGATTTTTTTTGTGCAAAATAGCTAAAAAAGCCCCTCAAAAGCAAGTTTTTTCAGAAATTAGAACAAGCAAGTTAGGTTTCGGTAGTGGCAGAAGTATTTTTTAACTCCCACTTGCTAATAATACAAGTTGCCATTGCGTTTCCTGCGATATTGGTGCCGCTTCTGCCCATATCCAAAATGTGGTCTATACCCAACAGCAAAGCCAAACCTTCTTGTGGAATATTGAAAGAGGAAAGCGTTCCTGCGATAATCACCAAAGAGGCTCGGGGTACGCCTGCAATGCCTTTGCTGGTGAGCATAAGAATAAGCATCATTTGAATTTGTTGGGCGAAAGAAAGTTCTATACCATAGGCTTGGGCTATAAATACACTGGCGAAAGTCATATACATAATAGAACCATCAAGATTGAATGAATAGCCCAAAGGAATTACGAAATTGATAACTTTTTCGGGACAGCCCAAGCGTTTCAGACTTTCAATGAGTTGTGCAAAAGCCGATTCGGAGCTTGCCGTACTAAACGCCTGAAAAAACGGCAGGCGAATTTCTTTCAAAATCCTTACAAAAGGCAAACGCAAAACCACCGCTATCGCCCCTAAAATTACAAAAATAAAAATGGCAAGCCCCAAATAAAACGTAAAAATCAAATAAGGATATACCTCTATGAGTTTTTGCCAACCGATTTTGCTCACTAGCACCGCCATTGCCCCAAATACACCATAAGGTGCAAATCCCATCACCATATTGATAAGTTTGAGCATCACGTGAGCAAGAGCGTCCATCGCCTTGATAATCACATTTTTCTGATTTTCGGGCAAAGAAATTGCCGCAATACCAAAAAATACCGAAAACACAAGTACAGCCAAAATTTCATTATGAGCCATTGCATCAATAACACTCTTGGGGAAAGTATGCTCTACAAAACTTTTCAGTGTATTCATTTGAGCATTGATACCTGTTTCTGTACCTTGGGGGGGTAAAGAAGCCGAAAGCAAATCGCCCGGGCGAAAAATATTTACCAAAACAAGCCCCAAAGAAAGGGCAAGAAGTGTTGCAAAAAGGAAATATCCAATGGTTCTCACGCCAATACGTCCCAGAGCCTTTTTATCGCCTACTTTGGCAATGCCTACTACCAAAGTACTTAGCACCAAAGGAGCTATGGTCATTTTGATAAGCCGTAAAAAAATATCCATTAGCAGTTGTAAATCGCGGGTATGCAGTGTAAAAGAGCCTATCGTGAAAATATTTTGAGGAGTTGTAATTTCTTTTCCATCAACTATTTGCTTTTGCTCGGGCAAAATGATACCCACAATAATGCCCAATATCATTCCTAAAAAAATTTTGGTAGTAAGCGATAATTTGAGTTTCATTGCGTTTATTTTTTGGTAGAAAAGCAAAGTAATAAGTTTTTTTGATTTTGAGCAAAAGATTTTTTGACTTTACCTCAAAATTTGCATAACTTCGCAATAAAATTTCAATATACTCAAACTTTCAAACCCTCTTAACCCCTTACTTCTGAACTTTTTTGAATTATGCAAAAGTATGTTTGGTTTTTGATTTTTTCTTTTTGCTTTCTTTTCGGCAAAGCCTTTGCCCAAGATAGCACAGGCGTTGATAAACCTATCCCCACCGATACACTCCAAAATGAAATACCTGTGGATAGCACCCAAACCATTGATAGTACCCAAGCAGAAGCAAGCAATGTTACAGAAGAAAAAAAAGGCAAATTTTATTTGGTAAAAAAAGCCTATTTCAAAGAGGGTGATAGCGTTTTTGTACGTAAAATCAAAGAACGACTCGCCTACCCCGAAGAGGCACGCAAACGTAAATTTTCTGCTACACTCATAGTAAAGTTTGTAGTAAGTAAAGAAGCCACTATTTCCGATATTCAAATTGTAGAAGGTTTCCCTGAAGAAACGGAAGCCGAATTTCGGCAACTCATTGAAGATAAAATCAAAAGTGCTATTCAAGAAGTTTCGCAAGGGGGCTGGGAGCCAGCTACCAACAATTTAGAGCAAAAAGTTGCTATGCGAAAAACCGTACCCATTACGTTTAGTCCGTATAAGAAAGAGTAAAAACTGCACAATTTTTGAAGGACTAAACCTAAAAAGCAAAGCTATGAACAAATGGATATTCACCCTTATCGTGGGTGTTTTTTTTCAAATAAGTGCTTTTTCCCAAGATAGCACCCAAGTAGTTCGGGATACTATGCCCACGCCTAATGCTCCTCGCATTACTTTTACGAGCAATACATTCCATTTTGGTAACCTAAAAATGGGTAACTCGGTTTCTCATACTTTTGAATTTACCAATACAGGCAAAAAAGACCTTAAAATCTTATCGGTGCAAACCAGTTGCAATTGCACTACTACTTTATTAGAGAAAAAAATTATTCGCCCTGGCGAAAAAGGCAGAATCACCGTTATCTATACGCCCAAACCCAATCAAAAAAACGAACAAAAAAAGGTGATTTTGGTTATTAGTAATGCTATCAACAAAGAGGAACTATTGTATATGACGGGCTTTGTAGAACCCTAAAAACATTTTTCAAGCAAGAATAAAGCGATTTTCAGGATTTACAAAGAAAAATTCAAAAACCATTTTTTAATTGTAATCTATGTTGCAAATTTTTAGAAATACCTTAGACGCACTATTTAGCTCTCGTGGCGAATATATCAAATCTATTCTTGGAGAACCTGAAACTTGGTTTGATACAGACAAATTTTCCGAATTTAATCTCGCTTCTGCCGATATACTAAAATTTATCAAATACTCTTCAGAAGCTACTTTGCCCCCACTTTTGGGCGATAACTATTTTTTGAAGCCCTTTATCCCTAACTTTTTGCAGTCGGTATTATTTATGGAACAAGGTAGCATTTGGGAAGTAGATAACCAAATGCCCGAAAAGTTTGAAAACGAAAAATGGTTCTTTATCAATGGAGTAGTAACTAATGAAGATTTGGCAGAAGCCAATGCCAAATATCTAATACAGCTATTTCATCGTCCTGTTACTATTTTGCATAATCCCACCAATGGGATTTTTTTAGATTTGATGCAGTCGGCGGTAGGGAAAAGAGGTTATACCAATATCAAATTTGCCAACTTTGTGCTTCCTACTATTCGCAAAGCCCTTGCCGAAAAAGATAAGGTCGTCATTATTAGTCATTCGCAAGGTACGTTAATTACTTCTACTATTTTAGACCTACTCATAGAGGAAAAAAATCCACATTTAGGCAAATTAGAAATTTATGCCTTTGCGAATTGTGCCGAAGAAATGAGCCACGCCCCTATTCAAAACCCTAATCAAAAACCCCATATTGAAAGTTTTTCCAACGAACACGATATTGTAGCCAAATTGGGTGCATTGCACCCCTATCGCGAGGAAAGAGGTATTGTAATTGATGGCGAGCATTTTATCAAAAAAGATGCTTGGGGGCATTTTCTAAATATTCACTACCTCAAAGATTTTGCACAAGGCAAATACATTCACGAAAGCAACCCGGAAATAAAATCTCGCCTATTTGGATACTTGGGTGGCAAAACTAATATAGCATAATTGGATTTCTGTAATTGTTTAGGTCTTTTGTAGCGTAGAAATAGGAAATGAGAAGCAGGAAACAGGATTTTAGAAAATAGATGTCGGACAAAAAAATGAGAGATAAAGCCCTTAAAGTCTTGAACATCAAACGCTAAAATTTTTGAACGTAAATAGCTACCAAAAATTTAACCAAATATTCACTTGCAAGAATGAAAAGAATTTCTTTTTTTAGTAATTCAAAAATGTAATTGGGGGGGAGATTTCAGCAAAAATGCGGAGGCTCTTATGCTAAAAAAAATACTGCTACTGATTATCGGCATTGGGCTACAATATTCTAATGGATTTGGGCAAACCATTATTCTTGAAGGCGAAAAACCCAGCCAAGAAATAGGAAAATATTTGTATTGGGTAGAAGATACTGATAATAATTTTAGCATAGAGCAAGTAGCCGCCCAAAGTTTTCAAAACCGCTTTCAGAAAAATACACAAGAAGTTTTTAATGTAGGTGTTTCGCATAAAACTTATTGGCTACGCCTGGAAATACAAAGCAAAGATTTACTTGCTCGTGATTGGCTCTTGTATTCATCTTATCCATTTTTAGATAAGGTTTGGCTTTATCAAAAAAACAAATTCGGTGAGTGGGAAGCCCAAAAATCGGGTATTTTGGAAGATTTCCAGAAAAGACCTATCAAGCACCGCTACATTATTTTTCCTTTGGAAACTCGCGATACACTCGTTCAACGCATATACATCAAAATTCATTCAGAGTCTCCTATCCAATTCCCTGCGTACATTGAGCGTGGAAGCTATTTTGCCGAACCTTCTCGCCTTTTGGAGTTGTATTATGGTGTCTTTATTGGTGTTATGTCCTTAATGCTTTTGGGTAGCATTTTTTATTGGATATACTTCAAAGATAAAGACTATCTCTACTATGCCCTTTTTCTTTTGGGAGCTATGATTTTTTACCTTTCGCTCAGCGGACATTTATTTCAATTTTTGTGGCGAGAAGAAGGCTATTGGGGCAAGATGTTTTTAGGAGCAGGCATTGGAGTCTGGATTATAGGAGCAGGACTTTTCACCAAACATTTTTTGCAAACTTTTCGCTATTTTCCATTAGGAGGAAAAATAATGCAAATATATGCCTATTTGGGTGTATGGGTGGCTTGGAGCGTTTTTATTTTACCTTATCAAATTTTTACCATTCAAATTGTTCTTTTGGGTAATTTGGGCAATTTGGTAATTACTGCCATAGGCATTATTTGCTGGGTTCGTAAAAATACTTTTGCCAAATATTTTGCCTTGGCTTGGATACTGTACGTAACAGGCACTCTTTTACTTGCTCTTTCTACAATGAATATCATTCCTCGCACTTTCATATCGGCTCACTTAGGCGAAATTTCTTGTATGTTTGAGGTAATTATGTTTGCTTTAGCTCTTAGCTACAAAAGCCGTATCAAAAGTGATAAAATTCGCCAAGACCGTACTCGTAGCCAACAAAAACTCCTTGAAATACAAAAAGATATAACCCGAAAACTTGAAACAAGAGTAGAAGAACGCACCCGATTACTCCAACAAAAGCAGGAAGAAATTGAAATACAAAACGAAGAACTCAAACAGCAACGCGAGGAGCTAGAAGCCAGCCGCGACCAGCTCGCCGAAAAAAATAAAATTATTGAAGAGCAAAACCTTGCCCTAAAAAAATACAACGAAAATTTAGAGCAAATCGTAGATGAACGTACTGCCCAACTCAAAAAAGCCAATTTAGAACTTGCCAATCAAAATACACAATTAGAGCAATTTGCTTTCATTACCGCTCACAATTTACGTTCGCCTGTGGCTCAACTTTTGGGGCTAACCAGCCTTTTCAATACCGAAAACCTCAACGACCCGCTCAATGCAGAAATTTTGCAACATATCAAAAAAGCCAGCTTCGCAATGCAACAAACATTGCAAGACCTCAACGAAATTTTAGAAATCCGTAAGGGTAAAAATCAAAATGTAGAGCGAATGAACTTCTCTGAAATGATTGAGCAAGTGTGGGAAGATAATTTCAAAAACGAAACCGAAGTAGATTTGCAAATCCATTTGGAAGCTCAGGAAATCAACTTTGTCAAATCTTACTTAAAAAGTATTCTTTACAATTTTATCAGCAATGCTATCAAGTATCGCCACCCCAAGCGTAAGCCCTCTATTCAGATTACTACCAAAGAACTGGCTGATGAAGTTGTAATGAGCATACAAGATAATGGCGTAGGCATTGACCTCCGCAAACACCGACAAAAACTTTTTGGCTTGTACCAACGCTTTCATTTAGACAAAGAAGGCAAAGGAATGGGCTTATACCTATGCAAAACCCAAGTAGAAGCTCTTGGCGGCAGAATTGAAGTACAAAGCGAAGTAGGCACAGGTACAAAATTTGATATTTATTTCAGAAAAATGCTTTCCGAAGATGCTCTCCCATCTGCTTAAATTCAAATTTAGAAAAAAACACCGCCGTAAGCTAATTTTCGGCTTACTCGCTTTATTTGTGCTTGTATTGCTTATTTTTTGGTTTAATAGAGATAATCGCTTTTCCAAAAGTTTCTTCTTGAAAAAAACAGATTTTCAGAGAAAAATTATCGTCCAAACCACCTTTACGAAAAACAATTTGGTTTTAGTAGATACCTTTACCCAATCTTTTGATGAAAAAAAACGCCTAATTGCAGAAAATGAATCTATTTTTTATGATTACAATTCCGCAGGAAAACTCTCTAAAATCATTGTTTGCTTAGACAAAAAATGCAACAATATCCTCATAAAAGAGCCTATCAGTCCTGAAATAATGCAGTACAGCCTCAATCAAACATTTTTTCAGTTGCAAAGTCAGAATAAATTTAGTAGAATTACCCCAAAAGAAGTTTTAGAGCCTTATATCTACCAAGAAGATTCGCTCATCAGTTCAGAAATTCGTAAGGTGAAATACTATTTTTGTACCGATACCGATACCACGCTCAATATCCGCTATCAGCACTACGATTCGCTCCAAAGACTGAAAAAAATCAGATTTTCTGATAAAAATCAAAACTTTTTCTTTGAAACAAATTACTTTTATGATGCTACAAACAAGCTAATAATGAAACATCTGCAACTTAAATCGTCTATCAACGAAATTTATTCAGAATATTACCATATCTACCAATACGACTCAAAAAAACGCCTCAAACAAATTCAAACCTACCAAATGCCTGATAGCCTGCTACATAGCCAAACTTCATTGGAGTATGTGGAGTAGGGAATGTTAAGAAAAAACATAATTTTTTATGTTCAAAAAGTTTATCGTTTGATGTTCAAGACTTTAAGGGATTTATCTCTTCTCATTTTTTGTCTGACAAATCCTGTTTCCTGATTCTTGTTTCCTGTGTCTATATTCCTAAACAATTACAAAAAAACTACTTTTATCAAGAGCTATCAAACAAAAACGCTCTACAAAAAGTATTTTACAAAAAATGTTGTATTTTTTGCCTAAAACAAAAAAATTTGTAGGTTTGTAAAAATAATGCTTACACCAATGGAACAGAACAATCTTTTGAAAGTAACCATAGATAATATCACCGTAGAAGTAGAGCCGGGTACTACTATCTTGCAAGCGGCTCGTAAAATTGGTGGCGAAATTGTGCCGCCTGCTATGTGTTATTATAGCAAATTGAAAGGTTCAGGAGGGAAATGTCGTACTTGTTTGGTGAAAGTTACGCAAGGTTCTGCCAAAGACCCTCGTCCTATGCCGAAACTTGTGCCGTCTTGCATTACCACCGTACAAGACGGAATGGTTGTAGAAAATACTATCAATGAGGAAGTTATCAAAGCTCGTGAGGGGGTAGTAGAGTTTCTGCTCATCAATCACCCTTTGGATTGCCCTATTTGCGACCAAGCAGGGGAATGTCATCTGCAAGATTTGGGCTATCAGCACGGAAAGCAAGCTACTCGCTACGAGTTTGAACGCCGTACTTTTGAAAAAATTGATATTGGCGATAAAATACAACTGCATATGACTCGCTGTATATTATGCTATCGTTGTGTTTTTACCGCCGACCAAATCACTAATGGCAGAGTTCACGGCGTTTTGCATCGTGGCGATGCCGCCGAAATTAGCACTTACATTCAGAATGTAATTGATAACGATTTTTCGGGTAATGTGATAGATGTTTGCCCTGTAGGAGCTTTAACCGATAAAACTTTCCGCTTCAAAAGCAGAGTTTGGTTCACCAAGCCTGTCTATGCTCACAGAGATTGCGATAAATGTTGTGGTAAAGTTACTTTGTGGTATCAGGGTGAAGAAGTTTTGAGAGTTACAGGTCGTAAAGATAAATACGGCGAAGTGGAAGATTTTATTTGCAATACTTGCCGATTTGAAAAGAAAAAAACTTCTGATTGGGTGATAGAAGGCATTGCTGATTTGGGTAGAAATTCAGTAATGATGCAAAATAAGCGTGTCAAACTTGTAGTACCTGATTTTCCTTTCAAACAGGCTTTGCAATACAAACAAATTAACGATAGCCGTGTGCCTTCCAAGCTCACTTACGAAGAATCTCGCCTCAAAAACCAACTCACTACCAGTAAGTTTCTACTGAAAAAAGAGGAGCAATAAGCAGAAAAAACCGACAAAAAGCCGTTTAAGAAGCGTTTTTTGTCGGTTTTATTTGCAAAAAGTGAATAGGAACAGGTATGTATCTATTCCTTATCTTTTATCTTTTGCTTTTTCAAGGTCAAAGAGTTCGCTCAAAACGTCCATTAGCGTATCGGCTTCGCCACGCTTACAAGCGGCTTTGAGTTGCAAGACAGGAAACTTCAAGATTTTTTGCATCAAATTGCCTGTAATTTTATCCAATAATTCAGCTTCCTGCTCGCTGATTTTCTTGCTGTATTTGGAAAGTTCTTCTTTGCGGATTTGCTCCAAAGCATTTTTGATTTTCTGCACCACAGGCGAAATTTCCATTTCTCTGCTCCAATCCAAAAACTCTGCGATAGCTTCTTGCATAATAGCATTTACAGCAGAAATTTCTGTTTTTCTCCGATTGAGCGTTTCTTGGGTTCTCTCGTGCAGGTGGTCAATATCATACACCAAAAAACCTGCAATTTCTTCTGTATCTGTGGCTATACTACGAGGCACAGAAAGGTCTATAAAATACTTTTGTTTTAGAATTTCTTTGCCTGCAAACTTTTCTTTGCTCACAAAATTGGCTACCGATAGCGATGAAATCACTACATCAGCTTCTTCTATTTCTTGCCAAACATTGGCAAAATCTGCTACCGCAAAGCCAGTTTCTTCGGCTAATGCCAGGGCTTTTTCAGCAGTTCGGTTGCAGATACGAACTCCCGAAAATTTCCCTTGTAAGTTTTTACAAACATCTGCACCAATTTCTCCTATACCTAAAACCAAAATTTTAGGATTTTCCCAAAGCATTTGTATAGATTGCAACAATTCTACCGCCGCATAAGCCACCGAAGCCGCTCCATCGCGAAAAGAAGTTTCCTGACTGATACGCTTGTTGGTAAAGAAAATGCTATGAAGCAGGCGATGCAAAAAGGCTCCTGCCATTTGCAAATCAGCAGAATACTTATAGGCTTTTTTTACTTGATTGATTATCTGAATATCGCCAAGAATTTGCGAATTAAGTCCCAAAGCTACCTCAAAAAGGTGTTCAATAGCCTCTCTGCCTTGAAAGATTTGAAAATTTTTGATATATCTTGCCAGCGAGCTATCCCCTTTGAAAGCTACCAATGCCTGTAAAATAGCCTCATTGAGTTCTCTTTCAGAATGGTAATAAATCTCTGTACGATTGCAAGTAGAAACCACCAGAGCTTCTGTGAGTTCAAAAATATCTTTCAGATACAACAGAAAGTCTTGGGTTTCCTTTTCCGACAAAGCAAATTTTTCTCGCACTTCTACCGAAGCATTGTGATGAGTGAGGCAAACTGCTTTGAATGAATCGTACATAGCTCAACTATTTTTCTTGCAAACCGATTGTAAAAATCAAATGTTTGCACAAAAATAGCAGGTAGCAACGAGAAAAATAAATGATTTTTATCAGAATAGCATAATTTAGAAGGTTTCTAAATAACCACTCTGTAACTTTTCAGCCTTTTCCTGAATAAGTTGCCAAGCGTTCCAAATATGCTTTTGTAAAACATACGTCTGGGCTATTACGATACGTAAAGTGTATTTACCATTGAGTTTAGTGTGGCTCATATATACTTTACCTGTGGCATTGAGCGTATGCAAGAGTTTTTCGTTCAAGCTATTGAGTAAGTTTTCGTCTGAAATATGTGTGGGCTTGTAGCGGAAACAAATTAGGTTCAGCGTAGTAGGAGCTAAAATTTCAAAATCGGGGTGAGCGGCGATTTTACGAGCCAGCTCTTGGGCAAGCTGAATATGCTCACGCAAACGTTTTTGCAAACCTCGCAAGCCCCAACTTCGCATTACAAACCAAAGTTTCAAGGCTCTAAAACGCCTGCCCAAAGGTATGCCCCAGTCGCGATAGTTATTGACAAGACTATCGTTTTTAGTTTTCAGGTATTCGGGCAAAATTTCAAAAGTACGGATAAGCCACTCTTTTTCTTTGACAAAATACGCCGAGCAATCAAAATTTACAAACATCCACTTATGCGGATTGAAAACATAACTATCAGCTTTTTCAATGCCTTTTAGGTAATGCCTATATTCAGGTAAAAGAAAAGCCGTACCTGCGTAGGCGGCATCTACGTGAAGCCAAATGCTGTACTTTTCGGCAATTTGGGCGAGTTTTTCCAAGTTATCAAAGGCAGTTGAACTCGTAGTTCCGAGTGTAGCCACAATACAAAGCGGTTTTTTGCTGTACTGCAAATCGGCTTCAATGAGTTTTTCAAGCAAATCGGTACGAATAGCAAACGCCTCATCACAAGGCACTTGCACCAAATTTTCTTTGCCTATGCCTGCAATCTTGACGTCCTTTTCAATGGAAGAATGGGTTTGCGTAGAAGCATATACTCTCAAATTGGTAAAACCTTCAAAGCCTCTTTGATTGATTTGAAAATCAGAAAGTTTTTCTCTTGCCGAAAGCAAAGCACAAAGCGTAGCCGAAGAAGCCGTGTCTTGAATAACTCCACTCCACGCTTCGGGCAAGCCACAGGCTTTTTTGAGCCAATGCATCATTTTTTCCTCTAATTCGGCGGCGGTAGGGCTGGTTTCCCAAATCATACATTGAGCCCCAAGAGCCGCTGTAAGCATTTCTGCCAGAAGCGACTCGTAGCTGGAATTAGCAGGAAAATAAGCAAAAAAGTTGGGGCTTTGCCAATGCGTAATACCTTTGAGAATAATTTGCTGAAAATCTTGCCAAATAGCCGAAAAATCATCACCACTTGCGGGCATTTCTTCGGGCAGTGCCTCAAAGATTTCACGAGGCTTCACCTGCGATTTTACAGGGTAATGTTCTATATTCTCCCAATAATCAGCTATCCAATCTACTACCTGATGAGCTAATTTTCTAAATTCAGTGTTGTTGAGCATTTTTTGCCGTACAAAATTTACAATCTAACTAAAAATTCAAAATCTGTTTGGCTTTGAGCAGGTCTTTGTCTTCTTTATCTTCTGCCCATAGTTTTTCAAAATATTTTTTAGCGTTTGTGGTATCATCTTTCAGAACAGAAAGTGCCATTCTGTAAGGTATCCCTCTATTTTCGGGAAGCAAATCTATGTAAAATTCGGCTCGCTCCAAATTGTTTTGTTTCATATTCCAAACGGCTAAAACTTCACTGCGAAGTTCATTAGAAGAGCCAATTTGCTCAATTTGCGTAATGTACTTTTTCAAAAGTTCGGGGTTGGGCTTCTTGGTGCTATAAATAACTACAAGCATCGCCAAATGTTGCAATTCTTGTGGATTTTCGCTCAAAGCCAATTGTAAATATTTTTCGGCATCAGTCCATTGTTTATCTGCACTTGCCACAAGAATAGCGGCTTCCAAAAAGTTTCTATTCTTTTCTATTTGCCAAGCCTTTTCAAAACACTCCATAGCCTTTTTGGCTTCTGCTAAAAAAATATACACCACCCCCAAATTATTCAAGATATAAGTTTTCTGAATTTTGGGGGCTTTTTCAAGGTTTTTCACAAAGAACCGCTCTGCTTCTTGCAAAAGTTTTATTCGCTTTTTATCTTTTTCTCTGATGAGCTCAAGATAGTTGTCGTTGTTCTTAATTTTTTGAGAATTTTGAAAAATCCATTTTGCCATATATTCATAGCTTGAAGCCGTAACACAATAGTAATAAAAATGCCCATAAGCAATTGAATTAGGACTTGCTTTGAAGGCTTTTTCTGCGAAAGAAAAGTCAGATACAGAAGTATTTGTAGGATTTTCTTTTAGCCTTAAAAGAAACTTATACCAAAGCAAATTCTGCTTGTAAACGAGAAAAGCTAAGTTATTTGGTTCTACTTGTTTTTCAAAGGCATCTAAATAGCTTTGAGCGGCTACTACATCATTTTTTACAAAAAGCGAAAACTCAAAGTTTTTGACAATTACGGCTTTATCATTCGGAAACTTTTGCGATAGTTCCTGCAAAGTTTCTTGTAAAAGTGGATAAGTTTCTACGCTCCACAAATAGTCTATCATATACAGGTATGCAAGCGGATTTTGAGGCTCTTTTTGTTGCCATTCTTTGAAAAGCGGTATGGCTTTATTAAAATACTTTTCGGCTTCGTTTCGCTCCTTTTTTTGGTAAAATAAAGCGGATATTCTGCCATAGATAGGAGCATCTTTGTAGCTATTTTGTAGTTTTTGCTCCAATTGCTCTATGGAAAGTTCATATATATTCAAAGAAGGATACAAAAGTGTAGCATAGTCTGTTGTGCTAAAATTGATGTTGAAAGAGTAATTAACACTCGGATAGCTCATCAATTCTTTTATAGCCTCTTTTTGCTGTTGGCTAAATTGCCCCCAAGAAATGTTCGCTTGAAAAAGGAACAAGAAAAAAAGAATAATTTTTCGCATAAATAAATAAGGTTTAGGGTAAAACAATCAAAAAAGTTTCATTTGAATATTTTTGTCAAAAAATTTAGGTAAGGGCAAGTTAGTCCTACAAGTCAAATTTAACTTTTCTATGAAATATAAAGCAATTTCAGGGGCTAAAATGTTATCGGGTTCGTGCAAAAAGAAGTAAAGCGACTGCAAGCCTTGTTTTTGCCACTGGCTAATTTGCCAAATCCACTCGTCAAGTCGGCTATAATCGGTGGGGTGCAAGCCATTGCCCACAAATCGCACCATAAGGGCAGAATTAGTAATGCGTTGATGCAAAACATCTCTTCTGCCTGCTACATCAGTAATGACGGTGCTTTTATTGTATTTTTCCAAGATTTCGGCGGCTTTTTCAAAATTTTCTCCCTTAAACCACGAAGCGTGTCGAAACTCTACGGCAAGGGGAATATTTGTAGGAAATTGAGCTAAAAAACTTTCTAAAATTGGTAGGTGTTTGAGTTCAAAATATGGTGGCAATTGCAAAAAGGAAAGTCCCAAGTTTTCCCCCAGTTCACTGATAGCCTTGCAAAATTCTATGACCAAATCTTGGCAGTTTTGGAGCATTTTTTCGTGAGAAATGGGCTGTGGAAATTTGGGCGAAAAGCGAAAATTTCCACTCACTTGGTTTTTCCATTGTTCAATGGTAGCCTTATCGGGAATGCGGTAGTGCGTAGTGTTGAGTTCTATGCCGTTGAACTGCTCAGCGTAGTATTTCAAAAAATCTTTGCTTTGGGCTTTGGGCGGATAGATTTTCCCTACCCATTCTTTTTGCGACCACACAGGAAGCCCCGCCCATACTTGCAAATGATTGGTTGGATAATTACGCAAAACTTTCTCGTTTGCCTGCCTGCTTGGTGGCAAACGAAAATCTACGTGGCTAATATCTTTAAGTTTGCCAAAATCCATAAGTCAAAAGTAAGAAAACTTAAAAATTTACGCAAATTTTTATTTACCTTTTCTGTTGTAAGTGTATAAATTGTCAAAGTTTGCCTTATATCTCATCTTTTGCAATATTTTTAATAAAAAATTGCGATTTTCAACACAAAAATAAGTCGCTTTTTCTGTTCTAAAACCTCTTCATCAATTTCATGAAGCAAAAACAAAACTTTTAGTATATTTTTGAAACTTGTAACTTTTTTATTATTTTTGCGAAAAAATTGAAATGCCTATGCTAAAATATTTACTTTTCGGGGGATTTTTATTGTTAGGAGTATGGGGAACTGGTTTGGCACAACCTTCTAACGACAATTGTGTAAATGCACTTCCTATTGCTATCAATGCTATATGTACCAACGGACAAACCAATACGGCTACTTCTGAGGCTTTAGATGCAGGCGGTTGTACCAGTGCCAATAGTCGTACGGTTTGGTATAGCTTTACAGCTACCCAAACTACTCATTACATTTTGGCTGATGTAATTTCTGCAGGCTTAGATGTAGCCTTTGCAGTGTATAGTGGCTCTTGCGGCTCTCTGACTAAGCTTTTTTGTATAGATGCGGGTAGCACTGATATAGATGAACAAACAACTTACAGCAGTTTTGTAGTAGGTCAGACGTACTTGCTACGTGTAAGTGCCTATGGAACAACGAATGGCAATTTTTGCGTATCGGTGCGAGGTGCCCCCCCAAATGATGCCTGTTCCAATGCGGTAGCCCTTACTCCCAATGGCAACCCTATTTTAGGTACAAATATTTTGGCAACAAATGATGGTTCTACTACCTGCCTAAATACAGCAAGAAGTGTTTGGTACCAATTTACTGCTACTCATACCACACACCGCATAGAATTAGATATTCTCACTACAACCGCAAATTTAGGATTTCGTTTGTTTCAAGGTTCTTGTGGCAGTCTTACGCCGGTTTTGGGTACTTGTACCGAAGAGGCTAATGGAGCGGGCATAGATGAGGCTTACACTTATACATCGCTTACCGTGGGGCAAACCTACCGAATTATGGTTTCCAGTGCCCCCGCTACTACCCACGAAGATTGGTTTTATATTAAAGTAATCGCTCCACCTGCGAACGATGCTTTTGCCAATGCTACAATTTTAACCATAAATGCCGATTGTACACCCGGCAATAATCATTTGGCTAATTCTGATGGTACTTCCTCTTGCCTAAGTACCGCAAGAACCGTTTGGTACAGATTTACCGCTACGCATACCAACCATTTTATAGAACTCATACCCGCAGGACATTCAACTGCTTATCTTGGCAATTTAGGTTTTACTTTTTATACCAGCGGGCTTACGGAAATCAACTGCACCAATAATTTTTCTAGTGGTTCGGCAACAGAAAGCAGATGGGTTACAGGGCTTACCATTGGCAATATCTATTACATTTCGGTATCAGGAGCATCTGCCACTGATAGAGCCGATTTTTGTATTAGAGTAGCTTCGCCCCCTGCTAACGATGCTTGCCTGAATGCTCGTGATATTGAAGTGGATAAGCCGGGTATTTTTGGAACAAATGTTTTTGCCACAAACGATGGCTCTATTACCTGCGGAAGCCCTAATCGTTCTGTATGGTACAAGTTTATTGCTACTAAAACCAACCATCTGGTTATTGTGCATCCACTTACTACCAGCACTACAAATACTGATTTAGCTTTGGCTATATATTCTGGCTCTTGTGGCTCACTTACACAAATAAATTGCACCGACCAGTATTCTAATGCCAAAGGCGAAATGGCTATTCTTTCAGGTTTGAGTATAGGAGCAACTTACTATGTTATGGTTACAGGCTATACCGCCAACGACCAAGCTCCCTTTTCTATTGCTGTAATGAGCAATAACGATGCTTGTGCCAATAGAAATACCGTTGAAATCAATAAAGGCTGGGTACTTGGAGCAGTACAAGGAATGGCTGCCGATCCTATAACATTTTGTAGTGCCAATACTGCTTCCAACAATACGGTTTGGTTTAGTTTTATAGCTACGGCTTCCAATGTAACCGTAGAAGTAGAACCCGATGCAGGTAACCCCAGCGGTACAGGAAACCAGCGAGGTTTAGATGTTGAGTTTAACGTGTATCACAATTCCAGTGGTGTATGTGGCATTACATTCTTGAATTGCCGAGATAACTTAGGCTATGGGGGTGCAGAAAGCCTCAATCTTACAGGGCTAACCATAGGTGCGACTTACCTCATTGCCGTAGATGGCGAATTTGATGGCTTTGAAAGCAGAGGCTCTTTTAGGGTAAGAGTAACTACTATTCCCCCTTGTGGTGCTAACCCTGCTCCTGCCAATACGTGTAGTGCCGCACCAGTTATTAGCAATCTGAACGGCTATTGCGGAGTAACCAGCGTATCCTACAATCCTAATTTTTACAATAATTTGAACAATCTAAGCCAAACTTTTTGTAGTGCTTCGGCTTCTATAGAAAACAATTCTTTCTTGCAATTTGTAGCTGGTGATATTCAAGCTACTTTTGAATGGGCTATTACCTCCAATGCCCCTAATGGCGGTCCGCCTTGCGACCAAGGCATACAAATTCAAATTTACGAAGTAATTGGCACAGATTGCGAAACAGGCATTTGGAAGCCTATTTCCTCTTGCCCTGACCCTACGGGACCAGTAGGCTCAAGCGGTTCTATCACGGTTACAGGACTTACACCGGGCAAGACTTATTACATAATGTTTGATGGCTTTGCTGGCGATGAATGTGGCTATCGTATCAGCATACCCGAAAATTCGGGCGTGGTTTTGCCTGTGGAATTTCTTTCTTTCCGTGCCAAAAGAGAAAAGCCCTACAATCGCCTAATGTGGCAAACAGCCCAAGAAATCAATTTGAACTATTTTGAAATCCAGTGGAGCAAAGACGGTTCAACTTTTGTGAGTTTGGATAGAGTTCCTGCTCAAAACAAAGCCGCTCTCTATACTTATGAACATAAAGCCATAGAATTTGGGCATTACTACTATCGCTTGCGTATTGTAGAAAAAGACGGAAAACAAAGTTTCAGCCCCGTAGAAAGCGTTTATATCAAGCCTTACAACGATTTGGAAGTAAGTTTCTATCCTACTCCTTTCAAAGAAAAAGGCACTTTAGAATGTTTTGCTCCTGAAAACTTAGAAGCTACAATGCAGGTTTTCAATATGGAAGGTGTAAAACTTTTTGAAAAACAACTCTCTTTACAAGAAGGTAAAAACGAATTTGAGCAAAATTTTGAATATTTAGCCAAAGGCATTTACCTCTTGAAAGTTACTGCTTCCAATGGCGAGCAAAAAACCATTCGTATTGTGAAAAATGAATAAGGATTTTTGGGCTAAAAACAAAGGGCTTCGCTAAAAACGAAGCCCTTTATTTTTTTCTTTTCTCGCTACTTTCTTGTCTTGTATCCAATTCTACACTTCCTCTGCTTTTACGATATTTTCAAATACGATTCTATCGTACTCATCAGTAGTTACGTAAATTGCACTATCTTTTTGGATATTACCTGCAAGAATTTCCTTGCTAAGCTCGTTGAGCAATCGTTTCTGAATAGCTCTTTTGAGCGGTCTGGCACCAAATTGGGCATCAAAACCAACTTCTGCAAGCACTCTTTTTACTTTCTTATCAAATTCAATTTCCACCTGATTTTCAGCAAGCATTTCTTTCACTCCTGCAAGTTGAATATCCACAATTCGTAAAATATCCTTTTTGTTGAGCGGTCTGAACATCACTATCTCATCAATACGGTTCAGAAATTCAGGACGAATTTGCTTTTTAAGCAAAGCTAATACCTCCTCTTTGGTTTCCTCCACTACATCAAACTCATTTTCTTCATTTATTCTTGCAAAATTTTCCTGAATAATGCTTGAACCCATATTGGAGGTCATTATGATAATGGTATTTTTGAAGTTAGCGGTTCTACCCTTGTTGTCAGTCAATCTTCCGTCGTCAAGCACTTGCAAAAGAATATTAAACACGTCTGGGTGAGCCTTTTCAATTTCATCAAGCAAAATAACGCTATAAGGCTTTCTACGCACTGCCTCGGTAAGTTGTCCGCCTTCATCATAGCCCACATAGCCGGGAGGGGCACCAATCAAGCGGCTTACGGCGTGGCGTTCTTGGTACTCGCTCATATCTATTCGCACCATATTGTTTTCATCATTGAATAGATATTCTGCAAGTGTTTTGGCAAGTTCGGTTTTACCTACCCCTGTTGTACCCAAAAAGAGGAACGAACCAATTGGGCGTTTGGGGTCATTGAGCCCTGCACGGCTACGCCTTACGGCATCAGCTACTACCTGAATAGCTTGTGCTTGTCCTGCAACTCGTTTAGAAAGTTCCTCTTCCAGATGCAAAAGTTTTTCTTTTTCAGATTGAAGCATTTTCTGTACAGGAATACCTGTCCATTTGGCAACTACTTCGGCAATATTTTCAGAGGTAACCTCTTCGCGTAGCATTGAATTTTCGCCTTGCAACTCTTTGAGTTGTGTTTGGTAATCTTTGAGTAGTTTTTCTGCTTCTAAAATTTTACCATACCGCAATTCGGCTACTCTGCCATAGTCGCCTGCTCTTTCGGCTTGTTCAGCTTCAATTTTGTATCGCTCAATATTTTCTTTTTCAGCCCGAATTTTATCAACAATTTCTTTTTCAGATTTCCATTTAGCCATCAGGCTATCACGTTTTTCAGAAAGTTCGGCAATTTCTTTGGAAAGAATTTTCTCTTTTTCCACATCTTTTTCTCTGCGAATAGCCTCACGCTCTATTTCCAATTGCATTATTTTGCGGTTAAGCTCGTCCAGTTCTTCGGGCATAGAATCAATTTCCATACGGAGTTTTGCGGCGGCTTCGTCCATTAGGTCAATGGCTTTATCAGGCAAAAACCTATCAGAGATATAGCGTTGCGAAAGTTCTACTGCCGCAATAATGGCATCGTCTTTAATGCGAACACCGTGATGCAATTCATATTTTTCTTTAATTCCACGCAAAATGGAAATGGCATCTTGGGGGCTGGGTTCATCAACCATTACGGCTTGAAAACGGCGTTCAAGGGCTTTGTCTTTTTCAATGTACTTTTGATACTCATTGAGCGTAGTAGCTCCAATGGCGTGTAATTCGCCACGAGCCAAAGCTGGTTTCAAGAGGTTGGCGGCATCCATTGCACTATCGCCTCCTGCACCTGCTCCTATGAGCGTATGTATTTCGTCTATGAAAAGAATAATCTCTCCTTCCGAGTCTGTTACTTCTTTGATAACCGATTTCAAACGCTCTTCAAACTCACCTTTATATTTTGCTCCCGCCACCAGTAGCCCCATATCCAAAGCTACGATGGTTTTGGTTTTCAGGTTTTCAGGAACATCACCATTGACAATTCTTTGAGCCAAACCTTCTACGATAGCCGTTTTACCCACACCGGGCTCACCCAAGAGAATAGGGTTGTTTTTGGTTCGGCGGGAAAGAATTTGCAAAACCCTACGAATTTCTTCATCACGACCAATCACGGGGTCTATTTTACCCTGACGTGCCAGCTCGTTTAAGTTTTTGGAATAGCGTTCCAAAGAACGATACTTGGCTTCAGCATTTTGGTCGGTTACGCGACTATTGCCTCGCAACTCTTTGATAGCCAACACCAATGCTTTTTCGGTAAAGCCCGCATCTTTTAGAATTTGAGCAGTTTTATCCTTACCCGAAAGCAAGCCCAAGAGAATATGCTCTATGGCTACGTATTCATCTTTGAACTCGCTCAAATTGCGTTCGGCACGTTGCAGAGCCGCCGCCGCTTCGTTAGAAAGATATGGACTTTCGCCTGATGATTTAGGATAAGTGGAAATAAGCTCATCTACTTTATTTTTGACAAAATTTTTGCTTGCACCACACTTTTGAAACAAAAAGTTTATGGTGTTTTCATCACTTTCTAACAGAGCCTTTGCCAAGTGTCCGGTTTCTACAATAGGTTGCTGATTTCCCAAAGCAATCTGACTTGCCTGTTGCAACAACTCCTGACTTTTGATAGTATAACGATTGAAGTTCATAGTGGTAAAATTTTATACCAAAATCAAATAGATTTGCAGGATTTTCAAGATTTTATTGATTTTGTGAATGAAGCATCTCCAAAACCTATTCAACTCCTGTACAACGCTAAACCTTCAAAAGATAAGCCAAAATATTTTTTATGACAAAATGTCTGAATTTGGTATAAGTTTTTGCATTTTTTATGACAAAACTATCACTGATTTTCTGTAAAATTATTCCTTTCCTAAAAATAGCCAATAAATTGAAAATTTCATAGCAAGCGATGATGTCGCTATGAGCGACATCATCGCTCTAAACCCGAAAAAAACAATCTTAAAATTCACTTT
>CAZZLW010000035.1:0-29932 GCA_964654605.1 uncultured Cytophagales bacterium | reverse complement strand
GACGATTAAAGAAACCTTGCCAAGTGGCTTTATTTCTTTCAAAGTACCCAACAAAGTAATAGGCGATTTGTATTGGCAGTATTATTCGGAGATTTTGCAGAATTATGGCGAGCTAAAAGGCTTGCAAGATGATACGCAACAAGCACTTTCGGATATGGCAATTACGGGCAGTTACGAAAAGTTTTTTGTCTTGATAGAAAAGTTACTTCAAAGTCTTTCCAACCGAGATTACATTCGTTTTGATGAAAAACACGTAAAAATGGTGTTTTTGGCATATCTGATAAATGCCAATATTTTTTGGGTGCAAAGTGAGCGAGAAGTAGCGGGTGGAGGCTATGTGGATATAGAGCTGTTTATTCGTCCTAACAATCCTTTTACGCATCATCAATTTGCTATTGAGCTAAAATATCTGAAAAAAGAGCAAGAAAACCTGCTTTCAGACACAATGCAAGAAGCAAAAGAGCAAATTTTGAGTTATTACCAAAAGGATACACTTTTGCAAAGCAAAAAGATGCTGAATTTGCTAGCAGTGGTAGTGGTGAAGGATAAAATTTGGGTAGAAAAAGTGCAGTTATCTTGAAACAAACTTCTGCAACAGAAAGTAACATACATAGCATATTTTGATATAAGAGAGGTTTTTGTTTAGAAAAATTCTAAATTATCTTTGTATTTTTTAGCTAAACATTGAAAATCAGTATTTTATGAAAGGGCTAAAAAAATCTGCTTCAAAAATTTTGAATTTGTTGCGAATTGTGTTTGCAAGTAAAAAAACGCCTATTATTTTTGTACTGCTAAAAGAACCGATTTTTTCAATAGAAAAAATGTACGCTAATAATTTTACTTCTATGCACAACAAAACTTTTACTCGGTATATCTTGGCGATAGCAACTTGTTGGGTATTATTACTTTCTAATACTCTGATGGCTCAAGACAAAGCCGATGCCGCCAAGGGTAAAGAATTATATGCACAAAATTGTGCTACTTGCCACAAAATTCACGCCAATGCTACGGGTCCTGCTCTGAAAGATGTAAGCCAACGCCGCACAGAAGCTTGGCTTATTAAATGGATTCGTAACTCACAATCAATGATTAAGAGCGGAGATGCCATTGCAGTAAAATTGTACAATGAGTGGAATCAGACTGCAATGAACTCCTTTCCCGATTTTTCTGACCAAGATATTAAAAACATTTTAGCTTACATTGATGAAGAAAGCAAAAAAGAGCCTGTAAAAGCTACCCCCACTGCTACACAAACAGGTGGTACAACTGCCGTAGCGGCTGATAGTGGTTATACTAATATCATTTTGGGAGCATTAGCTACTATTTTGCTCGTTATCCTTGCAGTGCTTTTGGTTCTTACTTCCTTGCTAACTAAATTGCTTAAACAAAGAGATGATTTGGACGAAGCAGATAAAGAAATCGTAGAATCTAAATTTGATTTGGCTAAAATTTTGGGTAGCAAAGCCTTTATCGGTACAGTAGCGGGTATCATTTTCCTTGTTATTTCCAAAGCAGGTATTGATAAAGTAATGGATATAGGTATGCAAATTGGTTATGCCCCTACACAACCTATTCCTTTCTCTCACAAGCTACACGTTGGCAAATACGAAATTGCTTGTCAGTATTGCCATACTACTGTAATGAAAGCTAAATCAGCGAGTATCCCTTCGGCAAATATTTGTATGAACTGCCATAATGCAATCAAGACAGGCTCACCCAATATGCAAAAAATTTATAGCTATATTGAAAACAATCAGCCTATTCCTTGGGTGAGAGTGCATAATTTGCCTGACTTGGCTTACTTCAACCATTCACAACATACCGTTGCAGGGCAAATTGCTTGTGAGCAGTGCCACGGCGAAGTAAAAGAAATGGAAGTTATCCAACAACGCTCACCACTTACTATGGGTTGGTGTATAGATTGCCACCGCCAAACACTCGTAAGCTACACTACCAAAGATGCTGACGGCAAAGATGTTTTGAACCCTTATTACGAAAAATTACTTGCTTTCCACAAATCCAAAGGAAAAACCAAGTTCAAAGTGGAAGATATAGGTGGTTTGGAATGTTCAAAGTGTCATTACTAACAAATTTTACATAAAACTTACTTCAATCCTCCCTCGTGAGGCTCACTTAAAGCAAGTTCAACGTATGGAAAACAAAAAGATATATTGGAAAGGTTTTGAAGAATTAACCAATGACCTTGAATTCGTGAAAAAGGCAGATAAGGAGTTTCCTGAATTTCTGCCTATTGCCGAAAAAGATGATAACGGCAATACTTCACGACGCGATTTTTTGAAACTAATGGGTTTTAGCGTTGCGGCGGTATCGCTGGCGGCTTGTGAAGCTCCCGTAAAAAATGCCATTCCTTATCTGAATAAGCCCGAAGAAATAGACCCTTCTATTCCCAATTATTACGCCAGCACTTATTTTGCTGATGGCGAATATTGCAGTATTTTGGTAAAAACTCGTGAAGGCAGACCTATCAAAATTGAGGGAAATACGCTTTCCAAAGTTACCAAAGGGGCTACTTCGGCTCGTGTGCAGGCTTCGGTGCTGAACCTATATGACCTTGCCCGCCTCAATTCTTTTATGAAAGGCAATCAGAAAATTAAAATCAAAGATGCCGACCAAGAAATTATCAATGCTTTGCAAAGCACCTCGGGCACTATATATATTGTAACGCATACGATTATTAGCCCTTCCACAAAGGCTGTTTTAGCTGAATTTACCAAAAAATATCCTTCTGCCAAAGTAGTTACCTACGATGCTATTTCGGCGTATGGTATTCTGAAAGCCAATGAAAAGTCTTTTGGTGTGTATGCTTTACCTACCTACGATTTCAGCAAAGCCGATGTAATAGTAGGTATCAATGCCGATTTCTTGGGTACTTGGCTCAATGCTTTGGAATATAGTGGGCAATATGCACAAACTCGCCGCCTAAGCAAAGACAAAAACTCTATTTCTCGCCATTATCAGTTTGAAAGTGGAATGTCTTTGACAGGGGCAAATGCCGACTATCGTACTGCTATTCGTCCTTCGCAAGAGGCTTTGGTAGTAGCACACCTCTACAACGAAGTAGTTGGCGGTTTGAGCGTACCTGCCATAGGAGATAATGCAGTGGCAGAAAAAATTAAGAAAGCCGCCGCAGACCTCAAAAATGCCAAAGGAAAGGCTCTCGTAGTTTGTGGTTCTAATGATGTAAATGTACAGATTTTAGTCAATGCTATCAATAATGAACTTTCAAGCTACGGCTCTACCATAGATTTAGCTCACCCCAATTATACCAAGCAAGGTAATGACGAAGAAATGGCAAAATTCGTTGATGACCTCAAAGGAGGTAGCGTGGGAGTTGTAATTTTCTATGGTACAAACCCAGTATATGATTATCCTCGTGGTAAAGAAATTGCCGAAGCCTTGAAAAATGTAGCTTTGAGCATCTCTCTTGCCGACCGTGCCGATGAAACTGCCAAACTTTGCAAATATATTTGCCCTGACGCCAACTTTTTAGAGTCTTGGGGCGATGCGATGCCTTGTGCAGGGCATTATAGCTTGCAACAGCCCGCTATCACTTTTATTTATCCCGAAGGCACACGCCAAGCACAAGATAGCTTCCTTACTTGGGCAGGTTCTAAAACCACTTACTACAATTTCTTGCGTGGTTATTGGAAAAATAATTTGCTCAAAGGGGCTGATTTTGAAAATGCTTGGATAAAAACACTACACGATGGCGTATTTGAAACTGCTTCGGTAGCTGTGGCTGATGATACCAAAAAAGAAGAAAAGCCCCAAGCTACTGCTGTTGCTTTCAAGGCTGATGTAAATGCGGCGGTTTCTGCCATTGCTTTCAAGGAAGGAAAAGGAAAGGAACTGCACTTATACACAAAAATTGGCTTGGGCAGTGGTAAATTTGCCAATAACCCTTGGTTACAAGAACTTCCTGACCCTGTTACGAAGGCTACTTGGGATAATTACGCCGCCATTTCTAAGGCTTATGCCAAAGAATTGGGCGTAGAAACAGGAGATATTGTAAAAGTTACTGCCAAAGGTGTTTCTTTTGAACTTCCAGTGCTGGTTCAGCCCGGACAGCAAAAAGATACTATTTCTATAGCTTTGGGTTACGGACACACCGATATAGGCAAATGCGGTAATGGCGTAGGGCAAAATGCTTATCCTGCGGTTGCTGTGAAGGGAGAAAGCTTGGTGTATGCTTCTGATGAAGTTGCTTTGAGTAAGACTGATAGAAAAGTGCAAATGGCTCTTACGCAAACTCACCAAACCCTAATGGGCAGAGGACACGTTAGAGAAGCCAAACTTGCCGAATATACGAAAAACCCCAAAGTAATACGTGAAAAATACGACATATACATTCAGACTTCCGAAGGTCCTAAAAAGCCTACCGAGCTTACAATGTGGAAAGGACACGAAGAAGCCTACAATAAAAATCATTGGTGGGGACTTGCTATTGACCTCAACGCTTGTACGGGTTGCAGTGCTTGCTTGATAGCCTGTCAGTCTGAAAACAACGTACCTGTGGTGGGTAGGCAAGAAATCGTTTATGCCCGTGAAATGCACTGGATACGCATAGACCGCTATTATAGCACTGATGCGAACTTAAACGATAAGAGTATCGGGGGCTATAAAAAAATGGAAGAACCTTCCGACAACCCCGAAGTGGTATTTTTACCTGTAATGTGTCAGCATTGTAATAATGCTCCTTGCGAAACGGTTTGTCCCGTAGTAGCTACTACTCACAGCTCAGAAGGTTTGAACCAAATGACTTACAACCGTTGTATAGGTACGCGTTATTGTGCCAACAACTGCCCCTTCAAGGTTCGCCGTTTCAACTGGTTCAACTATACCAACGACGAAAAATTCACCACCGTGAACTTTATGTCTCAATCTGATTTGGGTAGAATGGTACTGAACCCTGATGTAACGGTACGTTCTCGTGGGGTTATGGAAAAATGTTCTCTTTGCGTACAACGCATTCAGGCAGGCAAATTGGAGGCGAAAAAAGAGAAACGCAAAGTGAAAGATGGTGATATTAAGGTTGCTTGTCAGCAGTCTTGCCCTACGGGAGCAATTGTTTTTGGAGATATGAACGACCCCGAAAGTGAAATTGTAAAACTGGTGGGTATTACCAAAAACGAAAAGAAAGACATCGTTGCCAACGACCCTCGTGCTTATCACTTGCTTGAAGAAATCAACGTGAAAGCAAACGTTACGTATTTAGCCAAAATTAGAAATCAAGACGAAAACAAAAAAGCCTAATTTTTTCATCAGTATTCAAAACAAACAGGATATATGCAAGTAACATCAGCCATAAGAGAACCCCTCGTAACAGGTGGTAAAACGATGCACGACATCACCAACGACATCTGTAAGAGGGTAGAAGAAGCCCCCAGCAAAAGCTGGTTAATGGCTTTTGGAGTATCAGTGGTGCTTTTTGTAGTAGGCGGTTTGTCTTTAGCTCAAACCTGGTGGTATGGAATTGGAGTGTGGGGGCTAAATAAAACCGTAGGTTGGGCTTGGGATATTACCAACTTCGTGTGGTGGGTCGGTATTGGTCACGCAGGTACGCTCATTTCTGCTATTCTCTTGCTTTTCCGTCAGAAATGGAGAACCTCTATCAACCGTGCCGCAGAAGCTATGACTATCTTTGCCGTTATTTGTGCAGGTTCATTTATTCTGATGCATATGGGGCGTACTTGGCTGGCTCATTGGGCTTTGCCATTACCTAATACTTACGGCTCGCTTTGGGTAAATTTCCACTCACCACTTGTTTGGGACGTGTTCGCTATTTCTACGTATCTTACCGTTTCTACGGTATTTTGGTATGTAGGGCTTATTCCTGATTTGGGTACTATTCGCGACCGCTTTGTGCGTACTTTGGAAGAAAACCCTTTGCTTCCTACCGATACTCCCGAAGAACGCAAAGCCAAACTTAAAAAACGCCGTCCTATTGCCGCTTTTATTTACAGATTGCTTTCTTTCGGTTGGGAAGGTGGCTCTAAAACTTGGGCAAGATATGAATATGTAGCCTTGATTTTGGCAGGTCTTTCTACTCCGCTTGTACTTTCTGTGCATACCATAGTAAGTTTTGACTTCGCCACCTCTGTAATTCCCGGTTGGCATACTACTATTTTCCCTCCTTACTTCGTTGCAGGAGCGATTTTCTCGGGCTTCGCAATGGTGCTTACACTAATGCTTGTAACACGCGTAGTGTATAAATTGGAGGATTATATTACAATGGAACACATTGAGCTAATGAATAAAATCGTAATGCTTACAGGTTCTATTGTGGGTGTGGCTTATATCACAGAGTTTTTCATTGCTTGGTATTCGGGAGTAGAGGCAGAAAGCTATGCCTTTATCAACCGTGCTTTTGGTCCTTATTGGTGGGCATATTGGGCTATGATGTCTTGCAACGTAATTTCACCTCAACTTTTCTGGTTCAAATCTATTCGTACCAATTTGGTTTGGACTTTCGTGCTTTCTATTGTGGTGAATGTGGGTATGTGGTTTGAGCGTTTCGTAATTATCGTTACCTCTTTGCACAGAGACTATCTGCCTTCCAGCTGGACTTACTTTGTACCTACTATTTATGATGTGGGTGATTATGTGTTCAGCTTCGGTTTGTTCTTTGTTTGCTTTTTCTTGTTTGCAAAATACTTGCCTGTAATCAATATGGCTGAAGTAAAAACCGTATTGAACTCTACCAGCGAAGAGGCAAGAGCCAAAGCCTTTGCCAAACTCAAAGCGGGAGCAGAGGCATTGAAGGCAAGTCCTGCTTACGACAAAGGAAACCAAGTATAATTTCTAAAACTTACAAAAACCAAGTACAATGGCAGCAAGTAAAGAACCTAAAAAATATTTGGTAGGCATCTACGACCACGAAGACAAAGTAGTAGAAGCTGTAAAAAAAGTACAAAAAGATGGAGTGAAAGTGGAGGAAGTATATTCGCCTCACCCTATTCACCACATAGATACATACATTGGGCATCCTCGCACACGCATACCTATTGCGGCTTTTATGTTTGGTGCTACGGGTACGATACTGGCTATCACGATGATAGTGTTTATGATGAAAATAGATTGGCCTATGATAATTGGGGGAAAAAACCCTCTTTATCCGCCTACTATGGTACCTGTAACCTTTGAGGCAACCGTACTGATTTGTGCTTTGGGTATGGTAGCTACTTTCCTGATTACCAACAATATGGGACCTGGCAAAGTGGAATTTATGTTTGATAGACGCACCACAGATGATAAGTACGCTTTGGTGGTTGATTTAGAAAAAAACACTAAATCTCCCGAAGAAATTAGCCAAATTCTTATCAAATATGGTGCAGAAACTACACCTCCTCCACGTATTGTTGAAAAGTCTTAACACATTAAACGAAAACGTACAATGAACTTGAAAAAATATATTGCCTTTTCAGCGGTTGTAGCAAGCCTTGTATTACATTCGTGTCAGCGTGGTCCGAATGACCCTGGTACTGAGTTTGCTCCTAATATGTATGTTTCTACGGCTTATGAGCCATATAGTATGGTAAAAGATAGTACCAATAAAATCAACCCTTATGGTATCAATTTGCGTGAACCTGCACAAGGTACTGTAGCTCGTAGAAACTATAAAACTACTTACAAAGACGCAAGCACAGGCGAAGAGTACGATTTGGGCTTGATGGTTTATCGCACTCACCCTGATAGTTTGGACGAAGCCGCAAAAAACTTGAAAAATCCTCTGAAAATTACCAAGCAAGTAATAGCAGAAGGTAAAGTTTTGTACGAGTATTTTTGCCAGCATTGCCACGGAGCCGAAGGTAAAGGCGATGGCAAAGTAGGACAAAAATATGGCGGTGTAGCCAATTTGACTGGCGGGCAAATTGCCAAAGCCAATGGTGGGCATATCTTCCACGTTATTACTCACGGAAAAGGTAGAATGTGGCCACACGCCTCACAAATGAATGCTTTGGAGCGTTGGAAAATCGTGAGTTATGTACACGTACTGCAGGGGCAAATCAATCCTGATGGTACGCCTGTGGTAAAAGAAGAAGAAAAAAAAGAGGAGAAAAAAGAGGAAACTAAAAAGTAATTTCGCACAAGAGCCTATCTTGTGCCTGATGTCTTGTGTCTAAATTTTTAACAAACTATACTTATGGCAGAAGTACACGTACATTACGATTTGAATGAAAGATATACCTTTACTCCCGAACTCAAAAAGAAACTTACGATTGGAATGGGTGTGGGGCTTGTGTTGCTTATTTTGGGAGTTATTTTAGCGTATGCAGGTATTGGTTTTGGTCATCATGAAGCTCACGAGGCAGGCAAAGCCGCTCAAGAGGCAACCAAACACGCCGAAGAAGGGCACCACGGAGCAACGCCTCTCACGCGTCTTTGGGCTAACTTGTGGCTCAATGGCGTATTTTTTACTTACATAGCCGCTATGGGTGTGCTTTTTGTGGCTATTCAATATGTAGCTTATGCGGGTTGGTCGGCTACTATTCGTAGAGTAGCGGAGGCTTTCGGAGCATTTTTACCCTTTACTGCACCTGTTTTATTGATTACCTTCTTTATCGGTGGGCACGACCTTTTCCACTGGACACACCACGACCTCTATGAAAAAGGTAAAGCTACTTACGACCCCATTATCGCAGGAAAGGCAGGATTTTTCTTCTTCCCTCTGGAAGCAGGCTCTTTCCCTTTGTTTTGGCTTTTACGTTTGGTAGCCTTTATTGGAATATGGTACGCATTGTATCGTATGCTCATCAAAAATTCAGTAGCAGAAGATTATCTGACCGATAAAACGGATTTCAGCTATCATAAGCGTAATATTACCATTGGAGCAGTTTTTATTGTTTTCTTTGGTTTGAGCGAATCTGTTTCAGCTTGGGACTGGGTAATGAGCATTGATACGCACTGGTATAGTACAATGTTTGGTTGGTATGTTTTTGCAAGTTCTTGGGTTTCAGCTCTTGCTATTCTTACGCTTGCAGTGGTGTTTTTGAAGGAAAAAGGTTATTTGAAAATGGTGAATGAGAATCATTTGCACGATTTGGGTAAATTTATGTTTGCTTTCAGTATATTCTGGACTTACATTTGGTTTGCTCAATATATGTTGCAGGCGTACTCTAATATCCCCGAAGAAATTGAATATTGGGTAGCTCGCCACGATGGTTTGGAAGGTGTGTATTCACCAATGATTGTGATGAATGTAATCATCAACTTCCTTTTCCCATTCCTGTTCTTGATGACAAGAGATGCCAAGCGTAAAGAAATTTTCTTGAAAATTACTGCTTTTGGTATTCTTATGGGGCATTATTTGGATTTCTTTGTGATGGTTATGCCCGGCACCGTAAAAGGTAATGGCGGGTTTTTCCTTATGGAAATAGGTACGCTGATGCTTTTTGCTTGTGCTTTCGTGTATGTATTTGCAACTCAACTTTCAAAACAAGGTTTGATTGCCAAAAATCATCCTATGATGGAAGAAAGTTTGCATCACAGCATCTAAAATTTTTTTGATGTTTGAAAACAAACTCGCTAAACATTTTTTTATAGCAAAAAATAATTTTCAAAACTTATGAACGGCTTGCTTCTAACTTCTATTGCAGTTTTGGTACTGGTGATGTTCTTTATTGTGTTTAGAATGTCAAACCTAGTATCTATTTTGCGTAGCAAAAACAAAAAAGGTGAAGAAATTGATGTAGCAACCAATAATTTTCACGCCTATTTGTTTTTACTTTTGCCATTAGCAGGTACCATTTGGGCTTTTTGGTATGCCAGTAAGCATATAGCTCTTTGGGGGCAACCTGATGCCTCTATGCACGGTGCCGAGTATGATTGGCTTTCTAAAATTGCTCATATAATCATTATTTTGATGTTTTTGGTAACGAATACGGCTTTGTTTTACTTTACTTACAAGTATCGTTACAAAAGGAACCATAAAGCTACGTTCTATCCTGATAATATGAAATTAGAAGTAGTATGGACAATTGTTCCTGCTATTATATTGGCAGTTTTGGTATTTACAGGCTGGAATTTGTGGAGAAAAGTTACCAAAGATGCTCCTGAAAATGCTATTCAGATAGAAGTGGTAGGTAAGCAATTTAACTGGATTGCACGCTATCCGGGTAAAGATGGCAAATTTGGAGGCTATAATTTCCGTTATACTGATGATGTCAATGAATTGGGCTTGGACTTCACAGATAAAAATGTAAATGATGATTTCCAAGCTACCGAACTTGTGCTCGTTAAAGGAAAGCCTGTACAGCTTAAGATTCGTGCCCGAGATGTAATTCATAGTGTAGGTTTGCCTCATTTCCGTCAGAAAATGGATGCCGTTCCCGGTCAGCCTACTACAATGTGGTTTGTTCCTACTAAAACCACCCAAGAAATGCGTGAGGAATTGAAATCTAACCCCGAATATCTGAAACCTGACCCTTCTACCACCAAAGGAGACCCCAAAGATATTAAGGCTCGTTGGGAAACCTTTGATTATGAGATTGTTTGTCAGGAAATTTGTGGAAGAGGTCATTTCAGTATGCGTATGAGAGTAGTAGTGCTTGATGAAAAAGAGTATGAGGCTTGGGTAGCTAAACAAGAACCTTTTGTCGTGAAAAACAAAGAATACGTATCAGAAGCTATTAAGCGTCAGACTAAGATGAAACAAGCGGCAGGACAGGCTCTTGTAGAAAATGCACCTATGAACAACTAAAAATTTTGCAAAAATATTTGCATAAAGATATGTAATTTTGTAAATTTGTGTAACAATTTTTTTCGCTCACGTACTCTAACTATTTGAAAATACTATGGCATCAGCAGTTGCACACGCTCACGATGTACACACTCACGAAGAGCATCACGAGCATCATCACGAAACATTTTTAACCAAGTATGTTTTTTCTACTGACCACAAAATGATTGCCAAACAATTTTTGGTAACAGGTATTTTGTGGGCTTTTGTAGGCGGTTTACTTTCTATCCTATTCCGCTTGAAACTTGGTTTTCCTGAAATGGATTACACTTGGCTCAAGCCTCTTTTGGGCAAGTGGGTTACTGGCGAAGCAGGACAAGGGCAGTTAGACCCTGAATTTTATTTGGCTCTGGTTACAATGCACGGAACAATTATGGTGTTCTTTGTGCTAACAGCAGGTTTGAGCGGAACATTTTCCAACTTCCTCATTCCTTTGCAGATTGGTGCCAGAGATATGGCTTCGGGCTTTTTGAATATGCTTTCATACTGGTTTTTCTTTGCTTCAAGCGTTATTATGGCGGCTTCCTTCTTCCTTGACGGCGGTCCTGCCGCAGGGGGGTGGGTAGTATATCCACCATTGAGTGCTTTGCCACAAGCCCTCAAAGGTTCGGGTTCGGGTATGACCTACTGGCTGGTATCAATGACTTTGTTTATTGTTTCATCATTGCTTGGAGGTATCAACTACATCACTACCGTCATCAACCTTCGTACCAAAGGAATGACCTTTTCTCGCTTGCCTCTTACTATATGGGCATTCTTTATTACAGCTATTATTGGTTTGCTTTCTTTCCCTGTATTGTTTTCAGCGGCTCTGCTTCTTGTATTTGATAGAAGCTTGGGAACAAGTTTTTATCTATCAGATATTTATGTAGCAGGTCAGGCTCTTGATCATACAGGCGGTAGTGCCATTTTGTATCAACACCTATTCTGGTTCCTCGGACACCCCGAAGTGTATATCGTTCTTTTACCTGCTTTGGGTATTACTTCCGAAATTATTGCAACCAATGCTCGCAAGCCTATTTTCGGCTATAAGGCTATGGTGGGTTCTATATTGGGTATTGCGGTGCTATCTTTCATCGTTTGGGCTCACCATATGTTTGTAACAGGTATGGATCCTTTCTTGGGTAGTATCTTTATGTTCCTGACGCTCATTATTGCAGTCCCTTCGGCAGTAAAAGCCTTCAATTATATTACTACACTATGGAAAGGTAATATCCGTTACACTCCCGCGATGCTTTTCTCAATTGGTCTGGTTTCTTTGTTCATTTCAGGTGGGGTAACAGGTATTATTTTGGGTAACAATGCTTTGGATATTTACTTGCACGATACTTATTATGTAGTGGCTCACTTCCATTTGGTAATGGGTTCAGCTTCTTTCTTTGGTATGATGGCGGGTGTGTATCACTGGTTCCCTAAAATGTTTGGCAGAATGATGGACGAAAAATTGGGTTACATTCATTTCTGGCTTACTTTCGTAGGGGTGTATTTGGTATTTTTCCCTATGCACTTTATCGGAATAGCTGGTTTCCCTCGCCGTTATTATGAGTTTTCGGCTTATGCCGCCTTCCGTGATGAGGTATATTTGAATTTGAACCAATTTATTAGTGTTGCCGCCGTGATTACCTTTGGTGCTCAACTTATCTTTGGTTTCAACTTCTTCTACTCAATGTGGAGAGGTAGAAAAGCTACCCAAAACCCTTGGAACTCTAATACTTTGGAATGGACAGCACCGCTTGAACCCGGACACGGCAACTGGCCTGGTCAAATTCCTTTCGTGTATCGTTGGGCTTATGATTACAGCAAGCCTAATGCTGAAAAAGACGGATTTACCGACTTTATCCCTCAAAACGTACCATACTCAATGACACCTCATTCCAATTTGCCTCACGAAAACGAAATGATTGCATTGGAAAAAGAGGAAATGTTGCCTCACGATACAACGCTTGAACTCGCAGAGCTTGCAAAAAAGAAAGAAGTAACTGCATAGATTATCTAAAACTAAACTGAAACGACAGGCTTACGAGCCTGTCGTTTTCTTTTTTACCAAATCTGCATTATCTCTCTGACAATTTCTTGGGCGGCATTGGGCTTGGCAAAGCGTTTGATATTTTTCTGCAATTCTTTTTGCAGAGCTTCATCATAAAGCAAATCAATCGCATCGCCTACTAAAAAGGCTTCGGCGTGTTTATCGGCAACCATTAGGGCGGCTTTATTATTTACAAGCACCTTGGCATTTTTACTTTGGTGGTCTTCGGCTACATTGGGAGAGGGAACTAAAATACAAGGCTTTCCTGCCAAACATAATTCTGAAATAGATAAAGCTCCTGCTCTGGAAACAACCACATCTGCCACCGAATAGGCTAAATCCATTACATTGATAAAATCAAAAACCTTGATAAGGGTTGTTTTGGCTTCGGATACACTTTTTTGAGCAGTTTCGTAGAAATTTTTACCCGTTTGCCAGATTACCTGAATATCGTTTTCTATGAGCCTATGTATGTTTTTTTGTATGCTCAAATTGATAGTTCTTGCTCCAAGGCTACCACCTATCACAAGAAGTGTTTTTTTATGTTCTTGCAAGCCAAAATGTTGCAAGGCATTGGGGCGTTTGTTTTCAAGTTCTAAAATATCTTTTCGTACAGGGTTACCTGTGAAAACAATTTTTTCTTTGGGAAAATATTTATCCATTTGGGGATAGGCTACACATATTTTTTTAGCTTTTCTTGACAAAAGTTTGTTAGTTATGCCTGCGTAGCTGTTTTGCTCTTGAATGAGTGTAGGGATTTTCATCAAAGAAGCCATTAGCAGTGTAGGGGCACTGGCATATCCTCCTACACCTATACATATATCAGGTTTGAAATCTTGCAGAATTTTGCGAGCTTGTGTCAAACTTTTCAGGAGTTTCAGGGGGAAGCGTAAATTTTCGCTACTTAGCTTTCGCTGAATTCCAGCAATATCTAAGCCAATAATTTTATATCCTGCCAGAGGTACTTTTTGCATTTCCATACGATTATTCGCACCTACAAACAAAATTTCAGTAGCAGGGGCTTGCAGTTTGATTTCGTTGGCGATAGCTATGGCAGGGTAGATGTGTCCGCCTGTACCCCCGCCACTAATGATGACTTTTTTCAATTTGCTTATATTTTAGGAGAGCAAAGTTAAAAATGAACTTGGAAAAAGCCAAAAGAAAAAAACCCTCTTTCAGAGAGGGTTATGAGAACCACTAATAAGCATACGTAAAAAGACTATGCAAAAGTGTAACAAAAGTTTAATATAAGCAAGAAAAAATTAAAATATTTTTACGTTATTGTTTATTCTGGCAAAATAAAATTTTACAATCGTATGCCCATTACCAAAATATCATCTCTTTGGGGGGCATTTTTTTGAAACATTAAGAGTTCTTCTTTCAAAAAATAGCATTGTCTATCTAAGGGTTCTTTACCATAAAGTAAGAGTAAAGTTTTGAGTTTATCGGTACCGAATTTTTGCCTATCGGGGTTTGGGTTATCGGTATAGCCATCTGTAGAAAGATAGACGACATCTCCTTTTTGGAGCGAGTAATGATAGGTTTCGTAAGGGGTTTGCATAATTCCCAAACCACTTCCGCCGATATGACTGCGTGAGCCTTTCAGTTCAATAATGGTATCATCTTTGAAAATGTATAAAGGACGTCTGGCTCCTGCAAAATACAATTCAAATTCTTCTTCGTTTTTAATATCAATGCGGCACAGACATACGTCCATACCATCGTTATTACCTGTTTCTCTTTGCCTGAGCGAAGCAATTACTCCTTCATTGAGGGCAGAAAGCACTTGGGCGGGTTCAAAGATTTTGTTTTCGTTAATGATTTTATTGAGTAAAGTATTGCCTATCATACTCATAAAAGCACCGGGAACGCCGTGTCCTGTGCAATCTACGGCGGCAAAGAAAAGATGATTTTCTATTTTAGAAAACCAGTAGAAATCCCCTGAAACTACATCTTTGGGAAAATAAATAAGGAAAAAATCGCTTACATAATTTCTGATGACCTCTTCATCGGGTAAAATCGCCTTTTGTATATGACTTGCATACTGGATACTTTGGCTCATATGCGTATTGAGTTCGGTAAGTTCTTTATTTTTTCGTTCTATGAAATCTCTTTGAGCCATAATCTCTTCTCTTTGTTGTTGCAATTCCTCGTTTTGGGTAAGGATTTCTTCTTGCTTCTGTTGCAATTCACGTGTTCTTTCGGCAACTTTCTGCTCCAGCATTTCATTTTGCTCTTTGATGATACGAGCATTTTCTTCCAAAGCCTTCAAGGCTTCGGCTTGTGCCACAGCACGCTCACGGCGAATGGTATTTACCCTATCTGCCAGAGCAAAAGAAAGCCCTACGACTTGAAACATTGCCCCAACAAGGTGCGAAACTCGTAAAAAAGGGTGATTGGGGATAGCTCCTGTGGCAATAAGAGCTACCATCATTATACCTACAAGGAAAAATGCCCAAGATAAAATAAAGTAAATTGCCGATTTATTTCCAATACGCCAAACTACCAAACCTGTTGAAAGCTCTACAATACCTACTACAAGCATAGCCACAGTACCTATTCTTACCGAAATAGGATAAGGAAGGACGAAGCCAAGCAGAGAAAACATACCCAGTAGAGCTACAATACCCCATAAAACTTTATTGAAACGAGGCAGGTATTTTTCTGTACTTAAAAATGAAATCATAAATAGAATAGCTCCTGCTCCGCCTGCACACAAACCCACAGGTATCACGGTATTTGCCCACCAAGTGGCATTAGACCATAAGTATTGGAAGGCGTGTCCGTTGAGTGCCGCTTGAACAGTGCCATAGAAAACAATGTAAATCACATAATACAAGTAGCTATTGTTGCGAATAGCAAAGAATAGTACCAAATTGTAAATACCCATTATGAGCAAAATACCATAAAAAAAGCCAAAGAGTATATCCGTAACGGCTATATGCTTGATAAGTCTTGGCAGAGAGTAAAGATAGGCAGGAAATTGCAAAGAGCTATCGCTATCTATTTTGATAAGAAAAGTGCGGGTTTCAAAAGGCTCTAATTTGAGCGGAAAAACAAGATTTCTATAAAAGAAAGGTCTTGTACCAAACGGAACAGCATCTCCGACTGTATTTATTACTTTTTCCCAAGCACTTTCCCCATTTTGGCTAAAAATATCTACTTTATCCAAAAGAGGGTAGTCAAATTCCAAATAGAAAGTTTCTGTTTTGTTGGTTTTGTTGTGTAACTGAAATTTGAGCCAAAGATTGATTTTCTTAAAACCCAAGTTGGGGTCATCTTTGGTAATGGGTTTCCATTTTTCTGCTTCCATTTTGTCTATTTCTTTCAGCGACATCAGTTTGGAAGCATCTTCGTAATACACAAAATATTTACTGATATTTTCTACTTCAATATTTTCAGGAATTTCGTAGGGTTTAAGTTGGGCAAAAACGAATTGAAGTGAAAAAAGCCAAGAAAGTCCGACAATTTTCAAAAAATATAAAAATTTCATAATCTATGTGTTTAATTTGGTGTTGTGTTGTTTCAATAAGCCAAAAGCAAGTATTGATGTTCAAAATGTTCAAGCTATTGCTAAAATATTGCTATCTCACAAAATAACTGAAATAATAACATTCTTTCAGAGCATTTCTATAAAACTGCGTATTTCGGTATTTGTTTTTAAGGTTTTGGAAGTTGGTGCGGTATTCGGGTATAAACATAAAACCAATGCCTCCACTAAACATTTTTTCATTTTGCTCTTTTTTGAACTTATCAGTCATAAACATTTGATTTTGCTCGGCTTTGGCGGCAAGAAAAGTGAGGCGAGCCGCTATTTCTCGGTTGCCTGCCTTTTCATAGAGTTGTGCGGCTTTTTCGTAATATTCTTGAGCTTTGGAGCAATCGGTATGGAAACTTACTGCCGAACCGCTACGCCAGTAGTCCATAGCTTTCCAAGCGTGTCCGAAATAAGTGGTGTTGTAATGGATATTACCAAGTTTATGATAAGCATCTGCCGAACCCTTGCGGGCTTGTGCCTCTAAACTTTTAATTTGGCTAATCAAGTTGAGTTTGGTGTAAGTTTTTTTGCGAGGGCAATTGATACAATCAATGATTTCATCGCTGGTAGGGTCGCCTTCAAGGGGTAAATTTATACCCGACTGACGGAAAAGTTTTTCTGCTTCATCTAAATTTCCTTCACGAAACAAAATAGTAGCTTTTATTTCCTGCAAAATAGCCTTAGGATTTTGAGTATCAATTTTAGCCAAGAGTTCTTTTTCGTAACTTGTGTAGCTATCTTGTGAGGCAAAAGCAATGAGTTCGTCAAGGAGTTTTTGTTCGGTTTTAATTCGGTAGAGGTCTGCTTGCGAAAGGTAGGCTTTGGCTTTTTCGCCTTGTCTTTCATAGAGGCGTGCAAAAGTACCTCGCATAAGTTCTTTCAAGGCTCTACTTTGTGTAGCTACTACTTTCTGATAAATTTTTTCTTCGGTATCTTTTTCTAAAATATTGAGCTCGGCAAGTTCAAGCATTGTTTCAAAAACCTGTATTTGCTTTTGGGCATCAGGGGAAAGGTTTTCTTTTTTGAGCGAAGCAAAACTTTTACGTGCTTCTTGGGGCTTATCAAGCAGATAGTCGCAGTAACCCAAAGCCATTACCCAAAGAGCCTGTTTTTGAGGGTTTTTAGCAGTTTTGAGATACTGCATTACAAAAGATTTAAGTTTGGGCAGATAGGCTCGGTACAAAGCAATTTGGTCGGTATTTGAAAAGCCACTTTCTGTGCTACGCAAGGGCATTAAGGTCATTTCAATTTTATTCATTTCTCGCAAAAGAAGCATATCCAGATAGTCGGAGTCAGGTACAAGGCTATAAATAGCCATCATTTCGGGGAGTATTAAATTTTGGGGGTGTATGCCTCTGATGAAAAATAAAGTAGTTTTTTCTTGATTGTTTTTGCAAAGGCTTAACGCTTTTTTCCAATCCTCGTCTGTAAAAATTTTACAACTCAAAAAAGAGCTAATTCGCTTGGCAGTAGATTTTTCAAATACAAGAGCAAAAAGATAAGCAGAAAGAGCATTTTGCCCCATTTTTTGCAAAGCACCTGCTTTATGAGCCATTGCCCAGTATTTTATGATATTTTCAGTTTTGAGAGGTTCAAGCAGGTTGTCGTAGAGCAAAATAGTTCTTTTGTAGTCTTTGGCATAATGAGCCAAACGCACCGCTTGATAGCCATAGCGAATTTTAATGAATACATCTTTGGCAGAAGAAAAACGTTTTTCTGCTTCTTTGGAATACGCTAAAAGATTTTCTTGGGCATTGGGGGGCGTTTCTGCCCAAGGGCTTTCAACAAATGTATAACGCTCACATTTTTTGGCAAAAGAAAGATATTCAATAGATTCGGCATCTTTTTTTTGTGTTGCCCAATATTGCACAACACTATTTTCAGCCAGTTTTTTGTCGTTGAGCGGTTTTTGCAAAAGCACAAAACTGCGAATTTTATCCCAATCGGCTTGGGTAGATTTATAGATGATGGCTTCTAAGTCTTTGGCAGAAACTTTATTTTCCATAAAAGTTTGCCATTCTATCAGATTTTCGTCTTTTTCATTTTTCTGCATTACATCTTCGTTTTCATAAAAACGACTGAAAGAAAAATACAAAGGACGAAATCGGCTATTTTGAGATAGTTCGGGATTGAAAAAACGATAAATTTCCCAGTCGGGCTCAAAGTAGGCACAACTTTCTACGTGCCAAGTGTTGCAGAGAGCAAATACATTAAAACCAATAATGAACCAAATTTTGAAGTTTTTCATAAGGATATTGTTGAATGAGGTGGCTATCTAAATGGTAAAAAATCATTTCGGTAGTAGGTATTTTAGAAGCAACTGCTTTGGTAAGTTTTTCAAGATTTTCAAGGCTTACATTTTCCCAACGCAATTCGTCTTGTTCATACAGAAAAACACCCCCAAAATAATGATTTTCTCTCACTTTGTAACGTTTTTCTTGAATTTTTTTTAATTGGAGATTTTGTTCTAAATCTCTTTCTGTGATTTCGGAAAGCAAATGCACTACTTTCCCCATACGCTTCACAACCGCCCACTGAAAAATAGGTAAAGCTACTTTGAGTGGCAAAGGGTACTTTTCGGCATTCTGCAAGTATTTTTCTACAAGCGATAGCTCTAAAATAGAGTTTTCAGTATTTTTCCCTTCAATATCACCTACATTGTATAGCATTAAAATCCCTGCATCGGCATCGGGTACGCCTGTTTGTGAAAAATATTTGTACTGATGCAAACGAATAGTTACTGAAAAGGATAATTTTTGTTCTGTGCAAATTTGTTTCATTGTTCTGCATAGTAAAAAAAAGTTTTCTTTGGATTTTTCGCTCCAGTCGCAATCAATTTGTATGCCTTGCAAGGGTATTTGGTTATTTTGAGCTTTGCTAAATGTTTTTTCTGATATTTTTTTAGCCAAAAGCGGTATTTCAGCGGGTTGGCTTTGTAGCATTGTACGATTGGTAACAAAAACCACTGCTACAACTTTTTGAAAAGGCTTTATATCTGTATTTTGTATCTGCAAGTCGCCTATGGGAATAGCTTTTTGTTCGGGGTGAAAATCTACATCAAAAAAGCGTAAATAAAGCGTTTTGCTTTGCAAATGTTCGGCATACTTGCGTTCCAAGCTATCCAGATGAAGAGTTCCTTTCCAATGATACCAATTTTGGCTTATTTTTTCTTGATTTTTACAGGCAGAAAAAGTAAAAATCAAACAAAAAAGGTATTTATGGCAAGTTTCTAAAAGAAAAATCCGACTTTTGAAGCTTTGTAAAATTTTTTTCAAAAAAACAATGGGATAACCAAATAAAATTTTGTTTGACATTTTTGTAAAATCTTTGAAAAGTACAATGAAATTATTAAAAAATGGAAAAAATGAAATTTTTACAGCAAAAAAAAGTAAATATTCCTTTGAAAGCAAGAACATTCTCACTACTTTTGCGTTAAGAAAATAAAACATTTATGAACCAAAGCAAAGAGGTGTTGGAAATTCTGACGAAAGTGCAATCCAAACAAATGGAGTTGTTTTTGGAGGCAGTTCGTCATATTGCAGAGGCTTGGGGAAAGGAGAATTTCGTAGAAGAATTTACACAAGCCTACAAGAAGTGGTTTGATGAACAAACCAAACTGATGCAAGAAATGAATGAGCTTTTGCAGAAGCACGCAGGTATTACAATGCCCAATCATCTCTTGGATTTGCAAAAAATGCAAGAAAACTTTGGTAAAAATTGGTTTGATTACATCAAAGACCACGCAGGCAATTATGCCGATATTTTCAAAACAGGAAGCATAGACCAAATCAATGAAGTATGGAATAAAATGTATGAATCTTGGTTTGAGCCTTTTATGCGTCCTTTCAAAGAGTTTTCGGCATCGGGAGTGGGAGGTTACAATGTAATGATGAATGCCGTAAAAGATTACCTCAAAGCATTTTCAGGTAAAAAGCAAAAATAAACCAAAATAAGTTGATTTTAATAAGCATACGTAAAAAGACTGCTGTTTCTGACGGCAGTTTTTTTGTTTGGTAGTTTATTCCTATCCAAAAGTAGTGCAAGCCTCTAAAAATTTTATTTCTCATTTTTTGTTTTTGACATCTATTATCTAAAATTCTTTATCCTGCTTCTTGTTTCCTACTTCCCTACTGCAAATTGTGCCTAAATAACTTCTTTGTGTGGAGTTTGTTTATCAAAATATTTGCTTTTTTGTGTTTATTTTCTTACATTTGAAAAATCAGAAAATCAAAATGTTACGTTTGTTTTTATGTATATTGCTTTGCTTGGCTTTTGGGAGCTTACAAGCACAACCCACTCAAGATTTTGAAATGGAGGTGCTAATTCCTTGCCATAAAGTAGAAAATCAATCCTATTCGGGGACGTGTTGGAGTTTTGCTACTTGTTCTTTTTTTGAAAGCGAACTAATGAGACAAAACAAACCAAGTGTAATTTTATCTAAAATGTTTGTAGCCCGTAAAACTTACCCGCTGAAAGTAGAAAAATATTTACAAACAGCAGGAAAAACCTTTTTTACGGCAGGAGGGCAACCTCACGATGTACTTTATACTATTCGTCATTTTGGAATTGTGCCTGAAAGGATTTACAATGGGAAAGTCTTTTTTCAGGAACATTATCACCCACCGCTTGATACGCTGATGTGGCAGGCTACACAAAATTTTATTGCCAATGGCAAAAAATCTTTGAATGAAGCGGATAAAGCATTTTTAGAAAAAGTTTTAGACCTTTTTTTGGGCAAAGTACCTGAAAAATTTATCTATGAAGGGCAAACTTATACGCCGCAGACTTTTGCCCAAAACTACTTAAAAATCAATCCTGATGATTATGTGCAGGTTACTTCTTGGCTCGGTGAGCCTTTTTATCAGAAAATAATATTACCAGACAAATACAACTGGATGCAAGAAGGGTATTACAATGTTCCTTTGCAAGAATTTTGGGAACTTACTCAAAATGCTATTCGCAAAGGTTTTGGAGTTGTATGGAATGGCGATAACGTAGAACCTACTTTTTCGGCAGAGCAGGGCTTGGCGTTTTTACCCGATACCATAAAAATAAGTCCTGAAAACCGACAAAGATACATCAAAAATGGCTCTACACAAATAGAACACGTAATGCATATTGTAGGCATTGCTAAAGAAAAAAATGAAAAAAATCCGCCTCGTACCAAGCGAAGCAAAAAAATAACCCAAATACCTACCAAAACTTGGTTTTATATCAAAAACTCTTGGGGAGAAATAAGCAAGTTTCACGGATTTCTGTATATGAGCGAAGATTTTTTCAAAATGAAAACCATTTCCATAATGCTTCATAAAGAGGCTTTGCCAACTGAATTGCGTAAAAAGTTGAAAATATAAATGAATTAAAGAGATAGGAAATAAGAGGCAAGAGCTCAGATATTTATTGTATTGCTACAAGTCTTTGAATATCAAAAGATAAAATCACAAAAACCCTAAAAACTGCTTTCATCTCAGTATAATATGAAAGAAAAATGCTTGACAATGGATTTTTTTTTAGATACTTTTTCGCCCTAAACTTTGCTAAATGACAAAAGTTGAAATTGAGGCATCGCTTCCTTCGCATCTGGTGCATAGTGAGATACTCGCTGTGGTTGTGGCAGACTCACAAGGCAATTATGTGTATCATAATGAAACTTTCAGAAAAAATTTTATTTTTGAAAACGAAGTGCTGGGTACTTCTTGCTTGCATACCATTGCCCCCGATGACCATCAGCTTTGCAAAGATACGGTAGATAAGTGCTTTCAATATCCCGAAAAAAACTTTTCACTTTATTTACGCAAAAAAACAGCCAATCAGCAGGGGTTTTACCTTACCCATTGGGATTTTTCCGCTTTCAAAAATCAGAGAGGGGAAGTTTGTGGTATTTTAGGAATTGGTTATGACGTTTCCTTTTTAGCAGAGAGTCAGAAACTTATCAAAGCCAATGCTACCAAGTTGAGAGCATTGTTGGAAAGCTCGGAGTATAGTCAGGTGCTTATCAGTCCCGATTTCAAAGTGCTTCTGTGTAGTCAAAAAGCACAAGAACTCTCGCAGATGATTTTTAATAAAAATTTAAGCGAAAATGATAATTTTTTAGACTTTGTAATGCCCGAAGCCCACTCAGATTTTACAGAGGCTTTCAAAAGAGCTATGCAAGGCGAAACATTTGAATTGGAGCGAGAAAGAGAGTTCCAAGGAAAAAAACTTTGGCTGAAAATGAAATATGCCCCCGTATATGATGAAGCAGGGCGGGTGCTGGGAGTTTCGCTGGTAACTTTGGATATTGATGAAAAAAAACGCATACAAGATAAACTTAAAAGTTCGGAAATCAAGCTCCGAGCCATTGTAGATAGTACCAATGATAACAATGTCCTCCTTTCACCCGATTTTAAGGTACTTTCTTTCAATAAAAAAGCCTTTGAGAATGTAAAACTTTTCTTTGGAGCAGAAATGAAAGAAGGCGATGATTTCAGAAAGTATGTTGTACCTACTCGCGAAACCGATTTTCAGAACTATGTCAAAAGAACTTTGCAAGGCGAAACCATTGTTGAAGAGCTTTGCATAGACCTTGAAAATGGTGAGCAGTACTGGTTTTTGGTTTCTTTTTTTCCTGCCTATGATGAGGAAGGCAATCTGATTGGTGTCTCGTACAATGCCTCTGATATTGATAAACGTAAAAAATACGAGTTGATTTTAGAAAAGCAAAATAGACAACTTCGTGAAATTGCTTATATTCAGTCGCACAAAGTTCGCAAGCCTGTGGCAAATATTTTGGGTTTGATGCAACTAATGGATAAATCTAAAATGAGCGAAGAAAATCAAAAATATTTTGATTTTCTCCTTCAAGCTACCCAAGATTTGGATAAAATTATACACGAAATCGTGGATAAAGTGTATCAGATTGAGTAGCACTATGGCTTGCTTTTTACTACCCACTCCAAAGTTTCTTGCAAAGGTGTAAAATTAAAATCAGGAATCAGTTTTCTGATTTTTTCGTTTTCATAGATGATATTTCTTTGTGAGTTGCGAGCTGTTTCTTTACTAATAAATGGTCGGCGAAAAGTGAATAATGCCACCAAACTACTTACTCGCCAAGCAATTTCTGCTAGCAAAGGACTTACTTTCAAGAAGGGGGGCTTTTTATTCATCAGTTTAGCAATTTTTTCAAAAAGTTCTTTGTAGCTTAAAGTGTGTCCGTTCAAAATAAATCTTTCTGCTACTATATCGCTTTCTGCTACATACCATACTGCTTTGAAAATATCGCGTACATCTACAACATTGGCAGTGCCTGTGGGATACATTTTGCCCCCTTTGGCAATGTAATCAAATACTTTTAGGCTTGTTTGTTGCCATTTGCCTGCACCAAAAATAAGGGAAGGGTTGAAAATTACGGCGGGCAAACCTTCGTAGATGCCTCGCCACACTTCCAATTCTGAAAGATATTTGCTTTGAGCATAGTTGGTGTTCCAATCCGAATCTTCCCAACGGCTTTCTTCACTTACGCGTGTTTGTCCTTTTTTTTTGCCCAAAGCCGCCACCGAACTGATGTGTATGAACTTTTTTATTTTCTTGCCCAAGCAAACATTTACTACATTCGCAGTGCCTTCTACATTGGTTTTCATCATCAAATCTTTATCGGCACTATCAAAAGAAACTACTGCCGCCGAATGAATTACTAAATCGTTCGCTTCAATCGCTTTATCTAAAATCACAAGGTCAGAAATATCGCCTTCTATCCAATGGATTTTGGAGGCATATTCACCCAAAAAGTCCATTTTAGAATGAGGTCTTTTAAGGGCTTTTACGGCATAGCCCTTGTCCAAAAAGCCTTTGGTAAGATAGCTTCCCAAAAGTCCCGTAGCTCCTGTTATGAAAACTTGTGGCATAAGTTTTTGCTTATTATTTTTCAAAGAATGGGCGAAATTACTATTTTTGTTGGTAAATTTTGTAATTGTATAGAGTTATAGTTTGCGGTATGGAAACAGGATTTTAGAAAATAGATGTCAGGCATAAAAAATGAGAGATAAAGTCCATAAAGGCTTAAACATCAAACACTGAATTTTTTGAACGTAAATAATTGCTAAATTTCCTCAAAATGAAAGAGTATCAATTAGTATTTCCTGATGATTTTGCTTTTTCTCTAAAAATGCAAGATGAGGAATTTGCTCAAGAAATAAAAAAATTGGCTTTGATAAAACTTTTTGAAATTGGTAAAATTTCATCAGGAAAAGCCGCAAAAGCCTTGGGTATGAGTAGAACAGACTTTCTAAATATTTTACACGCTTACAAGGTAAGCGTGTTTAATGATTACTCAATAGAAAATTTACTTCAAGATAAAGAAAATGCCTGATTTAATTGTTGTGAGTAATACAACTCCAATAATCACTTTACTTGGTATTGGAAAATTAGAAATTTTACAGAAGTTATATGGAAAAATTTTTATTCCTCAAGCAGTAGCAAAAGAAGTTTTAGTGGGAAAAAATAAATTCGCATTTGTGGATTTAGAGCAAATAGGTTGGGTGGTGATAAAAAAAGTAGAAAATGAATTACTACTGAAAACCTTCTTGCAAGATTTAGATGAGGGTGAGGCAGAAGCTCTGGCGTTAGCGATTGAAATGAAGGCTGATATTTGTTGATAGATGAAAAAATAGGAAGGAATTTAGCTCGCAATAAAAATATAAAACTATCAGGAACTTTGGGGGTAATACTAAAAGCCAAAGAAAAAGGCTTTATAGAATCAGTAAAGCCCCTGTTAGACCAAATGTTGGAAAACAAGATTTGGTTAAGTGAAACACTTATGCAACAAATTTTACTTCAAGCAGGAGAATTGTGATTTTTTTTTCACAATTTTGTCTAAAACTTATACGAGTATTCTGGCTATGAAAAAAGTTTTGTTTTTTGTTTTCTTGCTATTTTCTGCAAAAGAGATTTTTGCACAAGATACCGTGCAAGTTTTTTCTTTGCGAGATTTGTATGCTCAAATGCTTCGCCACCACCCGATAGTCAAGCAAATAGACCTCTATCCACGCATTGCCCAAGAGGAAATTCGCATAGCTCGTGGAAATTTTGACCCCAAATTAGAAGTAGATTACTGGCAAAAAACGCTTAAAGATAAATTCTATTACAGCTATTGGGATAGCCGTCTGAAAGCTCCTATTTGGATTGGGGAATTGAAAGCAGGCTACGAACTCAACGAGGGAGAACTCATTGATACTGAAAATAAATCGCCTGATAGGGGTTTGGTATATGCAGGTATAAGTATTCCTTTGGGGCAAAATCTACTTATTGATGCTCGCCGTGCAACGCTTCGGCAAGCCCAAGTAATGCAACAAATGGCAGAAGCGGAAAGAATTAAAGAACTCAATAAACTTTTCTTTTCTGCTACCAAAGATTATTGGGAATGGTATGCTCGCTACAACGAACTGCGTTTTGTTCGGAAAGGCTTTGAACTTGCTGAAGAACGTTACAATTTTATCAAGCAAATGATTCAATTCGGAGAATCGGCGGCTATTGATTCCGTAGAAGCAAAAATCACATTGCAAGAGCGTACTATCCAACTACGCCAAGCTGAAATAGACTTTCGTAATGCAGGATTATTGCTTTCGGTACATTTGTGGAATGAAGGCATACCCGTAGAACTTCCCGTAAATGCTGTTCCCGAAACACTTACCCAAGTAGAAATTTTCAGCGAAGCCCGCCTCAATGAACTACTGCAATTTGCAGAGCAAAATCACCCCGAAATTCAAAAAATTCGTTTCAAACTTACCCATTTGGATATTGAAAGACGCTTTCAGGTAGATAGGGTAAAGCCTCGTATCAATTTACACTATAACGTGCTTACGGCTTACAATCCGATGAAGTTTGAAATGAATGCCGATTATTTTGCTAATAACTACAAAATAGGTTTAGATGCCAGTTTCCCGCTTTTCTTGCGTAAAGAAAGGGGCAAAATTTTTCAAACTCGTTTCAAAATCAACCAAACTGAATTTGAACAAGCCCAACTGACAAGGCAGATTCTTACGCAAGTGCGAGCCTCTTACAACGAGCTTAAACTAATGGAGCAAAATTTGCGTTTGCAAGAAGAAATTGTGAAAAATCAGCAGAAATTGCGTGACGCCGAACAACAACGCTTTATCAATGGCGAAAGTTCGGTGTTCCTTATCAATGCACGTGAAAGCAAGCTAATTGATTTGCAAGTAAAACTGGTTGCCTTGCAAGCAAAATACGAAAAAGCCAAAGTAATGCTTCGTTGGGCGGCAGGAGAGCGTTTTTGGGAGTAGATGAGGTACATTCTAAACCCAATCTTTATGGCTGAATGTATTTGTAGCGATATTCCGCAATACGAGAAAATTGGTAGTCGTGGTACGCTGAACCATTATTTGGACTTGGTCTATCGGCTGGCAAGAGAGGGCGTTTTGGTAATTACTTGCGATATGGGCGATAACGTGGATTATGCTCATATTGAAATGTATTGCAAAAAATGTGGTAGAAAGCTAATGCTTGTTTGCGAGGCTTATCACGGTGCAGGAGGTTTCATTGGCTCGGTAAGGTACAAAAAAGGTAAAAGACCTAAAAGAACTATCAGCAAGCATAAAAAGGCAGGGGGCAAGAAGCAGGATTCAGGAGATAAGAAATAATATTTTGAGCGTTTGCAAAATTTTACACGAGCAATTTTTATGCAACTTCTATGCGAACCATAACTATCAATACGGCTACACCACTTCCGCCGCAAGCGGCGATTTTAGTAATTTATACAGGAGGCACTTTGGGAATGGGCTATAACGCACAAGGCGTACTAAGTCCGCTGGATTTTGAGCGTATTCAGGAGCGTATTCCCGAACTCAATCGCTTTGATTACGAAATTACGGTAATTGCTTTTGATAAACCCTTGGATTCATCTAACATTGTGCCGAACCATTGGCTTATTTTAGCGGAAATTATTGAGCGAAACTATGAAAAATTTGACGGGTTTGTTATTCTGCACGGCACCGATACAATGGCTTATACGGCTTCGGCTTTGAGTTTTTTACTGGAAAATCTTTCTAAACCTATCATTTTTACGGGGGCTCAGCTACCTATTGGGCAGGCAAGAAACGATGCTCGTACCAATTTTGTTACGGCTTTGGAAATAGCGGGTTCTAAAAATGCCGAAGGCAAGGCTCTTGTGCCCGAGGTGTGTATTTATTTTGATTATTTTCTTTGGAGAGGAAATCGTTCAAGAAAGGTAGAAAGTCGCCATTTTGATGCATTCAGCTCGCAAAATTATCCTCATTTGGCAGAGGTAGGTATTGATATTCAGTACAATTTTTCAGCCATTATGCCACTGCCCACAAAACCTTTGCGTGTGCATACACAAATGCAAAATTCGGTGGGTTTGGTAAAAATTTTTCCGGGTATGCCTGATATTTTTTTAGAAAAGGCTCTTTTGGAAAATGATTTGCAAGCAATTATTTTAGAAACCTATGGTTCGGGCAATGCACCCACCCACGAACATTTCCTAAAAACGCTTGAAAAGGCTATTTTACAAGGGAAAATATTGCTCAATATTTCGCAGTGCTACGGAGGAATGGTAATGCAAGGCAAATACGAAACCAGCAAATCTTTGGCAGATATGGGTGTAGTAAGCGGAAAAGATATAACTACCGAGGCGGCTGTAACGAAAATGATGTTTCTTTTGGGGCAAAATTTGCAGAAAAAAGAAATACAAACCTTACTAGCCACTTCTTTACGCGGTGAGATGAGTTAGGAGTAAAATTTAACGAGGCAATTTGAATACGACTTGAAAAGTCATCTTTACATTGACGGGGCTATTTCCATTATATCCTGCTACCCAAGGCGGACTTTCTGAAAATACCCTTATCACTTCCTCATCTAATCCATATCCTAAACCTTTGATAACCTTGATGTTGTGTAAGTTGCCTTTTTTATCTACTACAAAACTAACAAACACATATCCTTCAATTTTTTTATCCAAAGCCTCTTGGGTATAGTATAAGTTTTCTTGCAAGTATTTGTAAAACTTTGCATAGCCACCTTCGGGCTGGGGCATTACTTCTGCAACGGTATAGATAGTATCTTGCAAAACGCTATTATCTTGTGTTTGGGCTTGCAAAACACAACAACAAAGTGAAAAAAACACTATTGCAAGCCATTGAAACATAGTTTTTTACAAAATTTCTACCAACTTTTCTACTGCAATAGTTTCGGCACAGGCAAAATGTTCTTGCGGACAAGCCTTATAGCCGTGCAAACCACAAGGACGACAACGCAGTTTTTGCGAGGTTTCCACAATATACGATTTTTCTGCAAGAGGGAAAAAACCAAAATCGGGAATGGTAGAGCAAAAAATAGCACAGACAGGGGCATTTACCGCAGAAGCTAAATGCAAGGGAGCGGAGTCATTTACGTAATTCATTTTAGCTGTTTTCATCAGTGCCGCCGACTGCAATAGGCTCAATTTGCCTGCTAAATTTTGTATGAAAGGATAGTGGCTCTCGGCAATAATTTGCTCACATAGCTTGCTATCTTGCTTTGCCCCAAGCAGATAGATGTTTATTTCCGAAGGGAAAAGCATTTTGATAAACTCCACCCATTTGTGAGCAGGAAACTGCTTGGTAGCCCACACCGAAGCAGGAGCTATACAGATGTAACGAGAAGTTAGGTAAGGTTCAATGGCTTGAAAATCGGTGTTGGTGGGGTAGAGGCGAGGAGAAGCAGGTTTCTCATCAGTTAGCTTGGCGATAAGTTGATGATTACGTTCTACTTCGTGTAGGTTTTTCTTGAATGTATGCGTAAAACTTTGGCTTGCCAGCCACCAAAAAGGATTTTTGCGGAAGCAGTATTTTTCTTTTGCCCCCGAAAATGCCATCAAAAAGCCCGAAGAAGCAAAACGATGCAAATTGATGACGACATCAAAACGCTCTGCACGGATTTTTTGTAAAGTATTCCAGAGGTTTTTGTATTTGTGTTTGCCTTTCTCCCACACCCAAACGCTCGCAAGAAAAGGATGCCCTACAAAAAGCGACTCGTATCCTTTTTTGACTAAAATAAAAATCTCTGCATTGGGATAAAAAGAGTGCAATTTTTCTAATACAGCCGTAGCAAGAATTACATCACCAATAAAAGCAGTTTGAATAACAAGAATTTTTCGGTAATTTTTGTTCATTCGTTTTCATAATGTTTTGGCACGAAAAATTACGGAATTTTTGCTATTCAGAACAATTTTTCTTGGAATTTTATGCTTGCAAACCCTTTTGGTAATTGAAGCTAAAATTTTTGAACCCTACCTAAACGACTGAAAGGCTTGTAGAAATTCATCTTTTTTTTCTTTGGATACGCTAATGCTATCACCATTTTCCATTACAACATAGCCGCCGTCTTGTCGGTAAAATTGCTTTACAGCGTTCAAATTGATAAGATAAGAGCGGTGAGGTCGGAAAAAGATTTCAATTTTCAATAAATCCTCAAAATTTTTAATATTGAAGTTGTTTAGGATTGAAAAAGATTTCCAATGAAAGTTGTATATTTAGGTGCTGAAACTAAAATATTACTTTTCATGGAAATCTTAAGCAAAGATAATATAAAAAGGTATATAATACCACATTTACAAGTA
>CAZZLW010000034.1:0-6045 GCA_964654605.1 uncultured Cytophagales bacterium | reverse complement strand
AAAAACTTTCTGGTCAATTTGTGGTCTGGAATTATTGCCTACAAATTCCTAGATAAAAAGCCCACTATTAGAGATTTTCAAGAAAAAAATCTACTTACAAATTTTGAACTTTTTCAAGATATTGCCGCTTAACTCACGTTACTTTTCTAAATCCTTGTTTTCGCAAACCTTCATACAAAAGATAGTCACGTGTTAGAAGTGGTAAGTCCAACTGCATTGCTAAGGCTACATAGCTAATATCTTTCAAGTCTATTTTTTCAAGAAGCCGCTCCGATTTGGCTAAAATACTTTGCTCCAAAACGTAATCAGGAAGAATAGTTAGTTGAGCAAATACGAAATAAGTCCAATCTATAAATTGAACATTGGACATTTTGGTCTTATCTTTCAAAATATTTTTATACTTTTCTAATTCTATGAGTGCAAAATCGGGTAGAATAAAGGTATTGAGCGTCAAAATAGGTCTATAACCTGCTTTACCACTTATTAGAATACTTATTAGCACGTTGGCATCAATAACAAAATTGGTCATTCTATGGGTATGTATTTATGTTTTTCTTGTTGCCAAGCCAAATGGCGAGCTGTTTGCCATTCTTTGTCATTTTGCAAGTCTATTGTTTTTAGTTCTTCCAAAACCTCTTTTGCCGCCGCTTTGAGCAACATTTTATTTACAAATTCCTGCAAGTAGCTTTCTACTTGTTTGTATCCAAAAGCCTGTACGATATTATCATCTAATTGTATCTTAAATTCTACCATATTGCCCTAAACTTATTTTCTACAAAAAACAAAGTTTTTTCAGACTTTGTTCTGTTTTTGCTATGTAAAGTAGGATACTGCAACTTACAAAAAATAACACATTTTCACATAGTAAGCGATGAGATTGCTGGTAATCTCATCGCTCGAACCTGAAAATCAATTTAATCTTGGTCTGTTTTTAAGGATTGAAAGAAAGTGCTTTTTCTACCATATTTTTTGAGCCTATGTATAGGGGTACTCTTTGGTGTATGGCAGTGGGTTCTATGTCCAGAATACGCTGTTTGCCGTCAGAGGCTACGCCCCCTGCTTGTTCCACGATAAAGGCAAGGGCATTACATTCGTGCATAAGGCGAAGTTTGCCGTTTTTATCTTTGGTAGTAGCAGGATACATAAAAATTCCACCTTTAAGCAGATTTCTGTGGAAATCGGCTACCAAAGAGCCTATGTAGCGAGCTGAATATTTTTTTTCTTTGCAATATTGCAGATAGTTTTTCACTCCTTCGGAAAGGTCGTTGTAGTTGCCTTCGTTGATAGAGTAAATTTTGCCATCTTGGGGAGTTTGTAAATTGTGCTTGGAAAGAATATACTCGCCCAAAGAGTTTTCGTAAGTAAAGGCATTTACGCCGTGTCCGGTGGTATAAACAAGCATTGTAGAGGAGCCATACAGCACATAGCCTGCTCCTACTTGTTCAGAACCTTTTTGCAAGAAATCTTCCAAAGTAGGGGCTGTACCCAAAGGACTTTTGCGGCGATAAATGGAAAAAATTGTTCCAATAGAAACATTTACATCAATATTGGAAGATCCATCGAGAGGGTCTATAGCTACTACGTATTTACCATTCAGGTTGCCTGTATCAATAAAATCGTCTTCTTCTTCGGAAATAATACCACAAACTTCGCCGCCATTTTTCAGAGCTCTGATAAAACGCACATTCGCAATCACATCAAGTTTTTGTTGTTCTTCACCTTGTACGTTTTGCGTTCCATAAGAGCCAGTAATATCAATCAGCCCTGCTCTATTGATTTCTCGGTGAATGATTTTGCTTGCCCAAGCAATATCACGCAAGAGTTGCGATAGGTCGCCTGTGGCATTAGGGAATTGGGCTTGGTCTTGCTTGATGAACCTATCCAAGGTTCTGCCCACAGAAGGAACGTGAGGAGTAGTGTTACTCATAATTTTGCTTTTTGGGTGAATACTCTGAAAATTGCTTGCAAAATTACGATTTTTTTAGTTTTATACTCAAAATTATTTGATTAAGTCATATTCATTGATTATTCGAGTTTACTTTATGTAAGTGTAGCCGCACTATTTTCGCAAACAAGAATAATTGAGAAGTATATCAAAACCTCCTTCCAAATAAAAGAAAGATGCAAGCCAAAAGCTTGCATCATTTTTGTAATTAAAAGCTTTGAAATGTAAAAAACTAAAACTTTGCTTTTTTATCAATTTCTAATCTACCTGTAACAATTGTAGTATCACTATGCTGACGTCCTTCTACAATCATCGCCTTAAATTCTGCTTCCATAGATTGCTCATTTTCTCTTAAAATATGAAAGTTATATTCATCTGCATATCTTTCATCAAGCCAAGTGGCTGCATAAGTTGCTTCGGGGCGTATCAAACTGATACTATATGTTTTAATATCGTCCCAAAAGTGGTAATTTTGCACCAATTTAGTATGATGGGTGGTTGAGGATTTTTTTCTTGCAAAAGAAATGAGCGTTTGTATTTCAGCATTATTATTCTTTTGGTAGCCAGTGATACGAATAAATCGTAAATCTTTTACATTATCGGATTGAGGTTCCTGAATACCAACAGATACCTTCTCGTAACTGATAGTCCGAATATTTCCTTGATTGTCGGAAATGGTGATTTGCATTGTACCAGCCGATTCATCTATATCTTTTCGTTTGCAGGCATTAAGAGCCAAAATAATCGCAAAAAAAGCAAGGATTTTTTTTAGATTTTTCATAAATTTAATAAGTTTTGAGCCAATTTGCACCTGGTACATAAAGACCTCTGCCACCTGTGTATATTAAGCTGGGTCCTTGACCGTGTGAAGAAACATACAAATGCATCAAGTAACTATTGAAACTATAAGTCCATTTGCTTGGGTCAATTAAATGACTACTACCATACACTTCATTGAGATAAAATTCTTTATTTTGATTGCTTGTAGTATAAGGTTCATTAATGTAATGGTTACGTGATGTGTAAGATTGATTATTATAACTTGAAGAACCATTAAAATTATTCACAAGAGTCGTTCTATTTTCGCCTGCTGGTGTCCAAATAGGAGAGCCAAAGGTTCGTCTTTTTAAATACTCTAATTTCATCCGCATATACAAAAAAGAACCACTAGAAGAAGTACCTGGCAACTTAAATTTTGTTGCGGCTATTTCAAATACTTGTTTATATGTATGTCCGCCAAAGTGATATTCATATTGATATTTAGCATCTGCATAATTCCTTCCATTTTCTCTATTTTCAACCAAAATATTTTCAAAGTTATAACTTGGAATTTCAATTAGCAATCTTTTATCAAATACTCCATTGACTTTTAGGCTATTTTCTTGTGAATAAGGGATCTCATAGCTTTTACCTTCACTTACAAAAACAATGATGTTTCCTACTTGAAATTCAGCTTTTGAATTCAGTATTACCTGAAAAAAATTAGGTAGTTCAAGACAACTATCACACAAAATAAGAGGACTTGCACTACTATCATTCAAAATTTGACGATTGAACCTTCGCCAAGAAACATAATTTGGAAAAGCATTTTCAAAAGAGTCAATACTTTGAGGATTTTTAGTTAAATAGTTTAATAGATTTTTGAAAACTTCGGAATTTTCAAAGACTAGCCTGCCATTTTCAAATCTAACTTTACTATTAACTCGCTTTTGATAATTATCTGATATGTTAGGTTCAATAATATTTTCAGGAACAAGATTACAGGAAATCAAAAGCGTAAAAGAAATAAACGTAATGAGTACGTTGAAAAATTTAAGAATTGAATTGAATTGAATTGAATTGAATTGTGTTGTGTTGTGTTGTGTTGTGTTGTGTTGTCATAAGTTTAAGAATTTAGTTTTCGCAAACGTATAAAATAGTTTTTAAAAAAACAAAAATTATGAAAAAATATCTTTCACTGCCTCAATAATTTTGCTGATAGAGTCGGGGAAGAAAATCAGTGTAAAGACTACGCCATAGAGCGAGCCGTACAAGTGGGCATCGTGTCCGATATTGTCGCGAGCATTTTTGGACATATATGCCGAATAAGCAACATACAGCACTGCATACAAAATGCCGGGTACAGGAAAAGGAATAGGAAAAATCAGCAAACGAATGTTGGGCTCTATCATTACCGCAGAAAACACTATCGCCGAAACAGCCCCCGAAGCCCCCAAAGCATTGTAATAGGCATTGTTTCTATTTTTCCAAAATACAGGAATATCGGCTACAATAATAGCTGAAAGATAAAAAATAACAAAAATCCACTGATAATTTTCTCCAAACTGCCTATAAAATTCTTTTTCGGCATAAAGCCCTAAAAAATATAAGGAAACCATATTGAAAATAAGATGAAGGTAATCCAGATGAATAAAGCCTGAGGTCAGAAATCTATGCCATTCGTTTCTTTTGCTTACCCGATACGGATTGAAAATCCATTTTTGCATAAGATTAGGGTTGCTCCAAGCCACAAAGCTCAAAACAACCGTTATTCCAATAATGATATAGGTTACCAATAGCATAATTTTTTCGCTTTACTACACACAAAACAAACAAAATGTTTGTAATTTGCCTGCAAATTTCCTAAAAAATCTCCTTATGACCGCCCAAGATGCTCAAAAACGTATCACCGAACTTACCGAAAAAATCAATTACTACAACCAGAAATACTACCAAGAGCATATTTCTGAAATTTCGGATTACGAATTTGATATGCTTTTGGCAGAACTCATACGATTGGAAAATGAATTTCCGCAGTTTAGAGCAGAAGATTCGCCTACACAACGCATAGGAGGCACTATCACCAAAGAATTTCCCACCGTAAAGCATACCTATCCAATGCTTTCGCTTGCCAATACCTACACCGAAGCGGCAGTGAAAGATTTTGATGAGCGAGTAAAACGTTTTCTAAATACTTCCGAGCCTATTGAGTACGTTTGCGAGCTGAAATTTGACGGCGTTTCTATTAGTCTGATTTATGAGAATGGTATTTTCAAACAAGCTATTACACGAGGCGATGGTGTGCAAGGAGATGATGTAACCCCCAATATCAAAACTATTCGTACATTACCCCTGAAAATCAAAGCGAATGTCCCCAATCGCTTTGAAGTGCGTGGAGAGATTTTTATTTCCAAAGAGCAATTTGAAAAGCTCAACCAAGAGCGTGAAGATATTGGTGAAACACTTTTTGCCAATCCTCGCAATACTGCTTCGGGAACAATCAAATTACAAGATTCTGCCGAAGTGGCTCGTAGAGGTTTAGATGCTTACTTGTATTTTGTATTGGGCGAAAATTTACCATTTCAGACTCATTACGAGGCTTTGCAGGCTTTGGAGCAATGGGGTTTTCAGGTTTCTAAAACCTATCGGCTTTGCCGAAATATTGAAGAAGTTTTAGCTTATCTGCACGAATGGGAGCATAAACGCCACCATTTGCCCGTGGAAACTGATGGAGTCGTGGTAAAAGTAAATAGTTTTGCCTTGCAAAATGAATTGGGTACTACTGCTAAATCGCCACGTTGGGCTATAGCTTACAAATACAAAGCCGAAACGGCAAGCACTATTTTGGAAAGCATCACTTATCAGGTAGGCAGAACGGGAGCTATTACGCCTGTTGCAGAGCTAAAACCTGTACAGCTGGCAGGTACTATTGTAAAACGTGCTTCCTTGCACAATGCCAATGAAATTGAGCGTTTGGGTTTGCGAATTGGCGATACGGTTTTTGTAGAAAAAGGAGGTGAGATTATTCCAAAAGTTACAGGCATAGATTTGAGCAAACGTCCTGCTGATAGCGTGCCTTTGCAATACATTAAGCACTGCCCCGAATGTGCTACGCCCCTAATACGAAAGGAAGGAGAGGCAGTTCACTATTGCCCAAACGAGAAGGGCTGTCCGCCACAGATAAAGGGGAAAATTGAGCATTTTGTACAGCGTAAAGCAATGGATATTAGCAGTTTGGGCGAAAAAATTATAGAACAACTTTATCAGGCAGGTTTGATAAAAAACATTGCCGATTTATACGATTTGCGTATGGAAGAACTTTTGCCTTTGGAGCGAATGGG
>CAZZLW010000033.1:0-37083 GCA_964654605.1 uncultured Cytophagales bacterium | reverse complement strand
ATGCGTGGCAAGACCAATTCAAGGCTTTAATCATACGCTATGAAACCAGAGTAGATACGTGGGTAAATTTGTTAATTTTATCCTTTATGGTCATTTTTATCCGAAGAATTATCAAAAAAAATAAATCCTAAACAACCTCATCTTTATCTTGAAGCCCAACAAGACCATTTCCTCCTTTGGTAAGCAAAAAAGCATTTTTAGCTACTTCTACTTGTATCGGTTTCCCTTTTCCATTAGTTCTATTTCCCTCTCTATCAAAATAAACCATTTCGTAGGTTTGTGGGTCTTTCAGTGCGAGAACAGATGGGGCTGGGGTATATCTACCTTCACCGCGTAGATAAGCAATTGGTACTATCACTTTACCACTCGGGAACTCTATGTAGCCCCAAAAATTGTTCTTCTTTACTGCTATGAGGGTTCTTGAGTCCAAAATAGACATAAATTCGTAGATAAAAGGAATTATTTCCTTTTTACTTTCATCTAAAACTGCTTCTTTTCCATTTAGATTTACAATAAAATAGTTCTGCTTATTATATTGAAAAGGTGTAATATTCTTATATTGCAGTGGGAATATTTCTTTTCCGTTTTTATCGTATATTCCTTTTTGATCATTAGATTCTACAATATACAGGTTTGTTTCTTTGTCGTAAGAAATTTTATCATACTTGGTTGGAACTATCTCTTTACCCATATTTATATCAAAAACTCCACTTTTTTTATCAAAGGATACTACTTCATAGACATTCTTATCAGCATACATAATATAGCGGATTGCTGAGTATTCTACTGGTATTACCTCCTTGTTGTTGATATCTAAAATGCCATACTTTTTTTCAATTTCTACAATAAAATAGGGTTTTTCGTTTTCAGAAAAATTAACAGAAATATTATTGTATGTTACAGGTATTATCTCTTTTCCATTTTGGTCAATAATTCCAAACTTTTTATCTATTTCAACTTTGCAATAAGGAGATATTATCTTCTTAATATAGTCAGGTGCTTTGAAATAAGTAATGGATTCTATCTCATCATATTTAAAGGGAGTAATTTCTTTTCCTGATATTTTGTCTAGTATGCCCCATTTTTTTTTTCCTTTCTTAGCAGTTCCTATAAATACAAGATTGGATTTTTGGTCAAAATTCATATAATCATACTTTGCCTTTACGTGTTTTTTGCCGTTCTTCTTGATACCATATCCACCTTTGTCGGAAAATTGTTCATATACGTCTTGAGCTTTTGCCCAATGAGAGAGTAATATCAAGAAAGATATTCCCCAAACAAAAGATTTCCAAGTGCCTTGCATAGGGCATTGGAGGGCTTTTTGGAATAAATGTAGTGCTTGCATAAACTTCAAATTTTAGTTTATGCAAAATAAAATAATTTGTAAGCTATTTTGAGGGCTTATTTTGTGAAAAGCACTTTTGGTTTTGCCAATTATGCTTACAACTTGATGAAGTTTTTTGTAAAAGAAAGCATTTTAGGTATTTTTCTTTTCCAACTTTCTTCTGATGATTTTTTCTAATTCAATTACGTGGAAAACAACCACTGCCACCGCCATACACCAAAGTAACTCACTGAAAGTAAGTGGCTGGGTTACAAAAATTTTTTGGAAAAAAGGATGGTAAATCAGAAGCATTTGCAAAGCAAAGTTCAGAAACGCTGTACCAAGTAAAGGCAAATTGGTAAAAAATCCTAAACTAAATAGCAAATGTCTTTCGCTACGTACTGCTAAAATTTGCCCAATCTGAGCAAAACAAAGACTTGTAAAAACGATTGTCTGCCAATGCGAGCTACCACTGGCGTAGCTCCAAGCCTGCAAGCCAAGCACCAAAGCACCAATCATCAGACCAGCCCAAAGAATATGCCAACCCAATCCGTGAGCAAAGATGCTTTCTTGTGGGTGGCGAGGTGGGCGTTGCATTACACTTTTTTCGGCGGGTTCGCCTGCAAGGGCGAGTCCGGGTAAGCCATCGGTTACCAAATTGAGCCACAAAATTTGAGCAGGCAGTAAGGGTACAGGCAAACCAATAATAGGAGCCAGGAAAATTACCCAAATTTTACCAGCATTGCCTGTCATTGTGTATTTGATAAACTTGCGAATGTTGTCAAAAATTCTTCTGCCCTCGCGTACAGCCTTTACAATGGTGGCAAAATTATCATCAAGCAATATCATATCGGCGGCTTCTTTGGAAACATCTGTTCCCGAAATACCCATAGCTACTCCTATATCGGCTCTTTTGAGGGCTGGGGCGTCATTTACGCCGTCGCCTGTCATTGCTACAAAATGCCCTTTACGCTGTAAAATCTTGACAATTTGTAATTTTTGTTCAGGTGAAACCCTTGCAAAAACTCGGATTTTATCTATACGAAACTCCAATTCCTCCGGCGAAAGAGAAGCCATTTCTTTGCCTGTGATAACGCCGTGCTTTTCGCTTTGCAAAATTCCTAAATCTTTGGCAATGGCTTCGGCGGTAAGTGGGTGGTCGCCTGTAATCATTACAGGAATGATGCCTGCGGTAATACATTCGGCTACGGCTTGTCGTACTTCGGGGCGAGGGGGATCTATCATTGCGATAAGTCCCAAAAATTCTAAATTTTGTTCTATGGCTGTTTTTTCAGTATGGGTATTTTTCTCCAAAACTTTGTAGGCATAAGCCAGTACACGTTGCCCTTTTTTGGTCATAGCTTCTGCAACTTCCCACACCTTTTGGGGCAAGTTGGTACATTTTTCTGCTATGGCTTCTAACGCACCTTTGCTAAAAACAAAAATTTTATCATCTTTTTCGTGCAGGGTACTCATCATTTTCCTTTCCGAACTGAAAGGGATTTCATCGGTACGAGAGAGAATTTGGCACTGTGGGGATTGCTTTTGGGCATATAAAACAGCCGCAATTTCAGTGGCATCACCTTTTATTTCTCCATTTTCTTGCTTTTGTGTGTCCTGATTGCAAAGCATTGCTTGCCAAAACAGATTTTCGGCACTTTGAGGGAGTTGCGGGTTGAGCCAATGTTCTTGGACGGTCATTTTGTTTTGTGTAAGCGTACCCGTTTTGTCGCTTCCGATATAGGTAACCGAGCCAAGTGTTTCAATAGCGGGCAATTTGCGAATAAGAGCATTTTGCTTTACGAGTTTGCTTGCACCCAAAGCAAGCGAAACCGTAATTACAGCGGGCAAAGTTTCGGGAATAGCGGCAACAGCTACCGAAATAGCGGTAAGCAAAAGTTGTGTTGGCTCTTCGCCCCGAATAAAGCCTGCAACATAAATAATGGCACAAATAGCAAAAATTACAAAGGAAAGCCTTTTGCCAAATTCTGCCAAGCGTTTTTGCAGAGGGGTTTGCGTTTCGCTTTCTTGGAGCATTTGGGCGATATTGCCAATTTCGGTTTTCATACCCGTAGCAACTACTACGCCCATGCCTCTACCATAAGTAACCAGCGTACTTTTGTAAGCCATATTGAGCCTGTCGCCGAGAGGAATATTTTGCTCTGCTAAAACCTGATGATGTTTTTCAACGGCTTCCGATTCGCCTGTGAGAGAGGCTTCTTCTATTCGTAAATTATGTGTTTCTATCAAACGCAAGTCGGCAGGAACCATATCACCTGCTTCCAGATGAACAATATCGCCTTGCACGATTTCAGCAGAGTTGAGATGCTCTATTTTTTCATTGCGAAGCACTTTGGCGGTGGTAGTAGCCATTTTTTTGAGGGCTTCCATAGCTTTTTCGGCTCGGTACTCTTGGAAAAAGCCAATCACGGCATTCAGAAATACAATCAGGGCAATCAGTAGGGTATCTTTCAGGTCGCCAATTAAGCCTGAAATCACTGCCGCAAGCAGTAAAATAATAATCATTACATCTTTGAATTGCCCTAAAAACATTAGCCAGATAGGACGCGGCGGCTTGCTGATAAGCTCGTTTCTGCCGTGTTGAGCGAGTTTTTCTTGTGCTTCTTCGTGTTTTAAGCCCTCTTTGCGGCTTTGGGTTTGGGTAAAAACCTCTTCCAAAGGCTGAATGTGCCACTGCATATATCAAATAATTTTTTGGTGAAAGTAGGAAAAGTAAGATAGAAAAGCAACATTACAGAATGACAAATGCAGATTTTCTCAATGATTTTTCTCAATCTGCATACCTTCTGTAAAACATCTCCTACATCTTGCCTCATACACATCTTTTTCACCTAAAAGCACTTTTTCTGCCGATTGAGCAAGACGATAAGAATAATGAGCTACTGCTCCACATTTTACGCATATTGCGTGAACTTTTGTAACAAACTCTGCAATAGCCATTAGGGTGGGCATAGCCCCAAAAGGTCTGCCCAAGTAGTCCATATCTAGCCCTGCTACAATTACTCTCTTGCCTGCATTTGCTAAGCGATTACACACTTCTACAATTTGGGCATCAAAAAACTGCACCTCATCTATACCAATAACATCACATTCGCCTACGTACAAAAAAATCTCTTCGGCAGTATGCACAGGTGTAGAGCGAATAGCGGTTGCATTGTGCGAAACTACTTGACTTTCGTGATAGCGTACATCAAGGGCAGGCTTGAAAATTTCTACTTTCTGCTTGGCAATAATGGCTCGGTTTAGGCGGCGAATTAGCTCCTCCGTTTTTCCTGAAAACATTGAACCACAAATAACTTCTATCCAGCCTGTGGCTTTGTGATGAGGTTCTACAAACAAGTTCGTATCGTTTTAAGAGAACGCAAACCTACAAAAGAGAGCTAAAAAATGCAAGATTTACTAACTTGCTTTTTGTTTTTTGAATGTAGCCGAAAAGCTATCTTATCCCACGCCAAAAAACACCAAGAGGCAATTTTTTTTCGTGTAAATCTTGCAAATACAATTCGCCAATTTCGTAAGAAAGAAACGTATGCTGAAAAATGCTTTGCATCAGTGTTTCGGCAATGAGAGCTGAAAAACCCATTGAGTAAAGGTTCAGGATAAGAAAACTATCTTTTTCTGCCAGTAGCTCACGGCAGAGTTTGAGCATTTCGTTGATGTTATCTTCTAAAACCCATTTTTCACCTTCCGCACCTCTCCCATAAGCAGGGGGGTCTAAAATAATGCCGTTGTATTTTTTGCCACGCTTCACTTCTCGACGAACAAAACGAAGAGCATCTTCACAAATCCAACGAATATTGTTCAAATTGCTTGCTTCCATATTTTCACGCGACCACGTAAGGACTTGTTTCACGGAATCTACGTGAGTTACCTCTGCTCCCATTGCTCTTGCGGCAAGTGATGCCCCACCTGTATAGGCAAAAAGATTCAAAACTTGTGGCTTGGGCAAAGATTTTTTTTCAAAAAAATCAATGATAAAATTCCAGTTTTCGGCTTGCTCGGGAAAAATGCCTACGTGCTTGAAAGAAGTAAAACCCAATTTCATTTTGAGCTTTACATTTTTGTAGGTATATGCTATCCACCAAGGCTCTTTCACACCATTTTTGAGTTTCCATTCGCCTTTTTCGCTATTTTTTTCAGTATTTTTAGCTCTTGTGAAAGTTGCGTGAGCCATTTTTTGCCATTCTGTTTCCGAGAGGCTTTTGTCCCAAACAGCTTGCGGCTCGGGGCGAGCTACCACGTATTTGCCGAAGCGTTCTAACTTTTCAAAATTACCTGTATCAATCAGTTCGTATTCTTTCCAATGGGTAGGGCTAAGTAATTGCATTTCAAAAATATTCAAAAATTGGTTAAAAGGCTTTTAAGCTAATGAGTTGCTTACGTGCATAGGCATTATTGGGGTTGAGTTGGTAAGCCCTTCTATAACAGCCGATAGCATTTTGGGTTTTTCCCAAACGCAAGAAAGCATCACCCATTACATTATGAGCGGCACTATTTTCAGGAAATTCTAAAACATTGATTTTGGCAATCGTGAGGGCTTCATTTACCCTACCCAAAGCGAGAAGTTTTTGAGAAACTGCTACGAGCAGGGCTTGATTTAGTTTGTATTTCTGATGAACTTTGAAGTAGTTGTAGCTGGCAAGCATTCCGTCCAAGCCGTTTTTAGAAAATTGTTGCATCAGAATATTGGTAGGGTCATCGTATTGAGGTACGTTGAGAACGTGAAAAAATTGATGCGTACCACCACCAATACACATATTGATAAGCGAATAAGCCATATTCAAACCATTGGCACTATTGGCAAAAAGCACTAAGCCGTCTTTTTCGCTGGGTATGCCTACTACATAAGCCTTTGAAGTTCCCAAATCGCCCCAATGCCAAAAAGCTCGCCCCAAATCGGTTTCGTAAAGTCCGAAGCCCAATCCCCAGCTCATAGAGGCAAGAAAATTTGTTTTGGCAGTGCTTTGTACTTTCCACATTTCCTGATAAGTTTCGGGCTTTAAGCCTTCCTGATTGAGCAGATGAGCCAGAAATTTGCTGTAATCTTCGGCATTGGTGAGCAAAGTATAAGATGCCGAAGGGCTAGCATACATTCCAAAACCTACCGCTTGCCCCAAACTGCCGTGTCCGTTGGCTACTCTATCGGCAAAGGAACTTTGCCACACATAACTGCTATTGTTCATTTCCAAAGGCTTGAAAACATATTCTTGGGCAAGCGTTTCTACATTTTTTCCTGTAATTTTTTCTACTACAAACTGCAAATACGAAATCCCTATGCCCGAATAGTGCATATCGGTAGTAGGCTCAAAAACAATAGGTACTACACCTGCACGCCCATTCGGGAAGCCCGCCGAATGAGAAAGGCACATACGAGCTGTAATTTTCATAAAACGCTTGTCCTGAACTTTATGCATCAAGAAAAAACGTTCTATGCTATCCAAAGAAACATATTCTACAAGAGGCTTATCTAAATCCAATTTCTTTTCATCTACCAAACGCAGACAAATGTAGCCAAAGAGTGGCTTGCTGAGCGAAGCGGCTTCAAAAATAGTTTTATCATTGACGGGCTTTTTGGTAGCGAGATTGGCTTTGCCAAAGTTTTTTGTCCAGACTACCTTTCCGTTTTTTACAACCCCCAAAGAAAGCCCGGGCACCCCTGCACTATCCATCATTTCGGGAATTCTTTTTTTGAGAAAATTTGTGTCCAACCTACGAGCCGAAACTTCACCCACCCACAAGAGCAAAAAATAAAACCATACATAACGCTTCATAGCTAAAAAATTTTGTGATGAAACTCCACACCTAATCAACCTGCTTTGCAGAATTCAAGCAATAATACAAAAAAAATTTTTACCCCAAAACACGTAAAATGCTCAAATAGTTTATTTTTGCTTTGTGAATATGCTTAAAATACTTGCTATGGCTATCTATTACGAAACTTTTGAGGCTCTTTTTGCCAAATACAGCATTACCGATTTTTTGCTTGTACAAAAGGCTTGGCAAGAGCCACATCGCTTTTATCACAACGAAGAGCATTTGGCTTTTCTTTTGGAACGCATACAAAAAAGCTCATTCAGCGAAGTGGAAAAAGAAATTTTATATCTGATAGCATTTTTTCACGATATTGTGTATCAGCCAATACGCAAGGATAATGAGCAAAAATCTGCCGAACTCTTTTGGCAACTTTGCAAGGCAGATGAAGCAATCAAAAATCTTGTTGCAAGAGCTATTTTAGATACACACACGCACACACCTTCGCATACGCTTTCAGCATTTTTTTGTGAGATAGATTTAGCTATTGTGAGCGAAAGTAGTTTTGTTCAGCTTTTGGAGTGGGAACAAAAAATTTTCAAAGAATACCAAGTTTTTGATTACAGCCTCTACAAGCCTGCTCGCATAAATGTTTTGGAAAATTTGAAAAAGAAAGTCCCCCAAAATGCTCAAAATTTGCAGTATTTGATAGAATACCTACAAACACACAAGCCGAAAATAGGGATATATCCGGGTTCTTTCAATCCTTTTCATAATGGGCATTACAATATTTTGCAGAAGGCTGAAAGGGTATTTGATAAAGTGATAGTAGCTCGTGGGGTAAATCCTGAAAAAAATGAATTTGCCCAAGATGATGAAATTAGCCCTGTTTTGTATTATCGGCAGAAGGAAAACTTTGTGGGTTTGCTTACCGATTATTTAAGTTCCAAAGAAAAAGAGGCAGAAGTTACACTTATCAGAGGCTTACGCAATGGTGATGACCTTGCCTACGAGATGAACCAAATTAGTTTTATGAAAGATATGAAGCCCGACCTAAAAGTAGTCTTTTTCCACTGCGACCGCGAGTTTGAACATATCAGTTCTTCTGCTATACGCAACTTGGAAAAAATTGGCAAAGGTTATGGCGAAAAGTATTTGCCAAGTTTAGGGTAAGTGCAGATTTTCCAAAGCCTTTTCTATAAATTTATCGTCAGCATTTAGCGTTTGGAAATAAGCTGTTTTTCCCCAAACAATTTTAGCTAAAAAGGCTTTCAACTCTTTTTTAATGAATTTTTTTTCAGTTTCATTGAAGTCTGAACCTGCAAGGGCTTTGTTAAGAACGACTTCGGGCAGTTGCCAGTGCGTTAGGAAATCCGAAAAGCCTTTTTCTTGTAAAATTTTACGATTTTGATGAGCGTACTTAGCTATCCAAGACTTCAGAGAGGTTTTTTGTAAAAAATCTTTGATTTTCTCTTCGTATTTGGTGCTATCCAGGGGCAAGGCTACATCAGGCACTATGCCGCCTCCGCCAAAAACTTTTTTGCCTTTGGGGGTAAAAAATGTTTCTTTTACTTCTGATAAGGTATCTTTAAGCAAAAAACCTGATTTGTAACGCTCTTCAAGGCTTTTGCTGTACTTTTTGCCTTTGTGGTAGGGGCGTTGTATGCATCTGCCCGTAGGGGTATAATACTTTGAAACCGTAAGCCGAAGCTCTGAGCCATCGGAAAGGGCAAAAGGCACTTGTACCAAGCCCTTTCCGTAGGATTTTCTGCCAATAATAGTGGCTTTGTCGTTATCTTGTAAAGCTCCTGCCAAAATTTCGGAAGCAGAAGCAGAACCTTCGTCCAACAAAACGACTACTTTGCCTTTTTCGTAAAGTCCGCCTGCGGTGGCTTTGTATTCTTGGTTATAGCGTTTTTGTTTGCCTTTGGTAGAAACAATCAGCAGACCTGCCTCCAAAAACTCATCTGCAATTCGGGTAGCTTTATCCATATATCCTCCTCCATTTTCACGTAAATCTACAATTACAGCTCGCAGAGTGTCTTTTTGGATAAATTCTTGCAAAATATCAGAAAATTCTTGGTCTGTTTTTTCGGCAAAGCGTAAAATGCGAATGTACGCAATATGTGGCTTTGCCCAATAGCCTTCCACCGATTTACTGACAATCTTATCTCTTTCTACAAGTATTTCTTTAATTTCCGAATCACGCAAAATTTTCAGTTTTACGCTGGTTCCTTTTTTTCCACGCAATTTTTGGAAAATGTCTGTAATACTTTCGCCGTTGTTGTAGGCGATGGCTTCATCATCAATGGCAAGGATTTTATCTCCCGAAAGAATACCCGCTTTTTCAGCAGGGCTTTGTGGCAAAGGATAATTCACAAAAAGTGTATCATTGAGCCATTCGTATTCAATGCCGATGCCTTCAAAGTCAGTTTCCAGTTGGCTTTGGGCGAGAGCAACCTCTTCGGCAGGAATAAAAGTGCTGTGTGGGTCCAGATTGGAAAGCAAACTCTGCAAGCCAAGCGTATGAAGCGAGTCTAAATTTACTTCTTCTACATAGTTTTCTTTGATAAGTTTAAGCACTTCGGCGGTTTGTTGGGCTTGCCTGCCCAGTCCTGCTTCGCGTACATACATAATGCTCACTCCCAAAGCAATGCCAATGCCCAATGCCAATCCGAAGAAAAAAGGCATCAGTAAGAAAATTTGCTCCGAAGTATTTTTCTGCTTGACTTCCATAGCCCTTTCTATGCTTGGACTTACTCAATTTCTTCTATGATTAGGTTATGGTTGGTGTAAATGCAAATATCTGCGGCAATATGCAGGGCTTCCTCAACCATTTGTTTGGCAGAAAGGTGAGAAGCGTGCTTTTTCAGAGCCAAAGCCGCCGCTTGGGCATACATTGCCCCTGAACCAATTGCCGCCACGTCATTGTCGGGCTTAATAACATCTCCGCTTCCTGAAATGATAAAAATTTCATTTTTAGCTACTACAATCATCATCGCTTCCAGACGGCGTAGAAAGCGGTCGGTACGCCATTCTTTGGCAAGCTCAATAGCGGCACGCTCTACGATGCCTCCATACGCCGAAAGTTTCTCCTCAAATTTATCCATTAGTGCAAAAGCATCGGCGGTAGAGCCTGCAAAACCTACAATCGCTTTGCCATCTTTCAATTTTCGGATTTTACGAACATTGCTTTTGGCAACGGTATTGCCAAGTGTAGCTTGTCCATCGGCACCAATGGCTACTTTTCCATTATGCAAAACGGCAATCACAGTGGTTGAGCGTATTTTGGGCATTTTCATAAGCTAGCGATTTTTTTGTTTTTTTAACTTTGAATTTACAAAGGCTTCACGTAATTTTGCTTGCAAATTACGAAAAATACTTCTCTTTCCTGCAATGAAAACGCTTTATTTGCTTCGCCACGCCAAATCCAGTTGGAAAAATCCTGAACTTTTGGATTTTGAACGCCCCCTGAATCGCCGAGGCAAGAAAGATGCCCCTGCTATGGGTAAATTTCTCAAATCTCAAAAAATTGAGATTGAAATGCTCGTATGCAGTCCTGCAAAAAGAACCCGCAAAACTGCCAAAAAAGTTGCCAAAGAAATTGCTTATCCCAAGCAACAAATTTTGTACAAAAAAGAAATTTACGAAGCCAATGTTGCCGATTTGTTTGGGATAGTACAAGAAACCCCCAATGAAATCAGTTCTTTGATGCTTGTAGGGCATAATCCGAGCCTTAATGATTTTGCCAATTTGCTTCTATCCGAAAATCCTATTGAAAACATACCCACCGCAGGAATTGTTGCCATTTCTTTTGCTGTAAATTCTTGGCAAGAAATAGAAGAGAATACGGGCAAACTGCTATTTTTTGAATACCCCCAAAAATTATTTCCCAGTACCGAACAAAATCAGGCTTTAAGTTCAGAAAATTATTTGTAGCTTTGCATAGTAGCCCTCAAAATGCAGCACTATGCAAGTCAAGTATAAAGAAGAATTACAAGATGCACTGCGTTTGTTTCGTAGCCATTCCTTTGTAGTGATTGGCGGTATAGTGCTGTTTGTAATTATTCTTACTTTTACGACCAAATCTAATTTTCTTATCAAGACCGATAAGGCAGGCTACATTGACGCTATCAATTTGCTTTCCAGTTTGCTTGCTAGCATTGTGGCTACGGTATATTCTATCACGATTGTAGCTTTGCAATTAGCTTCTACGCAATTTTCGCCGCGTATTTTACGCTATTTCCTTTCACACAATCTGTACAATCAGATAACGTTGGGTGTATTTTTGGGTTGGGTAGTTTTTTGCTTATTGCTAAAATTTTGGCTCATTGATGCCATTCCTGCCGAGCAAAACGAAGTTCCTCGCTCAATGAAACCTATTCTGAATTTAGCGATTTATGGTTGTATTTTTTTGATAGGAGGTTTGCTTCCCCATTTTATCATAACGATTGCCGAAAGCATTAATGCCGCTTCTATTACCCGAAAAATCGCTTTACACACCATTTCGGAAGTATATAATGCCAAAAAACATTGGGTTTTTCAAGAAGAAATTACCGAAAGACCACAGCACCCCCAAAAAATACCTGTTTTAAGTCAGAATTTTGGCTATTTACGCTCTGTAAATATTGAAAAGCTCATCAAAATTGCAAACACTCACTCAGAAATTGATTTTATTGAGCAAGTAAATGATGTAGGCAGTTATATTTCCAAAAATACGCCTTTGGCTTATGTTGCTCTGAATGAAAAAGCTACTCATCAAGCCCGTATTCTTAAAAAAGTTGGAAAGCAGTTTGAAATCGGCAAATTCCGAAGTTATCATCAAGATATTCATTTTGGCGTAAGGCAAATGGTAGATATTGCATTGAAAGCCATTTCTCCTGCCGTCAATGACCCCACTACGGCTATCAACTGCATAGATTATCTTGGCGAAATTGTCAGAGAGATTTTACAAGCGGGTATGCCTTCCATAGGATTTACCAAATGGAAAACTGCCAACGTGTATCTCAACGAAGCCAGTTTTGACCGCATCATCAATCAAGCCTTTGACCAAATCTATCATTACGGCAGAAATGATTTTGCCGTTACGGCTCGGCTTATCAATACTATTTCGCAGGTAATTAGTTTTGCCCTCAAAAAAGAACATTTGGACGTTATCACAGAAGAAATTTTAGAAATAGGTACGGATTTTCATCACCAATATCGCAACGAAAGCATTTCCCGCATCTATACCCAAGAGCAACTTATTCGTGTTTTTAAGATTTTACAACGTAGTATTCGCACTCTGCAAAAACAATACGAGCAAGTTCTTTTGCAAAAGCACCACCCTTACATTCAGGATTTGCAAGATTTGTACGCCCAATGCGAAAATGCCATTAGCGATATTCAAAACAAGTAAGCATAGGCAAATTTTGAAAATTTTGTTTTTCTTTATAGATTTGCCTAAATTCTTTTCAACGCAAATTTTTTTGTTATGCAATATTACAATTCCATTGTAGAAGCTATTGGCAATACGCCTCTTGTGAAACTCAATAAAGTTACCAAAGGCATCAAAGGTACAATTTTGGTAAAAGTAGAATACTTCAATCCGGGCAATTCGGTAAAAGACCGCATAGGTATAAAAATGATTGAAGATGCCGAAAAAGCAGGCATTTTGAAGCCCGGAGGTACTATTATTGAGGGTACTTCGGGAAATACGGGTATGGGGCTGGCTCTTACGGCTATTGCCAAAGGTTACAAGTGTATTTTTACAATGTCGGATAAGCAGTCGCAAGAGAAAATCAATATCTTGAAGGCTTTGGGAGCAGAAGTAGTGGTTTGTCCTACGAATGTAGAACCCGATGACCCTCGTTCTTATTATTCAGTAGCCAAAAGGTTAAACAAAGAAATTCCGAACTCTTTTTATCCCAACCAATACGATAACCTTTCCAATACTGCCGCTCATTACGAAACCACAGGTCCCGAAATTTGGAAACAAACCGAAGGTAAAATTACACACTACGCCGCAGGGGTTGGCACAGGTGGAACTATCTGTGGGGTTTCCAAATATTTGAAAGAGCGAAAGCCCAATGTTTTTACTTTGGGCATTGATACGTATGGCTCGGTTTTCAAAAAATACAAGGAAACAGGTATTTTTGATGAAAATGAAATTTACCCTTATCTTACCGAAGGTATTGGGGAGGATATTTTACCCAAAAATGTTGATTTTGATTTGATAGACCTCTTTGTGAAGGTTACTGACAAAGATGCCGCCCTGATGACTCGCCGTCTGGCTCGTGAAGAGGGGCTTTTTGTGGGCTGGTCTTGTGGTGCGGCTGTATATGGAGCTTTGGAATATGCTCGCGAGCATCTGAAAGATGATGACGTAATGGTAATTATTTTACCCGACCACGGCACAAGATACCTCAATAAAATTTACAATGACGAATGGATGAAAAATCACGGCTTTTTGGAAGCTGAATTTGCCACAGCTCGCGATATTATCAAAAGCCGCAATGGTAAAGACAAACTGCTTACCATTGAAGCAAACCAAACCGTAGCCCAAGCCATTCGTATTCTTACCAAAGAAGGCATTTCGCAAGTACCTGTTACCGAAGGCGAACACATTGTAGGCAGTTTGGTTGATTCTAAAATTTTAGAGCAAATCATTGAAAAGCCCGAAATAAAAGACGCCCCTGTGAGAGATGTAATGAATCCACCCTTCAAATTTGTAGGTTTGGATAATTCGCTTGATGTACTTGCTTCGCTGATTGATAAAGAAAACAAGGCTCTTTTGGTACGCGATGAAGATAACAAAGTGCATATCATTACCCAAGCCGATTTGCTTGCGGCGATGACGACAGTATAAGAAAACACGAAAAATATTATTGCTTAGCCTAAACCTGCGATTAAGCAATCATTATAATCTTGCCATAAAATCTTGGAAGCCCTGAAATAGTATGTTTCCTGATGAGTACAAGTTATGGATTAACGAATTGAAGGCTAAAATTCGTTCTACCCAAATCAAAGCGGCTATTGCAGTAAATAGTGTTCTTATAGAATTTTATTGGGAAATTGGCAAGGCAATTAGTGAAAAAGAAAATGTTTGGGGAAGTAAATTGATAGAATCTGTTTCCAAAGACTTAAAAGCAGAGTTTCCGAATCTCAAAGGTTTTTCAAAGACAAATCTTAAATATTGTAAGCGTTTTTATGAATTTTACACTCAAGCATTCTCAAATGCAACAATAAGAGGAATTGGTCAACAAACTGTTGACCAATTTTTAACTTCTATAACAGCCCTAGATACCATACGAGAAGTTATCTTTCGCATACCTTGGGGGCATAATATTTTCATTTTTACACAGGTTTCGGAAGTGGAAGAGGCTCTTTTTTATGCTCAAAAGACTATTGAAAACAATTGGAGTAGAGAGGTGTTAGATTTGCAAATCAAATCAAAACTTTTTCAGAGGCAAGGGAAAGCCATTCACAATTTTCAAAGAACCTTGCCAGAGCCTATGTCCGATTTGGCACATCAGGCTATCAAAGACCCCTATGTCTTTGATTTTATTTCACTTACTGAAAAATATCAAGAAAAGGACATAGAAAGGCAACTTATTCAACACATCAGTAGATTTTTGTTGGAACTTGGTAAGGGCTTTGCTTTTGTCGGACAGCAATATCATTTCCAAATCGCAGATAACGATTACTACATTGATTTGCTTTTTTATCACATTAAGCTCAAATGTTATGTGGTTATTGAGCTAAAAAATACAAAATTTACACCCGAATTTGCGGGGAAGTTGAATTTTTATCTATCTGCAATAGATTCTATTCTCAAAGAAGAGAGCGATAATCCTACTATTGGCATTTTGCTATGCAAAAGTAAAAACAATATAGAAGTTGAATTTGCTTTAAGAGATATTCAGAAACCCATTGGAGTAAGCGAAATGAAATTGGTAGAGCATTTACCCGAAAATTTGAAAAGTAGCTTGCCAACCATTGAAGAATTTGAACAAGAACTGAAAAATATATGAAAAAAGTTTTGTTTTTTTGCTGTTTATGTTTAGCTTTCATAGCTTGCGAAAAAAAAGAAAAGCCCACAGAAACCAAAGAAGTATTTCAAGAAAAAAATATACCGCTGGATACTTTGGGCGAATGGGTAAAAATTGTAATGAACAAACAAAAAGATGGCATCTTGCGAGGTTTTGAACTCGGAACACCGCTGGATAGTATCAAGGCAAAAGAAAAAATCAAACTTTTAGAGGAAAATGCCTCTCAACGCTACATTACTTATAGCTTTGATATAGACGAGGATATGGTTGATGTTACCTATCGCTATGACGAAAATCGCAAAGTAAAAGCCTTTGAAGTGCTTGCTATTGTAAATGGGGTAGAAAGTTTCATTCAAGATTTTACAACTTACTACAATTTGCGTTATGGCAATGCTGAGCAAACTAACGACACAATGCAAGTTTGGCAATCACAGAAAGGCTACAAAATCAAACTTATCAAGAGTAATAAAACCTCGCAGGCTCGTATCTTGATAGAATAAAATGCTTATAGCTATCATTTTTGGATTGCTACTGGTGGCTGTATTTTTTTCGCAAAGCCTTTCAGAAAAAAAATCTACTGCTCCTTCCAGAAGCTATCCATTGGTCTATAAAGGTAATTTTGCGAACCCCCAATTGCCCGAAGAGGCGAAAAATGAAAATAAAGGCAAAAGTGAAGCCTATTTTCAAAAGTATTTGCAAAAATATTTCCCCAAGCAAATTTACACTGATGTAGCTTTGCGTATTGGGGAAAATTTTTATTTCCCCGATTTTGCCCTTATCAACCGAAAACATAATCTTTTTGTAGATATTGAAATTGATGAACCCTACGGCTTTCGTGGAAAGCCTATTCATACGATTGGCTCTGATGAACCCCGGAACGCTTTTTTTGTAGAAAAGGGCTGGATTGTAATTCGCTTTGCAGAAGAACAAGTTATCCGAGAGCCTTTGCAGTGTTGTGGATTTATTGCCCAAACACTTTCTCAACTTGTAAAAGATGAAAATTTGAGCCAAATTGCTAAAAATTTACCAAAGCTCACTTTGTTTCCCAAAGTATGGAACAGCCGAGAAGCTCAAAAAATGTTTGAAAACCGATACCGAGATACTTACCTAAACGAGCTAAACTGAAAAGATATGAAAATTCTTTCTGTGGAAATTTGCAATATTCAGTCTTTGCGAGGCAAGCATATCATTGATTTTACCCAAGAGCCGCTGAAAGATGCAGGGCTAATTTTGCTTACAGGCGATACAGGTGCAGGGAAAACCACAATTCTTGATGCCATTACCTTGGCATTATTTGAAAGAACCAACCGACACGGCAAAGAAAAAATCGCTGAAAAAGTTATTTCTACTGATGAAAAAGAAGCTTACGTTTCGGTGAAATTTGAAGTGAATAAGGAAATCTATACCGCAGAATGGAAAGCAAGAATTGATGAAGGTAAAAAGAAAAAGAAAAAACAAAAAGAGTACGTAACTGAAACTTGGTTCACTGACCATCAGGACGAATCTAAAAGTTTCAAGCAAAAAAATACAAAATTAAAAGCCCAAGAAGCAATCTTAAAAGTTTTGAAATTAGATTTTGAGCAATTTACTCGCTCTGTGATGCTTGCCCAAGGCGAATTTGCCAAATTTCTAAAATCTGCTTCCAAAGACAAAGCCGCTATTTTAGAAAAAATCACGAATACTCAAATTTATAGTCAAATTTCAATAGAAACCTTTGAGCGGCACAAAGCCGAAAAACAAAAATTAGAAAACTTACAAGCACAACTTCAACATATCAGTTTTTTGAGCGAAGAAGAAGTTCAAGAAAATAAAAATCAGCAAAAACAGCTTGAAGCCGAAAACAAAAATTTAGAAAAAGAAATCAACGAAATAAGCGAAAAAATTCAGCTTTTCAGGCAGTTGGAGCAAGTTTCTAATCAGATTTTGGAATGGCAACAGCAAGAAAAAGAGCTACTCACAAGGCAAGCCTCTATCCAAAAATTACAAGAGCTTTGCCACTGGCACGAAAAAACTTTGCCTCTGCACAATCAGTTTAGCCTACTGGAAAGCTATCAAACCGATTTTGAACGCAAAAATTCAGAAATTATTAGAATTGCGGAGCATATTCAAAAAGCACAAGAAAGTATAGCCCAAGAGCAAGCCAAACAAACACAAAAAGAAACCGAACTACAGAACTTTAAACCTCTGAAAGAAAAGGTTTCTCAAATTATCCAAGAAAAAATTATTCCCGCCCAAAATCAAATTCAGCATTTAAGCGAGGAGAAAAAGCGAGTGCAAGAGCATTTGCAAAGACTTGAACAAGACTTCAAAAAGAATATCCAGCAGGCTAAAATAAAGTGGCAAAAAAGTGAAACTATTAGCGAAAATCAAGAAAAAAATCAGATAGTAGAGCAAAAAATAGATGAATTGGGAAAACTTTTGGAAAGTTTTTCAGAAAACGAGTTAAATCAGAAAATTGAAAGAGAGCAAAACATAGCTATTGAACTGAGAAATCTCAGAAATCTACAAGAAAAAGAAAATTCGCATTTGCAAGAACTGCAAGAAAAGCAGAATGAACTTCAAAATGCTCAAAATGAGCTTGTAGAGTTACAAGCCCAAATTCAATTAGCAGAGGAGAAAAAAGCATTTTATCAGGAAAAAGTAAATTTTGAAAATCAAAAAAAGAATTTTTCGGAGCTACGAAAAGAACTCCAAGAAGGCAAAGAATGTCCTTTGTGTGGCTCTACCCATCACCCTTTTGCCCAAAATATATCTTTTGAGCTTTCAGAAGCTGAAAGCAAGTTGAAGGAAAGCGAGCAGTTGCTTAAAGAATTGCAAGAAAAAAGGGTTCAGAACCCATCTCAAACTTTAAGAACGCTTCTTGAGCGTTTGGAAAAAGAGCTAAAAAACCTTCAAACGGAAATTCAGCAGAAAAGCAAAAATTTGGAAAAAGAAAATATCCGTTTGCAAAATATTGAGGCACTTATTGTAGAAAAGGAAAACGAAGTTGAAAATCAGAAACAAGCCTTGCAGAAATTGCGAGAATGGCAAGCCGAACTCAATCGTCAGAAAACGGAGCAACACATTTTAAGAATAGAAAATCAGCTTTTGCAAGAAAACTTGAAGTATGAGAATTTGGATAAAAACCAGCGGGAAGTAGCACAAAAATACCAAAGTGCCAAAGATGAATGTAGGCAAATTGTGCCTGAAATTCAGTTTGAAAGCTATCAGGAACTTCAAGAAGGTCTTAAAAAACGCCAAGACGTTTTGGAGCAAACCTTAGGGAATATTCAAGAAATGCTTCAACAAAATCTGAACAAACTCACAGCCTTTGAGGCTCAAAAAAAGCAAATGGAAGTAGATTTGGCAAATTTGAGCGAAAAAATAAGCATTGAACGAAGTGCCTTAGAAATAGCTATCCGAGAAATAGGTTTGCAAAATCTAAACGAACTACAAAGCAGAATTTTGGACGAAAAAACTTTCAGAAAGTACAAAACCGAAGTAGAAGATTACGAGAAAAAATATACAAAAATTCAATCTTTGCTTGCCGAAAAAATTCAGGAGCAAAAAGATTTGCTTGCAAAAGTACCTGCTAACATAAATTTGCAAGATTTGGAAAATAAAAAGCGTGATTTTGACCACAAACGAAGCGAAAATCAGCAAAAGTTGGGTAGTATCAGCGAAAAATTGGCAAGTAATGAAAAGAACTATCAAAAGCATCAGGAACTAAAAAAAATTATTGAAAATCAGGAAATAGTTGTGGGTAAATGGGAAAAGCTATTGAAATTAATTGCCGACCCCAAAGATAAATTTGCCCGAGTTGCCCAAAATATTACTTTGGAGCAACTTATTCAAAGAGCCAACAGGCATTTGCAAAATCTTTCTGACCGCTATGAGCTTCAAAAATATGACAAAGAAGAAGAATTGAGTTTGTGTATCGTAGATAGGCTTCAGGCAGATACTATTCGTGAAGTGAGTACGCTTTCTGGGGGCGAAACATTTTTGGTGAGTTTAGCTCTTTCCTTGGGGCTTGCAGATATGGCAAGCCGAAACGTAGAAATCGGTATGCTTTTCATTGATGAAGGTTTCGGAACATTGGACGCCAATACCTTGGATACTGCTCTGAACGTCTTAGAAACTTTACAAAATTCGGGCAAAACGATTGTTCTTATTTCACATTTAGCAGAAATTAAAGAGCGAATTTTTACAAAAATCAGCGTAGAAAAAACAGGCAAAGGTTTCAGCAGGGTGGTTTTGCCTTCGGGAAGTTTTACCAAAAATGTACCTAAAAATTAAATTTTCATTAAAAATTCATTTATCTCATTTTTTGCCTCAAAAAAGCCAAAATCTTTTGTTAGTTTTGGGGCTGAATTCAAAATGCGAGCCTATGCTGGAAACCTTATCCACTTCTCTACTGGTGTTGCTGATAATTAGTGTGGTTTTAGTGCTTTTTTTTGAGTTTATCAATGGCTTTCACGATACTGCAAACGCCGTAGCTACGGTAATTTATACCAAAACTTTGCCACCTCGTACTGCAGTAGTGCTTTCAGGAGTTTTGAACTTTGCAGGGGTATTTTTTGGAGGGATTGGAGTAGCTATCGGAATTATCAATCTTTTGCCCACCGATGCTCTTTTGCAAGATGATGTATGGCTGGGTATGGCAATGGTGCTGGCTATGCTATGCTCTGCGATTGTTTGGAACTTTGGAACTTGGTATTTGGGTATCCCTTCATCAAGTTCGCATACGCTTATCGGAGCAATTTTAGGAGTGGGCATAGCTTATTCAGGTATTGGGGGAGTCAATTGGAGCAAAGCCTCTGAAGTAGGTCTTTCGCTACTGCTTTCACCGCTCATTGGTTTGAGTTTAGCGGCAATCCTGATGACTTTGCTTCGCAAAAGCGTGAAAAACAAGAAAATTTTTGAAGCTCCCGATGGCGATACGCCACCGCCTGCTTGGATAAGAGCTATACTTATTCTTACCTGTTCGGGAGTAAGCTTTTCTCACGGCTCTAATGACGGACAAAAAGGCGTTGGCTTGCTAATGCTGGTGCTGATAGGTATTTTACCTGCTCATTATGCTCTCAATCCTGATGGCTCGGTGCAAGATTACCAAAAAGCCTTCGCTACTTTTGAGGAAAAAATAGAAATCATTGCTCGCGATTATCCCAAAGCTACTTTTGAACCTATTGCCGAGGAGCGAAAAAAGTTGAACACTTTGCTTACCAAAGAAAAACTAGAACTTGCCGAACGCAAAGAAATTCGTAAAAGTATCATCAAAATTGAAAAGAAACTGAAAGAGAGCTACAAAAAAGAACCTACTCTGGAAAAGAAAGTAAAGCCTGCTCTTGCCTCTTTTAAGAAAGAAACCACCGACTTTGCCCCTACTTGGGTGATTGTAGCCATTGCATTGAGTTTGGGCATTGGTACAATGGTTGGCTGGCGAAGAATTGTAGTTACTATTGGCGAAAAAATAGGAAAGCAACACCTTACGTATGCCCAAGGGGCTTCTGCCGAGCTAATTGCCACAATGACTATCGGTTTTTCTTCTTTCATTTATAGCTTACCTGTAAGCACCACGCATATTCTTTCATCGGGGGTGGCAGGCACAATGATAGCAACCAATGGTGTGAAAAACCTTCAACCTGCTACCGTGAGAAGCATCGCTTTGGCGTGGCTACTGACGCTTCCTGTTTCTATTGGGCTTTCTATGATATTTTTCAATATTTTCCGTTTTGTGCTAACCTAATTGCAAAACGTCTTTCATTGAAAAAATCCCTTTTTTGCCTGCAATAAATTCTGCCGCCAGCACAGCTCCCATCGCAAAGCCTTTACGCGAGTAGGCTTCGTGCCGAATTTCTATGCAGTCAATTTCATTTTGATAGCGAACAATGTGCGTTCCTGGTACGTTGGGTTCTCTTTTAGAAATAATGCTTACTTCATTGTTTTTCTCAGAAAGCTCATTTATCCAAGCATTTTTGAGCGGATTGTTTTGTATAATGCCTTCGGCAAGCGAAATAGCTGTGCCGCTGGGGGCATCTTTTTTTTCGGTATGATGAATTTCTTCCAAAAGCAATTGATAGCTGGGGTGTTTGCTCATCATTTGGGCGAGCAATTCGTTTAGTCTGAAAAAAAGATTTACACCCAAACTAAAATTGGAAGCATAAAGAAAAGCGATTTGATTTTGTAAAGCCAGATTTTCAATTTCTTTTTGTTTAGTTAGCCAGCCTGTTGTGCCACACACCACCGAAATTTTTTGCGATAGCAAATTTTTAAGGTTTTCAAAGGCACTTTCGGGGCTTGTAAATTCTATGGCTACATCTGTATTCTGGGGCGAAATTTTACAAATTTCGCTTGCATTTTCTTTATTGATACGAAAAGATATGCTATGACTGCGTTCAAGGGCAATTTTTTCTATTTCTTTGCCCATTTTACCATAACCTATTAGAGCGATTCTCATAAAATTTGACAGAAATTTTTGTTATTTTCAGGCACAATCCCAAGTGTAAAGAATATCAGAAAAATCTTGTTGTTTTAGGTTTTCGGAGTTAATAAAAAAATTGGCTACGCCCATATCGCCCCATTGCATAATATCGTTGCTGGCGAGTTGCAAAAGTAAGAAGTCGTATGATTGGAGCGATTCCTTTGTTTTGCGAGGGTCTTCTTGGGTAAAAGAAGCATATCCGCCTATTTTTTCAGTTTCCAGCGGGGCATCAAATTCTCTTGCAAACCACAAATACTCATCTCCGTATTCGTACAAGACATTTTCAAACGCCTCATAGGCTTCGCCCAAGATTTGCATTATTCTGTAATCTGAGAAGCCAATGTATTCCTTGCGGGGCTGAAAATCGAGAGCAACAGCATTGAAAGGCTCAAAAATGGGCAAGTATTCAGGTTTTTCTAAACGTGGCAAATCTCTTTGATAAGTGTGGTAATCTACATCAGGGAAAAATAGTACTTTGAAATTTTCTTGTGCAGTTGGATTGTCATAATTAAATCCATACATTTCATCATCAGCGATATAGAATTGCAAAAGCCCTTTCTTGGGTAAAAACTCAATGGCTTGGGGAACTTCCTCAAAATTGATTTGAGCAAGCAGATACATATATTTTCCTTGTAAATCCTTGGGATATTCTACTCCAAGCGGCAAAAATGGCATACCGCCAATTTTACTTTGCCAAGGCTCCAGATGAGAGCCGTTTTTCATAAGAATTTGTATAGCTGTGGTTTGGCTTTGCAGGAGTTTCGTTTCAAAAGGTTTGAGTTTTTCAGGAAATTCAATGGGCATTAGAGAAAAGTATTTTGAAGTTTTTGAATAGAAAAACCTTATAGGCTTTTTGCCCATAAGGTTTTGAGAAAAATAATTATCGCTTATCAACGGGTACGTAGTCGCGAGCTGTTTCGCCGATATAAATTTGGCGAGGTCTGCCGATAGGTTCTTTGGCTCTACGCATTTCAAGCCATTGGGCAATCCAGCCGGGCAAGCGTCCCAAAGCAAACATCACCGTAAACATATTGATAGGAATACCTATGGCTTTGTAGATAATGCCTGAATAGAAATCTACATTGGGATAGAGTTTTCTATCAATGAAGTATTGGTCGTTGAGGGCGGCGTGTTCAAGCTCTTTGGCAATATCCAAGAGAGGGTCGTTGATATTGAGAGCTTTCAGTACATCATCGGCGGCTTTTTTGATGATTTTGGCACGAGGGTCAAAGTTTTTATACACTCTATGCCCAAAGCCCATCAGACGGAAACCGCTGTTTTTGTCTTTGGCTTTTTCTACAAATTGCTTTACATTACCTCCTGCATCGTGAATTTCTTGCAACATTTCAATTACTTCTTGGTTTGCTCCGCCGTGCAGAGGTCCCCAAAGGGCATCAATACCCGCCGCAATAGAAGAGTACAAACCTGCGTGAGAAGAGCCAACCAAACGCACCGTAGAAGCAGAGCAGTTCTGCTCGTGGTCGGCGTGAAGGATAAGCAGTTTGTCCAGTGCCTTTGCTACCACAGGATTGACCTCGTAGGGTTCTACGGGCAAGCTGAACATCATATGCAAAAAGTTGGAGCAATAATCCAGGCTATTTTTAGGATAGTTGAGAGGATGCCCTTGCGAATTTTTGTAAGACCAAGCGGCAATAGTTGGCAGTTTGGCAATGATGCGAGTGATAGTCAAATCTAAATATTCCTTTTCTTTCTCTACATCTAAACCAACAGCTTTTGGGTAGAAGGCAGAAAGGGAAGTAACAAGTGCCGAAAGAACTCCCATTGGGTGAGCATTGACAGGGAAGCCATCAAAGATTTTACGCATATCTTCATTCACCATCGTATGGGTACGTACTTCGTGAACGAATTTATCAAGCTCTGCTTTTTTGGGCAAATAGCCATAAATCAACAAAAAAGCAACTTCCAAAAACGTAGAATGTTCGGCAAGTTGCTCAATAGGATAGCCTCGGTAGCGTAAAATTCCGTTTTCTCCGTCTAAAAAAGTAATAGCACTTTTGGTGGCACCTGTATTTTTGTAACCCGTATCTAAGGTAATAAAGCCACTTTCGTCGCGTAATTTGGCAATATCAATGGCTTTTTCGCCTTCTGTGCCTCTGACCACAGGCAATTTGTACACTTTGCCTTCTACGTGTAATTCTGCATACTCTTGGGACATACGACTGATGGTTAAAGGTTAAAAAAAATTTCGCAAACAATACTATTAAATAAAATGCAATTTGGCAAAAAATGTTTTGTCTTTTTGCGGAAAAACTTTACACCAATTGTTTCAGTGCTATTTCAAAGGCTTTTTCAGAAAGCAAAGTTTTGGCTGTATTGCCCTGATGAACTTTTTGTAAAGCATTGAAAATTGTTTCAGAAATATCTGAGAAAATGGCTTGGTCGGTAATATTAGAGCCTTTTTCGCTCATTAGGTAGGCAAAGGTGCGAGCCATACCACAATTAGCAACAAAATCGGGAATAAGGGCAACTTGGCTATCTACGAATTGGGCTATTTTTCCGTAGAAAATTTCAGGGTCGGCAAAAGGGACATTGGCTCCGCAAGAAACTACTTCCAAGCCACTCTGAATAAGTTGTTTGGCTTGCTGTTCGGTAACCAAACGCGAGGCGGCGGCGGGTACGAAAATCTCTGCTCCTACCGACCAAATTTTTTCGTTAGCTTCTTCAAAAGGAATTAGTTTTTCGGCAACCAAAAAATTACTGCTTCTATCTGCAAAAAGTTTCTTGATTTCTTCAAGCGTAAATCCGTTTGGGTTCAGCAAACCGCCTACTCTATCAATAATCCCTACAATTTTTGCTCCTTCTTTGGCAAGATACAAGGCGGCGGTAGCCCCTACGTTGCCCCAACCTTGTATAATGGCTTTTTTGCCTTTCAACTCTCCGCCCCAAAGGGTATAGAAATGTCTGATAGCTTCGGCAACACCGTAGCCTGTAATCATATCGGCAACGGTATATTTGCGTTTAGCTCCATCGGGAATGTAGCGGGCATCTTCAATAATTTTAGATACCCCCTGACGCAACTGCCCGATTTTGCGGATTTTCTCAGGTTTGCTGGGGTTGTAATGTCCATTAACAATGCCTTCTTGGGGGTGCCACAAGCCGTATTCTTCGGTAATGGGTATTACTTCGTGAATTTCATCAACATTCAAATCGCCTCCTGTGCCGTAATAGTTTTTGAGCAAAGCAAAAGCAACCTTGTACCAACGTTTCAAGACTTCGTGTTTTCGGGGGTCTTGGGGGTCAAAATCTATACCCGATTTTGCTCCGCCAATGGGCGGACCCGATACGGTGAATTTAATTTCCATTGTTTTGGCAAGCGATTCCACCTCGCGGCGGTCTAGCCCTTTACGCATACGCGTACCGCCGCCTGCGGCACCGCCACGCAAAGAATTTATCACTATCCAGCCTTTGGCTTCTGTTTCCGAATCGTGCCACTCAAAAACAATTTCAGGGGGCTTGTTTTCAAACTTGGTGAGCAACTCTTTCATAATTTTTGCGTTGTTTAGTGAGGGCTTAAAAATAAAGTTTTGCAAGACTTTTTGCAAAAAAATACACAAAAAACCTTGTAGGAAAATGAAATTCTACAAGGTTTTTCATCAAAAGAATTGAAAAATTTATTTTTTAGGTTTGGGCACCAGCGAAACGGTCATTTTTTTGCCTTCCATTTGCAGAGGTTGTTCTACTTTTCCTACTTCATCGAGCAGTTCTATAAATTTTTTCAAAATTTCTTCACCTCTTTCTTTGAACACAATAGCTCTCCCCACAAACTGCACATAGGCTCGTACTTTGCAACCTTCTTTCAGGAAGTTTTCGGCGTGCTTTACTTTGAAATTGAAATCGTGTTCGTCTGTATTAGGACCAAAGCGTATTTCCTTGACAACCGTCTTTTGGGCTTTGGCTTTCATTTCTTTTTGCTTCTTTTTCTGCTCGTATTTGAACTTGGAGTAATCAATAACTTTACAGACAGGCGGACTGGCTTTCGCATTGATTTCAACCAAATCCAAACCCAATTCTTGGGCAATTCGTAAGGCTTCTTTGGTTTCATAAACGCCTTGTTCTACATTATCTCCCACCAATCGTACTTGGGGAACACGTATTTTCTCATTTACACGGTGAGTATCTTCCTCCTTACCCTGCCGTGTGCGTACATTGTTGTTAATAGTAACCTCCTTTTTTTAGTGAAACCATAAAAAACATTGCACAAATGTAAGAAAAAAACTGACTGCTTCAAAAAAGTTGTATTTCAAAAAATTGGGCAATTTAGTTTTTTCTGCTTATGCTCTATTTTTTTGCAAAAAAACTTTGGCTTTTCGGCATACGCCGCCTACGGGTGGGTTGAATTTAGAAACACTCACACTCACTTTTTCAGCCATAGAAAATTTTTGCAAAATGCTATCTATAATCCTTTGAGCAAGATGCTCCAAAAGGCGTGTAGGTTTTTGCATTTCTTCTGCAACAATCTGATAAACTGCCTCATAGTTTAGCGTATCGGCGAGTTTATCGGAATACACGGCTCGGCTCACATTGGCTTCAATATGTACATCAACGCTGTATTTGTTGCCAATTTTTTGCTCTTCTTCATAAAAGCCGTGATAGGCAAAAAATTCCATTTCTTCCAAAGAAATTACTGCTAATGCTTTTTCTGCTGACATCTTATACCAAAGGTTTTTCTACAATTTTAAGCAAAAATTTTTATCCACGGCGGGCTGTGCGTTTTTCTACTTCTTGCGACTCTACAAAGAGTTTTTGGCTCTTTTCGTAGGCTTTGGCATTGGAAAGAGTGGAAGCGAAAATTTCAGCCAAACGCTCTGCAAAGCGAATTCTATAAGCTGGAATTTCGCCCAAAGATAAAATTTCCATAACTCCTACGGCTTGCTCCTGATAAATGATAGGCACAATGAGTACATTGCGAGGCGTGCTATTGCCAAGAGCAGAGATAATTTTTTCGTAAGTATCAGGTACTTGGTCAAGGAAAATAGTTTCTTTATCTGCAAATGCTTGTCCTATAAGTGTTTCGCCAATTTTGAGTCTTTCTTTGAAAATTTTACGCTTATTGGCGGCGAAAGCGGCTTTGGGTTCTAAAAAATGTTCGTTGATATTGGGAATATCATCATTGAGTACAAACAAAATGCCTTGATGAGCCTCTATGTAAGTAACTGCAAATTTGACTACCTCGTAGCATAGCTCCTCTATTTTCTGATAGTTCAGATTACGCAATAGCTCGGAAAATTGTGCAATTCCTTCGCTTGTCCAACGCTCCTCGTAATCTTTTTGAGCGACTTCTCGCAATTGGTTACGCATTAGCTCCAAAGCCGAAACAATACTTTCTTTGTTTTGCAAAATGCTCAAATCTCCTTTATACTCTACATTCAAATTACCCTGACCAATCTGACGAGAAAACTCCGTAGCACTTTGCAAAATATCGGCAAGGTCGTTGATGTTTTGAGCAATATAACCAATTTCATTTCGGGCATTGTAGGGGATTTTTTCCGCCAGATTTCCGCGAGCAAGCTGGCGAGAACTCTGCGAAATTACATAAATAGGCACTAAAATCAGATTTCGTACAACGTAATAAATGCCTGCAACTGTCAGGAAGTTGAGAAAACCTAAAATGATGAATGCCCATTGGAGTTGGCTATATTGGGCGTCCAGGCGGTCTTGATAGAGAGCCGTGAGTTGGTCGTGAGCATTTACAAAAAGAGCATATTTTTCAGCTACAAATTGTTGGTCTAATTTGAGCGTATCGGCACTTTTTCCGCCTGTGAGCTTATCTGTAATTAGGGTAACATCTTTACTATATCCTTGCCATTGGCTTCTGATTTTTTGCAAAATTACTTTTGCTTTATCGTCGGGTTTGGGGATATTGAGTTTTTGGTTGTTATGTTCTACTTGTCCGCCGTTTTCAAGTACTGCAAAGCGAATGCTATAAGCGGCTTCTAAACGGCGAATATCATCAGCGAGTTTTTCGTTGTAAAATTCCAAGTTGGAAAGTATGCTCAAAGTAAGTTTCATTTGGTTGGCAATTTCTCGGATTTGCAAGGTATAGCCAATAATTTGCGTTTGCTGAGGCTTGATAGCAATGGTGCTTACTACCAAATAATTTACCAAAGCAAGCAAGAGTAGCACTGCTCCGAAAAAATACGCTATGTAACGAATTTTGATGTTTTTAAGCATACAGCATTGAGCGTTTAAGAAGTAGCATTATTGGTTTCTGCTTGCCAAACGATTTTTTTATAGTTGCCGATATGTAGCTCTACTCGCAGGGGATTGGGTAAAAGTACCAAATGAGCCTCTTTTTCGGGGGCTTCATCTATTTCTACCCATACTCCCTGATTTTCAGCGATTTCAAAATTTTTATATGTTTTTACATATTTACGGGCAATGTAGGCAAGTGGCGAAAGCACTTCGGTTTCGGGGCAATATTCGTCGTGAATATCCAGAAATATATCTTCCAAAAAATCATCATATTTGGATAGAAAAGAATCTTCCAACTGATGCACCGCCTCTTCTATGCTATCGTAGCGGGTATCGTCGTAGCTAATTTGCGAAAGTTCTATGCGTTTTGCTACGAGCTGAGCCAAATCCTGATTGAGTTGGGTAAGGTTGGGCATATCGGGGATTTTTGACAAAAATACAGAAAAATCAATCAAAAACAAGTGCTTTTAGTCTAAAACTTGCACAATTTGCTCATAAGGTTTTATCTGCTGAATAATTTTGAGTTCCAAAAGGGTTTCTTGTACTTGAGCTATCATTTGTGGCGGAATGAAATTATCGGTAGCCCATTGTGTTTGGTGAAGCCAGTGAGCCGTATCTTCCAAATCTATCTGATAGCGTTCGGCAAGCAGTTCTATAATACGAGGGCGTTTTTTGAAATCCTCAACGTACAAATTGATAATCTGAGCAATTTTCCGAATACAAGGCAGGCACTTCTGCAAAATATCTTCTCTGACAACCAGCACAAAGCAAGACCAAGGGGTAACACAAGTATCAATCAGTCGCAATTCGCCGCTATCTACGTAGGGCTGAGTCATTACTTTTTCCCACATAAACCAATCGGCTTGGTTTTGGGCAATACCTACTCGGATACCTTCCAAATTTTTGAGTGCTACAAATTGCATTTTTTCTGTATCCCAACCCAAATCACGAGCTTTTACGAAAGCCATCAGATGCGAACCCGAACCCAAACGGCTGATACCAATGCGTTTGTTTTCCAAATCGCTTACCTTTCTGAAAAGGCTATCCTTTTTTACATACAAACCCCAAGTAAGCGGAGATTTGACATAAATTTTGACAATTTTGGCACCGTTGCCCGCTACAATATCTGCTACAATTCCTTCGGTAAGACAAATTGCCAAATCCAATTCTTTTTCTCGCAGAGCTTTGGTCATTGAGCCTGTGCCGCCTGCGTGGTCTATCCATTGCAAAATGATATTTTCTTTTTCAAACAAGCCCTCTTCTATTGCCAGCCGCCAAGGCAAGTTAAAATGTTCAGGTACTCCCCCAATTTTGAGTTCAATCATTGTTTGTGTGGTTTGAAGCTAATAAAACCACAAAAATAAGTTTTTGTTAAGTTTTGCAAAAGCATTATGGTATAAAAAGGTGCATTGATTAGGTCTAATTTGTAATAGGGAAACAGGAAACAAGAAGCAGGAAATAGGATTTTAGAAAATTGGAAAAAATGAATGAGAGATACAACGCTCAAAGTCTTGAACCCAAGTTTTGAGATTTTTGAACGTAAATAAATACAAAAAGGGGCAAGTTTGCTTTGCCCCTCGAGTAATTTACTGAAAAATTGCGATTTCTACCCTTCGGTTTTCACGTGCCTGCCAAGCGTATAGCTCCAATCCCCAAATAGGCATTGTTTTTCCATAGGATTTTACTTTCAGGCGGTTTTCGCTGATGCCATTCTGTATAAAAAAGGCTTTTACAGCTTCGGCTCTGTCATAGCCTAATTTTTCTTGGCTCTTGGCTTCCCCTACAAGGTCGGTGTGTCCGTAGATAGCGAAAGAGGCATTAGGGTTTTTGCGTAAGTAATTCAAATAATTTTGCAGATTTGCCCTGTATTTTATTTCTACATTTGCCTTGTTGAAATCAAAATTCACAACGGTCTGAGGGCTAACAATCATTCTTTTGCCTGGGAATAAAGGGGTTGTATTCCCACCTGCACGCACAAAAATACCGCCTTCTGTATCCAAATCTATGATATTGAACTGATTGCCAATTTGAATTTGTCTGATAGTGGTTCTTTCCTCTTCGTTGTTAAAATATTGCAGATGCAACTCTCTTAAACCATCTCTCTGCGTGGGCTTGTAAGTAATGAGGTAATAATGTCTAAACAAACGGGGAATTTCTTGATACACCCCGATAAGGTCTTCGGGTTGATACACATTGTAAAAATAGCCGTCTGTAAGGTATGCCAAAGCTCTTAAAGCAGACTCATTAGTGCTTTCTCCAAAAGCAACAGTAATGATTTTGATGCCATTTTCGCGTGCTTTTAAGGCTACTTGTTGAGCATTGAAGGCGTGTGTTTCAAAATATTCAAAAGATGAGTTTTCGTAGCCATCGGTGCAAACTACAATGTACTTTTCCTTATCTTTTACGCTTTCCAGACTTTTCATAGCTTCGTCAATGCCTGCATAAAGGGCAGTACCACCACCGAAGCCGTCAAGTCCTACAAATTTATAGGTTCTCAAAATTTCATTTTTATCTGCTGTGGGCGGAACAACTATTTTGAGATGATGGTCAAATTTGGTCATACTAATCAAATCTTTTTCAAGTTTGAATTTGCTGTTGAGGAAAGTTTTTAAGGCTCTTTCCATTACTTCTATGCTCGCTCCACTCATAGAGCCGCTATAATCTGAGCAAAGCCCCAAAGCTAATCCATTACCAACCTCTTCGGTAATTTCTTGTACCTGCCAGTGGCTAATTTCGCTTCTTTTGCCTTCAACGCTTTCAATCAGTTTTTTGAAATACTTGTTTTTCTCTTTTGCCAGTCCTGTAATGAAATTGCCTTTTTCATCGTAAGCTATCACTTTGATTTTCATTTCGTTAGGATAATTTTTCCGATTTACTTCAATAACGTCCATTTTGAACTTATCTTTGGCAGAAAACTGGCTGATGTCTTTGATATTATTGATGTAAGCAATACGAGATTTGACAAGGAAATTGAGAACTTTTACTTGTTCGTTATCTTCGTTTTCTCCTTTTATCACAAACTGATTGGAAGCTAAAAGCGTAACACGATGTGTGCCTTCATCGGCAGAGTGAATAACCTTTCCTCTATTATCCAAAACTTTTACTTTTTCTGCTCCCTGAACCTTCCAAGAAAAACTTACCATACTGCCTTCGGCTAAAACAAACTTGCTGTAATAATCTTTGATAGGTTTGCCATTTACTTCACAAATAATTTTAATTTTTTCTGACTTGCTGGAAGAAGCCATCAGTGGTTCAGAAGTCATATCAAACAAACTGCTCTTGACTTGATAGAAAAACTGCTTACCATTGGCGTTTTCGGCAACAAGTAAAAAATAAACTTCTTTTTGTCCTTTGCTAATCGGTTTGAGCATTTTTCTACCTTGCGTGGGGGCATTGGCAAGCAAAAGCGTTTTCTTGAAATTTTTGGGCAAAGTAGCGTTTTGCAAGTCATTTTCACTAAGCAAGGTAGTGGTGCTATAAATTTGAATATTTTTCATATTGCTCATTTTCCACTCCAGTTGTAGGCTATCTTGGTCGGTTACAAAACTTTGCACAGAAAAATACACTACAGGTTTTACCTCTATCCATATGCTATCACGGAGTTTGATGTCGGTATTTTTGATAGAGGCAACGAGCGTGTAATAGCTGCTTGTATCAGGGCGAACTTTCAAGAAATTGTTATCAGGGGTTAAATTTTTGCCTACTACTTTTCCGCCGCTTTCAATAGCTACTTCCGAGAAAATAGGAGGACTAACGTCCCAAAAAAGTTCAACGTCTTCCCCTTCTTGAATTTCTTTCTTATTGGTTTGAAACCTTCTGATTTGTAGTTCTTCAAAGCGGGTTTGCGAAACCATTTGCCTAACGTCTTTTTTGGTTTCGGCAACAATTTTATACTTGAAACCTTTGTTGAAAAACACTTTACGGCTACCTTCGGGCAACAGATTATCCTCAACAATTTCCATTTTATTGGGTGGTACAAATCTTTCCAAATAAATTCTCTTGACTTTTGAGCCTTCTACTTTCCAAGAAATTTCGTAGTCGCCTGCCTGAAAAACACGAACAGGATACTTGAAAGTAATACGCGGGGCTTGAGCGTAGGCATAAAAGCCTATTGCCGTTAGCAACAGAATTGCAAAACACTTTTTCATAAACGTTCAATTTTTGTTAGAAAACTATTTTATACTGCTTACTGGGATTTGCAGAATTTGCTTCTTGATTTTCAAGGCAATGAAAATAATGCTTACAGGGCTTTGCCTGCTATCGCTTCAAAATAGAAATTAAAAGAATAGTGCTTCGTAAAATATTGGAGTAGAGATGCTTCAAATGATAAAATTTCAAAATCAAAAATCAAAATCTATGCCAAGCTACGGAAATACAGCAAGCAGAATGAAATGCTTTACGTAAGAAAAGATGTATTTTTGCAACTATTTTACTATTTTTGCGTTTTAGAGGAAAATGCGTTTTTATGAGGTTAATTGGCTTTATCGTAGGCTTTTTTTGGATTTCTGTGCTTAATGCTCAAAATAAAGCTATTTTACAAGGTAAAATTTTAGGCGAAAAAAATGAGCCTCTTGCCTTTGCAAGTATTTATCTGAAAAATACAACTATTGGTACTACCAGCAATGCCTCGGGCTTTTATAGCTTTGCTGTTCCCTTGGGCGAATACGAGGTAATTGTTCAGTTTCCGAGCTATCAGAGCAAAATGCAGAAAATTACTTTTGCAGAAGCTAAAACCTACACCCTTGATTTTTCTTTGGAGCTGGAAACACAAGAAATAGAAGCCATTACGGTACAGGGCAAATTTGTAAATTATGCTGACGAGGTTATCCGTAATGCTCAAAAAAACCGAAAAAAATATTTGGAAGAACGCCCTGATTTTCAGTGCGAAGCCTATGTAAAAACTTTATTCCGATTGGATAAAAAACCCGAACGTATTTTGGGCGAAAGCACCGCAGGGCTGGATACAGGGGTTGTGTATCTTTCGGAAAGTGTATCGCAGGTGAGCTATCAGAAAAGCCCAAGACGCTACAAAGAAGTGGTCGTTGCTTCCAAAGTAAGCGGCGATAGCAAAGCCTATTCCTTTAATTTGGCAGGAACTTGGAACTTTAATTTTTATCAAAATTTGGTTGGGCAAGGTATTTATGAAAGAGGCTTCATTTCACCTATTTCTAATGTTGCCTTCTTGTATTACGAATACAAATGGGAAGGACAATTTGAAGAGAATGGTCATATCATTAACAAAATCAAAGTAATACCCAAACGCAAAACAGACCCCGTTTGGGAAGGACATATCTACATTACTGAAAACACTTGGCGTATTCATAGCGTAGATTTGAGCTTTGACGAGAATCGTCCTACGGATTTTGTCAGAACAGGAAGCGTGAAAATCATTTATACCCAGCCCGAAAAAAATAGCGAATGGGTACTCTTTTCACAAAATTTCAATTTTACTTTCAAACTTTTTGGTTTTTGGGGGAGCGGTTATACCAACAAAATTTATAGAAACTACACGCTCAACCCTCAATTTCCTGAAAAGCATTTTGGCAACGATTGGGTAATTGTAGAAAAAGAGTCTAATCAAAAAGATAGCCTTTTTTGGAAAGCCATTCGCCCTATTCCTTTGCTTATCAAAGAAGCCGAAGATTATCGCAAAAAAGATAGCTTGGAGGCTATTCGCAATAGCAAACCTTACAAGGATTCTATTGATAAAATCGCCAATCGTTTCAAAATCAATGCTTTGCTTTTTGGTTATACTTATCGCAGTTCTTACAAAAAGTACAGCCTTTCTTTTGGCTCGCCACTCAACGATATTTCTTTCAATACCGTAGAAGGCTGGGTAGCTAATCTGAAAATTGGCTACAACAAAGAATTTGAAGAAAACCGCAGTCTTTCGGTTACGCCCACCTTGCGATATGGTTTTAGCAGTCAGGCGTTTTACGGAAGGCTTAATGTAAGTTATCTTGCCAATCCCAAGCGTTTTGAGCGTTGGAGCATAGAAGGCGGAAAGTTTGTGGAGCAGTTCAATCCTGATGTGATTTCGCCCTCTATCAATACTACTACTACACTTTGGCAGAAACTTAACTTTATGAAACTTTATGAAAAAACGTATGGGAAAATAAGCTATCAGAAAGAGATTTTGAATGGTGTTTTGCTAAATACTTCTGCTGAATATGCTCAAAGAAAAATGCTTCAAAACACTACGGATTTCAGTTGGACAAGACGAGTGCAAAGAGATTACAGCCCCAATACACCCCTGAATAATGAACTTTCTGAAACGGATTTTGGCGAAAATACTGCTTTTTTGTGGAATGTAGAGTTGCGTTATACGCCCAAACAGCGTTATATCAATCGCCCTGATGCTCGCATACGCATACGTTCGCCTTTTCCTACTTTTTTGTTTAGGTATCGCAAAGGTGTATCGGTTTTGGGTAGCCAAGTAGATTTTGACCAAATAGAATTCGGCGTTACAGATACTTACCGAAAGGGACTTTTAGGGAGTGGCTACTACAAACTTTTTGCAGGAGATTTTTTGAATAAAAAGTCGCTTACTTTTGTAGATTTTCAGCATTTTGATGGCAGTAGGGTGATGTTTGCTTTCCCCAGTTTTCGGGCTTATCAACTTTTGGATTATTATGCTTTTAGTACGGCTCGCAAATATGCAGGGGTACATTTTGAACATCATTTCAACGGCTTTTTTTTCAATCGTATCCCCCTGCTGAAAAAGACACGTATCCAAGAAGTTTTTACTTGTAATTATCTTTTCACGGAAACCAATGGCAACTATCTGGAAATAGGTGCAGGCATAGAACACATTTTCAAAGTTTTGCGAGTAGATTATTTTTGGAGTTTCTTGGACGGAAAGCCCCTGAATAGTGGTTTGCGATTTGGGTTAGGATTTTAGTTTGCCCTACAACTACAAAATGCCCAGTGCTACTTTGTAGCGTAAAATACGCTTCACCGACTCGTACACCTGCTCTCTGAATTGTGCATCTTCTTTCATTAGTTTGAGCACATCTTTGATGAGTTGCTCTTCGTTTTCGGGCATTAGTACCATATCGCAACCTGCCTTGATAGCTTCCAGAGAGGCATTTTTTACATTTTTTACGCCTCCCATATTCATTGCATCGGTGATGATAATACCTTGAAAGCCCAACTCTTTGCGGAGCAAATCTGTTACAATTTTACGAGAGCAAGTAGCAGGCAAATCTTGCGTATCATACTGCGGGTTATTTTTTATGGCAATATGCCCAACCATAATGCAAGGAACATCTTGGGCGATAAGATGCTTATAGATGCCTATTTCTCGCATTTCGCCATCAATGTAAACGAGCTTTTTGTGAGTATCGCCTTTCACAAAGCCGTGTCCAGGGAAATGTTTGGCAGTAGCCATAATGCCCTTGTTGCGGGAGGTATTGATAAAAATTTCGCTCATTTTCATAATACGAGCCGAATCGCTACCAAAGCTACGGTTGCCGATAGCCTCGTTTTGCGTGGAAACATCACAAACAGGGGCAAAATTGTGATAAATGCCTATTTCCAAAAGTTCATCGCAAATATCGCTTGTAATTTGTACAAGTTCGGCACTATCTTTGATTTGAGCAGTGGGCTTCACCTTTTTTGTGCCTTTTATTTTAGCATTGATAAGGCTGGGTTCGGCATCGGCACTATACAAAATGGGAATTTTTGAGACGGCATTAAACTCTTTTACATACTGCTTAAACTCTTCTTTAGTGCCATTGAGTAGCAAAACACCCCCAATCTGATGCTTTTTTACAATTTCTAAAACTTCTTTTTTGGGCTTTCCGAGCTTGCCTGTGGCAGTAGCTATCATTTGAGCAACTTTTTCCTCTTCGCTCATACGCTCAAAAATAGCATTAACTTTTGCTTCTTTGCCTGTCAGAAACATCAAAAGAAAAAAAATCCAAGGCGAGTACATATCATCAGGGCTTACATTTGGGGTTAGAACTTTGAAAAAATAGTTTGAGCAATTTACAAAAACTTTGTGGAAAGCTAAATTTATTTGTAAATATTTACGTTCAAAAAGTTCAAATGTTTAAGCGTTTGAGGTAAAAGTTTTACTCTGTCTACATATCCAATGTTCTAAATCCTGTTTCCTTACCACAAAATATACCCAACATTTATTTTTTATTAAAACTTTTCAGTTCGCCCAGAAAAAACCCTTTTTTCGTTTTAGCATACATTTTGGCGGGCATCTGGTTTTTATCGGCGGTGATAGCGATGCGAATGGAATTGATTTCTACATCATCTATATTAGGCGAAACCCAAGAAAGTATGTAGCAGTCTTGGGTTTTATTGCCCAAAGACATTTCTTTTTTGCCCAAGTATTTGAGTACAATTTCTTTGCTTCCGTTTTCATTGGCTATGAGGCAGTAGCTGAAAGTTTCATTAGGTTTGAGTTTGGAAAAATCTTTTTGTCGGATTTGAAAAAATACACTCCAAATATCTTCACAATCGGCAATCCAAGGGAAAAGACGTTTTTCCTTGGGTTTTTCAAGGCTATATGCTTCTATTTGTTTTTGTTGTGGCTTGGATTCTACGATATAATTGTTTTTGCTTTTGCCATCATCATAATAAATATGCACCTTTTGAGCCTTGAATCGCTGATTTTCTACCCAAGAAGTAATTTTATTATCCACATTTACAACGCCCAAAAAGGCTGTAATACGTGCTTGAGTAGTAATTTTATAGCATTTGGTATTGTTGAGATTTTGTAATTGCTTATCTGTCTGGAAAGTGATTTCAGCGGCTTCGTTGCCGTCTTTGCTTACTTTATACACCCACTCCTCCCCCGCAGGATTGAATTGCGAAACCGCCAATTCTGGAAAAAAAAGGCAAGCAAGCAAAAAAAATTTCCAATGCTGAACATTTATCATTTTTTGTGATAATTTGCTTTAAGAAATTGAGATAGTTTTTGAAAATCGGCAATTTTTTAACCATTCAAACTTTGAACCTCCTTCCCAACTCCGTATAATTTTAACGTGAGTTAAGCGGCAATATCTTGAAAAAGTTCAAAATTTGTAAGTAGCTTTTATTCTTGAAAATCTCTAATAGTGGGCTTATTATCTAGGAATTTGTAGGAATTATTTCCAGTCCATAAATTGACAAGAAAGTTTTTAGGACTTCTTTGACTTGTGTGTCTAATTTGACACGCGTTTTTGTGCGTTTCATTCACTGTTTCAATTAATCAACTTTTAGTGAGGAAGTATTGATCTTTTTTGCTCAACTTTTCAGGTTTCATATTTTTGCGACCTTTGGTAATGAAA
>CAZZLW010000032.1:0-25404 GCA_964654605.1 uncultured Cytophagales bacterium | reverse complement strand
TTCAGCTTCAAACCACTGCAAAAGGTTTGGGGCTTTTATTTTATACCGCTAAATTACAACAAATTAACAACAATTGCAAATTGTTCTTGAAGGCAAATACTATTTTTTTTTGTGCTAACCTATTAAAATCAAAAGTTCATTTACTTATTTGTTTTAACTATCTGTAATGCAAAGATATACAAATTTTTTTGAGGTTCAAACATAGGTTCAAACATTTCTTTATTTTGTGATTTTATTACTTTTCTATGTAAGTTAAAAACCGCTTAATTTGCGTTTTGAGCGGGTTTTTCAGTAATGAAAGTTGCCTAAAATTAAGGGTTCAAGAACCTCAAACTCCACCCCAAAGCCTCAAAATTCAGTTTTGAGGCTTTTTTTATTGAAAAAATTGGTAATTATTTATGTTCAAAAAGTTCAAATGTTCAAGCGTTTGAGGTAAAAGTTTTACTCCGTCAAAATATCCAATGTTCTAAATCCTGTTTCCTGTTTCTAAACTACAAATTACACCTAAACATTTACAAAATTGGTAAAATATGCAAGAGAACCAAATCATTCTGATAAATAAACCCTATGGTTGGACTTCTTTTCAAGCCCTCAAAAAAGTCAAATATCTCTTAAAAGTTGCTAAAATAGGACACGCAGGTACGTTAGACCCACTTGCTACGGGTTTGCTTATACTTTGTACAGGAAAAAAAACCAAAGAAATACCCTTGTACCAAGCCCAAGAAAAGGAATATACAGGGACTTTGGTTTTGGGCAAAACTACTCCCTCCATAGATTTAGAAACAGCTTTTAATTCCGAAACAGATACCAGCCACCTAAAAGCTCAAGATGTAAAAAAGATACTTTCCGAATTTTTGGGAGAAATTGAGCAAACACCTCCTATTTATTCCGCTGTAAAAAAAGATGGAAAGCGGCTGTACGAACTTGCTCGTAAAGGAGAGAGTACAGAAATCACTCCTAAAAAAATACATATTTACGAACTGGAAATTGTAAATGCAGAAAATTTCCCTGAAATAGAGTTTCGTGTTGTATGCTCCAAAGGCACTTATATTCGTAGTTTGGTGAGGGATATAGGCGAAAAGTTGGGTGTAGGGGCTTATCTGAAAAGCCTTTGTCGCATACGTATTGGAGAGTTTTACTTGGAAAATGCTTGGAAAATTCCTGATTTAGAAACTCATTACAGAAAAAATAAAAAAGGCGAGTAAAATCTCGCCTTTATGTATAACAATCGTTTGCTTATCTTCCTCCTCTGCCGCCTGTTCTACCCCCTCCTGAACTTCCGCCTGATGAGCCACTGCTTCTTCCGCTACTAAAACTTCCCGAAGAGGAACTTCTCTCTCTACCGCTACTCCAAGAGGAGGACGAATTATTAGAATTGCTTCTACTGCCCCAAGAGGTTCTATTGTTGCTTTCGCTCCTATAACGCTCCGATGAATTGGAATTATTGTAGCGTTCAGAGTTGGTATTAGTTCTTTCTGTTTTTATTCTACCTGTCCGAACTTCATTGCTTTGTGTAGGCGTGTAGGTATCAGATGAGTAGTTTCTTGTTCTACCACCTGTAATCACTCTACCTCCTTGGTTGCTATCATCGTTATTATTATTGCTATTGGGTTGCAATCTTGGATTAGGATTGTTTCTGATGAAATTGCTACCTCTGCCAGCCGAAGCACGCGGACCTACATAAACATTTTGGGGAGTGCGGTTATCGTTCCAAGACCAAGTATTGCCCCAACCACTATTCCAACCCCAAGGTCTATTCCAAGAGTTCCAACCATAGCTATAACCTATGTACCAACCGTTGCCCCAACCTGTATTCCAATAAGGATTGCCCCAACCTCCACCATACCAATAAGGATTATTCCAGCTATTATACCAATATGGGCTGTTCCAGCCGCCATACCAATAAGGGTTATTCCAAGAGTTCCAACCATACCCCCAGCTATTACAACTCCAACAATTATTCCAAGTGTTCCAACTATTCCAGCTATTCCAACGATTATCGTTCCAAGAATTGTAATTATTCCAATTGGCACTTTGGCTGTTCATTGGTACATACAAACTGCCACCTTGCGTAACAGGATAATCCAAAGCATCGGGATTGCTAAAATTGCTGATAGGTCTTTGGTCGTATTCGCTATTGTAGGCATCGCTTGTCAAGCCGTCATTTTCCAAAACTCTTTGATTTTGGCGAACTTCTGCTTTTTTTACATCATCACCTACAAAATACACGTCATCATATTCATCGCCTTGCGAAACGAGCCTACCTTGCGAAGCACAAGAGAAAGCACCAAACGCAAGCAAAACGTAGTATACCCAATGCCTTTTCATAAGCGTACAAGTTTGGTGGTTAATTTACTAAATTAGTAACAAAAACCGAGCCATTTCGGTTCAAATTTTTTATTTTTATGTATAATGCACCAATGTATTACAAGAGCCTTGTGTAAGGCAATAGTTTCTTATAGGGACTAATGGCAACAATTTTGCAAAAAATCAGGAAAGCCCTTTTCAAATCTTACATAAGTTTTTGAAAAAAATTATACCTTTTGTGAAACTTTATACACATTTCTACGTAATACAAGAAAAGAGCTATCATAAAAAAGTAGTTTTTTCATACAAACAGGTGTGTATCTTAAACAGGTGCAGTAAAGGCATCAACCTTTGGTTGATGTTTTTTTATTTTCTGACAAACATTTTTTTCTGCAAATAGTTTTCATTACAACAACATCATAATTTTTTTAATGAAAATTATGAGTTATCCAAATTATGAGCTACTATTCTATTAAAGATGTAGAAAATCTTTCAGGTATTAAAGCCCATACCCTACGTGTGTGGGAACAACGATACGATATTCTTAAACCCAAACGAACCGACACCAACATTCGTTATTATGACGATTTTGACCTCAAACTCATTCTGAATATTTCTGTACTCAATAAGCACGGGCATAAAATTTCGCATATTGCCCAAATGTCGGCAGAAGAATTGCGTACCGAACTTATCCGTCTTACAGAAAAATCTACTGATGCCCAAGATAAAATACAAGCCTTTACGCTCTGTATGATGGATTTGGACGAAGAACGCTTTGAGTATCTGCTTTCGCAGAGCCTCAAACAAATGGGCTTTGAAAATACTATGCTTCGGGTAATTTTCCCTTTTTTGCAAAAAATTGGCATTTTGTGGCTGGCAGGCACTATCAATCCTGCTCAAGAGCATTTTATTTCTCATCTGATACGACAAAAAATAATTGTAGCCATTGATAGCCTCAAACCCAATTATACCGAAGGCAAAAAATATATGCTTTTCTTACCCGAAGGCGAATGGCACGAACTTTCACTACTATTTACCAACTATATTTTGCGTAGCCGAAAGCAAAGAACTATCTATTTAGGTCAGACCGTACCGCTTAACGACCTCCAAGAGGCTTACAAAATCTACCAACCCGAATTTCTTTTCAGTGTGATAACTTCTACCCCTTCTTTTCACCAAATACAGCAGTATATTTATGAAATTTCAAGAAGTTTTCCTGAAAGTAAAATCGTTCTCACGGGCAGTCAGGTCATAGGACAAGGGCTGGATACTCCCGAAAATATCCTGATTTTAGCCAAAATGGAAGATTTGCTGGATTTTATTCAGGAAAATGCTTGAAGTGTATTATGCAAGCAGAATAATATTTGGTCTGTATAAAAATAGTACAATTCAATAGTTGAAAAAAGTCAATTTTTGGAAAAATTTTACAAAAAAATACAAAAAAAATGCTAATTTGCTTGTATGGTTTTTGGGGGTATTGTAATTTTGTATCAGAAATTTTGAAAAAAAGATTTGTCTAACCCTTAAACCATACCATTATGGCAACTGCAAAAAACGCGGCTACTGAAGCTGTAAACAAAATGGCTGAGCAAAACCAAGAAGCTCTTGTAAAAGTAAAAAACACTTTGAAAGAAGCTTTTGCTAACGTGAAAAAAACCGTAGGTCTTGACAATGCTCCTGACTTCATTAAAGAAGCAGTAGAAGCTCAAGAAAATTTGGCTAGCAACTGGTTCGATTCTCTTATCCGTGTTGCCCAAGTAAAATCAGTAGAAGAACTTAACGAAGTGTTGAACACCCAAGTAAAACATTTCCAAAAGAACTTCACTACTGCTATGGATTTAGATTTCTGGAAAAAGTCTTCTAAAAAAGGTGCAGAGTGGAAAGCTACTGATTACGTAAACGTAGATTTCGCAAAAGAAACTATGTTGAAAGTAATTGACCTTTGCCAACCTGCAAAGTAATTGCTTACCCGCTATGATAACCCAAAAGCCGAGTTTTATGCTCGGCTTTTGTATTTTTGAAAAAAATCAACAAATTTTTATTTTTCAATACTTTTCTTTGTCTAAATTTGCTTAAAAAACCTCAACCACCTTGAAAAGCTATATTATCATTGATTTTGATAGTACTTTTACACAAGTAGAAGGACTTGATGAGTTGGCTCGTATCGCCTTGCAAGATGCCCCCGATGGTAAAGAACGCATAGCTCAAATTGAGCAAATCACCCACGCAGGTATGGAAGGGAAAATTTCTTTCGCCGATGCCTTGCGTGAGCGGGTAGCTCTGCTTTCTGCACACCGAAAGCACATTGACGCTCTCATTGAGTTTCTGAAAACCAAAGTATCCCCTTCTATACAGCGAAACAAACAGTTTTTTGAGCAGTTTGCTAATAATATCCTGATTATTTCCAGCGGCTTTCGGGAGTTTATTGTGCCTATTGTGAGCGAATACGGCATAAAGCCCGAAAATGTTTTTGCCAATACTTTCCTTTTTGATGAAAATGGAAATATCATTGGCTACGATACCAGCCATTTGCTTGCTCAAAACGAAGGCAAAGTGCTTCAACTCAAAGCCTTAAATCTTGAAGGAGAAGTGTATGTTATTGGAGATGGCTACACCGACTACCAAATGCGTGAGGCAGGTCTTGCCAACCAGTTTTATGCTTTTACCGAAAATATCAAACGCGAAAGCGTTACTGCCAAAGCCGATTATGTTCTACCAAATTTAGATGAATTTCTATTCTTACACAAATTGCCTATGCAAGTATCTTATCCCAAGCATCGCATCAAAGTTTTGCTTTTGGAAAATATTCACCCCAAAGCCAAAGCCATTTTTGAAAAAGAAGGCTACCAAGTAGAACTGCTCAAAACTGCCCTCAACGAAGCCGAATTGTGTGAGGCTATCCGAGAGGTTTCTATTTTGGGCATACGTTCCAAGACCAATGTTACTGCCAAAGTACTGGAAAATGCCGAAAGACTCATAGCCATAGGTGCTTTTTGTATCGGCACCAATCAAATAGATTTGAAAACCAGTATGCACAAAGGCGTGGCAGTATTCAACGCCCCTTACAGCAATACCCGAAGTGTAGTAGAACTGGCTATCGGTGAGATGATTATGCTCACCAGACGAATTTTTGAAAAGAGCAATCTCACCCACCAGGGCGTATGGGATAAATCTGCCAAAAATAGTCGTGAAATTAGGGGTAAAAAATTGGGCATTGTAGGCTATGGTAATATTGGTTCGCAACTTTCGGTAGTGGCAGAGGCTTTGGGTATGCAAGTGTATTTTTATGATATTGTGGATAAACTCGCTTTGGGAAATGCCCGCAAAGCCAGTAGCCTTGATGAACTTTTGCAAGAAGTTGATTTTGTAAGCCTACACGTAGATGGCAGAAAAGAAAACGCCAACCTGATAAGCGAAAAAGAATTTGATTTGATGAAGGAAGGTGTGATTTTCTTGAATTTGGCACGCGGACATATTGTTGATATTGAGGCTCTTGTGAAAAATATAAAAAATGGTAAAATTGCGGGAGCGGCGATAGATGTCTTTCCTTACGAGCCTAAAAATAATGATGAGGAATTTATCAGCCAACTGCGAGGTTTGCCTAATGTAATTCTTACCCCTCATATTGGCGGTAGTACCGAAGAAGCACAAGAAAATATCGGTGAGTATGTTCCTCAAAAGCTCATTGACTACATCAACACAGGTAGCACCTATGCCAGTGTCAATATGCCCAATTTGCAACTTCCTGCCCAAAAAGATGCTCACAGACTTTTGCATATTCATAAAAATACAGCAGGTATTCTTGCCCAAATCAACCAAGTGCTGGCAAATCATCAAATCAATATTCTGGGGCAGTACCTCAAAACCAACGAGGAAATTGGCTATGTTATCACAGATATTGATAAAGAGTACAGCAAAGATGTAATAACCGACCTAAAACGCATTGAAAACACCATTAAATTTAGGATTTTGTATTAGCAATGCTTTCATTTTTCTTCTCAAAGCGATGATTTTGCTCATTGTGAATGGGAATAATTTTTGCTAACTTTGTGTTTTGAAACAACCTTAAAGTCAATTTTTTGTATGCACTACGGTATTTTCACAATTCCTGAACCCAAAAATGAACCCGTGTATAGCTATGCACCGGGCACTAAAGAAAGAGAACTTTTGAAAAAAGCACTTCAAGAGCTAAAAAGCAAAGAATTAGATATTCCAATGTTTATTGGTGGCGAGGAGGTACGCACGGACAATCGGAAGCGTATTGCTCCCCCTCACGAATTGAGCCACACTTTGGGTTACTACCACAAAGGCGGCAAAGAGGAGGTTGAGCGTGCTATTCGTGCCGCTCTCAATGCCAAAGAGTTATGGGAAAATATGAGTTGGGAGCATCGGGCAAGCATTTTTCTGAAAGCCGCCGAACTTATTTCGTCCAAATATCGCTACCAGCTCAATGCCGCAACAATGCTGGGGCAATCTAAAAGTGTATTCCAAGCTGAAATTGACTCTGCCTGTGAAATTATTGATTTCCTTCGCTTCAACGTGAAATTTATGGAGCAAATCTATCGTGAGCAACCTATCTCTTCGGCAGGCATTTGGAATAGAGTAGAGCATCGTGCCTTAGAGGGTTTTGTTTTTGCCCTTACTCCTTTCAATTTTACAGCTATTGCAGGCAACTTGCCTACCTCACCTGCTATGATGGGGAATTGTGTTGTGTGGAAACCCGCCGAAACGCAAATCTATTCAGCTCACGTACTAATGAAAGTATTTAGAGAAGCGGGCGTCCCTGATGGTGTTATCAACTTGGTTTTTGTAGATGGTCCTACCGCAGGCGAGGTAATTTTCTCTCACCCCGATTTTGCAGGTATTCATTTTACAGGAGGAACAGGTACTTTCCAAAGAATATGGAAAACCATAGGCGAAAACATCGCCAAATACAAGACCTACCCTCGCATTGTAGGCGAGACAGGCGGAAAAGATTTTGTCTTGGCTCATCATTCTGCCGATACCAAAGCCTTGGCTACGGCACTTATTCGTGGTGCTTTTGAGTATCAGGGGCAAAAATGCTCGGCGGCTTCCCGAGCCTACATACCTGCGAGTATCTGGGAGGAGGTGAAAAATTATATGCTTGCCGATTTGAAAGAAATCAAAATGGGAAGTGTGGAAGATTTTTCTTGCTTTGTCAATGCTGTGATAGATGAAAAAGCCTTTGATAAAATTACAGGGTACATTGAGCAAGCCAAAAAAGACGGAGTAAGCATAATAGCAGGCGGCAATTACGACAAAACCAAAGGGTATTTCATTGAGCCTACCATTTTGCAAGTACAAGACCCTATGTATATTACGATGCAAGAAGAAATTTTCGGTCCTGTGCTTAGCGTATATGTGTATCAGCCCGAAAATTTTGAAGATGTGCTTACGCTGGTAGATAAAACTTCGCCCTATGCCCTTACAGGAGCTATCTTTGCCCAAGACCGCTACGCTATTGATTTGGCAAGCAAGCGTTTGCGACATTCGGCAGGAAATTTCTACATCAACGATAAGCCCACAGGAGCAGTAGTAGGGCAACAACCCTTTGGTGGTGCAAGAGCATCAGGAACAAACGACAAAGCGGGGTCTATGCTCAATCTTTTGCGTTGGACTTCTGCCCGTGCCATCAAAGAAACTTTTGTTCCACCCACCGATTACAAATATCCGTTTATGGCAGAAAGTTAGCAGAAAACTACTAACTTATGCTCTCGTTGTTTTAGAAAAGAAATTTATCTTTGCAAAGTAACCCCTAGCGACCGCATCACGAGCAGTGATGTGGTCGCTTAAATTTTTAAGAAAAGCCTAATCAGCAAATCCTATGCCAAGCTATTCTTTGAAAAAAAATCTTGCAAAATTGTGGTGTAATATTCAAAAAAAACTTTAATTTGGGTTACGAATTTCAAGTTAGTCTTTCGCTACCTTGCTCCAAAGCAAGTATCTGAATCTCACTTGTTTATAGAACCTAAATGAAAAAGCATTATGATACACATCAACAAAGAAAAACTTTTAGCAGATAGAGAGCGTCTGCTCAACATCTTGAAAAACAAAGATTTAGATGAGCATACGCATAGGCTTGTACGCGAAGATTTACGCAATGTAGAAAAAGAGCTTGCCGAAATAGCTCCCGAACTTTTGAAAGAAAACAATGATAATCAGCAAACTAAAAAATAGACCTACCTTTTCATAGTGCATTTCTGTAACTATTGAGGGCTTCGTTCAACGCGAAGCCCTCAATGCTCATAAGCCCAATTAACTTTTTAGCTTACCAACTATCTCAAACTTTTCAAAAACTTTTTCGCTGTGTGGGGCATCAGCCAGTTCTTGGGTGAGGTCTTGCCCTGCCCAATGCTCGTAATGTTTGCCTTCTCGCCAAAGGCGTGAGCGTGAAACATCATAAATGAAACCATTATAGGCTACCCATATTTCAGGGCGGTCTTGTCCGTTGCGTAAAGCAAGTTGCTGTTTGGTGTAAGTAGCTAAATTTTCATTCATACAATCTCTATTTCTGCCAAATCTTTGCCAAAGATTTCTCCCCAATCTCCCTTGAAGCTATCTTTTTGAGCCTTTTCACCCACTATTTGCACAAACTGCTGACGAGGTATAAACTCTGCCCCTAAACTTTCTAAGTGCTCGGTATGTACTTGGCAATCAATGAGTTCAAAATTGTTTTTCTCTAAAATTTTACACAAAGTGATAAAGCCGTATTTGGAAGCATTGCTCACTTTGGAAAACATAGATTCACCAAAAAAAATACTTCCCAAGCCAATTCCATACAAACCTCCCACCAATTTATTTTCTTGCCAAACTTCAACGGAATGAGCATAACCCAACTGATGCAGTTCTATATAGGCATTTTTCATTTCAGGGGTTATCCAAGTCCCATACTGCCCTTCTCGTTTTATTTTTTGGCAATTTGTAATCACTTTTTCAAAAGCCTTATCCATAGTTACTGAAAAAGCCTTTTTCCTGAAAAGTTGTTTCATACTTTTAGATACCTTTACGCAAGCAGGATACAGCACAAAACGGGGTTCAGGCGACCACCAAATAATTGGCTCTCCTTCCGAAAACCAAGGAAATATCCCCGAACGATACGCAAGCAACAATCTTTCTACCGATAAATCTCCGCCTACTGCCACAATCCCCTCTCGGCTGGCAATATGTACAGGTGGAAAAAAAAGCTCATCTCGTAAGAAATAGTAAGCCATAAATGCTCGTAGCTAATTTGCAGAAAGTATTCCTAATTTAATTCAAGTTTGGCTGAAAAGCAAATTTTACTCCAAGAAATTCTGTAGAAAATTTTTGGTACAAAATTTGATGTAATTTCGGAAAATTATTACAAGACTTAAAAAAATTTTTTTACAATCAAAAGCAGTTTTATTCAAGGAAAATGAACTCAAACTCTTTTTTATTACATCAAAACTTACACCAATGTAACTTTTTTGCCTTCTGTTTTCGTAAATAAGATAAAAGGGTACTACAAAAACAAAAGACACTATAACACTTACATTACCAACAGCTAAAACTTCTACGTGTATGAACCTCAGTATGAATGACATTGAAAACTTGCTTTGGAGTTTCCAAAAGCACGTTCCCGAGGACAAAGTAGGGCATAAAACCAAAGTACAATTGCTTAAAATAGCCCTCTTGCAAGAAGTGAATCTGCCTTCTTTGAAGGTAACCGATGGAGACCCGTTCTCTGCTAAATGGCATAATTTATTTGAAGAAACCACCCAAAAGCTAAAAAATATTTTTAGCAGTTTGGGGGCAACGCCTGAACAAATTGAGGCAATTCTCACCGAATATGGCAAGGTTTCTCATCATAACGTATGGCGTAGAGCTTCTTAACATCTCAAATTTCCAAGGTTAGCAACTGCTAACCTTTTTTGATTAGCTTAAATATACCCCCAATTTACTTTCCTCGTCCAAAACAACGCTCACGTGGTTTTGTAAGGTAGTAGCCAGCGAATAGCCTACATAGTCAGGATTGATAGGAAACAGCTTGTTATCCCTATTTACGAGTACAAGAGTCTGCAAACTTTTGATAGGAATTTCAAAGAAAGGTTTGAAAGCGTAGAACATCGTTTTACCACTATTAAGCACATCATCTATCAAGATAATGCTTTTATGAGCCAAATTGGCAATATCTTCCGAAATTTGAATAGGTTGTGAGAGAGGGGCTGTTTTATCCAATTTCAAACTGCAAAGCCTTACTTTGAGTGGCGAAACTGCCTGTATCTCTTTATGCAATAAATACGCCAAATGCAAACCCATATTCTCAATGCCTACAAGCACTATTTCGGTTTCCTCAAAATGATTTTCATAAATTTGATAGGCTAAACGTCTAATTTTCTGATGTACTTGCTTGGCAGAAAGGATTTGGGTAAGCATTTCTGTAAAATTTAAGACGGCTCAAATTGTCCCTACCGACAAAATTGAGCCTGTATGAGGCTTAACCTTCTTTGAGGGCTTCTGCACCACCCACAATTTCTAAGATTTCTTTGGTAATAGCCGCCTGACGTGAGCGATTGTATTCCAAACGTAATTGCTTGATAAGCTCATTGGCGTTGTCGGTAGCCTTGTCCATTGCAGTCATTCTTGCTCCTTGCTCCGAAGCATTGGATTCCAAAATAGCTCGGTAGAGTTTTATTTTCAAAGAGTATGGAATGAGGTCTTGGATAATTTCTTCGGCAGAAGGCTCTAAAATATAATCTCCGCCTTCGGTTTGGGTTTGGGCTGTACTTTTTTGTAAAGGCAAAAAGGTTTCCTGCTTCAAAATTTGTGTTACCACATTTTTGAACTCGTTGTAAATCAAGACTACCTTATCATATTTGGCATCAGCATACAATTTTAAGACAAAATCTCCAATTTTCTTAACATTTTCAAAACTCAAACGAGTGAAAATATCGGTATGCTCTTCGCCAATAATCTGAAAGCCTCTTTTAGCAAAAAAATCTTTTCCTTTTTTACCCAAACATAAGCAATGCACATTGCCTTTGGCGAGTTGGGAGACGTATTCGTTCTGGATAATATTGTAAGCAAATTTTTGAATACCGCTATTAAAACTGCCACACAAGCCTCTATCCGAAGTATTGATGATGAGCAAAATCTTTTCGGCAGGGCGTTCTTGCAAATATGGGCTTTCTATTTCGCCTGTATAGCTCGCCGAAAGATTGCTTAAAATTTTATTCAAAGATTCAGCATAAGGACGCATCTGCGTAATCGCATCTTGGGCTTTGCGGAGCTTGGAAGCCGCCACCAACTTCATAGCTTTGGTAATTTGCTGTGTTGAATTTACGGTGGCTATGCGGTTGCGTATCTCTTTTAATGAAGGCATAGGTTAGTACAGAGTATAGAGTAATGAGTACAGAGTACAGAGTAATGAGTATAAATGATTGTTTTGCAAAGAAAGACCTATGAAAGTTTTGCATTTCCATAGGTCTTATCAGGCTTAGTAATTTTTAGCCATTTGAAGGGCAACTTCCTTCATTTTGGCAGTATCAGCATCTTCCAATTTGCCTTTACGCAAGTTTTCTAAAATCGCTTTGTATTCTACACGCATTTTTGCCAAAAACTCTTTTTCAAACTCTTTCACTTTTTCCACAGGAACACTATCCAAACAGCCATTAGTAGCTACATAAATAATGGCGATTTGCTCCTCCACAGGTACAGGTGAATATTGAGGTTGTTTCAGAACTTCCAAGTTTCTTCTACCACGCTCAATTACAAGTTTGGTAGCGGGGTCAAGGTCAGAGCCGAATTTAGCAAAAGCCTCTAGCTCACGGAATTGAGCTTGGTCAAGTTTTAGCGTACCTGCTACTTTTTTCATAGACTTGATTTGAGCGTTTCCACCCACACGGCTCACCGAAATACCTACGTTGATAGCAGGACGAATACCCGCATTGAATAGGTTAGATTCCAAGAAAATCTGTCCGTCAGTAATAGAAATTACATTCGTAGGGATATAAGCCGAAACGTCCCCTGCTTGGGTTTCAATGATAGGTAGAGCAGTAAGCGAACCTCCACCTTTTACTTTGCCCTTCAAAGATTCGGGCAAGTCGTTCATTTGGCGTGCTACATCATCAGAAGCATTGATTTTGGCGGCACGCTCCAACAAACGAGAGTGTAGGTAGAAAATATCACCGGGATAAGCCTCACGTCCGGGAGGGCGACGAAGCAAGAGCGAAACTTCACGATAAGCAACTGCTTGCTTAGAAAGGTCATCATACACCACCAAAGCAGGGCGACCTGTATCGCGGAAATATTCACCTATTGCCGCACCTGTAAAGGGTGCAAAAAACTGCATAGGAGCAGGGTCCGAGGCAGTAGCCGAAACAACAATGGTATAAGGCATCGCACCACCATCTTCCAAAGCCTTTACAATTTGTGCAACCGTAGAGGCTTTCTGACCGCAAGCTACATAGATACAATAAACAGGCTCTCCTCTGTCGTAAAATTCTTTTTGGTTGATGATTGTATCAATAATGATAGCTGTTTTTCCTGTTTGGCGGTCGCCGATAATTAGCTCACGCTGTCCTCTACCAATAGGAATCATAGCATCAATCGCTTTGATACCTGTTTGCAGAGGCTCATTTACAGGCTGACGATAAATTACGCCCGGTGCTTTGCGTTCCAAAGGCATATCATACAAATCGCCTACCAAATCTCCTTTGCCGTCGATGGGTACTCCCAAAGTATTCACAACTCTACCGAGCATCGCTTCACCTACTTTGATAGAGGCAATTTTCTTGGTGCGTCTGACGGTATCTCCTTCTTTCACCTCGCCTGCCTCCATAAGAACGGCTCCCACGTTGTCTTCTTCCAAGTTTAGAGCCAAAGCCTTGATACCATTTTCAAATTCTAAAAGCTCTCCTGCTTGCACTTTGGTAAGCCCATAAATACGAGCCACCCCATCACCTACTTGCAAAACGGTACCAACTTCTTCTAATTCAGCTTCAGTTTTTACGTTAGAAAGTTGCTCTCGCAGAATGGCAGAGATTTCATCAGGTCTGATTTGTACGTTCATAAATTTTGTATATGCTTAAAATTCAACCATTAGGAAAATCAGTCGCAAAAATACATATTTCCTTGATTGCAAAAAATTTTTTGTAATGATTTTTGTCAGAAAGCAATAAACAACTTACTTCATAAGGGCATTTTCTCTCACCTGCCAAAATTCCATATCTTTTTGGGCTTTTTTTCGGAGATTTTTATCTTTCTGAAAGCTCTTGGCAAGCCACTCCAAACATTCTTGCTCATTGCCTTTACGCATACCCACAATAGCACGTGCATACAAAGCAAGCGAAAAGTCTTGTATTTGCTCAAAAAGACGGGAAGCCTTATCGTATTGGTGTGTGAGCAAATAAATTAAACCCTGATTAAAGACGCTTTCGGCACTTTTGCCCGATTTCTGAAAAAGTCGTAAAGCCTCCTGATATTGGCTATCTTTTGCCGAAACAGCCTCTTTTACCTTCTGCAAACCCTGCCATTCGTTTATCCATTGCACCAAGATTGTATCTGTAAAGTTTTTTTGTGAAGCCATTTTAAGCAAACTATCTGATTTTTGTGTATTGTTCTGCTTACGCAAAAGCAAAGCGTAATTGTAATAAGTTTCGCCTTTGCCACCCAAATTTATTGCCATTTGCAAATGATAGTTTGCTTTCAGAAAATACTCCTGATTTTTGCTTTTCAGAAACTTTTGGGCATACCAAGTACCTATTTGATGATGTACAAGGGCATTGGGGTTCTCTTCAGCTTGCTTTTCCCATTTATTTAGCCACGAAAGCGTGTCGTTGGGAGCTATTTTTTCCTCTTTTTCAGGCACAACTTTCACTACTCGCATAGCTCTATACACCAACTGATTTTCGTCCTTCCCCAAAACTTCTACAATAGGCTGAATACTTGCCAAAGGCTCAATTTGCTTTTGCAAATTTTCATCAAGCAAACTTTTCAAGCAACTTTTCCACTCCTCAAAGCTAAGTATCTGAATACGAGCAGGCAGTTTGCGAGCCGAAAGAAAGTCTTTTACTGCTTCTGCTCGTTTTTGTGCCAACTTAAAATTTTGATTTTCTTTGCCTTCGGGAGAAAAAAAACCAATCACTCTTACAGGCTCTCGAAAAGATTGCAATTTTCTTTTTTCAGTTTCAGCAAGAATAGAGCTATTGGCATCAAAGAAAACACTTATACCTTTTTGGAGCAGATTATCCTCTTCAAAAGGATAAAAATACAAAGACGGCTCTGGGCTATGCTGAAAAAGCGAAGCCGTAGTAATTATCCCCTTGCCAATCGTGAAATAGGGGGTTTCGTACATTTTGCCTTTCTTTTGCTTGATTTTGGCTTTGAGCAAAATTTCGCCGTATTCCATTTGGGGCAAATACCAAAAAGCAAAAGCCGTATCTTTTTGCAACATATTCTTGCTGAAAGAAATTTGCAAAATTTCCCCTGTAAAATTTTGAGCATAGAAAATAACTTGTGCCTCGTAGGCAAGCATTTGTTTCTGCATTTCAGTAGGCAGTTTGATTTGCAACTGCCCACGTACTTGTCCGCCGTGCATTTCCAAAGGATTGGGGCGAAGCAAAATCACCTGTTTTTGTGAGAGTTTAGCAAGTTCTTTTCCTCCCTTGCAAGCAGAAAAAAGGACTAATAAAAGAAGGCAACGAAAATATTTTTGCATTTTTTCAAAAATTTGTAATTTTGCTTTTAGGTTTCATTTTTTGATGTAGGCAATGTTCAAGAGGTTCAAATGTTTTCTAGAATTTCACGCATTTGGAGTTTGTACTCGCTTGGGTGAGAAAATGGGAATGTCTATTTCACATATCCGCTTATTTTTTATTTATGCAACCTTTCTGACAATGGGTTCGCCTATCATCATTTACCTCATACTTGCTTTTATTATGAATATTCGCAGATATTTGCGAAAAGCCAACAATCCAACCGTTTGGGATATTTAATTTTAACTTCACAAAAATAATGATTTTACCAATAGTTGCTTACGGAGATAGCGTTTTGAAAAAAAAGGCAGAGGAAATTCCTGTGGGTACGCCCCTTTCCGAACTCATTGCCGATATGTACGAAACAATGTATAATGCTCACGGCATAGGGCTTGCCGCTCCACAAATTGGCAAAAGTATTCGTTTGTTTATTACCGATGGCACCGTTTTGGAAGATGAACCTGAACTTAAAGATTTCAAAAAGGTATTCATCAACCCTATCATTGTAGAAGAGACAGGCGACCTCTGGACAATGGAAGAGGGCTGTTTGAGTATTCCCAATATTAGAGAAAATGTAAGTCGTAAAGAAAATGTGCATATCCGCTACTACGACGAAAATTGGAATCTACACGAAAAAACTTATACAGGTATGGCGGCTCGTATCATTCAGCACGAATACGACCACATCGAAGGCATACTTTTTGTAGATTACCTGCCCCCTCTCAAAAAACGTATGCTAAAAAACAAATTGCTCAACATCAGCAAAGGGGCTATCAGTGTAGAATATCGTATGCGTTTCCCGATGGCTTCCAAAGCAAGAGTATAAATGAACTTGCTTACAGAAACTACGCAATTACTCAACCACGAAACGTAATTGTGTAGGTCTAATTTGTAGTATAGAAACAGGAAACGAGATTTAGAACATTGGATATTTAGAGGAAGTAGAATTTTCCTCCTAAACTCTTGAACCTTCAAACACTTTGAACGTAAATAATTACCACAAAACTTATTTGTATGCAAATCCAAAAGGTTCAGAATAGCTCTGACGAAGAAAAATTTTTTGCATTTCCCCAAAAACTATACGCCCATTGCAAACAATGGATTCGCCCTTTGGAAAAAGATGTAAGAGGCGTTTTTGATAAAAATGTCAATCCCGCCTTTCAGCACGGCGAATGTGAGCGTTTTATTTTACAAAATGCCAGCGGTGAAACACTTGGCAGAGTAGCTGTTTTTATCAACGAAAAAACCAAACTCAAAAACAACGACCAACCCACAGGTGGCATAGGTTTTTTTGAATGTATTGAAGACGAGCAAGCCGCTTTCAGGCTTTTTGATACCTGCAAGCAGTGGCTTTCGGAGCGAGGCTGTGAAGCAATGGACGGCTCTATCAATTTTGGAGGGCGAGATAAATTTTGGGGTGTTTTGGTAGAAGGTTTTGAAAGAGAGCCAAATTATCAGCAAAACTATAATTTCCCTTATTATCAGCGTTTTTTTGAAAATTATGGCTTTCAGGTGTATTTCAATCAGTATACTTTTTTTCGCAAAGTATATGGTGTAAGTGAAAAAGTACACGCCAAAGCCAACCGAGTTTTTGCTGATAGCAACTATCGTTTTGAGAATATTCGCATCAAGCACTTGAAAAAGTTTGCCCAAGACTTCAGGCAAATTTACAACAATAGCTTTGCCCTTACCGAAGGCATACCCGCAATGACAGAACAAGAAGCCGAAAAAATGATGAAAAAAATGAAGCCTGTTATTGATGAAAGGCTTATTACTTTCGGTTATTACAAAAATGAACCCGTTGCCTTTGGTATATTTTTACCCGAACTTAATCAGATTTTTCGCTATGTAGATGGCAAATTAGACTTTTGGGGCAAGTTGAAATTTTTGTATTATCGTTGGAAAGGAGTTTGTACGCGTGTATTGGGGGTAGGTTTTGCTGTGGTAAAAGCTCATCACGCCAAAGGCTTGGACGCCGCTCTTTCGGTTTGTTTGGAACGCGAAACCGCCAAACCTGACTTCCCCTACACCGATTTAGAACTGAATTGGATTGGCGATTTTAATCCGCCTATGCTCAAACTAATGGAAAACTTAGAGTTTAGCGTATGCAAAAAACACGTAACTTATCGCAAACTTTTCGACGAAACTCGCCCCTTCAAACGCCACCCCATTCGTACCTATAACGAAAAAAATGAAAAATAGCTAAATACTGATTTTCAACAACTTACAAAAAAAATGTAAAAAAAATAAAAAATTTTTTACCAAAAATGCAACAAATACGGATTTTCAAACGTAATACAAATGCATAGTGTTCAATTTTTGTTTAACTGGAAAGGGGCAACAATTTTTGATGCCCTTTTTTATTTTTTGCTTTACTATCTACACTTCTATTTGTCCTTCAAAGACTTTTTCAGCTTTACCTGCCAAAAAAATATCATAGAAATTGCCATTTCTTTGCTGAAAGCTCACCCACAAATCTCCACCTAATGTTTTAATTTGAACCTCTTGTAAATTTTGCTTTTGCATCGCATAGACCAGTGCCGATGCCGTAACCCCTGTTCCACAAGAATAAGTTTCGTCTTCTACACCTCTTTCGTAAGTGCGTACACGCAACAAATTTTCACCCAAAACTTCCACAAAATTTACATTTGTGCCCTTTTCGCAAAAACGCTCGTTATAGCGAATAGCTTTACCTTTCTCAAAAACATTCATTTTTTCTAAATTCTGCACAAATTCTACATAATGCGGCGAGCCTGTATCTAAAAAATAGTAGCCTTCTGCATTTTTCTCAATTTCGCTTACATCTTTCATTTTCAGATACACGAGCTTTTCTTTGAAAAAAGCCTCGTGAAAGCCATCTACAGCCAAAAATTGCGTTTCTTTTTCAAAAAGTCCCAAACTTTTGGCAAAAGCTACCGCACATCTGCCTCCATTGCCACACATTGAGCCTTCTTTTCCGTTGGCATTGTAATATACCATTCGGAAATCGGCAGGAGTAGAGGTTTCATACTCAATCAAGATAAGCCCATCGGCTCCTATACCAAATCGGCGATGACAAAGATGAGCAATCAAATCTGTATCTTTCGAAAAAAAAAGGCTTCGGTTGTCAATCATTACAAAATCGTTTCCCGTGCCTTGATATTTTGTGAATGGTATTTTCATAAAGTTTTTGAACATCAAAATTTACTCGTATTCAATGTATTCTTTATTTTCCAGCACGTCCCAAGTATGGTCGGCAAGCAGGGTTACTTTGGCAGAGTATTTTTCATAAGGCATTTTAGCCCCCCACTCTTCGGGAGAAACCATAGAAAGCACATAAGAGCCGTCTATTTTTTGATAAAGATAGTATGCCTGCCCAATAATAGGCTCAAAACCTATTTGTGCATTGTAAATTTTTTCGGAAATCACTTTGCGTTCTTGCACACGTTTGGCTTGTTCTACGAGAAGTTGCATTTGCTCGTACAAAAAGCCCATTTGCTTTTCGGTTTGCTCGTGCATTGCCGAAAGAGCCTTTCCTTTGGTTTTACCCATATCTTCGGGCTTCACTACTACTCCGCCGCGTGTGTGTGCATAAGGAAGTAAATGCGGATTTTCTGCGGTTTTGTCTTTATCAATAGGATTGATAAAATCGTTATTTTCTTGCATACAACTAAACTTTCAGGATTTTTTCGGGAAACTTGAAAACAGCCCAAGCAAAAAAAGCCCCCAAAATAGCCCCTACCAAGACATCAGTAGGATAATGAGCGGCTAAATACACTCTGCTAAACGAAACTACCCCCGCCCATAGAAATAAAAGCCAAGCCATTCGGTAAAATTTTTTGAGCCAAAGCCACCAAAACATTGCCAAGCCGAAAGTATTAGCGGCGTGAGAGGAGGCAAATCCAAAATCGCCACCACAGCCATCGGGCAAATGCAAAACTACTTGCCAGCCTTGCCAGTGGCAAGGTCGCAAACGTCCAAAAAAAGGCTTCATCAAAGAGGAAGTCGTTTGGTCTGCCAAAGTTATTACGAGGGCTATCCCTAAAACGAAAAAAACACTTTTTTGTTTGTGAATACGGATAAGCAAAATCAGTAAAACAGCATAAAAAGGTATCCATACATTGGTTTTACTTGCAAATACCATAATACTATCCAGCCAAGCCGTATGATGAGCATTTACCCAAGCAACTACGCTTTTGTCCCAAGTATCTATGGTTTGCAGGATATTCACTTTTCAGTATGATTTTAATGATTCACAAGATTTACGGCACTTGATTTTTTAGTTGAGCATACCGAATTTTTCTACAATCAGGTTATCTATCAGGCGTACTCCCGAAACATAAGCGGCAATGCACAAAGCTATATCGCCACGAAAGCCACTCAAATCCTCAATAATTTGCAAGGTATTGGCATCTGCAACCTCAAAATATTCCAGCTCTATCCCCCCAATATTGAGCAAATAGTCTTTCACAGCTTTTTCAATTTGCTTTACAGAATGGCTTGAAAGCATACTTTCTGCTTTTTGCAAAGCCTTGTAAAGATGTGAAGCTATTTCTTGCTCTTGCTGGTTGAGTCTTTGGTTACGAGAAGACATTGCCAAGCCATTTGCCTCTCTGACTATCGGGCAACGCACCAGTTCCAAAGGGAACATTAAATCTTGCACAAGGGTTCTGATAATAGCGAATTGTTGCAAGTCTTTTTGCCCGAAATATGCCTTATGAGGTTGTACAATATGAAAAAGTTTAGAAACTACGAGTGCCACCCCGTTGAAATGTCCCTTACGGAATTTTCCTTCCATTACATTTTCCAAATGCCCAAAATGAAATTGTAAGGTTGTTTTTTCAGGATACATTGTGGCTACCTCTGGAATAAAAAGCACCTCACAGCCAACACTTTCAAGCATTTGGGCATCTTTTTCTAAGGTACGCGGATATTTTGCCAAGTCTTCGGCATTATTGAATTGTGTCGGATTGACAAATACGCTACACACGGTAACATCATTTTCTTGTTTGGAAAGGCGTATCAGAGAAAGATGACCTTCGTGCAAAGCCCCCATAGTAGGCACAAAACCTATTTTTTTGTCTGCTTTTCGTTTTTGCCAAAGAAAATTTTGCAAAGCCGAAATCTCCTGAAATTGAAGCATAGAGTTGTAGGTTGCCTTGCAAAATTAAAAAAAAGACTTTCCGTTTCAAAAAAAGGAAAAGATTTTAGCAGAAACAGCAAGCAAGAAAAAGGTTCATATAAATTAGCCTGCATAGATATAGAAACTTGAACAGCAATTTTCAAATATTTCAAAATTTCCTTCTTTCTTTTGCAAAATTCAGTGAATTTTATTTGCTTGCGGTTTTGTTTGATTAAACCTTGTTTTTGCTGGAATGAAACTTACTTTTTGGGGGGCTACTCGGCAAGTTACAGGCAGTATGTACTTGCTTGAAATTGATGACTACAAACTTCTCATAGATTGCGGACTGGATTTTGAAAAAGATAAAAACTCTGCTGAAAATACAAGTTCATACTATCAAAGTCTTTTTCCCTTTGAACCCTCTCTTATCAATGCCGTAGTGCTTACACACGCCCATATAGACCATTCGGGCAACTTGCCCAATTTGGTACGAGAAGGCTTTGAAGGGCAAATCATTGCTACTTCGGCTACACAAAAACTCACGTATTTGCTTCTGCACGATTCGGCAATGCTATATCAAAAAAAAATCAAAAAAAACCATAAAAAAAACAACAAGTATGCTTCTCCTTCGGTCAAGTCTGAGTGGTTTTTACCCAAACACGTAGATGACACTGATGAGCATTTTTTCCCTTTGCAGTTCAACAGACGCTTTGCCATTACGAAAGATATTTACGTTACGCTGATTCCTACGGGGCATTTGCTTGGAGCCGCGAATGTATTTTTGGAAGTAAAAGAAAATGGCACTTGGAAAAAAATCTTGTTTTCTGGTGATATTGGTAGAAAAAATTACCCTTTACTCCCCAATCCTGAAATTCCACCACAAGCCGACTACCTCGTATGCGAAACCACCTATGGCAATCGCTTGCATCAAAGACATCTCCCCCCCGAAGAAGAGCTTTTTCAGATTATTCAAAAAACTTGCGTAGAAATTCCCGGTAGGCTCATTATTCCTGCGTTTAGTGTAGGCAGAACGCAAGCCCTACTTTATACTTTACACAAGCTAAGCGTGCAGAAGCGTTTACCTGCTATCAAGATTTTTTCCGATAGCCCCTTGGCTCATCAGAGTACAAAAGCCTATGAGCATTATTTAAGTCTGCTCAACGAGGAGGCTCAACAATTTTATGCCGAACACAAAAGCCTTTTTGACTTTGAAAACCTGATTTTTGTAGAAGATTTACGCACCAGCAAACAAATTTCAAACTATACCGAGCCTTGCATTATTATTTCTTCTTCGGGAATGGTGCAAGGTGGAAGAGTAGAACACCACGTCAAGGCAAATATTCAAAACCCTTATGCAACCATTCTTTTGGTGGGTTTTGCCGCCGAAGGCACACTGGGCTACAAACTTTTACACGGCGATAAAACCTTGGAAATAGGCGAAAAAAAGCTACCTGTATATGCCAATATTTGCTCTATTGATACATTTAGCGGACACGGCGACCAAAAAGACCTGCTGGATTTTGTACAAACCCAAGACAGCCAAAAACTTCAAAAAATATTCCTCATACACGGCGAAGAGCAATCTATGATTGATTTCAAAGATTTTTTGGCTCAAAATGGCTATCCGCAGGCTATTATTCCCAGCAAAGGCGATAGTTTTGAACTCTAAAAAAACGTAATTGTTTAAGAACAGGAAACAGGATTTAGGATAATTGAATATTTAGACGGAATAAAACTTTTACCTCAAACTCTTGAACTTTCAATTTTTTGAACGTAAAATAATTACAAAAAACAATTTGCTATGAACAGAAGTATTTTTCTACTCGTTTTGATGCTTTTTTCTCTAAAAAATTTTGCCCAAGATATTTTAGTGCTTGCCAGTGGCGATACACTTCGCATTTACATTCGCAAGGCTTTCAAAAATACCAATGCCTACCAACTCACCTACAAACTCGCTCCCGAAAGCACAGATGAAATTATCTTGAAGCCCAATCAGGTTCGCTCTTTTTTCATTGGTAATCAGTATCTTTCGCTTCCCGTAGAAAAAGATGGGGGAACAGAACAACTGCTTTTGCAAGAAATTTTGGTAAATGGTAAAATCAAACTCTATAAAGGCGTAGATAGCGAGGGTAACCCTGATTTTTTTATTAGTAAAAACGGAAAAAACTTCGCCGTAAGCCGAGATAATTTGAATAGCTTTGTAGAAACCCACTTCACCGATTGCCCCGGTTTCAACAAAGAACGCTATCTGCCCGCAGAAAGCAAACTCTACCGACAAGATTACCTAATGGATTTGGTTTCGCACTACAATCATTGCATTGATGAAAAAATACCATATTTCCGCTATTACGAACCCGAAAAAATAAAAAAGCGTGATAATTTAAGTTGGGGCTTGAAAGCAGGTGGCGGCTTGCAAGAGTATGCCTATCGTAGCTTTGCCACTGATGCCAATGCCTTTTTGTACGGCTCAGCAATATTTAATTGGCAAGCCAGTTTTGTGGCAGGTTTCTATGGAAGTATCAATTATAGCAAAAATTTTAGTATGCTTGCCGACCTTACCTACCTGTACAGAAATGCCCTTTCTGATGATGGTGTTATTGAAATTAAGTATAGCGGTATCAATGTGCCACTTTACGCAGAGTTTAGGTTTTTAGAGGGTAAAAAGGTGCGTCCATTTATCCAATTGGGCGGCAATGCTCTTATTGCAATAGCCGCCAAGTATAAGTTTAATGTACCGCCTCCTTTTCAGATTTTACGTCCTATCAATCTTTCGCCTGTAAGTTTTGGGCTGATGGGCGGTTTGGGGGTATATGTAGAAAATGGTTCTAAACCTTTGAAATTTGAAGTTCGTATGTATCAAGATTTTTTTGAAGGTAGCAACCCTACCTTTGGCGATGACAAAATGCGTGTAGCAGGTATTCTGCTTATGTTTAGTTATCCTATGGGAAATTGAGTGCATAATAAGGCTTTTCACTTTTCATTTTCTTACATCTCAAATATTCAACTTATATGCTGATGTGCCATTGCCAAAATTGCCAGTATAGCTACCAAAATACCCAAACGATTCGCTGTATTCAGTTTTTCATTGAAAAGTAGTATCGCCAGAAAAGTAGAAAGCACAATAATTGCAATATTGAAAAGTGGGAAGAAAAAAGCTCCATTGCCTGCAAACTCTTTTTGCAAAGAAATCATCATAAAAATCACAGAAAAGTAATTGACCACTCCTAAAATCACACCTGCAAATATATTAGGTAAGGTAATTTTGGTTTGCTTAGCAAGCACTTGCCTAACTAAAATCAGTATACCCACTACACCCGCAACGGCAAAAATCAGCATAGAAAACAAGGCTTGTGAGGTCTTATCGGTTGCCGAAATACTACTTACCCAATTGATACTCGTATCAATCGCACCGCTCATCAAAAAAATTGCCACAATCAGCACAAAACTTTTCAAAAAATTCGTATTGCTTGTATTCTGAACACTCTTTGAGCGGTAAGAAGTCAGAAATATTGCCAAAAATACCAAAGCCAAACCTACATAATTGAGCCAATCAAAAGTTTGCTGGTGTTTGAAAAAAAGCAAATTCACTATTACGGGAATAATCAGAGAAATTTTGGAAGCCACCGAAGAAGCCGCCACACTGATGTTTTGAGCTACATACCCCATCAGATAAAACGTGCTAATAAAAAGCAAACCCAAACCCAAAGGAACTTTTACCCACAGATTTTCCCAAGCAATGTGCTGTAAGGCTGAAAAATCGCCTAAATATACAAGAGCAGTTAGTACGCAAGTCCAATAATTAAAAACAATCGCCTGAAAAGTATGAATGCGAAACTTCTGAAAACTCCTAAAAATAAGAAAAAGGCTCGCAGAAAGAGCCAGAGCAACTAAAAAAAACATTATAGAAAGCAGATTTGAAGGTTTGAAAGTTTTTGGAAGGCAAATTTGGGATAAATTTTGTTATTCTGCTTTATTTAGGGTAAAAATAAATTTGCTACCCTTGCCTTCCTCGCTTTCTGCCCAAATTTCGCCATTATTTTTTCGTATAAACTCTTTACACAAAAGCAATCCGAGTCCTGTACCTTGTTCGTTGTCTGTTCCCTTAGAGCTTTTTACACCACCAATTTGGAAAAGTTTTTCTTTCAGACTATCGGGCATACCTACGCCATTATCTTCTACTTCTACCCAAATTTTGTTATTTTGCTCGTAGGCTCTTAGCCAAACATTTCCCTTTCTGCTTGTAAATTTTAAGGCATTGGTAAGTAAGTTTCTTAAAACAAACTTCACGTGATTGGGGTCGGCGTAGGTCATTAGCAAAGGCTGAATTTCGTATTTCAGTGAAATTTCCTTTTTTTCAAAAAGAATTGCAGAAAGCTCCAGCTCTTCGCGTATCACCTCATTGAGAACCATTACTTTGGGGTTAAACTCTACACGTCCCATTTGGCTTCTTGCCCAAGTGAGCAGGTCTTCTATGAGTTGTAAAACGTTTTTCAGAGAAAGATTGAGGTCGTTAGAAATTTTCTTGACTTCCTCTTTGGTCATTGCATCGGCATAATTGGAAAGCAAGCTCGTAAAGCCCAAAAGCGAATTGATAGGGCTACGCAAGTCGTGAGCAATGATTGAAAAAAACTTATCTTTGCTTTCGTTAAGTTCTTCTAATTGTTTTTTCTGCTCCTGAATTTGCCATAAAGCCTCGCTGATTTTCTTGTTTTTTTCTTCAATTTCATCTCTTTGGGCTTCAATTTCTGCTTTTTTCTGCTCAATTTCCTCATTTTTTATACGCAAAATCTGGTTATCTCGCTCTCTGATATAGTATCGGTAATAATAAATGCCCAAGACCACCAAAATTGCAAATATAATAGTAATAGCAACAATCACAGACGTAAGCCAAAGCCTATGTTGTTTTTCATTTTCAAGTTGTTTTTCAAGTAGTAGTTGGTCTTGGATAGCTTTTTCTTTTTGCATAATATTCTGCTCACCTCTACCGCCGTAAATGTCATAAACCACTTCCAAGTTTTTTTGTCCTAAATAGGCTTTCAAAACTCTATTTTTCGCTAGGGTAAATTGAGCACTATTGGTAATTCTTTTTATAGGTTCGTGCCAATCGTGGTTTTTAGGTAGCGAAGTTGTTTAGGATTGAAAAAGATTTCCAATGAAAGTTGTATATTTAGGTGCTGAAACTAAAATATTACTTTTCATGGAAATCTTAAGCAAAGATAATATAAAAAGGTATATAATACCACATTTACAAGTAGGAAGTTT
>CAZZLW010000031.1:0-12811 GCA_964654605.1 uncultured Cytophagales bacterium | reverse complement strand
AATTTTTTAAGTTTTTTTCAAAATCCTTCTCTATGATTCAAAATCAAAGAGTTTGAGGTCAAAGGTTCGGAGTTTAAGGTTCAATAAGAACTTTTTTTACTCAAAAACACCCTACACAAGGCAGTATTTCAATTTTTTTTTTTACCCGCTCAATCCGCCCGATTGATTTTGGGACTGCAAAGGTAATACACACAACCTCGCTTCTCCAAATTTTTTGAAGAAAAAATTTTCAAAAATTTTTCAATATACTGATTTTAAGGGAGTTATATTTTTGAAAAAATTGAGATACTTATCTGCTTCTTGGCTTTCGGTATATTGGTTCTGTACTAAATTGCAGTTTTCCTCGCCAATTTTTTGCAAAAGAGCATTTTCAGTTTGCAAAAAAAGATTCAAGGCTTCGGCACAGCTTTCAAAATCATTGGGTTCAAAAAGGAAATTAGAAGTATTGAGCAGAACATCTGCCATTCCTGCAACTTTTGAAGCTACAATCGGTAAGCCCAAAGCCATTGCCTCCAAGAGTACATTGGGCATACCATCATAAAACGAAGGTATCGCCACTGCATCGCAAGCAGGATAAAAGCCTAAAAGGGCATATCTATCCAAAAACTCGTAATGAGTGTATGCAAGTGAATTTTCCGCCAACAGAAAATCCTTCATTTCTTTTTGCATTTCTCCTACAATAAGTAAATGCACATTGTCTTGTAAATCGGCACGCAAAAGGGTTTCAAGGAAAAACAATGCCCCTTTTTTTTCTTTCAGATGCCCAAACAAGCCTATCACTTTTCTTCCTGCCTGCACGTGTGTTTTTTTCCAATTTTGAGCGTGTTCTACATCAGCAGGTAAGCAGTGCCATTGAGAGGTATCTATGCCATTGGGGGTGAATACAACTTTTAGGTGTGGATATAATTTCTGAATGAGTTGTATTTTGTCGCTACTAACGGCACAAATCAGCGATGACTGCAATAAACACTCTTCTACAAGATTTTTTCGGCGGGGCGAAAACAAGCCTGCATCAAAATCGTTGCCTCGCAATAGTGTAATAAGGGGCAAATCAAAAATTTTGCTTAAAATAGGCGTTAAAAACATAGAAGCGTAGCCTCCGAAATTTACAAGATGTGTGCATTGGTGCTGGCAGAGATATTTTTCCAAAAAATGTTTGAGCAAATGAAAAGTGTGTGCCAAATCTTCATCAACAGGAAAAAGAATATCGTTACCACACTGCGAAACGCTCACTTTGGGAGAAAGAACGTGAGGATTGAGATGCAAAAGGTGAATTTCTACATTCTTTTTTCGCAGATTGAACACAATTCTATCGCAAGATTGAGCCATACCGCCACGCATAGGGGGGTAATTCTCGGTAATCCAGAGTAGTTTCATTGTAAATGATTAGTTTTTCGTTTTTTCTGTTAAGTATAATTTTGCCAAAGCCTCTGCACAACGCTCCCCGTCCATTGCCGCCGACATAATGCCTCCTGCATAACCTGCTCCTTCGCCACAAGGAAAAAATCGTTTGATTTGCAAATGCTCACAGGTTTCCTTATGGCGAGGAATACTTACGGGCGAAGAAGTACGACTTTCAACACCCACGATTTGAGCCTCATTAGTCAAGTAGCCTTTCATTTTTTTTCCAAAAGCCTTCAGCCCTTCTTGCAAAACAAAAGCAAGGGTTTTGGGCAGAATTTCTCGCATTTCCACAGAAGCCAAACCCGGTTGGTAAGAAGTGGGCAAAAGTGTAGCCGATACTTTTTTTTGCACAAAATCCACCATTCTTTGAGCAGGGGCAGTTTGGGTATTGCCTGCAAGCAAGCAAGCCTTTTGCTCAATACTTTTCTGAAAATATAGTGCCGCCAAATTGCCAAATTTATGAAAATCTTTCCAATCTGTTTCATCTACGCTTACTACTATCCCTGAATTGGCAAATTTGCCATCTCGGCGTGAAGGCGACATACCATTGACAACCACCTCGCCTTGTGCCGTAGCCGAAGGCACTATAAAACCGCCCGGACACATACAAAAGGAAAAAACACCCTTTTGCACACCTTGATAGTGAATTTGCTCTACCAAACTATATGCAGAAGCAGGTAAATATTTGTTGCGAACCTCACAATGATACTGAATTTGGTCAATAAGAGCTTGGGGGTGTTCTATGCGTACCCCAAGAGCAAAAGGCTTGGGCTGAATGAATATGTTTCTGGTTTGCAATAGTTCAAAAATATCCCTTGCCGAATGTCCCGTAGCTAAAATTACGCCTAAACCTGTAAATTCTTGAGTTTCACCCGCTTGGTTTTGAGTGATTACCCCTTGCATTTCACCATTTTTCAGAATAAAATCCACTACTTTCGTTTGAAAGTGAATTTCACCGCCTGCTTCTAAAATACTTTCCCGCAAAGCGGCAACAATTTTGGGTAATTTGTTTGTGCCAATATGCGGGTGAGCCTCTATAAGGATATTTTCAGAAGCTCCGTGAGCCACCAAAATTTCCAATATTCGGCGAATATCGCCCCTTTTGGTAGAGCGTGTATAAAGTTTGCCATCGGAATAAGTGCCTGCCCCACCTTCGCCAAAACAATAATTGCTATCAGGATTAACGATATGCTCTTTGTTGATAGCCGCCAAATCTCGCCTGCGACTTTGTACATCTTTGCCCCGCTCTATCACAATCGGTTTGATGCCCAATTCTATCAGACGCAAAGCCGCAAACATTCCCGCAGGTCCTGCTCCTACGATAATTGCAGGAGGCTTTTGGCTTACATCAGGATAATTTTTTTCAAAAGAAATCCATTTTTCGGGCTTTTCATTTTCATAGACCGAAATTTTCAAATTTACTTTTACTTGCTTGCTACGAGCATCTATGGAGCGTCTTTCTAAACGAATAAAAGCATTTTGTTCAATCTGATGCTCTTTCTGCAAAAAATTTCGCAGATGGTTTTCATCAAAAGCAATTTCAGGATTTACAGAAAGTTGTAGCGTTTTTTTCATAAGTTCAAAATCGTAATGTAAAGGTACTACCTTTGCCCAAAACCGAATGTACCGAGATAGTTCCCCCTTGTACCCTCATCATTTGCCTTGAAAGGCTCAAGCCAATGCCTGAACCTGTTTTTTTGGTAGTAAAAAATGGTACAAAAATACTCTTTTTTGCCTCTTCGCTAATGCCCACGCCGTTATCTTCTACTCTTATTAGCACTTTACCGAGTGTATCTTGTTGTGCGATAAGTTGTATTTCAGGGTTTTCTACATTAGCCACCGCTTGAATAGCATTTTTCAGCAAATTGATAAGCACTTGCTCGGTCATCATCAAATCGGCGTGTAATGTGAGATTTTCGGGGAAAATAATAGAGCGAAACAGGATATTTCGGCTTTTGAGGTCGTTTTCAATGAGTTTATGCAAATTGGCAAAGAGTTCTGTCAGTAAAATTTTCTGTGGTGAGGGCGTAGGCAATTTGGTAAAAGCCCGAAACTCTTGCACAAATTGTGTAAGATTTTGAGAGCGTTTTTGGATAATTTGCAAAGCCTGCTCTATTTCGCTTGTATCGTGGGTGGTTTCTTGCAAAGATTCCAGTGCCGTTGCCGCAAGCGAACTGATAGGAGTAACAGAATTAAGAATTTCGTGTGTGAGAATACGTGTCAGGTTTTGCCAAGCCTCCATTTCTTTCTCTTCTAATTCGGCTTGAAAGTCTTGCAGTGAAACTATTGTATAGTTTTTGCCCAAAATTTGTACTTGCGAAAGCGTTAGGATAAGTTCTAAGACTTCGTCATCTACAAGCAAACGAACTATTTGCCTTTTTTGGCTATTTTGGAGAGCATTTTTGAGTGGCTCGTAAATGGCAGGCAATTCGTTGAGATGTTTGAAAGGCAAACAGCGTAAAATTTGCATTACAGCCGTGTTGCAGAAATCTATTTTGCCCGTATGGTCAAAAGAAAAAAGCCCTATGGGTATATGCTGAACCACAGAACGCAAATACAATTCTTGCGACTGCTTTTCCAAGCGTTCTTTACGAATTTGCTCAATGGCTTTGGAAAAGCTCTTTTGCAAACTTACAGGCAAAAACTTTTGGAATGTTGATGTTTGCCCCCAATCTCCCATTTCCCAACTGATAAACGTGTGGTAAAAGCTGTAAGCCATTTTCCGCAACTGCTTGAAAAGCCAAAAGAAAGTTCCTACTAATATCCAAAAAAGCACAAAAGCAGTAATCCAATAGCTATTTTGCAGGGCTATCATTAGCCCAAACAAGGTAAAGGAAGCCAAAATAATTCCTAAAAACTGCCTTGCAATTACCGAAACAAGCATACGCTACTGATAAAAACTCAAATTTAGTTTTTTGCAGAGGCTTTTTCAAAAAAAGATAAGAGAATGTAGCAAAAAATAATGAAAGGAACTGCCACAAATTGTAAAAGAGCCAGTAAAACTATCGAAATGCCCAGAAAAATATAACGCCCCTCATTGCCTTGCAAACGAAAATGCTTAAATTTTAATGCTAAAAGGGGAATTTCCGCGACCAAAAGCATACTCATTAGCACAACAAGAACGAGCAAAAAAACAGAGTGAGCAAAAATCTGTGTCTGAAAGCCCCAAATTTCGGGCTGAAAGTGTAAAATAAACGGAAAAGAAGCCCAAAGCATTGCATTGGCAGGGGTAGGCACTCCGATAAATCGGTCGGTTTGGCGAGTATCTACATTAAATTTGGCAAGCCTGAGTACAGAAAATAAAGCTATGAGCATTGGTAAATAAGTAATCCAGTCATTTTCAGTAAAATGATTGTGCTGTAAAAGCAACTGACGAGCCAGCATTGCAGGTAAAACGCCAAAAGTAATGGCATCGGCAAGAGAATCCAACTGCTTTCCTATTTCAGATTTTACATTCAGCAGGCGGGCTACAAAACCATCAGCAAAATCAAATATCATTGCTACAAATATCAAAGCCGAAGAGAGCAAAATATCTTTTTCTACCCAAACCAGCCCTACACAACCACAATAAGCATTGCCAAGAGTAAGTATATTGGGAATGTGTCTTTTCATTTTAGCAATTTTTTTTGCAAAAAACTTATTTTTTTGCAAAATTGCTATCTTTGAAAAAGAAAATTTGCTTTGGAGCAAAAGAAAATTCTCGTTGTTTAGGTATAGTTTGCAGTAAGGAAGCAGGATTTAGTACGTTGGATTTTAGACGGAGTAAAACTTTTACTTCAAACTCTTGAACCTTGAAACTTTTTGAATGTAAATATTTTTTTCAGAAACGCAAGAAAATAACTTTACTGACCTATGGCACATTATTTTTCCTTCCGCAATTTGAAATTTTTGCTTTACGAGGTTTTTGAAGCCGAAAAACTTACACAATACGAGCATTACAAAGACCACGACAGGCAGTCGTTTGATATGATTTTGGAGAGTGCAGGGCAAATTGCCGATAATTTGCTCTACCCCATTTACCGAGCAATGGACGAAAAAGAACCTGAACTCATTGAGGGCAAAGTAGCCGTTCACGAGGGGATAGGCAAGTACCTTAGAGCTATGGGCGAAGCAGGTATGATAGGAGCTACTTATAGCTATGAAGTAGGTGGCGGACAAGTGCCTGCTACGGTGTATTCGCTGGCAAGTTTTATTTTGAGTGCCGCCAACAATGCCGCCTCTATGTACACGGGGCTTTCTTCGGGTGCGGCAAGGCTGATTATCAATTTCGGTAACGAAGAACAAAAAAAACTATACGTACCCAAAATGCTTTCAGGGGAGTGGCAAGGTACAATGGCTCTTACCGAACCCCAAGCAGGTAGCTCCCTTTCAGATATTACTGCTTCTGCCAAACCTTTGGGCGAAGGTAAATATCTTATCAAAGGGCAAAAAGTGTTTATTTCAGCAGGCGAACACGACCAAGCCGAAAACATCATTCATTTACTGCTGGCACGTATAGAAGGGGCTCCTGCGGGAGTAAAAGGTATTTCGCTTTTTATCGTACCCAAGTATCGTATTGAAAATGGCACATTTGAGCCTAATGGCGTAGTAGCAGGAGGGATTTATCATAAAATGGGACAAAAAGGCACTCCTGCAATGCACCTAATGCTCGGCGATAACAACGACTGCATTGGCTATTTGGTAGGAGAGCCTCATCAAGGGCTAAAATATATGTTTCAAATGATGAACGAAGCTCGTTTGGGAGTAGGGCTAATGAGTGCCGCTATTGCCACCACTGCCTACTATCACGCCTTGCAATATGCCCAAGAACGCCCACAAGGTCGCCGATTGAACGAAAAAGACCAAAAAACTACCCCTCAAACCAAAATCATCAACCACCCTGACGTGAGGCGAATGTTGCTTTTCCAAAAAGCCGTTGCAGAAGGCTCTTTGAGCTTGCTAATGGAGTGTTCCCGCTATTTTGACTTGGCGGAGGTTTCCGAAGGTGAAGCCAAAGCCAAATATCAGATGCTTTTGGATTTACTTACGCCTATTGCCAAAACTTTCCCTTCGGAATATGGTATAAAAGCCGTCAGCGAAGCAATGCAGGTTTTTGGTGGCTATGGCTATTGCAAAGATTTCCCCATAGAGCAATTGTATCGTGATATTCGCATCACTACCATTTACGAAGGAACAAGTGCTATTCAGTCGCAAGATTTGCTGGGCAGAAAGGTAACAATGCAAAATGGTGCCGCCCTGATGACTTTGATGCAAGAAATTTCCGAAACCTTGCAACAAGCCACTACTTACGAAAATCTTAAAAAATATGCCGAAACTTTGCAAAAAGAACTCGGCAGAATGCAACAAGTGCTTCAAAAACTTATTCCTTTGGCAATGCAAGGTAATTATGAAGGCTTTTTAGCCGATGCCAATCTTTTTATGGAAATGGCAAGTTTGGTAGTAGTAGCTTGGCAGTGGCTCAAACAAGCAGTAGTTGCCCAAAAACAGCTACTCACGCAAAATCTTGCAGAAAGTGAGGTGGCTTTCTACGAAGGTAAAGTACAAACAATGCGGTACTTTTTTGCTTACGAGCTACCCAAAACCAAGTGGCTGGCTACTCGCTTGCTTGATGATGAAGTCATAACAATTGTTGAAGAAAAAACAGAGTGGTTAGTTTAATGCTTCGCAAGGGGCTTTGCTATTTGGTAAAGCCCTTTCCTTCCACATAATCTCAAAATAGCAATGAATATGCTTACATCACAGCAGGAAGATTTCTTGAAAAAAGGTGAAATAGAAGGCTCTTATTTACCCGATGAGTGGATTGCCTTGCTGAAAGAATTTCTTGCCAATTACAAAGCCCATATTGAATGGCAGGAGAAAAACAAGAAAAAGCATAACCTTTATTTTGCTTTCACTTTCCTTTTTACGCTTCTGCTTTCTTTCTGGCTAATAAGTTGGTGGTCTGTTTTAGTGGCTTTTTTGCTTGCAAGTGTAATTAACAAATACCGAAAAAATAAATTTATAATTTATTACATTTTGCCCAATTCTCATTTAGAAGATTTAACGCAAAATTATTTTTTGCCGCTTTTTCGTTTTTTATCTTTTGAAACCAATCAGAAAATTGAAGCAAAATTAAACTTTTTGCCTGATGAGAGTTGCAGAACCGATACCAACCTGTACAAGACAGAAAAATACAACATCGCCGCCAATACCTATGTTCGCCCTATTGTAGCATTAAAAACCATTCTTGCCGATAAAACGCACCTTTTCATTTCGGTAAGCCAAAAAATAATTGTAAAAAATAAGCAAAACAAATACAGGGCGAGAAAATTCAAATCAAAAACCAAAAAAATCACGATTTACAACGTAAAGGCTGTTTTTCATCAGAAAAACTATGCTTCGCCTGCCGAAAATGGCAACTTAAAATTTGAACTCAAAAGCAAACAAGAAGGCTTACATTCGGATTTACAACCTCTTTTAGAACTGATTGCCCAACTTTATATGGAAGTTAAGCCCATTTCTGCCTAACTTATCTGCCCGAAATTGGCGTTTTGGGCGGCGGTTGAATGAAAATTCTTTTCAAATAATAACCCGAAATACAAGAAAAAGAAGCCAGTACCCCTCCTACAGCTCCTGAAACTACAAAAAACCATTCGCCTACCGCTGGAAAGCCAAACATTGAGGCAATCCGTGCCGAAAGTATTTGGTCATTTTGAATATCTTGCCAAAAAGCCATTCCCGACCACACCAAAAAAACAGCAAAAAAAGCCGAAAAGAAAGTTCCCCAAGCAGTACGCCCCAAAACCGCACCCACTACAAAGCTAATCAGGCTAATTGTCCATATTTGCCAGTGCAAAAAGTATTGTGAGGCAAAAACTGCCAAGGCTATCAGAATAAAAACCATTCTACAAGCGAATTTTTAAGGGTTTTACGTTGTATCCTTTCTGACGAAGTTGATAAATAACACCATCGGTACCTACCAAATGCAATGCTCCTACGGCAAAGAAAGCAGATTTTTCTCGGATAATTTTTTCTATCTGAGGCAACCAAGCGTCATTGCGTTTTTTGAGCAAGTTGTCGTATTCATCTTTTTTCATCATTTTTTCATCAAAACTCAACTTGCCAAGTTCGTTGAGATTTTGCTCTTTGTAGTATTGATTGAGCTTTTTATAGGTTTCCACCGATTGCGTTTCCTTTTCCTCAATGGCTTCCATAAGCATTTCTGCTTGACGTTTGAGCGGTATGCTATGCAAAAGCGTTTTTGCCTGAAATTCTACGGTTTCAAGCCCTGCTATCTCTTTACCAAGGCTTTTTCCATATTCTTGGAAATAGTAATCAATATTGCCCGACATAGCGTCCATTCCGCCCATTTTGTTATCTTTACCAAGTGCTTGGGCAACCTTTTGAGCCGAAATGGTTTGCACAATTACCATAGGACGCATACGATTAAACATCGCTACCCCCATCCCCAAATTTTTCTTCATATATTCATCAACTCGCTGATAGTTCTTTTCGCCTAATAAATCTTGCAAGGTGGTATCTTTCATTATAGAATACTTCATTGTTGCCATTGTAAGAGCCAGCAGGTTATCCATCGCCAGCTCCCCAACTACCATTTGGCAGGCTTTTATTTTTTCCTTGATAAAATCGTTTTTCTTGATACTATCCGCAGGATAAAGATGATGCGTTCCAAAAAGGTACGAGGGTGAGCTAAGCCCATTGCCCGAAATTTCCCAAAATACCGAGTTTTCTAAAACGACCGCATTTTTATCTGCTAAATTCAGCGAAACTTCGGAATTTTTTTGGTCTTTTTCTTTCTTTTTGGTTTTCTGAGCCTCTGCTTGATATACCGCCCAAAATGTAAGCACTAAAATCCAAATTTTTTTCATAGTGTTAGATGTTAAATATGAAAACGGAAATAAGACTTGATAAAATCTCAAGTTTTGAGTTTTTTCATTTTTTTTTGACCTCACCCCCAAGCCTCTCTCCAAAGGAGAGGGGAGCTATACACCTGAAAATCAAAATTTTAGATGTAATTATCTCCCCTCCTTTTCAAGGAGGGGAATAAGGGGTGGTTTGAGTTATTAAAATAAAAACCTGATAATCAAATTTTTAACCTTGTAACTCACGTAATAGCCTTGTATGCTTACAAATATCCTTTTAGTTTGACCGCTACTTTATACTCAATACCCTTTACTCTTTGCTCACCACAATCTGATAAGGCACTTTTTCTACACGTTCCAATCCAAATTGTTTGGCTTTTTTTTCAACTTCTGAATATTTGATGCTGTTCATATATTTGGCTTGCGTATGGGTGTAGTCGGTACGTAAGTTGGTAACTTCTTTTTCCAGCAACATTGTTTCGCGTTGTATTTTTCTTGCCAAGTGAGCATTGCTGATGTACAAAATTCCTAAAAAAGTAAGAAACAGCACATAAGGCAAATAGCTTGTAGGCTTGCGACGCGGCAAGATAAGCGTAAAATTTGCCCAACTATCAATCCAAGAAAATATGCTACGCTTGGCTTCGGGGCGTTCGGAAACGCTATCTTGATAACGATTTTCAGGGAAAAACATTGTTGCAGTTTTGGAACAAAGATAGTAATTTTTTTGCAAAAATCCTCATTTACGCCTTCCGTATCGTCTGCGACCTATCGGGACCCACCGAAATAAGCGTAATAGGCACTTTTACTTCGTTTTCAATGAATTTCACATATTGTTTTAGGCTTTCGGGTAACTCGTCAAAGTTTTTGGCATCGCGAAGTTTATCTTTCCAGCCTGCAAAAGTTTTGTAAATCGGCTGTACAGGCTCCGAGAGCAAGCAATAAGGCATCTTATCGGTGATAGTGCCATCGGCAAGTTTGTAGTGCGTACAAACCTGTATTTCATCTACAATGCTCAAAACATCTGCTTTCATCATAAAGAGTTCATCAACCCCATTGAGCATAATGGCGTATTTGAGAGCGGGCAAATCCAGCCAACCACAACGGCGAGGTCTGCCTGTGGTTGCTCCAAATTCTCTGCCTTCCTTGCGAATGGCTTCGCCTATCTCATCGTGCAGTTCGGTGGGGAAAGGTCCTGCACCTACGCGTGTGCAATAGGCTTTGAAAATACCCATTACTTTGCCAATTTTGTGCGGAGCAAGTCCCAAACCTATACAAGCCCCTGCTGTGAGCGTGTTGGAACTTGTTACGAAAGGATACGAGCCAAAATCTATGTCCAAAAGTGAGCCTTGAGCCCCTTCGGCAAGGACTTTCTTTCCTGATAGCAATGCCTCATTGAGCCAATATTCGGTATCGGCAAAATGGAAATGTGTTTTCAGAAAAACAATCGCTTCCTGAAAATCTTTTTCCAAAGTTTCTAAATCAAAATCAGTAAAATTGTATTGTTTGAGCAATCCTAAATGTTTATTACGCAATTTTTCGTATTTATGCTGAAAATCGGAACTCAAAATATCACCCACTCGCAAGCCATTCCGCCCAATTTTGTCCATATAAGTAGGTGTGATACCTTTGAGTGTAGAGCCAATTTTTTCGTTACCTTTGGCGGCTTCGGAGGCGGCATCTAAAAGCCTATGTGTAGGAATGATTAGTTGTGTTTTCTTGGAAATGAGAATTTTAGAGGCAATTTCTGAAATTTCTTTGCCAAGAGCCAGCACCTCTTTGCGAAAAACAATAACATCAAGCACCACCCCATTACCGATTATGTTGAAAGTATTAGGGTGAAAAATACCCGAAGGAATTTGATGAAGCACATATTTGAAGCCGTCAAATTCAAGAGTATGCCCTGCGTTCGGACCGCCCTGAAAGCGAGCTACCACCTGATATTCACGAGCCAAGAAATCCACTACTTTTCCTTTTCCTTCATCACCCCATTGCAAGCCTAAAAGTACATCTGCTTTCATTCTGATAAAATTTTAGGCGGTAAAAGTACATAAAAAAATGCACTATTCGCAAAAGGATTTGTAAAAAAGCTAATTGTCTAAAATTAAGATGGCTATTTAATTGATTGTGCTTGCTTTTGTTCAAGTTGAGTTATTATTCAATATTTTGTATGCCAAAAACTTATCAAAATTCCGATAAGAAAATAATAAAAAAACTTGTAAAATATCTCAAAAAGTCTTATCTTTGTATCAATAAATTTTTACTCTAAATTAAGACGCTTGGTGTCTTTGAAGAGTAAATACTCTGTATGAAGTATCCATTAGAATATTAAAGTATTGATAAGGAAAAGTTAGCAAAGTACATAGAGGTTGTACTTAGTAAAAGCAAGCAATCTATTATTCTATACATCAAGCGTTTTAATGAAAAAGGAGGGTATCTAGTAGATTTGCTTTTTTGAAGTTTTTTCATACTTCTTTTGTGTAAGTGTAAAAGTTGTTTTTTCTAACTCTTTAAATCTTATCACTATGCACCCCTCCACCTATTCTCCCAATTTTTTATTGTGTGGTGCTTGTAGCTTCTTACTTTTTTTGTTCTGCTTTTCAAGTTTCGGGCAAGATTCTACTGCTGTGCAGAAAGATGGCATCAAGTTATTCAAAGCTGACCCTACTGAATTGTTAAAGCTTATCCAAAAAGAAGAAGAAGAACGTACTTCTATTGCCAGTTTCAAAGAGATATCTTTGAGAGAAAGCCCAGGAATTATTTCTGTTATCAGTGAAGAAGAAATTAAAAATAGTGGAGCGAGAGATTTAATAGATCTTTTGAGGTTAGTCCCTGGCTTACACTTTGCTCATAATTATGAAAATGCTATTGGCTTAGCTATCAGAGGGAACTGGGCAGAAGAAGGTAAATTCCTTTTTCTGGTAGATGGGAATATCCTTAACGAGAATAGTTTTGGAACACTGGTATTTGGTATGCGTATTCCTATCAGCCAAATTAAACGTATAGAAATCATCAGGGGTGCAGGTTCTGCAATTTATGGTGGATTGGCAGAACTTTGCGTTATCAATATTATTACACAAAGCTCTACTGCCAAATCGTTTGCGAATGTGCAAACTGACTTAGGATTTTCTGAAAATCGCTTCTCTCGTTCAGGTATTGCAGTGGACTTATTTCAGAGTTATCAGGGAGGAACGGAAATCAACCTTTCCATAGCTACTCAAAGTGGAAATAGAAGTAATCGTAGATTAGTTGATATGCAAGGAAAGTTTATAAGCTATGCTGACAGCACTGCCGTTAGTACCAATTTCATCAACTTAGGGCTAAATCATAAAAACCTCCATACTAAGTTTATTTATAGCAACTATGAATATGAAAATCTTAATAATTTACGAGTAACTTTTAGAGATTATATTGAGGTTGTTTAGGATTTATTTTTTTTGATAATTCTTCGGATAAAAATGACCATAAAGGATAAAATTAACAAATTTACCCACGTATCTACTCTGGTTTCATAGCGTATGATTAAAGCCTTGAATTGGTCTTGCCAC
>CAZZLW010000030.1:0-8424 GCA_964654605.1 uncultured Cytophagales bacterium | reverse complement strand
TACAATTCGGATATGGTGCTATATTTTCTTGACCATTTTAAGAAAAGAGAGGAGTATCCTCGTCAGATGTTAGACCCGAACATAGCCCCCGATTATGGCAAACTCAAACAGATGTTCAAAGTAGCGAATTTGCAAGCAAACTTGCAGGTTTTGGAGGAAGTTTTAGAAAAAGGCAGTGTAGAAAGCCAGCAAATATATCAGTTTCATTTTGAAAAAGATTTTGGAAAAAAGGAATTTGTGAATTTCTTGTTTTACTTGGGCAATTTGACTATCAAAGAAAGTGATTTGACGGGGGCGGTGATTTTCAAGATACCCAACAAGGTGATAGAAGTGCTGTATTGGCAGTATTATGCGGAGGTCTTGCAGACTTGGGCAAATTTGCCTCGTGAGGAGGATTTGGTATTTCCTGCGGTACGAGAAATGGCACTTACGGGCAGTTATGAGAAGTTTTTTGCTTTGATAGAAAAGCTACTGCAAAATCTTTCTAACCGAGATTATATTCGTTTTGACGAAAAGCACGTCAAAATGGCAATGATAGCGTATTTTAGTCAGTCAAATATTTTTTGGGTGCAGAGTGAGCGGGAAGTAGCGGGTGGAGGCTATGTAGATATAGAGCTATTTATCCGTCCCAATAACCCCAACACGCATCATCAATTTGCCATTGAATTGAAGTATTTGAAAAAAGAGCAAGAAAACCTGCTTACAGAGACAATGCAAGAGGCAAAAGAGCAAATTTTGAGTTATGACCAAAAGGATACGCTTTTGCAAAGCAAGAAAATGCTGAATTTGCTGGCAGTGGTAGTGGTGAAGGATAGAGTATTTGTAGAAAAACAGCCTTTACCCATTACCAACCACTAAACACTACTCACTACCCATTACTCATTACTCATTACTCATTACTCATTATGCTACTACCTGCTTTATACAATATTGCTGAAATTTGTGCCCAAAAGGGCTTGCGTTATGTGGTTATTTCACCGGGCTCTCGTTCTGCACCGCTTACACTTGCTTTTGCTCGTCATAAGGCTTTTGAAAAAATTGTAGTGCCTGATGAACGTTCTGCCGCTTTTGTAGCTTTGGGCATAGCTCAAACTATCAAGCAAACGGTTATTTTGATATGTACTTCGGGTTCGGCGACACTGAATTATGCTCCTGCGGTCGCAGAGGCTTTTTTTCAAGAAGTACCTTTACTTTTGCTTACCGCCGACCGCCCCAACGAATGGATTGACCAGCAAGATGGGCAAACCATTCGGCAAGAAAATGTTTTCGGAAAGCACGTAAAAGCCGCTTTTCATTTACCCCAAGACTATCAGCACCCCGATAGCCTTTGGCATATCAACCGAATTATCAATGAGGCTATCAACCTAACCCAACACGAGCAAACCCAACCCGTACATATCAATATACCTATCCGAGAGCCTTTTTATCCGAAAGAAAACGAGGAAATCGCTTTTGATAGCAATGTCAGAATTATTGAGCAAATTCGTACTATCAAAAATCCTTCGCAGATAGATTGGCAACGCTTAATGGAAATAGAAGAAAATTGCCCTAAACAACTTATTGTAGTAGGGCAAATGCCCAAAAATCAAATCTTACTCAATACTCTGCCTCAAATTGAGCGAAAAGGTATTTTTAGAATTCCGATTGTAGCTGATATTATTGCCAACGCCTATCCTTTTGGCAAAACCATCAGCCACCACGACCTTATCCTGATGCCGCAAGATGAAAATCTGAAAAAAAACCTGCAACCCGATTTGCTTATTACATTGGGAAAATCGGTGCTTTCTAAATCTTTGAAGCAATTTTTGCGTAAATACCCACCTCGTTATCACTGGCATTTTCAAGAATATGGCTACGCCCCCGACACTTTTCAGCATCTTACTCATATTTTGCCTATTTCTCCTGAAAAAGGTTTAGAGTATTATTTGAGCTACACACGCAAAAAGTTTCAGCCTACTTCTTACTACGAATTTTGGACTTCTTTGGAAAGCAAAGCAGAAATATTTTTACAAAACTTTTTTGCTCAAAAGCACTCTTTCAATGAGTTTTGGGCGTTTTGGTATATTTTGCAAAAGCTCCCCAACAAAAGCAAATTGCACTTGGCAAATAGTATGCCTGTACGATATGCGAATTATTTAAGTCTTGCACCACACCAAGATATAGAGGTTTTTGCCAACAGAGGAACAAGTGGCATAGACGGAAGTAATAGTACGGCTTTGGGTGCCGCTTATGTAAGCGATGAAATCGTTACACTCATTACTGGCGATATGGCTTTTGGCTATGATAGCAATGCTTTTTGGCAAAATCGCATTCCCGAAAACTTAAGAGTAATAGTGCTAAACAACGAAGGGGGAGGCATTTTTAGGCTTCTGCCCGAGAGTAGCCGTTTGCCTGAAATGGAAGAATATTTTGAAACTACCTTGAAAGTGCCTGTTCAGGATATTGCCGAAGGCTATGGCTTGCATTATCAGAAAGCCACTGATGCTGAAACTTTGTTTGCTATTTTAGAAACTTTTTTTGAACCCTCTGCCAAAGCCAAGATTTTAGAAATAAAGACTGATAAATATGCAAATCAGGCTTTTTTTGAGCATTTCAAACAAAATTGGCTTGAAAAATTTGATTTTTAGCCCCGAAATGCTTAAATTGCCTTGCCTAAAAACTAAATCGCCTATAGCCAACTTTTACGCTTATTCATTCTACTAAAACTTTATGTTTCTGAGCTTTTTTATGAAGCCCAAAATAGTTTATATTGCTACCATTTCAGCGTTTTTTCTATTCTTGCTTGCAAATTGGTTGGTAGGGGATAGGCAAGGCGAAAAAGAAGTTTTGGTAAAGGTAAAAGAAGGTGATTTTGAAATTTTGGTGCTTGCCAATGGTGAATTGGAAGCTGAAAATTCTATAAAAATTACCGCTCCCGAAGAGGCTTTGCGTTCTGCCAAAGTGTATCAGGTGAAAATTGCCGATTTAGTTCCCGAAGGAACGTATGTAAAAAAAGGAGATTACGTAGCTACTCTGGACAAAGTAGAAATGGCAGAAAAATTACGTTCAATGGAAGGAGAACTTACCAAATTGCGTAATCAGTACGATCAGATACGTTTGGATACAGCTCTGATGCTCCAAAATGAACGTAACGAAATGCAAAACCTGCTTTTTGCAATTAAAGAAAAGGAAAATGCCTTGAAAGTTAATCAGTACGAAACTCCTGCCCAAATAAAGGCTTTACAAAATGAATTGGAAAAAGCCAAAAAGGCTTATGAGCAAGCGAAAATTACCTACAAACTCAAACAACAGCAAGCCTTAGCCAAAATTACAGAAACGGCTCAACTGCTCGGGCAAGAAGTGCAAAAATTTGAGGAAATTCGCAGACTTTCAGAAAGTTTTGTGGTAAAAGCCCCTGCCGAAGGTTTAGTGATTTATCATAGAGATTGGAACGGACAGAAACGTACTATCGGAAGCTATGTGAGTTCTTGGGACGCTACGGTTACTACTATCCCCGACCTACAATCAATGATTTCAAGGGCTTATGTCAATGAAATTGATATTAGCAAGGTGCAAGTAGGGCAAGCTGTAAAAGTAAAAGTAGATGCTTTCCCTGAAAAAATTTTTATGGGTAAAGTAATCAGCATTTCTAATATTGGCGAGCAACGCCCCGATAGCCAAGTAAAAGTTTTTGAAGTGAAAATCAAAATAGAAGGCTCGCACCCCCAACTCAAACCTACAATGACCACCTCTAATACAATTATTTGCGAAAAATTGAGAAATACGCTCCATATACCCTTAGATTGCTTGCATAGTGAAACCGATAGCCTCAATTTTGTGTTTTTGAAAAGAAATGGTGTGGTAATACGTCAGGAGGTAAAAGCAGGCAAAAGCAACGAAAATGAAATAGTTATTTTGCAGGGTTTGCAAAAAAATGACGAGGTTTTTCTTTCTATTCCTGAAAATGCCAAAAATATAAAGCTAAAAAGGTTGTAAAACTATCTTAAAAACTTGTGTTTATGCGTAAAATTTTTTCAATTTCTTGTTTTTTATTATTGAGTAGCGTATCGGTTTTGTTTGCTCAACTTTCGGGGCAAGATGCCTTCATAAATACTATGAGTTTGGCAGGACAAGGCAATATCGTAAGAACTTGGGATAGTCGCTATCAAGGAATGAAGGGGCATCCTTTTGTGAAAAACACTTGGGAAAATGCTCAAATCGTTAGTGTTGATGGAAAAGTGTATCAAGATGTACCTTTGAAATATGATGTGTATTCCAATTTGGCTGTTGTGAAAAACTCCAAAGGCGATAGCATCATCACAGAAGTTCTAAATATTCAAGAATTTACATTCAAGTCCAGTAAAATGACTTTCGTAAAAGAGCCACTCTTAGATAACTCGGATAATATCAAGAATTATGGCAAGCTCTACGAGCAACTTTACAAAGGAAATAAAGTTGCATTGCTAAAAAATCATAGAAAGGTACTTTTGCAGGCGGATTATCAGGGTGGATATAGTGCCAATAGACGTTATGATGAACTCGTAGAGGAATACGATTACTTTTTGAAAAAAACAGGCACGATTGAGAAAATAAAATTGAACGAAAAAAACTTACTCAAATCGCTTTCAGACAAAGAAAAGGAACTAAAAGAGTTTTTGAAAAAAGAAAAATTGAACCTCAAAACCGAAGTGGGGGTGCTTCGCTTACTTCAATATTACGAAACAATTTGAGAGAGAAATTCTTTTCGGGCGGCAATATCACTCATAATGATAATGATGTTGCCGCTTAATGTTTTTATTCCACCTCAATTTCAGCTGTGAAGGCGTAATACTGATATTCTGCAAAGTTTTTTTCAACTTTGAGCCAAAAAATATACTTTCCTGCTTGGGTAGGAGGTGTTAGGTTCTTGATTTGAATAGTGCCTTTATTTTCTTGAAGTGATAGATTTTTCTGCTCAATTTTTTCTCCATTTTTAGCATTTATCCAAGCATATTGGGCTTTTGTTGAACCTTGTAAGTTTTTTACGCCTACGAGCCAAAGTTCAAAATTTTGATTGCCTTTGAGCTTGCCTACTACTTTCTGATTTTGTCGCCACTCTATTCGCTGAATGTCTATATCACCAACACTTTTGGAAGTTGTACCTTGTCCAAGCACCCCAAACGATGAGTTTATGAATCTGTCGGTACGGGTTTTAGATTTTATGATGAAAGGCAGGCTAATACTAATTTCTGCATTGCTTTGCTTATCAAAAAATCGTACTAAAAAAGAATATTCTTTGTTTTCTTGCAAGCCATAGGGGGTAATGGTAAGTTTAAGCGATTTGAGCATTTCCGCATTTACGCCTGTAAAATCATCTTTGTATAAATCTTCGGATTTTTGGAGTAACTTTTCTTTTTCGTAAATAGCAAAGTCGGTACCAAATAAAATTTGGTCATTTTCATTTTCCCGAAATCCACGAGGCTTGATGACTTTGAACACTATTTCGCTATTGCTGGCAATTTCATTACCCACTAAAAAGTCTGTTTCAGATTTGCCTACGTATAGCTCAAATCTTTCATAACTGATGCCTTTGGAAATAATAATAGCACCGGTAAAAGGCTCTATTTCTACTTTGGAAATAGCAACGGGGGCATTATCTTTTTTAATTTCGGGTTTAGCAAAGTCGCAACGAAATATTTCCCAAGCCTCAGGTTTTGCTTTTTTGATACCACCTTCAAAGGCTTTTTGATAATCGGAGCAAGCCTGAGATTTGTATTTTTCTTTTTCAGGTAAGAAAGAATAGCAAAAACCTCTGTGATAATACAAATCAGGGTTTTGGGGATTGATTTGAATGGCTTTGCTATAGTTTTCTATGGCTTTCTCATACTGACTTAACTTTCGGTAGGCATCGGCAATGTACCAAAAAAGGGTATCTTTTTGCTTGGTAGGCTCTAAATCAATTGCTTTCTCATAATCTTGTAAAGACTCTTGATACTTCTTGGAATTGTAATAAGCATCGCCACGGCTTTTGTAGAAGTTCCAATTTTTAGGGTTTTTCTCAATAGCTATATTTAAGACTTCAATTGCTTCAATATTTTTGCCATCGCTGACATAACAAAAACCTTTCCAATAATAATTTTCTGAAATTTTAGGCTTTTGTTTAATGAGTTCATCAAAAACAGAAGAGGCTTCTGTAAATTTCTTGTTTTTGATTAGCTCAAAGGCTTTGCTTTGAAGTTCTTTGTACTTTTTCTGCGAAAAACTACAAAAAGGTAAAAGGGTGAGCAAGCAAAAAAGTACAATTCTCATAAGTTTTTAATTTTTACGGAGCAATATTATTTGTAAAATGTAAAGTAACCGTAGTACCTTTCCCCAACTCACTATCAATGAGAATAGTACCACCAAGCATTTCGGTAAATTTGGCTACAATGTATAAGCCCAAGCCTGTTCCTTTGATATTCAGAGCATTTTCGGCACGGAAAAATCGTTCAAAGAGGTGTTTTTGGTCTTTTTCTGAAATGCCAATACCCTCGTCTATGATTTGAATGGTTAGTCCCTCCTCATTCTTTTGACTTTTGAGGTAAATAGACTTGTGTTCGGGAGAAAATTTGATAGCATTAGAAAGTAGATTCATCAAGATTTTCTTCAAAATAGAGCAATCGGTAAGAATGAAATCCTCGCCTGTGTGCGAAAAAGAAAGTTTTTGTCCTTCTTTGGCAATTGCCTGCATTTCGGTAATAACTTCTTGGAAGCAATTAGGCAGATGAACTTCGTGAAATTTAGGCTGAATTTTCCCTTCTTCCAGTTTTCCCATTGAAAGAAATTCCTCTAAAATATCGTTCAAATGATTGACCGAATTGGCTATGCGTTGGATATGTTTGAGGCGTTTTTCTTGGTCTTCGCTCTTATCGTATTTGGCGATTAGTTGCACAGAAGAAAGAATGGTACTCAACGGGGTACGAAATTCGTGAGAAGCCATAGAAACAAAACGAGATTTTAGCTCTCCCAGTTCTCGTTCTTTGGAAAGAGCTTTTTCCAATTCTTTTTTGGAGTTTTCCAAATGTTGTAAAGTTTCTAAAAGGGCTTTGGTTCTGATTTTAATTTGCTCTTCCAAACTTTCGTTCAAGGCTCGTATTTCGGCAGAGTATTGCTCAATAGCATTTTTTTGCTCAATGATGGCTTTTTCGTTTTCTCTTTGGCGAGTAACATCATAAATAAAAGCCATTACATAGATTTGGGTATCGGTTTTGAAATAACCTAAACTTGCTTCTATGTAAAAAGTAGAACCATCTTTGCGTAAGCCGAGCAGGTTCATATTTTCGCCCATAGTACGCACACGCGGGGCAAGATTGTAGTTTTCTCTATGGTTGCGATGTAAATCCCGCAGATTTTCAGGGATAAGATCTTCAATAGTTTTGCCATTAAGTTCTTTTTCATTGTAGCCGAAGAGTTGTTCGGCGAAACTATTGGCAAGCAGTATCACGCCTGTATGGTCAGTAAGGATAATACCAATAGAAGCGTGTTTGAAAACAGAAGCGAAAATATCTTTTTCAGAGGCAAAACTTGCTTTATCAATGTATTTACCCATTTGTATTCATCTTTTTCCAAAAGTATAAAAATCTTTTGAAAAAACAAAAGCAGGACTTGCAAAAAGCCCTGCTTGCAAAAATATGGCGTACTTTTTAGTTATATTTTTGAGAAACTTACCTCCATTGTATAGGTTATACCTGTGTTGTTATCCACTTCGGTTGTTTTCAGTTTTTTAGTAGTGGTAGTTAGTTCTAATACTTCAAAGTTTGTTGTATTTCCACCAAAAGTAATTGTAAGGGTTTTGCCATCGGCACTAAGCGAGTAAGAGCCTGTTTCTTCTTGTGGGTCAGAGGGTGAGCATTTGGTTGCTCCCTCATTCTGTACTATAACACCTCCATTTTTGTACTCAAGGTAATTATCCTTTTCGCAAGGTTCGGTTATGGCGTACAAGTCAAAAACAGTAGTGCTATTACTTGCTCTGAGTGTCCAGGCGGTCATTCTCCACTTACCCAAAATTTTTTCTTGGGGAGAGGGGTCTTTGGTTTTCTTTTTACAAGCCGAAAAGCCTCCCAAAATAAGTAAGGCTAAAAAAAGAGTTGAGAGAAAGCTACTTTTTTTCATAAAAATTTTTAGTTTAGTTTTTACTATACTTGCAAACAACAAGTTTTATGCCAAATGTTACCTTTTTTGTAAAATGTATGTTAATTTTCCGTCATTACAAAAGCCGCCCAGTAGTAAGGCTCTTTGTACTTTTCTTTGAGTTTGATTTGAGCTTTACGGAAGGCATCGGGTTTGTTTTTGGCGGTTTTGAGTTCGTTGTAAAAGATTTTCATTAACTCTTGGGTGGCATCATCGCTTACTTTCCAAAGGCTAATGATAGCGGCATCAACGCCAGCGATTTGCAAGGCTCTTTGCAAACCATAGACGCCTTCACCT
>CAZZLW010000029.1:0-10654 GCA_964654605.1 uncultured Cytophagales bacterium | reverse complement strand
GGTTGGCGGCGGCGGCTTTCAATGTTAGAAAGTGGCTCAATCGCTTTCTTTTTTGCCTCCAAAAAATTTTCACTTTTTGCCAAATTTTTGCCTCAAATCTTTTTCAACTCAAACTCAAAACTACTTTTTAAGGGACGATTAAATAGCTTCAACGCAAGCGTATTCTTTGCCCTGGTCTGAGCTTGGTATTTACCGAAATACGATTGACCACCGCCAAGTAATTTACAGCCAAGCCATATTTTTTGGCTATACTTTGCAATGTTTCGCCTGCTTTTACAATGTGAAAATACTCACGCTTGACAACGGTATTGATATGCCTAAAATGAGCAGGCGTAAGAGCAAAGTATTTGGAACGCACAAAAGGCACATCAGACTTCGGATTTACTTCAAAAATAAGCAAAGGATTGAAAGCATTTCCTGCATAAAGCACCTCCAAATGCAGATGCGGACCTGTACTCCAACCCGTAGAGCCACCCAGCCCTAATAGCTCTCCTGCCTTTACAACCTGCCCTACCTGTACGCTCAATTTACTCATATGGGCATAAAGCGTTTCCAATCCGTTGGCGTGCCGAACTACAACGTGATAGCCATAGCCGTGCCCTGCGGTGGCTATGCGTACAATGCCATCAAAAACACTATAAATAGGCGTTCCTGTTCGCAGGTTCAGGTCAATGCCTTGGTGCATACGCCCCCAACGATAGCCAAAAGGCGAGGTAAGCAGGAGGTCATCGAGAGGTTTTGCCCAATATTGCCCTTTTACTTCATCATATAAAGTAAGATGAATGGTATCTTTGAAGGCAGAAGCATCTCGGCGATAAGGATTGATATGCACCGAACTCCAAGTCTTGTAGTATTCAGCAGATTTTACCCAAACACAATCTATTTGCAAGTATTCAGAAACACGCACCACCGAAATTTCAGCAGTATCATCATCAAAACGTGGTTCGGCAGGTGGTTTGGGCTCACGTATCGGATTGAACGGAATAGCCTGCTTTTTCAGCGTATCCAAATTTTCTACCACACTTTTCTGCAAGGTATCTTTGGGGATTTCTTGCTTGACTTGCTGTTTTTGCTTCTGATTCTGATTACGAATTTGCAGTTTGTTCTGTTTGTATTTTTGTTCTTTTTTAGGAGGCTGGGCAAAAAGGAAATTAAAAGAAATTATCAAAAATATCGTGAGTGTCCAACGCATTAGTCAATAGTTTTTGTGTTTTGCGTGCAAAGATAAGAAAAAAAGCAGTAGGGTTGTTTAGAAAATTTCTAAATAACCAAAAAAGCAAGGAAAGTATTTTCCGAAAGGCATTTTTTTGTAGATTTGTTTGTTTTTTTCGTATCATCAAAAAAATATAATTTGCTATGGCTTTTGATTTTGAAATGATTAAATCGGTGTATGCTCGTATGCCCGAGCGTGTAGAGGCGGCTCGCAAAGTGCTTGGTCGTCCTATGACACTGGCAGAAAAAATTTTGTATGCTCATCTTTACGAAAATCCTGTAAAGCAGGCTTTTGAACGAGGAAAATCCTATGTAGATTTCGCCCCCGACCGCGTAGCAATGCAAGATGCTACCGCCCAAATGGCTCTTTTACAATTTATGACCGCAGGTAGAAATAAAGTAGCTGTTCCTTCTACGGTGCATTGCGACCACCTCATTCAGGCAAAAGTTGGGGCAAAAGCCGATTTAGAAGAGGCTATGGGCAAAAATAAAGAGGTTTATGACTTTTTAGCATCTGTATCTAATAAATATGGTATCGGCTTCTGGAAACCCGGTGCGGGAATTATACACCAAGTAGTGCTTGAAAATTACGCTTTTCCTGGCGGTATGATGATAGGCACAGACTCCCATACACCCAATGCAGGCGGTTTGGGTATGATTGCCATTGGCGTAGGCGGTGCCGATGCCGTTGATGTAATGGCAGGTATGCCTTGGGAACTTAAAATGCCTAAACTGATTGGCGTAAAACTTACTGGCAAAATGAGTGGCTGGACTTCCGCCAAAGATGTTATTTTGAAAGTAGCAGGTATCCTGACCGTAAAAGGTGGAACTGATGCGATTGTAGAATATTTTGGCGAAGGAGCTGATTCCCTTTCTTGTACAGGAAAAGGCACTATCTGTAATATGGGTGCTGAAATTGGGGCAACTACCTCTATTTTTGCCTATGATGATAAAATGAAAGCCTATCTGCAATCCACAGGCAGAGCAGATGTTGCCGCCGAAGCCGATAAAATTCGCGAGTATCTACGCCCTGACCCCGAAGTATACGCAAACCCTGAAAAATACTACGACCAAATCATAGAAATCAATCTTTCGGAGCTTGAACCACACATCAACGGACCTTTTACGCCTGATTTGGCTTGGCCTCTCTCTAAATTTGCCCAAGCAGTAAAAGAAAACAATTGGCCTGCCAAATTAGAAGTCGGTCTGATTGGCTCTTGCACCAACTCTTCTTACGAAGACCTCACCCGTGCCGCTTCGCTTGCCAAGCAAGCCGTAGATAAAAAACTAAAAGCCAAAGCCGAATTTACCATAACCCCCGGCTCCGAGCAAGTTCGCTATACCGCCGAAAGAGACGGGCTTCTGGATTTGTTTGATAAAATGGGAGGCGTAGTGCTTGCCAATGCTTGCGGTCCTTGCATAGGGCAGTGGTCAAGGCATATTGACGACCCCAATCGCAAAAATTCTATCATTACTTCTTTCAATCGCAATTTCAAAGCTCGTAACGATGGCTATGCCTCTACACACGCTTTTGTAGCTTCCCCTGAAATTGTAACAGCCTTTGCTATTGCAGGAGATTTGACTTTCAACCCTATCACCGATACGCTCACCAACGAAAACGGCGAACAAGTAAAACTTGATGAACCCCAAGGTGTAGAACTGCCCAGCAAAGGTTTTGCCGTAGAAGATGCAGGCTACATTGCTCCTGCCGAAGATGGTAGCAAAGTAGAAGTAATTGTTTCTCCTACTTCCGAAAGATTGCAGTTGCTTCAACCTTTCCCCGCTTGGGAAGGTACCGACCTGAAAGGCTTGAAAGTGCTTATCAAAGCCAAAGGAAAATGTACTACCGACCATATCTCAATGGCAGGTCCTTGGCTCAAATATCGTGGGCATTTGGATAATATTTCCAACAATTTGCTTATCGGTGCTGTCAATGCCTTCAATGGAGAAACCAATAAGGTAAAAAATCAGCTTACGGGGCAATATGATGAAGTTCCCAAAGTACAAAGAGCCTATAAAGCCGCAGGTATTGGTTCTATTGTGGTAGGAGATGAAAACTACGGAGAAGGCTCTTCACGCGAACACGCCGCTATGGAGCCTCGTCATTTGGGTGTAAGGGCTATTTTGGTAAAATCTTTTGCTCGTATTCACGAAACCAACCTCAAAAAGCAAGGTATGCTTGCCCTTACTTTTGAAAACCCCGCCGACTACGACAAAATTCAAGAAGATGATACCATTGATATTCTGGGACTCACTACCTTTACCGAAGGTGTGCCACTTACTATTGTACTTCATCATAAAGACGGCTCAAAAGAAGAAATCAAAGCCAAACATAGCTACAATGCCCAGCAAATAGAATGGTTCAAAGCGGGTTCGGCACTAAACCTTATGGGTAAAAAATAAAAACTATTTCCAAGTACGCACTAATCTGGTGCGTACTTTTTTATACCAAGATGAAAAAAAGAACTTACAAGATTAGCAGGATTAAAAATCATTTTTTTATTGATGTAGTCTTTTATCCTAAAAAACTTACGATTATGAAAACAACTTTTTCTACCCTTCTATTTTTTTGGATGGCTTTTCAAGCCACCTCACAAGGTTGTAGTGATGCAGGTTTTTGTACTATGGGAGCTATGCGTCCCGACCAACACAAGAGCAAAATCTTAAAACTCAAACTCAATTCTTTGGAATTTACCCAACATTATGCCTTTACTCGCTTCGGCGATATGTATCTTTCCTACATTATAGATGTAGATTTACCAATAGCCTCTAAAACAAGTTTTCATTTCAAATTACCCTATACTTTCATATTTAACCAACTACCCACTACCCACGGCTTGGGAGATATTTCTTTGAGCTTTACCCGAAATTTGTTGCAAAGTCAGGATTGGAACATCAATTTTACCTTGGGTGGAAAAATCCCTACCAACGGCAATAACCTCTCTTACAAGGGTATTCCCTTGCCCAGCTATTATCAGAGCAGTTTGGGAACTTACGATTTGGTAGTAGGAATGGGTATTATTTACAAAAATTGGCTTTTTGCCACAGGATACCAACAGGCTTTTAACCGAACTCGCAATCAGTTTTTGCGTTATGTATTAGATGGCGAAGCTCATAATTCTTTTGATGGCACAGAATATTTCAGTCAAGCCAACTCCTACGCCAACTCCAAAGAACTAATGCGTTCGCCAGACGTAATGGCTCGCCTTGAAAGAAATTTTAGAATTAGCCGTTTCAATGCTCACGCAGGACTTTTAGCCATCTACCGCCTCCAAGATGATGAAGCCACCAACTTCAAAGGAGAGCGTTTTAGAATTGTGGGCAGTAAAGGACTTACGCTCAATGGCTTAATAGGAGCGAACTATCGCCTATCAGCAAACTCTGCTATTAAATTTTTGTATGGCAAAAAACTTACCGTCAAAGACCGAAATCCAGACGGATTGGGACGAGAGTATGTCATCAATATCGGTTTTGAGCGTAGATTTTGATACAAACTTTTTTCTTTAATCTTGGTGTAAAATTTTTTCATAAACCTTCTGATATTCAGCAATCCCCTTTTCCAATGCAAAATAGTCTTTGGCAATAGCCCGCAAACTTTCCGCAGATTTTTGTAATAGCTCTGGAATGTAAGCTATCGCTTTTTGCATACTTTCAGGGCTTAAATCCTCTAAAAGATAGCCATAATTGTACTTTTCAAACAAAAAAGCATTGTCGCCAATATTATTGGTAATTACAGGCACACCCATTGCCAAAATTTCAGCCATTTTTGTCGCCGAAGAGGCTTTTTTGGAGTAACTATCTTTGATAAAAAAAATCGAAAGCTGACTTTCTGCTATAAGAGCAGGAACTTCTCGCCGCTCTGCTTTGCGAATTTCTATCTGCGTAAGTGGCAAATTTAGTTTTTCTGCTTCTTGTAAAATAATTTGCGGATTTTCGGCTGTAATAAATGAAAATTTTGCCTTGGGATAACTTTGCAAAAGCATTTTGAAAAAAATAAGCATTTCTTTTAGCAAATACCACGTACCAATAGAGCCTAAATACGAAATGGTAAGCATCTCTTTTTTCGGATTGGTTATTTTTTCATTTTGGCAAAACAAATCAGTATCTACACAACAAGGAATAACCGATATGGGCATTTTTTCAAAACCTTTCCAAGAAAGAATTTCATTTTTGGCATTGTGTGTAAGCGAAATTGTATGGGTAGCTTTTCGCAGAAAGTCTTTTTCCTTTTCTTTGAAAAAATGATAAATTTTTCGGTAAAGCGGACTTTTCAAGCTCCATAGGTTGCCGTCCAAGCGTTCATCTGCCCAAAATCCACGCATATCAAAAAGAAAAGGAACTTGAAAGCGGTTGGTAAATTTTTCGCCAATTAGGGCAGTTAGGTAGCTTCTGCAATGCACCAAACGAAAGTTTTTTTCTTTATGCAAAGCTATCGCTTTCCGATACATAGTCCACAAATCCCAAAGCGTAGAAAACACTGGTGGTTTTTTATGGTAAAAAATGGGTTTCCACGTAATAGGCAAATCCTTGATTTGGCTTTCAATCAGTTGTTTTTTGCTATTAAAATTTTCTTTTTTTTCAGCGGAAATAATCGTAAAGTGATAGCCAAACTTTTGGCTTAGCCCTACGAGATAGGGTAAAATTTGCGATTGTCCGAGTGCATCTGTCAAGCCGTCGTAAGAAAGGTACAAAATATTTTCATTCATTGCTTTGAAAATTAAAGAAAACTTTGCTACTTTGTGAAGCAAAGTCCAAAATTAAACAAATTTCGGCATTGGAGTTATTTTTTGCAAATGAAAGTGTGTGGGTAGGTTATCATTCCGAAAAAGCCTACTGGCTCATAGAGTTCCAAGAAAATGATACCTGCGGCGAGATATATCGCCGTGTAATGGAGGATATTCTTTCTTTTTTGAACTTTCGCCCCACCAGCAAAATTATCATAGACCAAAGCAAAAAAAGTTTTTTCAGAGCTGAAGATGTGTTGTGGGCTTGGCAATCTTGGCTTCCTCTTTTTGGCAAATGTTTAGGACAAAATGGTAAAATGGCAATGATTTTACCGCCTTCCAAATTTGCTTTCATAGAAAAAGCCTCTTTTCGCATCATTCCTTTCCAAAATAAAGTCTTCACGACACGCAAAGAAGCCGAAAGTTGGCTTTTGGCTTAAAGATTGGATACTTGAAAACCCTTTTCTTGAAGCATTTGCACACTCAAATCCCATAACTTTTGGGCGGTCTGCATATTTTTGGACTGATGAGAGGAACTGGCTCGCTGTTTGTTTTTGAAATATTCGCCTGTAACTTCTATATTGGGTTCGGTAGCCAGATACAAGGTAGTTTCTGCACCTTTTTCAGGACTTTTCGCTACCAAAGGTATAAGCCAACGCAAGAAAAATGGTAAATCTTCAAAAATATCGGTAGCAATAAAACCGGGCATCAAAGCATTGACGCTAATTTGGCTATTTTTGAGTTTTTCTGCCAAAATTCGTGTAAAAAGAATATTGGCAAGTTTGGACTGCTTGTAAGCATTTAAGCCATTGTAATTTTTACGAAGTTCCACATCTGCAAAGTGTATATCACCCTGATGCAAATCGGAAGCAACATTGATAATGCGTGCAGGTGCAGATTTTTGAAGTAAATCTACAAGCAAAAGCGTAAGATAAAAATGAGCTAAATGATTTACTGCAAAAGTTTGTTCAAAACCATCTTGCGTGAAAGTAAGTTTATTTTTCCACACACCTGCATTGTTGATAAGTATATGCAAATGCGAAAACTGACTTTTCACCATTTCAGCAAAATGCTTTACACTGGCTAAACTTGCCAAATCGCACTCAAAAAGATGAACTTTCGTTTGTGGATATTGAGAAAGAATTTCTTGTTTGGTTTTTTCACCTTTCTCAAAATTACGGACAGGTAAAATAAGTGTAAAACCTTTTCGGGCAAGTCCTAAGGCGGTGGCTTTGCCAATGCCCGAAGTCGCCCCTGTAAGTAAAACTATTTTTTCAGACATTGTATTAAAGAATTTGCTCGGTGTGTTCTTTGGTTTTTACTTTATCAATGATTTTTTCAATAATGCCCTCGCTATTGATAATAAAAGTAGTGCGAACCGTTCCCATATATTTTTTGCCATACATACTTTTTTCTTGCCAAACCCCATAGGCTTCTACTACTTTGTGGTCGGTATCGGCAACAAGCGGAAAGGGCAGGTTATATTTAGTAATGAACTTTTGATGTGATTTTTCATCATCAACGCTTATGCCTATTACTTGGAAATTATTTTGTAAAAGCATTTCGTAATTATCACGCAAATTGCAAGCCTGAGCCGTACAGCCCGAGGTATCATCTTTGGGATAAAAATAAAGCACAATTTTTTTTCCTTTGCCCAAAAAATCAGCGAGAGCGATAGTCTTGCCATTTTGGTCTTTTGCCTCAAAAAGAGGGGCTTTATCTCCTACTTTTAGCGTAGCCATAGTAAAACTTAGGGGTTGAAGGGTTAGAAATTTAAGATAAAAACCAACTACTTTTCAAATTGTTTGGCAAACAAAAAAGCCCTACACGTGTGTAGGGCGATATTTTTAGGAAAGAGGGTGCAATTCAAAAGGTAAGGCAATAATATCTTTGAAATCTTTGCCCGCATCTTGCATATCTTCATCTTTGGGGTCATAATACCACTGAATAGAAACAAGTTTGCCCTTTTCTTTGAAACTTTCAAGTTTCTTGAAAACATCTAAAATGAGCTTGGAAGAGGCAGTATTGAAATACTCCAACTTGAAGATGGCTTGAATGTTGCTAATGTTGCTTTTTTGTTTGCACTGCTCCAACCAATCCAGAATTGTATTGTAGAAAGCGGGTGCATTTTCAGGAATGGAACGTCCAGACATTTCAAAAACGCCTGTAAGCGTATCAAAATTCACTTTGGGAGTTCTGTTGGTAGGTTCTATCACTAAACTTTCCATAATGCAAGCAGATTTTAATCGTTGTACAAAATATGTGGTAATTGATAAATTTTGGGTACTTGAATAATAATTTCGTATTCGTTTTGTAAGTTTTTGGGTTTTGCTTGGCAAGCCAAACGCTCTTGTGCAAGCAAACGTTTCTGAACTATAAACTTTTTTTCTGCTTCGGTGTAATCTGTCAGGTATTCGCTCCCTTGTAAAACTATCATTTTGCAAGTAGTACATCTACCTTTTGCACCACAAGCCTGCATCCAATCTATAGCATTTTCGCCAAGCGATTGCAAAATAGTGTTTTTTTCGGAAATACAAATAGTTTTATCTTGTAAATTTTTTATGACTAAACGCATAAAAGCCTAAAATTGTTGTAAAATATTCAAAACTGCTCTAAAAGTAGGTTACAACCTCTTTGTTCGGCATTATCGGCTCTGCCCAGTACCATAAACTGATTTTCGTTTAGCAAAGTTCCCACATCTTGGGTAGCAAGAAAAGCACAACTTTCAATATTTGCCAAATCAATCACATTGATAAGCCCTCGCGTAGGGGTATAGGCAAAGGGGTCGTTATTTTCTCGCAAAAAAATTCTCATTGTAGTAGGCATATCAAAGATTCCTTCGCCTTTGGAATACGCCTGCGAGAGTAGCTCTGTCATTCCATATTCTGAATGAACCTGCCCAACCCCCAAAGCACTTTGAAGCCTACGATGCACTTCTGCACGTGTCATTTCGGGGCGTCTGCCTTTCATTCCCCCTGTTTCCATTACAATAATTTCCGAAAAATCATTTCCTTTATATTTTTCTGCAAAATCTAAAAGAGCATAAGTTACTCCCAAGAGCAAAATTTTGCGTTTATCATTATTTTTTAGCAAAAACTGAATAGTTTGAAATAGTTTTTCAAAATCGTTCAGGTAAAAGCTATTGTAAGTGGAAGCCGATTTTTCCATAAATTGCTTTACCATAAAAACCAAAGAGGAATTTCCTCTTTCCAAATAAGAAGGCAAAAGGGCTAAAATATGATAGTTTTCAAGTTTTCCGTATTGTTTTTCAAATATCTGAATGCTGTTTTGGGCGTAAAAAAAGGTATCGGTGAGCAGATGCTTGCTTCTAAAACTCTGGGTAGTTCCGCTACTTTCAAAAACCATTTGCGGACTTTTAGGCGTGCTTCTGATTTCGTAATACTTGAAAAATTCTATGGGTAGGCACGGAATTTGCTCCAATTTTTTTATATTGTGTGGGTTTTCGTAAAAAAATGAAACCCAACGAGCAAAAAAAGGGTTATTTTTGAGCTGAAAATCGTATATCAAGAAAGCTATTTCTTCAAAATCGCTTTCTTGCATAGAAAGAACAAGGTTTTTCAGAATTAGGGGTAAATCTTTTTTCATAACGCAAATGTAGAGAATTATGAAAGTTTTGGCAAAAAATATCTTAGGTTGCTTTCTACTACTTACCATAGGCTTGAACGCTTGTATTTTCAAAAAGCCTGAATTTCCTTTTGAGCCAAGCGTCAGTTTTCGGGCAATGAGCAAAAAAAGCCTTTTAGACGGCAATGGACAAGTGATTGAAGACTCTATTTTTTTGGATATTGATTTCAAAGATGGCAATGGCGATATAGGTCTATCGGCAGGAGATACCACAGGGCAGTTTGCTCGCCGCTTGCCCGATAAAAGTTTCAACCCTTATTACTATAATTTCTATTGCACTATCTATCGCCGCAATAAATTTACGGGTGTATATGAACGTTTGGTTTTGCCCAAATTCATAGACCCTGTTACAGGTGCAGAGTTTGAAACAAATATTCACGGCAGAGTACCGCCATTGCTTGATAAGGAACGACAAAATCCTATTGAAGGCACTATACGTTACAATATTGGTGGGCTTTTTTATGATGTAATTGGCATCAACAAAAGAGATAGTATCCGCTTTGAAGTATTCATATACGATAGAGCTTTGAACCAAAGCAATGTAATTACTACACCTGCTATTTTGGTGAATGAATAAAAAATTTCGTTTTTGTTTGGTAGTTTGAAGTTTTTGTACTAATATTGCAGTCCGAAACTTAAAAGGAGAGGTGCCTGAGTGGTTAAAGGAGCAGTTTGCTAAACTGTCGTCGGGAAACCGACGCGTGGGTTCGAATCCCATCCTCTCCTCAAATTTTTTCAGCAAGAGTTACAAAAAAAATTTCGGGGTGTAGCGTAGCCCGGTTATCGCGCCTGCTTTGGGAGCAGGAGGTCGCAAGTTCGAATCTTGCCACCCCGACTAAAAAGCCCTTCTAATAAACTTGGAGGGCTTTTTTATGTTTCCTGTCAGTTTCTCGTCAGTTATTAGATTTTTAAATTTGCCCGATAATATGAAATTAACGTGAGTTAAGCGGCAATATCTTGAAAAAGTTCAAAATTTGTAAGTAGATTTTTTTCTTGAAAATCTCTAATAGTGGGCTTTTTATCTAGGAATTTGTAGGCAATAATTCCAGACCACAAATTGACCAGAAAGTTTT
>CAZZLW010000028.1:0-14048 GCA_964654605.1 uncultured Cytophagales bacterium | reverse complement strand
ATAGCGATGATGTCGCTCTAAGCGACATCATCGCTTGCTACGTCTGTGTGCGTATATCACAAGTTTTTTGTTATTTTGCTTAATTTTCTTACAAATTTTTTTGCATTTTTTACAAGTAAGATTTTGATTATCAAACTATTAGATACTTTTTAAGAGACGACTAGTTAAAAAGTCGTAATGTAGCAAAAGCGACAACCATTAGATTGAGGTTGTCGCTTTATTTTTTTAGAAACCAAATGGATTTTTTTGAGCATTTTCTTTCAGCGGAGAACCTTCGGCAACAAAAGCCTTCAATTTAATAATATGTGTAGGCGTTTTGCCGTCGTTGGAATAAATCATCACGCTTTCGGTTAGGTTACCTTTTTGGCGAGGTGTGTATTTAAGTTCCAGTACAGCACTTTCGCCTGGCTGAATGCTATTGATGATGTTATGCGTAACGCAATTGCAATCGCTACGTACTGCTGTAATGCGTAACTCTTCTTTTCCTACACTTTTGAGTGTAACTTTTTGAATAGCAGTTTGTCCGGGTTGCAAATTGCCTAAATTAAACTCTGTTTTTTCTAATGCTAGTTCCGCTTGCGAGGCGGGGGTAGGGGCTTTGGGATTTACAAACCCTTTGATATACAGCACTTTTACAGGTTCGGTGCTATTGGTGCGAACCGTAACAGTTTTGGTGAAAGCATTGGGGCGTCCTTGGCTATTGTAGGAAACTGTGATTTTGCCTTTGCCTCCCGGAGGAATAGGCTCACGCGTATAATTTGGTGTAGTACAGCCACAAGAGGGTTCTACCGATTGCAGAATAAGCGGAGATTTACCTTTATTTTTGAAAATAAAATCGTAAGTAGCAATTTGCCCCTCCTGAATAGTGCCAAAATCGTGGCTTTCCTTTTCAAATTCTATAACACTTTGTCCGTAAAGTAGGCTTCCCACTGCCCACAACATTGCCAGCAAAAATAGCTTTTTCATAAGTTCATAAGGTTTTGATAAAACACCATACAAAGTTACAACTATTTTTCCAAACGCCCAAAAGCAAAATTTATTGTTAGGAATTTGTTAAAGATACAATAATTTTAGGACTTGAATTAAATTTCTGAAAAACAAATACTTAACTTTTGATTTTGACAAGATTTTTGAAGGCTTTTAGATTTTTTTACAAAAAAATATTCCGTAATTTTTTTATTTTTCAGTAGGACTTACTATTTTTGGAGGAACTATCTACAAGTAAAACCCTAAATGGAAAAGTTATGAAGAAAAAACTACTGTTTAGTTTTGTCTTTGTGCTGACTCTGATAATGCAAAGTTTCGCACAAAAGACAGTTTCAGGAACGGTACGAGATGACAAAGGCGAGGCGGTAGTCGGTGCCACCGTGTTTGTAAAAGGAAATACCAAACTCGGTTCGGTAACGGATGCCGATGGCAAATTTGTTATCAATGAAGTACCTGATGGGGCAGTGCTCGTTATACAAGCCCTAGATTACAAAACCAAAGAGGTGCCTGTGGGCAACCAATCTGTTCTCAATATCACCGTAGAGCCTGATGTAATACAGGCAATTGAAGTAGTTTCTACGGGTTATGGCGAAGTAGAAAGCCGCTCTTTCACTGGTTCGGCGGGAAAGGTAGATAATACCAAAATAGAAAACGTTCCTATTCAAAGTTTTGACCAGATTTTGCAAGGTCGTACGCCCGGTGCTCTGATACAAAGCTCTACGGGTATGCCCGGCTCGCGTGCTACGGTGCTTATTCGTGGTATCGGCTCGGTGAATAGTAGTACAGACCCTCTCTATATAGTAGATGGTATCCCTGTGGATCCTACTTTCTTTGGAACACTAAACCCCAACGATTTTGAAAGTGTGAACGTTTTGAAAGATGGACCCGCAGTAGCTATTTATGGTTCTCGTGGTGCCAATGGGGTAATTGTAGTTACAACCAAAAAAGGTATAAAAGATAAAAATATCTTTTCTTACAACTTCCAATATGGTATTGCTACACCCGACTACGACAGATTCTTACCTACGCTTAATTCCATTGAGAAAATCCAAGTAGAAAATGAAGTAGGTTTTGGATACTCTTACGATAGAAATGGCTTGGGCAAACCTTCTGATGCAGAACTTGAAGTATTGCGTAATACTTTTACTGATTGGAAAAAAGTGCTTTTCCGTAATGCCAAAACCGTACAACACGAAGTAACTGCCAGTGGTGGTAGCGATAAACTTCGTTACTATGGTTCGCTCAACTACTACGAACAACAAGGAACTGTGGTAAATACCGATTTCAAACGCTACGCAGGACGCTTGAATTTGGATTATCTTGGCGATAACTTCTCTTTCTCTTTCAAGAATACAGTTTCTTTTACTACTCGTAATTTTACTGACGAAGACAATACAGCCATTTCGTCTCCTTTGAACGCTGTATATTGGTCTAACCCTTACGAAACAATCTACGACCCTACACACATTTCAGGTTATAATGTACTGAATACTTCGCCTTCCAATCAGCCTAACCCTTTGGAAGAGCAAATGCTCAATAGAGATAAAACAGACGATATCAAAGCCTTTACTACTATTCGTATGGAATATCAAATTCCTTGGGTAAAAGGGCTTTCGCTTCGTACCAACTGGGGAGTAGATTTGAATGCTCGTGAAAATGAATTCCTTGACCACCCTTATCGTTTGGTATATCTGCCTCGTGAGTTAGGGGGTATCAATACAAGTCAAAGAAAAGGGGCGTTTTCTCGTAGTAGCCGTAGAAGAATAGCCTACAACGGAACTACCTCTTTGAATTATATCAAAGATTTCGGTGACCACAACTTGCGTGTTTCCTTGTTCCAAGAAGTGGTAGGTAGACAGCTTCGTAGTTTCGGATTTACAGGCTTTGGTTTGCAAAACGTTCTTTTGCTTAACGAAGCGGGTATCACACCCGGTAGTGCTGCTCCCAATGACCCTGCCAACAACTATATTCCTTCTGTAACAGGTCTGAGAACCAATAACGGATTGTTCTCTGTATTTTTAGATGGAAGCTATACATTCAAAAAACGCTACTCTTTAAGTGCCAATGTTCGTAGAGATGGTACTTCAAAACTTTTGAAAAATACTCGCTTTGTAAATACTTTCTCAGTTGGTGCAAACTGGCAAGTTTCCGAAGAGGAATTTTTGAAAAACTCCAAGACGATTAGCAGTTTGCGTGTGAGAGCAAGTTATGCTACTACGGCTAACCAAGATTTGATTACAGGTAGAGGCACTATTGCTGATGATTTTCCTGCTTTTGGTTTATACTCGCAAGGGGTATATGCCGATGGTTTGGCATTTTTCCAAAGCAATGTTCCTGTACCTGATTTGCGTTGGGAACGCCGTTTGAAGGCAAACTTTGGTGTAGATTTTGGCTTCTTTGAAGATAGAATTAGAGGTTCATTGAACCTGTATAATGATGTTACCAAAGATTTGTTCTTCCCTCGTCAGCTTTCAAGAACTTCGGGCTTTAGCAGTTTGCTTGTAAATATAGGCGAATTGCGTAACAGAGGAATTGAATTTGAAGTGAATGCTGATGTGCTTAGAATAGATGATTTTGTTTGGAGTGTAGGTGGTAATATCACATACAACCAAAATAAAGTTTTGAAAGTACTGCCCGACCAAGATGAAATTGTAGGTGGTATAGATGTTATCAAGGTAGGTTACCCTCTTTACACCTTATACCTTGTGAAATACGCTGGGGTAAATCCTGCCAATGGCGATGGACTATTCTATGATAAAAGTGGAAATATTACGCCTTGGTTAGACCCCAATGCTCGTGAGTTTTTCAAACCTCGCTTCCCTACTATCTTTGGTGGTTTCAACTCAGACTTTAAGTACAAAAACTTCGGACTTTCTGCTTTCTTTACCTATGCCACAGGGCATCAGATGTATAACAACGAAAGAACCAACATTGATAACCCTGGTTATTTACAAGACGGCTTCTCTCGTGAAGTGCTTCGCAGATGGCAAGAGCCCGGTGATATTACTGACTGGCCTCGCCTTCAAAGTGCTGACGGCAGACTTACTGCTTTCCAATATACCGAAGAAGGTGCTGCAACCACTCGCTATTTAGAGGATATTGGTTACATTCGCTTGCGTAACGTAACACTTTCTTACAATCTGCCCAAAAAATGGTACGATAAAGCCAAGCTAAAAGATGTACGTTTGTTCTTCATTGGTCAGAACTTGCTTACTTTCACTCGTTGGAGAGGTACTGACCCTGAAAGAGGTAACGGCGTAGCGAATGGTGCGATTTATCCTGCACTTCGTCAGTATACTTTTGGTGCAAACATAACATTCTAAACTAAAATTTTTGAAAAGATATGAAATTCAAAAGCATAAAAATATTCTTACTTTCAGGGGCAATTGCCTTGAGCACAGGGGCTTGTAAAAAAGTCCTTGAACCTGAATTGGAATACGCTATTGAAGCAAGCCGTCTCAAAACGATTGAGGATTTTGAAAGAGTTTTGAATGGTGCTTATGCGTATATGAGAAGTACAGGCTATTATGGCTTTGGATATTCTAATGGTGCCGATATCAACACCGATAATATGCTGGAAACTACTGCTTCTTTGGGTAATAACCGCCCTCTTTCGCAGTGGTACTACAACGTAGGGAGTGGGGTAGTTGAAAGAGTTTGGAATGCTCCTTATCAAGCCATTAACCAAGCTAATGCTGTGTTAGATAATTTAGGAAACTTGCAGGAAAAAGTTCCCGGACAAAAAAATCGTATCAAAGGGCAAGCCCTTGCTATTCGTGCCTTGGGACACTTTGATTTGATGAGATTTTTTGCCGTAAACTATGATAGAAACGGAAGTGGCTTTGGAGTAGCTTTGAAACTGAAAAGTGAAGTTTCTTTCCCTCCTCGTAATACCGTAAAAGAGTGTTTTGACCAAATCTATCAAGACCTCACCGAAGCCGAGGAGCTATTGCAAGAAACTGATGTAACGGTGAATACAGGTAGTCGCCGTATCCGTATGGATTTGCACGCTGTAAGAGCATTGCGAGCTAGAGTATCACTTTATACTCAGCAATGGGAAGATGCCCGAGAGTATGCTGATAAAGTAATTACTGAAAGTGGTATCAATTTGGGTTCTATTGCCGCAGGTACAGGAATTACAACTACTGCTATCAATAATACCACTACGTTTCAAAGTGTGTGGTTCAATGATTTGAACTCCATTGCCGAAACTATCTTTGCAGTAGCAGTAAACGTAGGTCAAGGCTCGCCCGGTTTTTTCCCCAGCGATGGTATGAATGCCTATACTGTTTCGCAAGATTGGAAAAATCTTTTTGGTACTTCTCCTACCAATGATGTTCGCTACAATGTAACTTACGACCCTTCGGCTTCACCTGCTACAGCTTCTTACCTGAAATTTACTGGCAGATTTACAGGTACGGCTCTGCCTCGTGACGGAAACGTAGATGTAAAAGTTTTCAGAATAGCCGAAATGCATCTTATCAGAGCAGAAGCTAATTTCAGATTGGGCAATGATAATGCCGCAAGAGCCGATATTCGCCTAATTCGTCAGAATAGAATTACAGGCTACAATCCTACTTCTGATGTGATTCCTGATATATTAGAAGCTATTCAGATTGAGCGTAGAAAAGAGCTTGTGGGTGAGGGACATCGCTGGTTTGATGCCAAACGCTATGGTTTGAGCTTTAACAGAGGTACTGCACCGGGCAATGGCGACTGCCCTTCCACAGCACCCGATTGTGAGCTAAATGCAGGGGATAAACGCTTTGTATTCCCTATTCCGCAAGGTGAAATTCAAGCAAATCCTGCTATGAAAAATCAACAAAATCCCGGTTGGTAATTAGGTTTCACAAGAAAAATTCAAAAAGCCTTATGAAAAAAATATTTCAATATATCAGTTTTGCATTCGTAGGAGGCTTACTTTTCGCCTCCTGCGAAAAATCTCGCCCTGTGGTTTATACAGGCGAAAAGTTTGTAGCTTTTGAAGATACTTTGCTCACGATAGCTGAAAGTAGTGCTAAAGAAGATGCTAATGGCGAAGTGCAAGCTATTCCTTCTATTGCTACTATTCGCATCAATCGTGGTACAGGAGATATTAGCAAAGATTTAGTAGTAAGTTATAGTGTAAAGGCTAAATATGTAACTACTGATACTCTTGGTAATGAAGTGATATTAGGTGATGTACCCGAAGGAAATTTCTATCTTTCAAGCCCTGGAGCAGTTACCATTAAAGCAGGAGAGGGTTTTGCCTTTATCACCGTAACAGTAGTAGATAATGACCAAACCGATGGTAACAAAAAACTAACTTTTACAATAGAATCTACTTCTGATGCGTCTTTTACCATAGGCTACCCTGGACCTGATAAAAAAGCCAAATCTATGGATTTGTACATAGAAGATGATGACTGCCCTTTGGATATCAATGATTTTGTAGGTACTTTGAAAATTGATGACGAAAGTGTAGCTGGTGTAACTCCTACACCTCACTCTTATTCTGTTACTTCGGTGCAAGTAGGACCTACAAGTATTGCTATCACAGGATTGTATGATCCTCTATCTCGTTTCCCAAGTCCAACACCTTGCCCTGCTCCTGTAACATTAGTATTCAATCCTGCAACGAAAGATGTAATTTTTTCACCTACAACGCAAGATGCTTATTACAGAGCAGGTACTTGTCCGAGTACTGCAAACCCTCGTGTAGTTTATCCCGACCCTGGTGTACCCAATAAGCTAAATACCTGTCAAAAGAAATTTACACTAAACTACTATGTACGAAACCCAAGTGCATCAGGACCTTTTGACTTTGTATATAGTACCGTATCAAAACCTTAATTAGTAAAACCTGATTGGATATGAAAAGAAATAGCATACTCTTAAATATTTTGTTCCTCTTGACTGCGGGCTTTTTTGTGCAGTCTTGTAAGAGAGATAAAGGTGAAGTGCTTTTGCAACCTCGCAACGAGCGTGATATTGTAGAAGTGCTTCAACGTGAAACCAAAGGAGATTTCACTATCCTTTTGGAGGCTTTGAAAGTATCGGGCTTGGAGCAAACGCTAATGGTAGAAGCAGGTAAAAATCCTGATAAGCGTTATATCTTATTTGCACCTACCAACAATGGTTGGGGACCTGCTCTGCTTGCTTTGGGAGTACCTTCTATCGGGCAAGCCGACCCTACTTCGCTTCGTGAATTGCTTTTGGCTCACGTGTATGAACTCCCTGCTGATGCCCAAAAAATTGACAATCTGGAAAAAATGAATGAGGGGACTTATGCTACGCTCAAACAAGGTGTAAATGTAGATATAAACTTTGATTGCGATGGTATCCCCTATATCAATGGTAGAACCAAAGTAGTGTTCCAGAGGGTAGCTAAAAATGGTTTTGTAGTAGCTGTAGAAGATGTACTGACTTCACCTACTAAAACATTAGCAGAAATTCTTAACTCAGACCCTAATCTTTCCGTATTCCATCAACTTTTACAGAAAGTTGGTCTTGCGGCTCAATTTGCTGATGAGAAAGAAAGTTTTACTATTTTTGCTCCTTCTAATGTAAATCTTTTATTAGCAGTTTCTCAAGCAGGCTATCCTGTTGATTTGAACCCTGCCAACTTTAATACACCTGAAGAGTTAGCCTTTTTGGATAGTGTAATGAGGTATCATATTATTAAAGGTAGAAAATTGTATCAGTTGAGTGTTTGTACAGAAGAGCCTTATGAAACACAACTTGGGCAAGATATTCAACTTGATAGAACCGGTGTAATTTGCGGTCGTTATGCCGATTGGGCGGGAGTAACAGCGGGTAATGCCCAGTATGCTAAAAATGGTGTTATCCATTATGTAGATTATCCTCTGCTTCCTGCCAGCCAAAATGTGAAACAAAAAATCAATCAAATGCCCGAACTCCCCGCAGTTCCCAATAATTCCTATGCTATTGCTCGCCAAGCACTGGCTATCACAGGAGTTATTGATGATTTGGATAGGCTAGATAGAATTACCGTGCTTCTGCCTACGGATGCCGCTTTCAATGCCTTCCTTGCTTTGAATAATTTTAATAGCATTTACGATATTCCTTTGGATAAGCTCACTGAAATTATGAAGTATCACGTAATTACACGCAGAGCCTTCATCAATGATTTCAGTCCTTCGGCTACCTCTATTATTCGTATGAATACTTTGCAAGGAGAAAGAATACCTACACTTTCAAGAGCGGCACCACTTAGCACCAACTATGTGGCTTCTCCATATTTCTATGCTGACCCCACAGGTAGAATAGATATAAAAATGAGTAATGGAAATATTCAGTGCATTCGTAAGGTGATGGTACCACAAGAAGTAAAATTAAAACAAGTACCTTGATAAGTTAAACATAAATCAACGCAAAAACCCGATAAGTTTTATCGGGTTTTTGTATTATTGCGAAAAAAAATGAAAATCTATCACGTTCCTGTATTGCTTCAAGAAAGTGTTCAGTGGCTTATTACTGATAGAAATGGTATCTATGTAGATGTAACTTTCGGCGGTGGCGGACATTCGGATGCTATTTTGAAGCATATTTCACCCCAAGCTCAATTATTTTCTTTCGACCAAGATACCGATGCCCTCGCTAATACCAAACCACTGCAATCGCGTTATTCTAACTTTACTTTTATCCCAAGTAATTTTCGTTTTTTGCAGAATGAGTTGCAAAAAAGAAATATCACTAGGGTTACAGGTATTCTTGCCGATTTAGGTGTTTCTTCACATCAATTTGATACAGCAGAGCGAGGTTTTTCATTTCGGTTCAATTCACCACTGGATATGCGTATGGATAAAACCCAAGTGCTGATGGCTCAAAAATTATTGCAAGAGTATAGCGAAAAAGAATTGCATCGTATTTTGGGTATGTATGGCGAAATAAAAAATGCTAAAACGCTTGCTCAGAGCATCGTAAGTTTTCGTAAAAAGCAAAAAATAGAAACCACAGAGGATTTGCTCAAAGCCGTAGAAAAATGCTTGCCTTATCAAGAAAAAAATAAATATTTGGCTCAACTTTTTCAGGCTTTGCGTATTGAAGTAAATGACGAACTGCAAGCCCTGCAAGAAATGCTTGCACAAGCCGCCGAAATGCTTGCCCCAAAAGGGCGATTAGTAGTGTTATCGTACCATTCTTTGGAAGATAGACTTGTGAAAAATTTTATGCAAAAAGGAAAATTTTGGGGAGAAGTTGAAAAAGATTTTTACGGAAATCCTATAAAACCTTTAGAAATGATTGGCAAAGTAATTTTGCCAAGCGAGCAAGAAATTTTGCAAAATCCCCGAGCAAGAAGTGCAAAAATGAGAGTAGCTGAAAAGTTAGATGTAGGGAGCAAGAAACAGAAAACAGGAAAATGAGTAGTTAAATCAAAATTTTTGAATTTCAAATGCTCAAACTTTTCATTTCTTGAACTTCAAAGATTCAAATTTCTGTATTTTTAGACGTCAATTTTGCAATATTGTATGAAAAGAATAGCTGTTTTTAGTCCTGCCTCTGCGGTGAGCTATGAGCAAATACAAAAAGCTCTACAAACGATAGAAACTTGGGGCTATGAAGTAGTAATTCACCCCCAGACTTTTGCTCAAAATGCTCAATTTGCGGGTACTATTAAAGAGCGTTTAAGTGCTTTTCAAGAGCTTTTAGATGATGATACCATAGACATAATTTGGTGCAGTAGAGGTGGATACGGAGTGGTACAATGGATTGATAGCATTGATTTTAGCCCTTTGCTAAAAAAATTTAAGTGGATTGTGGGTTTTAGTGACGTAACGGTTTTACATTGTGCTTTACAAAAAATAGGCTTGAAAAGTCTGCACGCACCGATGCTCAAAGGTTGGGAAAATCTTTCCTTCCAAACACTTGAATATTTAGAAAATATTTTGCAAAATACTCAAATAGCGTATGAAGTAGAAAATTTGCCTTTTGATAGGTTAGGTAGGGCAAGGGGCAAACTGATTGGCGGGAACATAGCCCTTTTGCATAACCAAATCGGAACAAAAACGGATTTTGATACTGAAAATGCAATTTTATTTTTGGAAGATGTCAATGAGCCGCTCTACAATTTGGATAGAATGTTTAGGCATTTACAAAGAGCAGGAAAATTTGAAAATTTACAAGGACTGATTGTGGGAAATATTTCACGTATCAAGCCCGAAGAACCACCTTTTGATAAAAACATTTATGAAATTATTGCAGAAATTGTTGAGCCATACCAGTTTCCTGTCTGTTATGATTTTCCTATCGGACACGAAAGTGAAAACTATCCGATAGTTTGCGGTGCAGAAGCCATTTTGGAAGTTTCCTTGAATGGTGTGAAGTTAGAGCAAAAGTGGGACTCTAACTCATCAAAAACCAAAATCCTGTAAAAATGCCAATATTTAACAAAACAACCGCGAATATCCACCACCAATTTGGGGCAGAAAGCAAAGGAACAGGAATTTGAGCAGAGGCTTTTTGAGCTACGTAATGCTCTAAGTTTTTCAAATTGATTTCCCCGCCTAGATTTTCTTTTGCTTCCTTAAAAATGGCAAGTAAATCAATATCTCCTGAAAATTTCTTGAATATTTTACGTAATACGCCATTCATTCCTTGCAATTTTTGCAAATATTCGGGAAGTGTAATATTGATAAAATCCTCAATTTTGCCGTTTTCCAGTTGTGCTTTGATGGTAGGTTGCTTGTAGGCATACTCAAAGGCTTTATGAACGAAATATTCAAAAATAGTTTCTTTCAGATGATTTCCCACAAAGTATAAAACAGATTGCAATGCGTGCTTATTGGCTATCCAGATATAAGCAATAGGAGCAAGTATGAAAAAGAAAGTAATAGAACCTACCCCCAAAAGCGTTTCAGTGGTAGAACGTCCCAAAACAAAATCTATTTTACTATGAAGCAGTATAAAAAGGCTAATATTTAGCAATGTTCCTATTAGGCAAATAAGCAAAAGACGGCTCACGTATCGCCACGCTACTCCCGTAACCATTTTCCACGCTTGCCCTGTAAGGCTCATTTTTTCTTTCCAAGAAGGAGCAGAAAAAGAATTTTCAGCATTTTCTGTCATAGTATAATTGAATTATGAGCTTTGCAAAGCTACCCCATAGGTTCTGATTTGCTTAATCATAGAGGCAAGTCCGTTGGCTCTGGTCATAGAAAGATGTTGTTGTAAGCCGATTTTTTGGATAAAATAAGGCTCCGTTTGGGCAATAGCCTCAGCGGGCTGTCCTGAATATACTCGCAAGAGCAAACTGACCAATCCCTTGACAATGAGAGCATCGCTATCGGCTTCAAAAAAAACCTTGTCATCTTTTTTATAGCCGTGTAGCCATACTTTGGATTGACAACCTTTTACCAAATTTTCTTCGGTTTTGTATGTTTCCGAAAGGGGGGGGAGTTTCTTACCCAATTCAATAATGTAGGCATATTTATCGTCCCAATTGTCAAAGAGTTCAAATTCGCTGATAATTTCGTCCTGAATTTCTTGGATATTCATAAAAACTTGTTTGCTTCAAAGTTAGCAGATTATACTTTTCAATGCAAGTAGTTGCTTATTTAGAATTTGTATAAATAAACAAAAACCTTTTCAGAAATGTTTGTCAATTTGAAATAAAATGCCTTTTTTTGTAGAGGTTCTATGGATTTTTTAGTTTTTCACCTAAAACTATATTTTTATGCGACTCACGAACCGAGCCAAGCAAGTCAGCAATAAAAAAATGACTTTTGCTGAAAAGATATATCTGCCAGCCATTGTTACGGGTTTGGGCATTACGATAAAGCATTTTTTCAAAAAGAAAGCCACCATTCAGTACCCTGAACAGCAACGTCCTATGTCGCCTGTATTCAGAGGTTTGCACGTTTTGAAGCGTGATGAAGAAGGCAGAGAGCGTTGTACGGCTTGTGGGCTATGTGCTTTGGCTTGTCCTGCTGAAGCTATCACAATGGTAGCCGCCGAACGCAAACCGGGTGAAGAGCATCTGTATCGCGAAGAAAAATATGCGGCAGTGTACGAAATCAATATGTTGCGTTGTATTTTTTGCGGTCTTTGCGAAGAGGCTTGTCCCAAAGAAGCCATTTTCTTGCAAAATGATGTTATTGCCCCTGCGTTTCATAGCCGTAATGAGGTAATTTTTGGTAAAGACAAACTCGTTGAGCCTTTGAAAAAATAAAGGCTTGCTTGCTAATTACTTGCCTCTCTTGTACAAGAGAGGCAAGTTGTGTAAAGTAAAATTATTCTTGCAAAGAATTACGAGTTTTTCTTAATTTTGGCACACAAAAACAATGCAGTCTTATGTCCCTTTCAGAGAATTTATTTTATTTTTTGAGTTTCCTTGCGATTTTTTCTGCTTTAATGGTGGTTTTTGCCAAGAATCCCATTCATAGTGTTTTGTATCTGATATTGGTATTTTTTGCACTCACGGGGCATTATATTTTGCTCAATGCCCAGTTCCTTGCCATAGTGAATATTATCGTATATGCAGGAGCTATAATGGTGCTTTTCTTGTTTGTGATAATGTTTCTCAATCTCAAAAAAGAGGGAGATACTTCTGCAAATAAGTCGGTATTCATGAAAATTGCGGGAGTAGTTTCAGGGGGCTTGCTTTTGCTTGTAATCATTGCTTCGCTCAAATCACTGGAACCACACCAAGTAAAATCGGATATTAGAACAGATATAGGCTTGGTAGAGAATTTGGGTAAAGTTCTTTACAATGATTTTCTTTTGCCCTTTGAACTCGCTTCTGTTTTATTTCTTGCCGCAATGGTAGGAGCCGTGATGCTCGGCAAAAGAGAAAGCGGAGAAAGGAATTTCTAAAAATTAAGAAAGTATCAGAGGAAAGTTTATGGCTTATGCGGATTTTTCATTAGAAAAAATTGAAAAAGAATTTGGTATTGAAAACCAAATTGAGGAGATTTTTAGTGAAATTTTGCCCATAGAACCTTCTGATTACCTGAAAAAAACCATAGAAGCTGCTAAAAAACTTCCTATGCGGAGCGAAAAAGCAAGGTCGGAGGGAATTGTGTTCCCTGTTTTGCTGGAAATGAGAGAAAGAAACAATGAGTTTTTTACGATATATTCGGGAGAAAATTTGAATGTAGAGCCAGAAAAAGGCTTAAATGGCGAGTGTGATTTTATCATTGCCAAAGATACGAGGCGGTACGACGTGAGTTTCCCGATTTTGCAAATTGTAGAAGCAAAAAAAAATGACTTGGACGGAGCTGTACCGCAGTGTGCCGCACAGATGGTCGGGGCAAAAATATTCAATCAAAAAAAAGGATATAATTTGCCTTTTGTCTATGGTTGTGTAACCACAGGCGAAGAGTGGCTTTTTATGAAACTTGCTGAAAAAATATTCATAGATAACCGAAAATACTTTCTAAATGAATTAACTTTAATTTTGGGTGTTTTGCAAGAAATTATCAATCAATTCAAGCGTTTGTAGTTTATGGTAGAAATCATTACAAAAATTCCTTTGGAGTATTACATTATTTTGGCTTCGGTGCTGTTTTGTATTGGGGTGATAGGGGTACTTATTCGCCGAAATGCCTTGATTATTTTTATGTGTGTAGAGCTAATGCTCAATGCCGTGAATATGCTTTTTATAGCTCTTTCGGCGTATCGTGGAGATGCTTCGGGACAGGTGTTTGTATTTTTCATAATGGCGGTAGCGGCGGCAGAAGTTGCTGTGGGGCTTGCAATTATCGTGATGATTTATCGCAATACTCGTTCTGTTGATGTTGGCGAGCTTAACAAAATTCGGTACTAATAATGCCCGAACTTTTAGAAAAAATATGGAAAGCAAGTGAATTTCTAAACTTTGAGCGAAAAGAGCCACTCAAACACGAACTTCTTGCAAATGAATTCTATCCAATGGCATGCGCAAGTTTTACTCATAGTCTCATAGTTAGCAACCAACAATATTTACTAAAACAGCAATTCTGGCGCTTGGGTTTTATAGCTTTGCAGGGGGATATTCGAGGAGCGGAATGAGAAAATAATAGTTTTTACTACGCTGATGTTTTGGTAATACAAGGAGAAACTGCTTTCTTAGATCATTAATT
>CAZZLW010000027.1:0-9923 GCA_964654605.1 uncultured Cytophagales bacterium | reverse complement strand
TAAATGCAAATATTTTTTGGGTGCAGAGTGAGCGAGAAGTAGCAGGAGGAGGTTATGTGGATATAGAGTTATTTATCCGTCCTAACAATCCTTTTACGCATCATCAGTTTGCTATTGAGCTAAAATATCTGAAAAAAGAGCAAGAAAACCTGCTTGCAGACACAATGCAAGAGGCAAAAGAGCAAATTTTAAGTTATTACCAAAATGATAGTCTTTTGCAAAGCAAAAAAATGCTGAATTTGCTGGCAGTGGTAGTGGTGAAGGATAGAGTATTTGTAGAAAAGGTTTCGTATTAAGTTAAAAAGCCTCACAGAAATTGTGAGGCATTGCTATTGGTATTATCCTAAATAAGGTTTCAGGGCTTTGCTACGTGAAGTATGACGCAAACGGCGAATAGCTTTTTCCTTAATCTGACGCACCCGCTCACGTGTAAGATTGAATTTTTCGCCAATTTCTTCTAATGTAAGAGCATTTTCGCCATTCAAACCGAAATAAAGAGTAACCACATCTGCTTCGCGTGGGGTAAGCGTAGATAAAGCCCTTTGAATTTCTTTACGTAGCGAATCGTTTATCAGACCTGTATCGGGACTTTCTTCGCCATCATTTTCCAAAACATCTAAAAGGCTGTTTTCTTCGCCTTGTACAAAGGGAGCATCCATAGAAACGTGTCTGCCCGAAATTTTCAGGGTATCTACTACTTCCGAAGTAGCTACTTCCAACACTTCTGCGAGCTCTTCGGGGGAAGGTTCTCTTTCAAATTTTTGCTCCAGCTCCGAAAAAGTTTTAGAAATTTTATTGAGCGAGCCTACACGGTTCAAAGGCAAGCGAACAATACGCGACTGCTCGGCAAGAGCCTGCAAAATGGATTGTCTTATCCACCAAACAGCATAGGAAATAAATTTGAAACCACGTGTTTCATCAAAGCGTTGAGCGGCTTTGATAAGTCCTAAATTACCTTCATTGATGAGGTCGCCCAAGGAAAGCCCCTGATTCTGATATTGCTTGGCTACCGACACCACAAAACGCAAATTTGCTTTGGTGAGTTTTTCCAAAGCCAAGCGGTCGCCTTCTCGGATACGTTTGGCAAGCTCTACTTCCTCATCAGGCGTAAGCAAATCTACCTTTCCAATTTCTTGGAGATACTTGTCCAAAGATTGACTTTCACGATTAGTAATTTGTTTGCTAATCTTGAGCTGTCTCATTTTTTTAACGTAGTTTGGTTAAAACATAAAAAAACAGATACACGGAAATTGCTTTCACAATTTCTGTGATTTCTGCTCATAAGCATTTTAGTAACAAAGTACAAGCGAAATTAGTTTCAAAACTGCAAAATAATAACAAAAAAATCTAAAAAGCAAAAAATATTGCAGGAAATTAAGTAGTCGTCCCTTAAAAAGTCCGTTTAGAAAAAAAAATCAAAGAACAACAATAGAAATTTCCTTCCAAAAAAGTGAATTTTAAGATGTTTTTTTCGGGCTTAGAGCGATGATGTCGCTTTGAGCAACCTCATTGCTTTCAGTTAAAGAGCTAAATTTTCTAATTTCCAACTTTCCAAATCTACTTTCATAGATTTTGATAAATTTGGTTTATTTCTCTCCTTTCAAACTTTCAATTTGCTTGTGAATTTTCTCTTTCAAACTTTCCTTGAAGGCAAGGAGCTTTTGATAAATTTTTTCATCGGAAGTAGCCAAAATTTCCGCCGCTAAAATGCCTGCGTTTTTCGCACCATTCAAAGCAACCGTTGCCACAGGCACTCCTGCGGGCATTTGCAAGATAGAAAGCACCGAATCCCAGCCATCAATAGAATTAGAAGATTTGATAGGCACACCTATCACGGGCAAAGCCGTAAGCGAAGCCACCATACCTGGCAAATGAGCCGCCCCTCCTGCCCCTGCAACGATTACCCGCAAACCTCTCTGATACGCAGTTTTCGCATATTCAAACATTCTTTCGGGTGTCCGATGAGCCGAAACGATAGTCAGTTCAAAAGGAATTTGCAACTCCGACAGAAAATCCGCCGCCTCTTGCATAATAGGTAAATCCGACTGACTTCCCATAATAATTCCTACCTGTGCCATAGCCGCCAAATAAGTTTAGAGTTTGAAAAGTTGAACTTATTGTTTTAGTTTTCCCTACTTTACTTCCTCAAAATCAACATATTCGCCTTCGTCTTTTATTTTTCGTTTATTTTTTTCTGAAACAATATGCTCGTGGGTAATGTGTAAATGAATTTTTTGGGTTTCACTTCCTAAATTTCGGCGAAGCCAAGCAAAAATAACTCTCCAAAAACGCAAAAACAAATACACAAAAACTATCAGAAGCAAAATTTTTTTCCACATATTCCTATGATTTGAGCAAAATTTGCCAAAGATACAAAATTTTCCTAACATTGCATTTTCAAAACCACTATGACTGCCACCACTAGCAAAAAAATTCATTCTGCTCTGCAAAAAATTTTCCGAACAGAAAAAAGCCAAAAGCAACTTTTTTTTGCAGGTATTGGCTTTTTATTAGGTTTTGTCCTGATGATTGTTTCGCTTTATGTGTATTTACAAATTCGCAAAACTTTCAGCAACGAAACCAACCTTCCCAACTACATTATTTTAAGCAAAGAAGTAACCATTCTGAATGTATTGGGGGCTTCTCGTTTTTCGCAAACCGAACTGGAAGAACTCCGCAAACAGCCTTTTACAGAAAAATTAGGTGTTTTTCAGTCGGGTAATTTCAAAGTATGGGCTTATGGCAATGATTTCATTCAGTTTCAGACAGAGCTTTTTTTTGAAGCCGTTGCCGATGAATTTTTGATGAAACTGCCCCCCAAATGGAACTGGACACCTGAAAGCAAGTATGTCCCTGTGATTATTCCCAAAGATTTTGTTGACCAATACAATTTCGTATATGCTCCTTCGCAAGGGTTGCCTCTGCTCAGCGAAAGCATCTTACCCACTTTACCCACGATTCAGGCACGCATATACACAAACAGGGGCGAAAAAATCGTCAATTTACGCATAGCAGGTTTTGAGGAACGAATCCCCTCTATTTTAGTACCTGAAAGTTTTTTGAAGTGGGCAAACGAAACCATTGGCAACAAAGACGCTACCCCCGACCCTGCTCGGATTGTCCTGAAAGTAAAAAACCCCGCCAGCCCCGACCTTGCTCAATACTTAAAAGAAAAAAACTATCAAGTAAGCAAAGAAAAAACGCTCATCAGCCAAATTGCAGGGCAAGTTGTAGAGGTGGTGGGTGCTATTGGCATCTTGGGAATTGCCTTTGTACTACTTTCCGTAGTAATCATTACACTGACTTTCAGGCTTATTTTAAGTGAAGCCCAAAACGAAATTGCTTTGCTCTTGCAGTTGGGTTACACGCACAAAGTTTTGGCAAATTATCTGATTAGTAGTTTCTTACGTTTTATACTGCTCTTTGGAGTATTGGGAATAGTAATGGCAAATGTTCTTATTTTTGTATTTTACAGCTTTATGCAACAAAGAGGCGTTAGCTATTTTTCTAATTTTGAGCCATTGGTTCTGATTTTTGAACTGCTATTCCTCGCCTTTACTATCCTTTACAACATTTGGAATATCCGTAAAATGGTGGGGAAGTATTGAGTATTGAGTATTGAGTAGTGAATAAGCGTGGAAGTCTTTGGGCTTTCTTTATACCCTAAAACATTTTCAATATAACCTTATGCAATCCAAAATTTGGCTTTTACGTGTCAGTACATTTCTCTTTGTAGGGCTTCTAATGAGTTTTGGGGTGCTTTTCGCTTTGCTTCCCAAGCAAGAAGTTTCAGAGTACGAAAAACGCCGACTCACCCCTATTCCCCAATTTTCGTGGAAATCTTTTTGGAAAGGAACTTTTATGGATAGCTTAGATTTGTACGTAGCCGATAATTTTCCTTTCCGAGAGGGTTTTGTACAAACCAATTTCACTTTGGCGAGCTGGCGAGGTTGGAAAAATGAAGATATCGGCTTCTACAAACAAGAAGTGGTTACCAATGCCGAAATGCTCCCCCTCGATAGCTCTACAACCCCAAACCCCAAAATCACAAATCCTGAAAATGAAATTATAGAAGGAGATGCTGAAAAATCACCTGTAAAAGGGGTAATGATTTACAACGCAATGGCTATACAACTCTTTGGCGGTACGGAAGCCTCTGCCAAGTATTGTGCAGAAATAGCAAATTTTTATCAAAAAACTCTCCAAAAAAAAGCCCAGGTCTATCTGATAATCGTTCCTACACATCAAGAATTTTATTTGCCTCATAAATACCGACACAGCTCCGAAAAAAAGAATATAGAATATTGCTACAGCCAACTTGATGAAACTATCAAAAGTGTTGATGTGGTAAGCACACTTTACAAGCATAAAAACGAATACATCTACTTCAATACCGACCACCACTGGACAGGACTGGGAGCATATTACGCCTACGTAGAATTTTGTAAGAAAGCAGGTTTTGAGCCTGTACCCTTAGAAAAAATGGAACGAAAAGCTATCAATGGCTTTTTAGGTTCATTGTATTGGCTTACTCGCGACAAACGCCTCAAAGAAAACATTGATTCGGTAGTGTATTACAAACCCGCCGTAGAATACGTTGCCTTTTGCAATGGTAAGAAAAACCCCGAAAAACGTATGGGAGCATTACTTTTTGCAGAATTTGCCAAGGGTCCAGCCGCTTATAGTGTATATTTCGGCGATGATTTTTCTTTGGTAGAAATTACTAACAAAAACCTCAAAAATGGCAGAAAAGCAATGATTATCAAAAACTCTTTTGGAAATGCTTTCGCTCCTTATTTGGTTTCACATTACGAGCAGGTTTGGGTAGTAGATTATCGGTATTGGAACAAGAACCTACTCAAAATCATTGATGAGCATAAAATTACCGATGTCATCTTATTCCACTATTCATTTTCGGCAAATACCATTCCCGATTTACAGCGTATCAAACAACTACTCACCGAATTCAAAGGGAGTGGCTCTACAAAACCTGCTCATAAAAAACAAACCCCGAAAGATAGTGTTTCGGAGGTGCAAAAAGCTATTTTTGAATAATAATTACCCAATTTGTTGCATTTGTTTTACTTCGGCTTCGAGGCGGTCTTGCATACGTTTGCAAATATTTTCCATTTCCATAGCCATTACTTCATCGCCTGTGGCGATACGAATGGTATCGGCAAGTCCTGAAATTGTTTCTATGCAAAAGCGTTTCATTTCCATTACTTCCATTTCTTTTGTCCAAAGGTCTATTTTGAGCGTACCTTTGCCCCAGCCGTCCCAAATGGCAAGCGAAATAGCTTTGGCTTGCTCTAAACCGGGTTCAGGCTTTTGAGTGGCATCCCAATGAATTTTCTCGCAAACATTGTTTTCATCAAGCGTAATGTTCAGTGTAATGGTTTCCTTTCGCATAAAACAAAGATTTCTTATACAAACTTTTTTTTATGGCAAAAAGTTCAACAAACACTCATAAAACACTGCCAATTAAAGTTTTTCTACTCTTTCCAATGCCAAACGAATAAGTTCATCAATGGTTTTTTCAGCATTTTTAGAAAACTCTTGGGTAATACGATTGGCAACAATCGCATTGAGCGAAAGCATTTCGTGTCCCAGCAAACGAGCCATTGCATAATAACCCGCTGTTTCCATTTCAAAATTAGTTATCCAAGTGTCTTGGTAATGGAAATAGCTTAAAGCATCAACTAAATACGGATAGCGGATGGGCAAACGCACCTTTCTACCTTGTGGAGCGTAAAAGCCCGGTGCTGTTATCGTTACGCCTTTTATCATATCAAAGGCAAACGTTCGCAAGAGTTTTTCCGAAGCACTCACACAATAAGGCGTAAAAGGCAATTGCAAGTTTTTTTGCAGGTTGAGGCTGAAATTTTTTTCAAAATCGGTTTGCTCCAAATTGTAGAAAGACATCAAAGTATCTATGCCCAAACCATAAGAAGAAGCCACAAAACTATCCAAACCTATTGCCGCCTGCAATGCCCCTGATGTACCAATTCTGATAATTTTCAGTGTAGTATGTTCAGATTTGGGTTGTCGTTTTTTCAAATCAATATTGACAAGGGCATCAAGTTCTGTAAGTAAAATTTCAACATTATCCGTTCCCATTCCCGATGAAATAGCCGTAATTCTTTTCCCCTTGTACAAGCCTGTATGCGTGATAAATTCACGCTTGTTCATTTCAAATTCTACTTTATCAAAATATTTACTGATTTTATGCACACGATTGGGGTCGCCTACAACAAAAATAATTTCAGCAATATTTTCGGGTTTCAAATTCAGGTGGTAAATACTACCATCTTTATTGATAATAAGTTCGGAAGCAGGAATCGTAATCATAGGTATAAATTTCGCTATGCAATATCTGAATATTAGTTTTCTCGTTCAATGAGCCAAGTCATAAAGTTTCTTAATTTTTCTTTTGCACCTTCCGAGACTTGCATTTCAGCAAGACTATCAAAAGCCTTTTGGAAAAAACTATCTATCAGTTTTTCTGTTTTTTCTTTTATGCCCAGCAAATTGTATATTTCTGTAACAGCTTTTATTTTTTCTTGTGGGCTAAATTCTTTCAAGGAAAGCCAATACAAAAGTTCATCTTTGATTTGATTTTCAGCAGTTCGTAAAGCCTCTATAAGCAAATAAGTTTTTTTATTGGCAATAATATCACCCCCTACTTGCTTACCAAACTTTTCAGGACTTCCATACACATCAAGCAAATCGTCTTTGAGCTGAAAGCCTATTCCCATATTTTCACCGATAAGGCGAAGTTTTTCTTGTTCTGTTTCATTAGCTCCTGCGAGCATAGCCCCGAGTTCCAAGGAAAAACCTAAAAGTACAGCCGTTTTGAGGCGTATCATTTCCAAGTATTCAGGAATAGTAACTTGATTTTGTGTTTCAAAATTCATATCCCATTGTTGCCCTTCGCAAACCCACGTAGCACAACGACTGAATTTTTGCGTTGCAGAACGCAAAAACTTATCCTCAACGCCTTGAAGCAAAATTTCATAAGCCTTCACGAGCATTACATCTCCCGAGAGAATAGCTATATTTTCATTCCATTTGGTATGTACTGTGGCGTGATTGCGTCGGAGTGGGGCTTTATCCATTATATCATCGTGCATTAAGGTAAAATTATGAAACACCTCTACTGCCACCGAAGCAGGAATAGCCTTTTGCCAATTTTCATTGAAAATTTCATAACCCAAAAGCACCAATAAAGGACGCAAACGCTTTCCTCCCAAACTCATCATATAACCGATAGGCTCATAAAGTTCGGTAGGGCTAGTGCCATAAGTATATTTTTCTAAATAATCCTCAACAACTTGCAGATAGGGTTTTAAGTTCATAATTTTTCAAACATTAGTACAAATTTATGTTTTTTCCAATACCCAAAAATAAAGCCACGAATGAAATATTTTTTTCGTGGCTTTTTTTGAAACCTATTTTTTGTATTAGGTTTACTCCAAATGCTTATTGACATCAACCAGAGGCAAATTAAAGGCATCAGCAACACCTTTATACACTACATCGCCTTTGATAACATTTAAGCCAAGTTTTAGTTCGTTGCTATTTCTGCAAGCCTCTTTCCACCCCTTATCAGCAAGCTGAATAGCATAAGGAAGTGTAGCATTGGTAAGAGCTACCGTAGAAGTATAAGGTACTGCCCCAGGCATATTAGCCACACAATAGTGAATTACATCATCAATGATATAAGTAGGATTTTCGTGAGTAGTAGGTTTGCAGGTTTCAATACAGCCACCTTGGTCTACGGCTACATCAACCAGCACCGTTCCCGGACGCATTAGTTTGAGCATATCACGGGTTATGAGATGAGGGGCTTTGGCACCAGGTATAAGCACTGCTCCTACAATCAAATCAGAAACCTTGATAGCTTCACGAATATTGTATTCGTTAGACATCACGGTTTGCACATTACGAGGCATAATTTCGGCAAGATAACGCAAACGAGGCAAACTAATATCCATAATGGTTACGTGAGCCCCCAAACCTGCCGCCATAAATGCGGCGTGTGTTCCTACAACACCACCTCCTAAAATAAGTACATTGGCAGGTTTTACACCTGGTACCCCTCCAAGCAATACCCCACGACCTTTGAATTGCTTTTCTAAATATTTTGCCCCTTGCTGAATCGCCATTCTACCTGCAACTTCCGACATTGGTATCAGCAATGGCAAACTTCTATCAGCTTTTTCTACGGTTTCGTAAGCCAAACAAACAGATTTGCTCTCAATCATTGCACGCGTGAGCGTTTCGGAAGAAGCAAAATGAAAATAAGTAAAAACCAAATGATGCGGTTTGATTAAGCCATATTCTTGCTCAATAGGCTCTTTTACTTTGATAATCATTTCTGCCTTGGCATACACTTCTTCTATGGTAGGCAAAATCGTAGCACCTGCATTGCGATACTCTTCATCAGAAAAGCCACTGCCCTCGCCTGCCGAGGCTTGTACATATACTTCATGATTGCGTTTGCGAAACTCGGCTACCCCCGCAGGTGTAACCGCCACACGATTTTCATTCGCTTTGATTTCTTTGGGTACTCCTATTAGCATAGAAAATTAAAATTTTGGTTCAAGGCTCAAATATAAGTTTTTTTAGTTTGAGTTGTACTTTTCTTGAAAAAATTATGCAAGCTAATGCTTGCAGTTCGTATAAATAAAAAATCTTTTCACCGAGTATTTTAGACACTTCGCCGAAAAATATTATGCTTACACGTGAATTATAAGTCTAACTTATTGTTTTCAAGGGAATTAAATAAAAAAACTTAGGGGAATTGAAAAAATGATTAACTTTGGGTTGTACTTTTTAAATATTTAATCATATGAGTCAATTACCTTTAAGGCCGCTAAAATTAGTTGAAATTTTCGTAAGTGTAGATGATTTTTTGAAAAATTTTTCGCCTGCTCTACAAAAATATCTTGTGGGGGAGGATAAATGGTCAAAACGAGCAATGAACAAAAGCGAAGTGATGAGTATTCTGATATACTTTCATCTATCAGGTTTTAGGAACTTCAAAAGCTACTACAATGTGGCAATAAAAGTTTTTTTTCGGAGTTATTTTCGCACACTTTACCCTTATGAACATTTTGTAAGTTTGCAATCTTCTTTATCTTTGGAGTTATATGCCTACTTGAACCTTTGTTGTTTAGGCAAGTGTGATAAAGCCAATTACATAGACAGCACGAGTTTAGAGGTTTGTCATATTAAGCGAAGCAAAGTGCATAAAGTATTCAAAGGGCTTGCCCAGAAGGGTAAGAACAGTATGGGCTTCTTTTTTGGTTTCAAATTACATTTAATTTGTAATCAAAAAGGAGAAATTGTGCGAATTTTACTGACTTCGGGCAATAAAGCCGACAATAATGAAAAAGTACTCACAGCGTTATTAGCAGACTTGGAAGGAAATATTTACGGAGACAAAGGCTATATCACTAAGCTGAAGACTTATTTTCAAGAAAAAAAAGTAAAACTTATCACCAAAGTTCGCAAAAATATGAAGCCTGAAAAGTTGAGCCAAGAAGAAAAATATTTTCTCTACAAAAGGGGCTTAATTGAAACAGTGATTGATGTACTCAAGAACGAGTGTCAAATTGAACATACAAGACACAGAAGTCCTAAAAATTTTATGGTAAACTTGTGGTCAGCAATCATTGCCTACAAGTTCTTAGATAAAAAGCCATGTATTGGAGAGTTTCAAGAAAAAAATCTACTCCCCAATATTGAACTTTTCCAAGATATCGCCGCATAACTCAGGTTAAACTAACAGCTCTGCGTGTATCTTTTTCATTCTTTTGTCCGAATAAGTTTGTTTCGTGTTCGTCCATTCCCATTTTTCGGTATCGGTAATCAAAACCAATAAACGGCATAAACCATTGCATTTTGCCGATGTATCGTCC
>CAZZLW010000026.1:0-5188 GCA_964654605.1 uncultured Cytophagales bacterium | reverse complement strand
GGAGATGGGAGCTATACACCTGAAAATCAAAGTTTTATGCTTATTTATCTCACCTCGTTTTCAGGGAGGTAAATAAGGGGGGATTTAAGTTGTTAAAAATAAAAACTTGATAATCAAATTTTTAGTCTTGTAACTCACGTTGGTTTAATACCTGACACATAAAATCAGCGACAAATTCCTTGAAGGCTTGAACATCAAACTTTGAGCTTTTTGAACGTAAATAACTACCCAAAAAATATATTTATGGCAAAGAAAAACCCCAACGAACAGCAAATAGATGTGGAACTTCCTGCGGAACTTGCCGAAGGAACATACTCTAATCTCGTGATGATTTCTCATTCTCCAACCGAGTTTGTATTTGATTTTATCACGATACTACCCGGCTTACCTAAACCTCGTGTAGTTTCACGGATAGTGATGAGCCCCGAACACGCTCAAAATTTCCTGAATGCTCTCAAAGAAAATATTGAGATATACGAAAACAACTTCGGTAAAATCAGAGGGGGCGGCAATATTACCTTGCCTTTCGGAAAAATTGGAGAGGCATAAGTTACCTTCCTGTATTCAACGATGTTAAAATCAAAAAAGCTAACCATTTGGGTTAGCTTTTCATTTTAATATTCGTCTTCGTTGAAAAAGAAATCTTCTTTGGTTGGGTAATCAGGCCAGATTTCTTCAATGTTTTCGTAGGGTTGCCCATCATCTTCAAGTTCTTGTAAATTTTCAATTACTTCCATAGGTGCTCCTGAACGAATCGCATAATCAATCAATTCATCTTTGGTAGCAGGCCAAGGAGCATCTTCCAGATACGAGGCTAATTCAAGAGTCCAATACATAAGGCATCAAAATTTATAGTTCAACAATTTACCAAAAATGTACAAAAAACAAAAATTTGTGGTTTTATTTTTTGGGAACGTAGTTTTTCTGAAAATTTTTGGGTGGTGTATAAAGTTTTTTGAGTTCTTTATCAAACTCTTCAAGCATTATGTTTTTCACCTGAACCTTTCGCTTTTGTGTGGCTAAATTGAAACTTTTATGTTCGGGTTTGTAGCTTTCACTACTTTCTGCTATGTTAATTTCCTGCTCATCTTTACGGATAAGTTCTCGTAAGAAACTCGTCTTTATGCGGAACTGGTCTAATTTGGGTTTTTGATAGAAATCAGGGTACTTTCGCATTACGACTTTCATCAGGTAGCTTTCTTCAAAAATTCTATCGCAAGCATAACGAAAACGATTGGCAAGGTTTTTATCTAAATAGCGAGGGTTATTGACTTCGTTTTTCCAAGCTACAAGAAGTTGTTTGGCTTCATTTACGCTTGCTTCGGTATTTACACCAATTAGACTTTCGGCACGTTTGCAAAGTTTTTCCTGAACGATACGAGCCTGCTCCAAGGGGTCTAAGGGCTTGATTTGTTCCACTGGCACGCCTTCCTTGAACTGCTTGTATCGGTGGAAAAATTCATTATTGATTTTTTTGAAGCGTTCCCAATATTTTTCCAATTTCTTTTGAGGTACTTTGCCAATGGTTTTCCATTGTTGTTGCATTTCTTTGAAAGCAAGAGCCGTAGCTTCAAAGTCATCAGAAAGTTTGAGGATACTGGCTTTATCCACAAGCAAGCGGTATTGATTGAGTCTGTTTTTGACTTCTTCGGCTTTTCGTTTGAAATGTTCTTTTTTATGCTGATAATACGCCTTGATGAGGCGAGTGAAATGCTCTTCCATTTCTGCCTGTTGCGATTCTTCCACTGCCCCTGTACGAATCCATCGTTGTTTGAGTTCCTCTACTTTGGCATCGGTGGTTTTCCAGTCGGTTTCATCTACGAGCAAAGCCAAATCGGCAAGAATTTGATTTTTAATATCCAAATTGCGTTGTCGGTTCTGCTCTATCAGAGAACGCAAAAACTTTTCTAATTCATCTAATCGGGAGAGTAAAACGGGAAAATCACCTAACCCTTTGAATTGTAGCGTATATTCGCGAAGGTGAAGCAATTTCATCAAATAAGAGCCTTTGTTTTCGGCTTGATGAATATCTTGTTCAAGTTTATTGATTTTTTCACAAAGTTCGGCATAGCGTTTTTCAAAATATTCAATGGATTTTTCCTCTGTTTCTTTGACTACGCCAATTTCTCTATCAGGATAGTTCAAATAGCCTTTCAAAAAAACTTTGCCATCTGCAATATAGCCGTAAGGGTGATTGTAGGTAATGTTCATAGCAGTTTCAATTTTTATAGCCTTTACATCAGAAACATAAGGCTATGCGTTGAAAAATAGTGTTTTAAGCTATTAGGTTAGGTAACAAAGGTAACAATTTTTTTCAAAAAACGTTCCAAAAAAAGCAAAAATTTATTCACATACTTTGATGTACTCGGTAATGAGCCTGAAAAGTTCCTTATACTTTGTCAGGGGTAATGTTTCGGGCTTATCGTCAATATCGTGATATGCTTTGATGCCCCCCATAGTGTAAATAAAAAAGGCTTTTACGCCTTTTTCTGAGAAAAAGTAATGGTCAGAATTGGCGGCTTTACCTCTTTTGGCAACTTTGGGCAATAATTTTTGGCTCTCATTGATTTTCTCAAACAATTGAAAATCTTTTTCAAAAATAGCCCCATTCACTATCGTAATACCTTCATCACCTGTGCCTACCAAATCCAAATTGAGCAGTACTTTAATTTGAGTCAAAGGAAACAGAGGGTTTTGAGTATAAAACTGTGAGCCTATCAGTCCCGCCTCTTCGGCGGCAAAAGCAATAAAAGCAACCGAATATTTGGCAGGATTTTGTTTGTAATAATGAGCTAGCTCCAAAAGCATCGTAACGCCACTGGCGTTGTCGTTGGCACCGGGAAAGTAGATATTGCCCATACTACCCAAGTGGTCGTAATGAGCCGTGAAAACCAAAAAGCTATCGGGCTGGGTAGTGCCTCTGAGATAGCCTATTACATTACTCGTATTGTACTTTTCAATAAATTTGTTGCGAATATGAAACTTAATTTGTTTGCAAGATGGTTTCCAAACGCTTTGCAAAATCTGAATTTCGGGCAGTTTATCTTGCCATACGGAAACGCTTGCTGTGAGTTTGGGGTGCAAAGAAACCCATACGCTTGCCTGTTCTAACTTTTCCATTTCAGTACGGCTCAGCTCGGCAAATTTTTTTGACCAACGTACAGGATACACCAAGGCTTTTTTTCGGAAATCTTGCTCAAAAAATTTTTTTCTGCGGTCTTTGTCCGAAAAGAGAAGGGTATCTAGCAAAACTACTGACGCTTTGCCAAAAGCCGAAGGGCTATCGGCACTGATAATAAAATCTTTGCCTAAAACCAATTTTTTGCTGTCCAAACTGCACTGAATTTCTTTGGGAAAAGTGTTGATGCTTGTGCTAAAATTTTGGAAATAAGAATTTTCAAAATGTAGCAAGCCAATTTTTTCAAACTCTTGGGCAATCCAAGCAGAGGCAAGCGAATCGCCTTTTTTTACATAGCCTCTGCCATTAAATTCGGGGGAACAGAGCTTTTGCAGGTTTTTACGAACTCGGTCTAAATCTTGCGAAAAACTCCAAGTGGTGAAAAAGTAAAAAATGAGTGAGAAAGCAAAAAAAGTGTGGAAACTTTTTATATTTAAGTGGAGTAGCAGATTATTAGCCCAAACACTGAGGCGGTGAACTGCATTTATACTTACTACAAAACTATTATACGAAGTTTTGCAATTGTTGCTATCACGCCAAACTGCTGTTGTATGTTGCTTTTCTTTCTTTTGTCCTAATTGTTTGTCTGTTGTTCGGTGGATAGACATACGCTGTCGCCAAGTTTTGGCTAGCGTTTCGGTTAGTTTGGCTTGGCAATATGTGAAGCTGTGATGTGTTGGCATTTCTATTGTTTTAGTCGTTCTCAATAATTTTTATTTCTTCCTCCGTTAAGCCGTAAAGCTCATACACCAATTGGTCTATTTGGTTTTCTAAATCTTGTGTGTCTTCGCCTTTCGCTTTTTTGGCTAATATCTGCTCTACCAATGCCACAAACGGAGCTTGCTCGGCTTCCGAAAGCGGGGGAATGGGAATATTTTCAACATAAATTGAAAACATTCTTACAGCTTTCTCCCCCAATTGAACGGAAAGAGTTCTGTAATACCAATCAATTACCTTTGTATTTAAAACTGATAGCAAATAGTATGAATTAGTATTAATAAAATAAGCAGTGTTGTTAAATAAAATATTTTTATCAGCTATTGCAAAACTTAAATTTTGACAAATATCATTGTATACAATTTTCTCCTTTTCAAATTCTTGGTAGTAGGCAATTTGGTCTTGTGTTTCAAACCATCTGTTGCCTGTTTTCTTTCGGGTAGTTTGCTTTACGCCGTTTTCATCAATGTACTCTTCCCCTGTTTGATGCAGTTTTTTACCAAAACTTTCCAAATATTTTTTTACTGCAGGATAATCGTCTATGTTTAATCTCAAAGCGGGAAATGTAGCAATCAACCACAAGTCTTGCCAATCGGCTTGGTAGCGTTTGATGTCTCTGCCCCGCAGCAGGGGTTTGATGATTTCGGCACTTTTGGGGTCTTGGGCGATGAGTTCGGCTCGCTTCTTGCCATCAATGATAAAGGCTTCGTTATAGCCTGTTTTTATACCATAATTGATTTGAATATCCCACTCTTTGAGGGGTTTTCCTTTTGCCTCTATTTTGGCTTTGATACTTTGCTCTAAGGGGCTGGCAATCGTCCAGCTTTCGTCTTTTTTGGGGTTTATGGATAGGATTTTATCTTGGTAAAATTGAAAATTGCTCACATTTTTCTCTTTGCTGATGTCTAAGGCATCAAAAGGGCTTTGATATTTTTGCTTTTTGAAAATCAAGATATTGGAATCTACGGTAGCTTCTTCAAACACGCCGCTTCCCAAATCTACGAGCAAAAGGGGCTGTGTATGCTCCAAAAAATAGTTGCGAGTGCTTTTGCCATAGCCTGCCCGCATCCATTTGTTAGAGGTGATGTAGGTAAGAATGCCGTTATTTTTGAGGAGTTGTAAGCCTTTTTCATAAAAAAGCGAGTAAATATCCCCCATACGGTCAAAGGTTTTAAAGCCTTGTTTTTCGTATTCTTTGGCGAGTTTGCCACCGTCTTCTTGGTGTTGGATGTATGGTGGGTTTCCTATCACATGTCGTTTATTCACATATGACGCTGCCGAGGATCCTCTTTG
>CAZZLW010000025.1:0-24143 GCA_964654605.1 uncultured Cytophagales bacterium | reverse complement strand
TAACTTTGAATTTTTGATCTTTGTACTTTTTAACTTTTGAACTTTTGAACTTTGTAATTTTGAACTTTGAACTTTTTGATTTTTTAACTTTTGAACTTTGAATTTTTGATCTTTAAACTTTTGAACTTTGAACTTTTGAACTTTGATCTTTTGAACTTTGAACTTTTGAACTTTGAACTTTTGAACTTTGAACTTTTGAACTTTGAACTTTTGAACTTTGAACTTTTGAACTTTGAACTTTTGAACTTTGAACTTTTGAACTTTGAACTTTGAACTTTTGAACCTTTAACCCATTATTACTTCCTCACAGAAACGTTATTTTGACTTAAAAAGTTTTTAAGCGAGCTTATCAAGATTTCGCCAAAATGAAACACACTTGCCGCCAGTGCCGCATCGGCTTTGCCTTGCCGAAAAACTTGCAAAAAATCTTCTTGCTTTCCTGCCCCGCCCGAAGCAATCACAGGAATAGGTACACTTTCAGCAATTTGGGCGGTAATGGGTACATCAAAACCTTTTTTTGTACCATCGGCATCCATTGAAGTCAGCAATATTTCGCCTGCCCCTCGCTGATACACTTCTTTTGCCCAAAGCATAGTTTGCAGAGAGGTCATCTTTTTACCTCCGTGTGTATGAACGTAGTGCGTGCCTTCTATGTTTTTGGTATCAATGGCTACTACCACACATTGTGAGCCAAACTCTTGGGCAAGTTCATTGATGAGTTCGGGATTGCGAACTGCCGCAGAATTGATAGAAATTTTATCTGCACCTGCCTGTAAGAGAGCATACACGTCAGATTTATTGCCAATACCTCCGCCTACGGTAAAAGGAATATTGAGTACAGAGGCAATTTCTTTTACCAAACTGATAAGCGTACCTCTGTTTTCAAGCGTTGCATTGATGTCCAAAAACACAAGTTCATCAGCTCCTGCTTGGGCATACTTTTCGGCAAGTTCTACGGGGTTGCCCGCATCAACGAGATTGACAAAATTTACTCCTTTTACGGTTCTGCCGTCTTTGATATCCAAACAGGGAATTATTCTTTTGGTGTGCATTTGAAAATTTTTAGACCTGCAAAAATAGCGAAGCCAATTGATTTTTCCAAAAAGCAATTTTTCTTGTTTTCTTACTCAATTTTCTGAAAATCGTAAGTAGTTTTTTTGGCTTCCAACCAACTGGCATTTAGTTCAAAGCCTAAAATGAGTAAAAATGAGAGCAAATAAATCCAGAGCATAAGGGCAATGAGCGTTCCGATAGAGCCATAGAGTTTGTTGTAGCTGGCAAAATTTTCTAAATAAAATGAAAAAAGATTGGTGGTAAGTATAGCACTGATAGAAGTGAAAATAGAACCTATGGAAACAAAACGCCATCTATTGTGGCTGGCGGGAGCAATGTAGTAAATCAGTGAAATGACAAAGAAAAAAACAGAAAAAGCTATGATATATTTAGAAATCACTAAAAGCCACCATAAAAAAGTATCGTTCAGAAAGCCCCATTTCAAAAGGGTTTTTAAGGCAAAACGACTGCCTATCAGAATAACCACAGCAAAAAGAAAGGTGAAAGAAATAATGCCTGTCAGGTATAAAGCAATGAGTCTTTGCCGCCAAAAACTGCGTTTTTCAGCATACAAAAAGGTTTTGTTAAAGGCTTGAATAAGAGCCGACATTCCATTGGTAGCGGTATAAAGCGTAAAAAGGAAACTTACAGAAAGCAAATCGGTACGTTTGTTGGAAAGAATATCACTGATAGTAGCTTCTACAAACTGAAAAATCTCTTTGGGAATATTGTAACGAACAAAATTCATTACCTGCCCATAATTTAGCGGGGTGTAGGGAATGAGCGTGAGCAAGAAAAGTAAAAAAGGAAACAATGAAAGCGTAAGGCTAAATGCCACCGAACTTGCCCGAATATGCAAATCGTTGTTGAGCAAGTTTTTGAGTAAAATTTTTCCAAAGGTATAAAAAGGAACTCGGATAGACCTACCTATGTGCCAATCGGAAAGCCAATTATCCAAACGAATAAACCACTTCTTGCCTATTACGTACTTGCGAAGAAAGCGTTGGAACATTGAGTTGAAATGGGCTATTTTGAGGGTTTGGGATATATTCTAAAAGATTTATTTCATATTTCCATAATCTTTTTTCCTGCCTCTTTTTTCCTGTTTCTTTACTGCAAACTATACCTAAAAATTACCTATTTTTGCCCCTTTTTCAGTTTATCTTCAGCCTCTTTTCTGCGAAGCATAATCAGTTCATCAGGGGTAGCTTTTTTAATGACGGTTACTATATCAGGAACGATGATAGCTTCGGGGAAACGTTTTTTGAGCTGTCGGTATAGCTCACGGGCATCTTCGCGTGTGAGAAAATCACCGACTTTTACACGATAATTGGGGCGGTCGTAATGCAAGTAGGCTTGGTCGTCAAATTTCATATTCAGGCACATACCCCGAATACGTTGAGCCTCGTCGCGGTCTTTGCCTGCATATACTTGCACACGGAAACCGGGCTTTTCTAATTTTACCGTAACCTCTTCGGGTTTATAGTCTAAAATTTTATTCAAATTAGCAGTAATGGCATAGTTGAAATTTAGTGCTGAATCGGGCAAATTGGTGTTTTCAATATTTCTAACTACTTCATAAACTTCGTGCTTGCCTTTGAAAATGGGCTTTTGGTACTGATAAGTAGGCAAGTATCGTTCAATGGAGTCTGAAAAGTTGATTTCGCTTTCTTTTTTATTTTTTTGGGCAAAAGCATTTCCCAAAGCTACACATAACATTAGCGAAAAAATAATTTTTTTCATAGAGCAAAAAAGACTTTTCACAAAAATAGCGGTTTTCTTTGAAAAATCTGTAATTTTGCCAAAAATTTTTGCTCAATGGCAGAAAAAAAGGAAATGACTTTCTTGGAACACTTAGAAGAGCTACGCAAACATCTTATTCGCTCTGTAATTGTAGTGGTGGTACTGATGATTGTAGCTTTCGGATTTACTGAATTTATTTTTGAGGAGGTGCTATTTGGTCCTGCCAAAGCCGATTTCTGGACTTACCGCAAGATGTGCGAATTGGGACGCTGGCTTGGCTCGGAGGGGCTGTGCGTAGGGGCTAATCTCAATTTTGTAAATTTTGCTATTACAGGACAATTTATGACACACATCACTTCGGCAATTGTGATAGGTTTGGTTTTGGGATTTCCGTATATTGTTTGGGAAATTTGGCGTTTTGTGAAGCCCGCTTTATACGAAAAAGAGCTAAAAGCAACCAAAGGAGTGGTTTTTTATATTGCTTTGCTTTTTGCCATAGGAGTTTTATTTGGGTATTTTATACTCACGCCTATATCGGTGAATTTTTTGGCTACCTATAAAATTTCTTCTCGTATAAATCCTAATCTTGAATTTGATTTGCATAGTTACGTTTCTATTGTTACTTGGCTTACGCTGATTAGTGCTTTGATGTTTCAGCTACCTATGGTGGCATATTTTTTGGGAAAAGTAGGTTTACTAACGGCTTCGTTTATGCGTAGCTATCGCCGCCATAGCATTGTGGGAGTTCTGATACTTGCGGCAGTTATTACGCCCACAGGCGATATTTTTTCGCAGTTGATAGTGGCTTTGCCTTTGTATGTGCTATATGAGGCAAGTATTTTTATTGTAGCTCGTGTAGAAAAGCAAGAAAAAGCATTGGAAAAAGCCCAAGAAATTCAATATACGCAAACTATTCCGCCACAAACCCCTACGCCTCGCTTAGACCAGATGTTGGAGTAGGATTTTGATAATGAAAGCGACCATATCGCTAAAAGCAATATGGTCGCTTATGGTTATAATTAAGGAATTTTGACGCTTTCTAATCCTTATCTGAAACCGTATCGGGGTTGCCTGCGATAGAATCTCTCATTTTGGTATCAGCAATGATGTTTTTCATTCGGTAATAGTCCATAATGCCCAAATTGCCCGATTTGAACGATTCGGCGATAGCTTTGGGAATTTCGGCTTCGGCTTCAATTACTTTGGCACGTGCTTCTTGGGCTTTGGCTTTCATTTCTTGCTCAAAGGCAACCGCCATAGCACGGCGTTCTTCGGCTTTGGCTTCAGCGATTTTCAAGTCGGCGGCGGCTTTATCAATTTGCAGTTTTGCACCGATATTTTCTCCTACATCAATATCAGCAATATCAATGGAAAGAATTTTGAAGGCAGTACCAGCGTCCAGCCCACGGGCAAGCACTACTTTGGAAATAGCATCAGGATTTTCAAGCACAGTTTGATGGTTATCAGCAGAACCAATAGAAGTAACAATACCTTCGCCTACACGAGCCAAAATGGTATCTTCCCCTGCACCACCAACAAGTTGTTGGAGATTGGCTCTTACCGTGATACGAGCTTTTACAATTAGCTGGATACCGTCTTTGGAAACTGCCGTAACATTAGGCGTATTGATAACACGAGGATTTACAGAAACTTGTACGGCATCAAATACATCTCTACCTGCCAAATCAATAGCTGTAGCTTGTCGGAAAGAAAGGTCTAAACCTGCTTTATCGGCTGAAATCAGGGCACGAATTACATTTTGCACATTTCCACCTGCCAAATAGTGGGTTTCCAAATCATCAGCGGTTACCTGAATACCTGCTTTATGAGCAGTAATTAAGGATTCTACAATGGCACGAGGTGGCACACGGCGAATACGCATAAATATCAGACGCAAAAGCCCAATCGGTACACCTGAAAATAATGCCGTAACCCATAAATTTACAGGTACAAAGTACAAAAAAATAAAGAAACCGATAATCCCCGCAACGAGGAAAACAAGAAATGAATTTTCAAAATCCATACTTTTTTAGTTTTTAGGTTGTTTTCACTGCAAACTAAATTTTTTACAAGGAAAAACAAAATTTTTGGGTATTTTTTTACAGAAACAAGGCAAATTGTTAGTTTTGCAAAAAAAGAAGGTATGAAAAAAATACTTACATTTTCATTGATTTTACTTACCGCTTGCGGTGGCAGTAAAGAAGAAAAAAGCCAAAAAGGGGACTGGAACGATAAAGATACGGCTAAATTTATTGAAAACTGCACTGAAAAATACAAGAAAGACGAGGTGATGAAAGCCGCAGGTGCCGATGTATCAGAGCTTTGTAAGTGTATGGCAGAAAAAGCCCAAAGCTATTACGATAGCCCAAGTGCCGTAGGAAAAGCAGGTGAAAACAAACTTTTGGACGAGTGCTTCAAAATCCGATGAAATTCCTCATTGTTGATGATTTGCACCCTTTTCTGATTGATGTTTTTGAGCAAAAAAACATTCCGTATAGTTACGAACCTACTATTTCGCCCCAAGAAATTACAGAACGTTTGCAAGATTTTGAGGCAATTATTATTCGTAGCAAAATACACCTGAACCAAGCTATTTTAAGCAAAAACCCGCAACTCAAACTCATTGTAAGGGCAGGCTCGGGGCTGGATAATATTGATGTAGATTTCGCAGAAAAACAAAAAATTCATCTTATCAATGCTCCCGAAGCCAATTGTGATGCTGTTGCAGAGCATTGTCTTGCAATGCTCCTTACACTGATGAATAAAATTCATATCGCCAACGAACAAGTAAAGCAAAAAATTTGGCGTAGAGAAGCCAATAGGGGGGTAGAGTTGCAAGGTAAAACCATAGGAATTATCGGCTACGGGCATACGGGAAAGGCTTTTGCCAAAAGGCTAAGCGGTTTGGGGGTGAAAATTCTTTCTTATGACCGAAACCCTGGAAAAGCGGATAACTACGCTCAAATGACAAATCTTGCTCACATTCAGCAAGAGGCTGATGTGATTTCTTTGCACGTTTCGCTTAATGAGCAAAGCAGAAAAATGTTTAATCAGGATTTTATAGAAAGTTGTTCAAAGCCTTTTTGGTTACTCAACTCGGCAAGGGGGGAAGTAGCAGATTTGGAGGCGATTGCTAATGGTTTGGAGCAAGGCAAAATCTTGGGAGCAGGGCTGGACGTCTTGGAAAATGAAAAATTAGACACGCTTTCTCCTAAGCAAGAAGCTACTTTTCAGAAATTAGCTTCTATGTCCAATGTCATTCTTACACCTCATGTGGCAGGTTGGACAAAAGAGTCTTACTTGAAAATTAGTCAGGTACTTGCCGAAAAAATAACAAAGTACATAGATAACTTGTAAAAAATGGCAAAATTTTTATTTGTTGTACAAGGCGAGGGCAGAGGGCATCTTACACAGGCTCTTGCTTTGCAAGATATTTTGCACAATGCAGGGCATAAGGTTGTGGCTGTATTGGTTGGTAAAAGTTACAGGAAAATTCCAGATTTTTTTATTGCCAAAATGCAAGCCCCTTTGCATTATTTTGAAAGCCCTAATTTTGTCAAAGATAGCAATAATCGTAGCATACTGATAGGGAAAACTATTTCTTACAATTTGCTCAAAACTCGCACTTTTTTTGCAAGTATGCGAGAACTTTCGGCTTATTACAAGCAATACCAGCCTGATGTAATTATCAATTTCTACGACCTTTTGGCAGGTTTCTATAATTTGTTTCACAAAACTCCTGCTCCTATGGTGGTGGTAGGGCATCAGTTTTTTTTGCAACACCCCCAATTTGAATACCCCCAAGGACACAAGGTAGAAAAATTTTTACTCAACCTCAACACCAATCTTACAGCACACAAAGCCAAACTCAAATTAGCTCTTTCTTTTGCCCCCTACCTTTCCGATTACAAAAATATCAAAATTGTACCGCCACTGCTTCGTAAAGAAGTGCTTTCGCTTTCGCCTGAAACGCAAGATTTTATTTTGTGCTATGTGAATAATGATGGCTATGGAGATGATATTATTGCTTGGCACAAGCAAAACCCTGATGTAAAATTGGAATGCTTTTGGGATAGAAAAAACGCTCCTGAGGTTGAACATTTCAGCGAAAACCTGACTTTTCATCAAATCAGTGATACTAAATTTTTGGAAAAAATGAGAACTTGCCGAGGTTTGGTAACTACGGCAGGCTTTGAGTCGGTTTGTGAGGCGATGTATTTAGGCAAACCTGTAATGATGATGCCCGTAGAAGGGCAATTTGAGCAAAGTTGTAACGCTCTTGACGCCCAAAAAGCAGGTGCGGGTATTGTAAGCAAAGATTTCAATATTACGCCTTTTTTGAACTATTTAGAAAGTTACCAGCCCACTACTCAAATGCGTGATTGGGTGCAAAAAGCTCCCCAAATGTTTGTAGAAAGTTTGGAGAAAATACTATGACTACTGAAATACGCAAAGCTCTGCGAAAAAAACTTACCCGATTGCTTAAAAAGCATAAAAAACTGAAAATCTTTTGGAGTACCGCAAAAAGTTTTTTTGATATGCGTATCCAAACACCCAAAGGTAGAAACATCTTGCTTCCTTATGCTTATTATCAATTTTTTCAGCAGAAAATTTTTCAGATTATAGATTTTCCTGAGTACGCCTTGGATAGAACTTCTGCTTTCAAAAGTGCAGGCTCGGGTAAAATATATATCGGTAAGAAAAAGCAAATTATTGGGGAATATAAATTTTCTACCAATTGCGGCAATTTGGAACATTTGGAAAAACCAAAAGAGGAACTTGAAAATCAAAATTTTTATTTTGATTTTGACGATAAATTTCGTTTGGCAAAATACAATAAAAATTTTGAGATAGAACTTTGGTTGCGTTATGATTATCTTTTTGAGTTAGATGTATTTTCGGCGGAATTTGTCGCTACACCCAAAAATGAAAACAATACCAAAACTTTCAGAATTTCTAAAAAAGCCCAAAATTACTGGATTGAAACGGCAAGGATATTTTCAAAACCTTTGTATGCCCAAGAAAAGCACGAATTTTATAGCCCGCCTACTATCTCAAAAATACATAAATATCGCTTTCCCAAGCAAGCTATTTGTAAGCCTTTTTTATTTGGTATCAATGTAAGTTCTAAAATCATAGCCCCCAATCAGATGCTTATCACTTTGCACCGCGATTACGAGTATATCAATTTTAAGCGAGAAAGTATGGTTTTACTCTAAAATTTGTTAGTGAATATTTGAAAGCAAGCTATTTTAGGTTCAAAGGGTTTAAGGGTTTGAGGTTCAAAGGTTGAAAGGTTTAAGAGTTCAAAAGTATAAACCTCAAACTTCAAACCTAAAATCTCAAATTTTCCAAACCTACTTACATAAAAAATTTCATGACAAGTTCTAATGAAACATCTTGCAGTACGTGAAATTTCATTGCATAATTTCAAAAATTATCAAAAGCGAGAATTTAGCTTTTTGGCTTCGCATACGCTTGTATTGGGTAGAAATGGCATTGGAAAAACCAACCTTTTAGATGCCATTTATTTTCTTTCCCTTACCAAAAGTGCCTTTCATAGCGATAGACAGCTCATTTTACAAAATGAAAATTTTTGTCGGATAGATTCTCTTTGGCAAGAAAACGAAACTCTGCACAAACTCACGGCTATCTATGCTCCCCCCGAAAGAAAGCGTTTTATCCTTGATGATTACACTTTTCCCACGCTTGCAGAATACATCGGACGCTTTCCTGTGATAATGATTGCCCCCAACGATACCGACCTCATACGAGAAGGTAGCGAAGAACGCAGACGCTTTGCCGATACTATTCTTTGCCAAACGGATAAACACTATTTACAGGCACTATCGCAATACAATTATTTACTCAAACAACGCAATAGCCTGCTTGCACAAACCCCTTTTCCGAAAAGCTCTTACAAACTTTTGGAGGTGTATAACGAACAACTCTTGCCTTTGAATGAGAAAATTGCCCAAAAAAGAAGAGATTTTGCAAGCATTTTAGCCCCACTTTTGGAAAAAAATTATATCGAGATTGCACAAAAAAATGCCCAAGTGGAAATTTTGTATGAAACGGATTGCTTACAAGAGGACTTTCAGGTTTTATTTCAGAAATCTTTGGAAAAAGATATTGTCTTGCAACGCACTGCTTTGGGCATACACAAAGACGATTTCTCTTTTCTACTCAACACCAATGCGATCAAGAAATTTGGCTCACAGGGCGAACAAAAAACCTTTGTGATTGCCCTTAAAATGGCTGTTTTTGAGTTTCTGAAAGAAAAATTACAAATTACACCAATTCTACTGCTTGATGATATTTTAGACAAATTGGACGAAACGCGTACCTTTCAGCTTTTGCAGAAAGTTATGCAAAAGCCTTTCGGACAAGTTTTACTTACAGAAGCCAATCCCAAACGCTTGGAGCAAATTTCTGCCTTGCAAATCTGGCAGAAAATTGAAATTTGAATAACTTATTTCTATATTTGTTGAAAAGGTTTCTACGAAAGGCTTTTATACTCAACAAATTAAACCTTCTATGTCCGAAAAAGTGTTTTTCCCTTACGGAATAAGCAATTTTGCACAAATAGTAACACAGAATTATGTGTATGTAGATAAAACCGCCTATCTGGAATTATTTGAAAAAAGTCAGGAAAAGTTTGTGATATATCTTCGCCCTCGCCGTTTTGGCAAGAGTTTGTTTTTATCGCTTTTAGAGCATTATTACGACCTCAACAGGAAAAATGAATTTGAAAGCCTATTTGCCAAGTATTATATTGGTAAAAACCCTACGGCTTTTGCTAATAGCTATCGGATTTTGTTTTTCAATTTTAGTGCAGTAGATACTACAAGCTATCAAAAAAGCTATGAAGGTTTTTTAGACGAAGTGAGAAGTAAAATCAAGGCTTTTCAGCGTTATTACGAAGTGTTTGATAAAGATGATTTCCAAGATATTATCAGCCAAAAAAGCCCTGAAAAAATATTACGTAACTTTTGCAATTTGTATCCTGATAGAAAAACCAAAGTTTTTTTACTCATAGACGAATACGACCACTTTGCCAATGAAATTTTACTTAGAAATATTGATGAGTTCAAGAAAAGTGTTTCGCTTAATGGCTATGTTCGTAAGTTTTACGAGGCTATTAAAAATGGTACTCAATTGGGTGTAATTGATAGGTTTTTTATCACGGGAGTTTCTCCTATTACGCTAGATAGCCTAACGAGTGGCTTTAATATTGTGAAAAATCTCACCCATCACAAAGAATTTGAGGTAATGATGGGCTTTTCTGAAAAAGAAGTAAAAGACTTATTGAGCCTTGTCTTAAAAAATAAAAGGAAACAATCCCAAGTTTTGAAAGACCTACAAAGCTACTATAACGGATACAATTTTTATCCAATGAGCCGTGAAAATATCTATAATTCGGATATGGTTTTGTATTTTTTGGATAATTTCAAACAACAGGGGCAATATCCACGCCAAATGCTGGACCCCAACATAGCCCCTGATTATGGAAAACTGAAAGCAATGTTTCAGGTGGCTAATTGGCAAGCGAATGTTTCTGTTTTAGAGGAAGTTTTAGAAACTGGAATAGTAGAAAGCGAGCAGATATATCAATTTAGCTTTGAAAAAGCATTTGGCAGAAAAGAGTTTGTTAATTTTTTGTTTTATTTGGGAAATTTAACTTTTGGGAAGATTTATCCCAATGGAATGATAGCCTTCAAAATTCCCAATAAAGTGATTAGTGAGCTTTATTGGCAATATTATTCCGAAATTTTACAAAATCAGGCACATTTACAAAACCTGCAAGATGATGTCCAGCGGGCAGTTTCAGAGATGTCTTTGAGTGGTAATAGCCAAAAGTTTTTTTCACTTATAGAGCGATTGCTCCAAAATCTTTCCAATCGTGATTTTCGTCAGTTTGATGAAAAGTATGTCAAGCTCGCAATGATGGCATATCTGGTGCAGGCAAATATTTTTGATGTTCGTAGCGAAAGAGAAATGAGCGGAGGGGGATATTTGGATTTGAGGTTATTCATAAAACCCAATAACCCTTTCAAGCATCATCAGTTTGTGATTGAGTTGAAATATCTGAAAAAAGAACAAACATATTTGCTTTCTGAAACCCTGCAAGAAGCTAAAAATCAAATTTTGAGTTATTACAGGCAAGATAAGGTTTTGCAAAGTAAAGAAATGTTGCATTTGCTTGTGGTAGTGGTGGTAAAAGATAAAATTTTTGTGGAAGAAGTAGAAAAATCATTGTGATGAGCTACAGTATCGCTATTAGTGGGATTTTGTTATCAAAAATAAATCACCTTATCTTGCGAGGTTTCCAAGTATTGCCGAATAATTTTTTGGGAATCTTGCGTATCAGTTTGTTTTTGGATAAATGATTTGAGGCTCTTGGCATCTGAGATAGTTTCCAAAATTTCCTTATCTATAAAGCCAAAACCTGAGTATAAGCCATTTTCTATCCAGACCAAAGATTTTTCGGTATAGGTGCGACCTTTGCCAATAATGCAGAAATTAGGCTTTTTGAATTGGCTTAATTGAGCGATTACTTGCTCTACTCGTTTGTTGTACTCTTCAAATGGTTCTTGGCTTATACAAGCCCCTGCACACTCGCCCACACGATACCCAAAGCAAGCTCCTGCGTGCCTGTACATATCGCATAGCTTTTGGCAGAGCCTCTGTTTTTGCTGATATTTCTCTATGATAGCACGAGCTATGGCACTGCTTTCTGTAAAATAAATAGGTGTTTTTTCGTTCTTGATTTTATCGGCGTATAAATGCAAATAGCCTTCGCTATCTTTGTGTACAAAAATGCCATAGAGATATTTATCACGTCTTTGAGCCTTATTGAAGCGAGGTTTATATTTTTTTATCTCTGCCGATTCTAATAATAAAGCGACCAGTTCGCTACCTGTAATTTCGTAGCTAATATCTGCAATGGTTTCTTTGAGTGCCGAGTGTTTGCGGTTTTTGCTAAAAAGTTGAAAGTGGGAAGCAATCCGTTTGCGTATATTACGACTTTTGCCTACATAAACAACGCTACCTGCTTCATCGTGGAAATAATACACTCCTGTTTCTTCGGGTAAGTCGCTTACTTGCTCTTGCGTGATTTTGGGCGGAAGTGTTGGGAATTTGATTTCAGCCTCAATGATGTCGCTTTCTACGTGAGAGCGATTGATTTGCACAAGACGCGTAAGTAGTTTGGCGGTGGCTTCGGCATCGCCTTTGGCTCGGTGGCGTTCGTGGATTTTTATTCCCAAACTTTCGCAAAGCCTGCCAAGTGAATAAGAAGGCAGGTTGGGAATGAGCTTTCGGCTCAGGCGTACCGTGCAGAGTGTCTGACGCTGATAGTTGTAGCCTAAACTGCGAAACTCGTTTTTCAAGAAAGAATAATCAAACTGCACGTTGTGGGCTACGAAAATCTGTCCTTCGGTAAATTGTACAATTTTTTTGGCAACTTCATAAAATTTGGGGGCATCGGCTACCATAGCATTGCTGATGCCTGTGAGTTTGGTGATAAAATCGGGGATATAGCGTTCGGGGTTGATAAGCGAGCAGAAAGCATCAACAATTTTTTCGCCGTCGTGCAGATAAATAGCTATTTCTATGATTTTGTCGTAATCGGGCTTACTACCTGTGGTTTCTATATCAACAATGGCAAACATTCAAGGTGCTGGTTCAAATAATTCAAGTAAAAAATTTTGGTAATTATTGGCGTTCAATAAGTTTAAATGTTCAAGGGTTTGAGGTAAAAGTTTTACTCCGTCTAAATATTCAGTGTTCTAAATCCTGTTTCTTACTTCTTGTTTCAATAGTAAAAGTAAGGCTAAAACAATTATAATTTGCTTTCAAACCTCTACTACAAATGAAAACTTTTGAATACTATCGGGCTTTCCATAAAGGTAGCTTTTTTCTACGAAAGTAATTTTGTCATTAATATCCCAAAGAAGCAAGGTAGAAGAGCAAGTTCCGTAATGTTCGCTGCGGATAAACATTGGGGCGAGCATTTTTTCTTGTTCCAAGGGCAAACCTGTTTGCTGTATAAAATGCTCTTCGGCGGGCAAACTTTCATCTTCCAAAATTCCAAGCAAATCATCAATATTGAGTCTTTCATTTTGGTTGAGGTAATTTTCTAATTTTTCTTTCCCCAAACCCACTTTATACCAATAGGTATTGAGCAAATGGTTACTCAAGCCGTGTATGCCATCGCCAATTTTCTGAATACTTTTGGCATAGTTGGAATAGTAAAAAATATCTTCTCGGTTGCCTACCAGCAGATTGAAGCCATTAAAATTTTGAGCCTTGAATTGCACTTGAAACATATATTTCAGCGGGTCGGTTTGCGAAAGCAAGTAGTTTTGTACGAGTTCGCCACGGCTGGGGGCTTCGGTTTTGATATTTTTAGGGTCGCGGTAGTTGGTAATAGCTGAAAATCGTCCTTTTTTATCAATGCCCAGCCAAGTGCCTCCTGCTTGCAAATCTTTGCCTGCAATCACTTTGCCTGCACAATCCCACTCGTGAGCTTTTGCCGTAGGACGAGCATAAAACTCATCACGATTGGCAAGCAAAACTAACTTGTAGTCGGGGTGATAGTTCAGGGCAAAAATCAGCAGACACATAGCACAAAATTGTTTTTTGAGAAATTTTCCTACTAAATCTATGAAAATCAAGCGGGTGCCAAGGCACTTTAATCTTGTTGTAATTTGTAAAAAAAAATCCAAAAATCCAAATGAGGTTTCTACTTGAAAATTTGGAATGATTTATTCTTTTGAGCCTCTTTGTAAAGTTCATCTTCCAATTGCTTGATAAGCAAAGTTTTTCTTTGGTTGAGAATCATACTTCTGATGCGGTCGCGTACAAATTCCAGCGGTGAAATTTGTTCTGAAATTTTATAGTCTCTAATAGCCAAAAGATAGGAAAACTCGCCATCTTGCATTTGTGAAATTTTGTTATTTTTCAAAAAATTGACTTTGTTGGGTATGCTTTCAAAAGGGGTGAGTTTGGTGAGTTCATCAAAATCTACCCAAAGCGTATCTTGCAGATAGTAAGAAATGGCTTTTTCATTACAAAATTGCACAAGTTCGTTGCGGTCTTCGTTTTTTTCAGAAAGCATTAGCTTTTTGATTTTCTCATTATCCTTTTCATTTTTAGCTGTTTTGATAAAAATTGCCTTCACGATATTTTGCCGAAGTTCAAACTCTTGTTTATTTTTTTCATAAAAGTCTTTGATTTCTTGCTCTGTAATAGTATCCGAAAACTTTTTAGCTACATATTGTTTTTCAAATTCGTGTGTGAGCAGTGCAAAGCGGTACTCCTCTAAGCGTTTTTGTAATTCTTGTTCGTCTATTTTTACTTCTTTTTCGGCTTTTTGATAAAGTAATTGCCTGCGAACCCAGTTATCAATATATCTTTCTACAAATTCAGTGCTATCTTGGGAGTTCATTTTATCGGGCATTGCAGATTTTACTTCTATAAAAAATAGCTCCTGATTGCCTACTTGGGCAAGTTTTTTCCCTTTGGGAGTATCTTTTTTTTCGCCGCAGGCAAATAGTAAAAAAATAAACACATTAAGCCAACAAATATTTAGCCAATATTTCATTTTCGGAGTGTTTTATGTTTAGCGATTACTAACAACTGGTTTCAAAATTAGTTATATTTGTTTTTTGTGCAAAGGCTTGGTGGCAAACTTCTTTTGCAAGAAATAGTAAATCTGTGTAAATTGCAGAAAAAATTTAGCGAAAATGGAATACCTTGAAGGATTAAACGAACCTCAACGTCAGGCAGTTATTCATACCGAAGGTCCTCTGATGATTATTGCAGGAGCAGGCTCGGGAAAAACAAGAGTGCTTACTTACCGAATTGCCCATTTGATTTATCACGGAGTAGATCCTTACCAAATTTTGGCACTTACTTTTACCAACAAAGCCGCCAATGAAATGCGAGAACGCATTGAAAAAGTCGTAGGACACGAAGCCAAAAATATTTGGATGGGTACTTTCCATTCGGTTTTTGCCAAAATTTTACGCATAGATGGACATAGATTGGGCTATACACGCGATTTTAGCATTTACGATACCGAAGATTCTAAAAATCTTATCAAAAACATTGTCAAGGAACTCAATCTTGATGATAAACTCTACAAGCCTGCTACGGTATTTTCACGTATTTCGGGAGCTAAAAACAGACTTGTTTCTTATCGAGAGTACAATAATAACCCTATTTACCGAGCCGATGATGAAAGCTACCAAAGACCTGAAATCGGTAAAATTTACCAAATTTATCAAGAAAGGCTTTTCAAAGCCAATGCAATGGATTTTGACGATTTGCTGTTCAATACGAATGTACTTTTTCGCGACCATCTGGACGTACTGAATAAATATCAGCACAAGTTTCGCTATGTAATGGTAGATGAGTTTCAGGATACCAACGTTTCGCAATATCTTATTACACGCAAATTGGCGGCAGTTCATCAGAATATTGCCGTAGTAGGCGATGATGCCCAAAGCATTTACGCTTTTCGTGGTGCAGATATTCAAAATATTTTGAATTTTGAAAGAGATTACCCCAACCTAAAAACCGTACGCTTGGAGCAGAATTATCGCTCTACCAAAACCATTGTGCAAGCCGCCAATTCCGTTATTGCTAAAAATCAAGCCCAACTCAAAAAAAATGTATGGACTTCCAACGCCGAAGGCGAAGCCATAGAACTTCTCAAAGCCTCTTCCGATGCCGAAGAAGCTCGTATAGTAGCTCAAAGTATTTTTGAGGAAAAAATGCAAAAGAAACGCAAAAACAGCGATTTTGCCATTCTTTATCGTACCAATGCCCAATCACGTAGCTTTGAGGAGGCTCTTCGCAAACTTAACCTTCGCTACAAAGTGGTAGGCGGTCTTTCTTTCTACCAACGCAAAGAAATTAAAGATTTGATTGCTTATTTCCGTTTTGCTTTGAACCAAAATGATGAGGGGGCTTTTCGCCGAATTATCAATTTACCCAAAAGAGGCGTAGGCGATGCCACAATTGCCCGAATCGTGGTAATTGCCGATGAGCATAAGATTTCTATTTGGGACGTGCTGTGCAATGCTTTCAAATACATCGGCGGAAGGGTTGCAATGGCTCTGGATACTTTTGCTACACTTATCAAGAGTTTCAAAATAGCTATTGAGCAAAAAAACGCCTACGATGCCGCAATGGAAATAGCTAAAAATTCAGGCTTGCTCAAAGAATTATATGAAGATAAATCCATAGAAGGGCTTGCCCGCTACGAAAACGTACAAGAACTTTTGAATGGTATCAAAGAATTTGTTGATAACCCTGAAAATACGGATAAAGGTTTGGGGGCATTTTTGCAGGAAATTTCTTTACTAACCAACGCAGATGAGCCTGAAAACGAAGAAGATAGTAAAGATGCCATAACGCTAATGACTATCCATTCGGCAAAAGGTCTGGAATTTAAGCACGTTTTTGTGGTGGGAATGGAGGAAGACCTGTTCCCTTCGCAAATGATGATTGGCAGTAGGGCGGAATTGGAGGAGGAAAGAAGGCTTTTTTATGTGGCTATCACCAGAGCAGAAGAAAAGCTAACTCTTACGTATGCGACTTCTCGCTATCGTTTTGGTAGAATTAAAGACTGCGAACCCAGCCGTTTCCTTGATGAAATTGACCCCCGTTGTATCAAACAGAAAAAAACAATTCTGCCTTCGGCTTCGGCAAGTGATAGAGTGGCAGTGAAAAACTTTTTGAACTCTTTGCAGGCTACTACGGCTCAAACCAAAAAACCTACTTACAAGCCTTCGCCCGACTTCAAGCCCAGTGATACTACTTACCTTGCCCCAGGTATGCGTGTAGAGCATTTGAAATTCGGTTTTGGATTGGTTTTAGAAATACAGGGTGAAGACAAAGACCGCAAAGCTCGCATACAATTTGATGATGTCGGGGAAAAAACTTTACTACTGAGCTTTGCCAAATTGAAAGTTTACGGATAAAAATCTGTAATTCAGTTTTTTAATGCCTACAAGCATAAAGTTTTCTTACATTTGACTTGGAGTGTAAGAAAATTTTTTTACTTTTCGCTACTCTAACCCCTTTGAACTTCTGAATTTTTGAATTTTGTATGGATAATGAAAGAGTAGATGCCTATATCAGGGAAATGATGAGGCTCAAAGAACGCCGAGAGCGTGAAAATCAGAAATCAGACTTGAAAGAAATTGCCAAAGAGTTGGGAATGAGTGAAGAAGATTTCTATGCCGTAGAGCAGGAAAGAAGAAAAATGCTTGATTCGGCGAGAGGCTTGCTCAATCACCAGCAAAGTGAAGATGCGATTTTGCTTCTTGAAAGTGCCTACAACCTTGACCCCGATGATGCTGAAACGCTTAGTCTGCTTGCCCAAGCTTATGGAATGAAGTATATTCAAACCAATATTCCTTCTTACAAAAAGAAAAGTGAAGAGTTTGCCTCAATGGCAATTCTCAAAAATCCCAACGACCAAAAGGCAATGGAACTCTTGCGTTCTGTGCGTTACAAGCCTCAAAAAGAACTGCAATTGGGGAAAATTTTGGGAGTAGTAGCCTTTTTTGCTATCATAGCGGGTTTAGGTTATTGGATACTCAAACCTTCGTCCCAAAATTCAAGCTATACACCACTCAAAACAGAACAAACGCCACAGCAAATTAACCCCAATACAGGAAACATTGTTACTTATACTAATGCAAGTGGGGAAAGTGCTACTTTTCAGCTATCAGGTTCAGAAATTCTGATTCAGTATAGTGGTGTTTTGATGAAAGGGAAAGTAAAATCAGCTGAAAAAAATAAATACACTGATGCACAGGGAGTTGGCTTAGCCGAAGTAAAAGCTAAAGATGCCGATGGCTTCAAAGTTCGTACCCCCGATGGGCAAACTTTACTTTGGAAAGTAAAACTCGCGGGTGATAAAATCAAAATTTCCAACAACGAGGAAAATAGAAATCCTTACGAAATAAAGCGGAAAGAAAATAAAGTCAAAATCTCTAAAAATGAGGTGGAAATTACGGAACTAAAAGGAACAAACAAGTTTTCGGAGGCAGTGATGCACCTAACGGATATTCCCAAACCGCACCGATACATCATTGTAGCCGAACTATTGATGAGAAATTTGTAAATTCTATGATACCTAAGATTTTCTGGCTTTCTTATGATTTGGGTCTGAAAGGAGATTATGAAGCTCTTTATGAATGGCTTGATGAGCATAATGCCAAAGAATGTGGCGATAGCCTTGCTGTTTTTTTCAAAAATTGTTTTAATCCTGCCCAACCTGATAAGGAAATAGCAGATTCCTTGAAAAAACGTATAAATTTTCAAAAAAATGATAGGGTTTATTTGATATGGTCTGATGACGAAACGGGCAAACCCAAAGGAAAGTTTATTATTGGTAGGCGTAAAAATGCTCCTTGGGAAGGTTTTTTTACCGACAACGCTGAAAGTGAAATCTTTGATAGTCAATGAAGGTTGCTTTGATAGATTCGGGTTTCTGGTTTGCCTTTTACGATAGCACAGACCAGTATCACTTGCAAGCCAAAGAGTTGGCAGAATATCTGAACAATACGAAAATTTTGTTCCCTTGGCCCTTGTCTGTATGAAACACTGAAAACAAAATTTGTAAAAAAATCTATGTTGGGGTTTCAAAGGGAAATCAAGAAGGCGAATTTTGAGCGTGTAGATGATGTTCCTTATCGGGATATTGCTTTGGAAAAATTACTTGATGATAACTCAATAGATAGAAAATGTAATTTGAGTTTGGTAGATATTGTACTGAGAGAAATGCTCGCTGATATTTCTTTCAAAATCAATTTTTTCATTACCTTTAATGCCAAAGATTTTGCAGATATTTGTTCAAAAAGAAGAATAGAGATTGTCCCAAACGGAAATTTTGCTTATTAACCTCAAAACAATAAACTTTATGGAAGAAAAAGTATGGTTCAAAAGCTACCCTTCAAGAGTACCTAAGGAAATCAATCCTGATGCTTATCCTTCACTTATGGCTTTTTTGGAAGAGCATTTCCAGAAGTTTGCGGATTTGCCCGCCTATCAGTTTATGGATAAGGTACTTACCTATAAAGAAGTTGATAAAAAATCGCGTGATTTTGCGGCTTTCTTGCAGAGTTTGGGTTTGCAGAAAGGCGACAAAGTTGGCTTGCAAATGCCTAATATTTTGCAGTATCCTGTTGCTTTATTTGGTATTTTGAGGGCTGGTTGTACAGCGGTGAATGTCAATCCGCAATATACGGTGCGTGAAATGGAACATCAATACAAAGATGCTGATGTAAAAGCAACTATCATACTTGCCAATTTTGCAAGCAATTTGGAAAAGGCACTGCCTCATACGAATATCAAGCACGTCATAGTTACGGAAGTAGGGGATATGTTGGGTTTTTTGAAAGGCAAAATCGTTAATTACGTAGTGAAGCACAAGAAAAAAATGGTGCCTCCTTTCAATATTCCCAATGCTATTCCTTTCAATAAAGCACTGGCTTTGGGGGCGAAAAACCCTTACAAACGTCCTGAAATTACTTCCCAAGATATAGCCTTTTTGCAGTACACAGGTGGCACTACGGGAGTTTCCAAAGGGGCAATGCTCACGCATCGCAATATTATTGCCAATATGATGCAAATCAAGGCGTGGATGGCACCCAAATTAGTAGACCGACAAGAAATTATTGTTACTCCTTTGCCTTTGTATCACGTTTTTGCTCTTACGGTGAACTGCTTTTCAATGATAGCCATTGGAGCAAAAAATATTCTCATTGCCAATCCTCGTGATATGCAAGGCTTTTTGGGCGAACTTATCAAAAATCGCTTTACCGTGATGACAGGGCTCAACACGCTCTTTATCGGTATGATGAACCACCCCGATTTCAAAAAAATCAATTGGAGTGGTGTAAAAACTATTGTAGCAGGCGGTATGGCTATGCAAAAACCTGTTGCTGAAAAGTGGAAACAACTCACAGGCATTGCCGTAGCCGAAGGTTACGGATTGAGCGAGACCTCGCCTGTACTTACCTGTAACCCCATTGATGGCACCGAACAAATTGGAACAATTGGTATCCCTTTGCCTAATGTTGATTTGAAACTCATAGACGAAGACGGCAGAGAAGTGCCTTTGGGCGAGGCAGGTGAAATTTGTGCCAAAGGACCTAATGTGATGTTGGGCTACTGGAATCGCCCTGATGAAACTGCCAAAGTTTTTACAGAAGATGGTTGGTTCAAAACTGGGGATATTGGCGTAATGCAACCTGATGGATTTTTCAAAATTGTAGATAGAAAGAAAGATATGATTTTGGTTTCGGGCTTCAATGTCTATCCGAATGAAGTGGAAGATGTGGTTGCAGGACACCCCAAAGTCTTGGAAGTTGCCGCTATCGGTGTGCCTGATGCCAAAGCTACAGAAAGAGTTAAAATTTATGTAGTAAAAAAAGACGAAAGCCTTACAGAGCAAGAATTGCGTAAATATTGCGAAGAAAACCTAACAGGCTATAAACAGCCTCGTGATATTGAGTTTCGCAAAGAGTTGCCTAAATCCAATGTAGGCAAGATTTTGCGTAAAGTGTTGAAAGATGAACTCAAAGCCCAATTAGAAGCACAAGGCAAGACGGGTACAGGTTCATAACATAAGGGCTGTTTTAACAAAAAAATCAGAAACCTTCATTCTCTAATAGGAGTGAAGGTTTCTGTTTCTTAAAAATAAGACTCTTTTTCGTTGGGAAAATCTTTGTTTTTCACGTCTTCAATGTACTGCTCTACTGCCTTGTGAATGATAGTGTTCAAATCGGCATAACGGCGAAGAAAACGAGGACTAAAATCTTTATTGATGCCCAGCATATCGTGAAGTACAAGCACTTGCCCATCTACATAAGGTCCTGCTCCAATGCCTATCACAGGAATACTGACACTCTCGGCGACTTGTTTGGCAAGCATCGCAGGAATTTTCTCCAAAACCAAAGCAAAGCACCCTAACTTATCCAAAAGCATAGCATCTTCCAATAGCTTTTTAGCTTCGGCTTCTTCTTTGGCTCTGACATTGTAAGTGCCAAATTTATAAATAGATTGAGGCGTAAGCCCTAAATGTCCCATTACAGGCACACCCGCACAAAGTATGCGTGTAATGGATTCGGCGATTTCGGCACCACCTTCCATTTTGATAGCGTGTCCGCCTGTTTCTTTCATTATGCGAATGGTAGATTGCAGTGCTTCTTTGGAATTGCCCTGATACGAGCCAAAAGGCAAATCTACAACGACCAAAGCTCTTTTTACAGCCCTTACTACGCTGGAAGCGTGATAAATCATTTGGTCAAGGGTGATAGGTAGGGTGGTTTCGTTGCCTGCCATAACATTAGAAGCACTATCGCCTACCAAAATAATATCAATACCTGCGGCATCTACAATTTTTGCCAGTGAGTAGTCGTAAGCAGTAAGCATAGAGATTTTTTCCCCTTTATGCTTCATTTCCAAGAGCTTGTGTGTAGTTACCTTTTTGATTTCTGAATGAACCGACATAACGCAGAAAAAATTTGGAGTGGATTTTTCAAAATTGAAAAATTTTTTGCAGAAAAAAACGTTTTTCAAGAGTTTTTTTACAAAATCCGTATTTTTGCACTCTATTCAAACCTATCAGCTATGCTAACGATTATTCAAAATCCTGTTCGTAAGCAATGGGAAAGCCTTTTGCAACGCCCTACGGCACGTTATAGCGATATTGTAAGTAAAGTAGAAAGTATTTTAGACGAAATCCGTGAAAATGGCGATAAGGCAGTTCGCAAGTTTAATCAGAAATTTGATAACTATGGAGGAGATTTGCAAGTAAGCGATTCGGAAATTGAGAAAGCTATCAAAAGTATTGATAAAAAACTGCGGAAAGCCATAGAGCAGGCATACAGCAATATCTACAAATTTCACGAAAAACAGCTTGAAAAACCCAAGAAAGTACAAACAATGGAAGGGGTTACTTGTTGGCGAAAAAGCGTAGGTATAGAAAAAGTTGGTTTGTACATTCCCGGAGGAACAGCTCCACTCTTTTCTACGGTACTAATGCTGGGAGTACCTGCTCAAATTGCGGCTTGTAAAGAAGTAATCTTATGTACCCCTGCTAAAAATGGCGAAATTCACCCTGCTATTTTGTTTGCGGCTTGGAAAGTGGGAGTTCATAAAATTTTCAAAATTGGGGGCGTGCAAGCTATTGGAGCTATGGCTTTCGGTACGGAAAGTGTGCCAAAAGTCTATAAAATATTCGGACCGGGCAATCAGTTTGTAACCGTTGCCAAACAGCAAGTAGCCCGAGATTGTGTAGCGATTGATATGCCCGCAGGACCTTCGGAGGTGATGGTTTGGGCAGATGAAACAGCTCGCCCTGCCTTTGTTGCCGCAGATTTGCTTTCCCAAGCCGAGCACGGCACCGATAGCCAAGTAATTTTGGTTACTCATTCGCTCAAAATGGCTGAAAAAGTAAGACAAGAGGTGCAAAAACAGCTCATAAGCCTGCCTCGCAACGAAATTGCCGAAAAGGCTCTTGCTCAAAGTAAAATTATTGTGCTGGAAAAACCCAACGATGCTTTGGATTTAGTGAACTTATATGCCCCCGAACACTTGATTTTGGCTCTGAAAAATGCAGAAAAAGTAGCTGAAAAAATCATCAATGCAGGTTCGGTATTTTTGGGCAATTACACCCCCGAAAGTGCAGGAGATTATGCTTCGGGCACAAATCACACCTTGCCTACCAATGGTTTTGCTCGTGCATATAGCGGTGTTTCGGTAGATAGCTTCGTTAGAAAAATTACTTTTCAAAAAATCTCTAAAAAAGGTTTGCAAAATATTGGTGAAACCATTAGTATTATGGCTGAAAATGAACAATTAGAAGCTCATAAAAGAGCTGTAACGATACGCCTAAACCAATAGCAAACTTTTAATTTACGCCTTCGCTCAATTTTTCTGCATTTTCAGCAAGGCGTAATGCTTCAATAAATTGCCCGATATCGCCTGCCATTACGGCGTCAAGATTATAGACGGTCATACCGATACGATGATCAGTTACACGACTTTGGGGGTAGTTGTAAGTACGAATTTTCTCGGAGCGGTCGCCTGAGCGTACTTGCGACTTGCGTTGTTGGATAAGCTCTTGATTTTGTTTTTCAAACTCTATTTCATAAAGTTTTGTACGTAGCATCTGCATTGCTCGCTCACGATTGGCGTGCTGGGAACGCTCTACCTGACATACTACCACAATTCCTGTGGGTTTGTGTGTGAGTTGTACTTTGGTTTCAACTTTATTTACGTTCTGTCCGCCTGCACCACCCGAACGTGAGGTCTGCATTTCAATATCAGCAGGATTGATTTCAATATCAACTTCTTCGGCTTCGGGAAGTACCATTACAGTAGCGGCAGAGGTATGCACACGTCCTTGTGTTTCGGTAGCAGGCACACGTTGTACTCTATGCACTCCCGATTCGTACTTCATTTTTCCATAGACATCTTCGCCTTTGATACTTACAATGATTTCTTTATAGCCGCCTACGGTGCCTTCGGTGTAGTCTAAAATCTCAAAAGTCCAGCCCTGACTTTGGGCAAAACGTTGATACATTTCCAGCAAATCGCCTGCAAAAAGCGAAGCCTCGTCGCCGCCTGTTCCTGCTCTAATTTCTAAAATTACGTTTTTGCTGTCGTTAGGGTCTTTGGGAATGAGCAAAACTTTGATTTCTTCTTCAATTTGTTCTTTTTTGGGTAAAAGTTCGTCTAACTCCATTTTTGCCATTTCACGAAAATCCTCGTCTTTTTCGTTGGCAATGACTTGCTTGGCATTTTCAATGTTTCCCAAAACAAGTTTATATTCATTGTATTTATCAACAATTTTTTGCAAATCTTTGTATTCTTTATTGAGCTTTGCAAAAGTTTTCATATCTGCCATAGTTTCGGGCAGGGTGATTTGGTGGCTCACTTCTTCAAAGCGATTTTTGATGGCTTCTAATTTGTCAAGCATTTTCTTGCAATTTTTTGAGTAATCAAACCTTTTTCAAACCTAAAAATTAACCTTTTCAAACCTATGCGGAAAATCTTGTAAGTTTCTTAAATCTTGGTATAAAAAACACAAAAGAGCAAACCTACATAGATTTGCTCTCTTGTGAAAGGTAGTATTCGCTAAGCGTGCAAAGTACCTTTTTTCGCCGATTCTTTGATAACTGCGTCAATACCTTTTTTGTTGATAGTACGCAAGGCTTTGGCAGAAACTTTCAAAGTAATCCATTCACCGAGTTCAGGAGAATAAAACTTTTTAGTTTGAAGATTGATATCAAATCTTCTTTTGGTTTTATTGTTGG
>CAZZLW010000024.1:0-19927 GCA_964654605.1 uncultured Cytophagales bacterium | reverse complement strand
CTCAACGAAAACATAGAGGCTAATTCTTCTATTTTTTTGCAAATACTTACATTGGGCTTCCCGCAAAGTTCTATCACTTATCAAAAACAACCTCGCAAAGCAGGAAAATCTAAATGGACTTTGGCAAAAAAAATCAAATTGATGATTGATAGCTTTGTTGCTTTTTCTTTTTTTCCTATTCGCTTAGTGAGTGTGGTAGGAATTTCGCTTTTTATTGTAGGAACTTTGTTTGCCCTGTATCTTATTGCACGCAAACTTATTCTTAATGACATCAAAGAAGGCTGGACTGCCTTAGCCTCTATTCTGATGATAGGTTTTGGTGTAACAAATATTTCTTTGGGTATTATTGCAGAATATTTGTGGCGTACCTTAGATGCCTCACGCAAAAGACCTGTTTTTATCATTGATGAAATCATTGAAAATTAAACTCTTATACAAAAAACTATCTATATGAACATCTTAGTAACCGGCGGAGCAGGATTTATTGGTTCTTATGTAGTAGAAGAACTTTTACTACACAAACCTTCCAAAATTATTATCATTGACAATTTCATTAGGGGTAGTGATGAAAATATGAAAAATTTTCTTCAAAACCCTGTTGTAGAATTCGTAAAAGGAGATATTAGAAATGAGCAACTTCTAGAAAATTTAGTTTCCAAAGTGGATTATGTATTTCATATGGCGGCTTTACGTATCAATGCTTGTGCCGCCAATCCCCAAGATGGTTTTGATGTAATGTTAAAATCCACTTTTCATCTGGCTCAACTTTGTGTAAAATATAAGGTAAAAAAGGTTATTTATTCGTCTTCGGCTTCAGTGTATGGTTTAGCTCAACATTTTCCCACCCCCGAAACGGATAATCCTTACAATAATCAAACTTTTTATGGTGGTGCCAAGTTATGGGGCGAGCAACTTTTCCGTAGCTACAAGTTTATGTATGGATTAGATTATGTTGCTCTGCGATATTTCAATGTGTATGGTCCGAGAATGGATACTGACGGAAAATATACCGAAGTAATGATAAAGTGGTTAGATTGTATTAGAGATGGTCGTCAGCCGCTGATTTTTGGAGATGGTTCTACTTCAATGGATTTTGTTTATGTTCAAGATGTAGCCAGGGCTAATGTAGCGGCTTTGTTTTCAGAAGTTACAGATGAATCTTTCAATATAGGCTCGCAAAGAGAAACAAGCTTAAAAGAACTTTTAGAATTACTTCTGAAAGTAAATAATTCCAATTTAGAACCCAAATTTATGCCTGAAAATACTATCAATCCTGTTTCAAGACGTTTAGCCGACATCAGTAAAGCAGAAAAAATGCTTCAATTTAAGCCAACTGTAACCTTGGAAGAAGGGCTAAAAAAATTATCAGAATGGTATTTTGCTAAACAAAAATCTCAAAACCAATGAAAATCCCCGTAGCCAAACCCTACCTTGACAGCCAAGAGGCTCAATACGCTTACGATACTATCCTGACAGGCTGGGTAACGCAAGGACCCAAAATAGCCGAATTTGAAGAAAAATTTGCCACATATACAGGTGCTAAATATGCCGTTGCGGTTTCCAATTGTACTACCGCTTTGCACTTGGCAATGATTGTAGCAGGCGTACAGGCAGATGATGAAGTAATTTGTCCTTCGCTTTCGTATATCGCTACGGCAAATTGTATTCGGTATGTGGGGGCAAAAGCCGTTTTTGCAGAAGTAAATACCGAATATAATTTGGATATTGAAGACGTAAAACGCAAAATCACCCCCAAAACTAAAGCCATCTTAATAGTTCATCAAATTGGTATGCCCGCCGATATAGCGGCTTTTCAGGCTCTTTGTAAAGAAAAAAATCTTATTTTAATAGAAGATGCCGCTTGTGCCGCAGGCAGTAGCTATCAAGGTAAAAAAATTGGCTCGCATAGCGATTTGGTGTGTTTTTCTTTTCACCCACGCAAAGTGATTACCACAGGTGATGGCGGTATGATAACCACTTCACGAGAAGATTACGCCCAACGCCTCAAATTGCTTCGCCAACACGGAATGGCTATCAATGATAGAGTGCGGCACGAAAGTAGCAAAGTCCTCATTACTGACCATTTGGAAGTAGGCTACAACTACCGAATGACCGAAATTCAAGCGGCTGTGGGCATTAAGCAATTAGAGAAATTGGATTGGATTGTTTCGGAACGCCGCAAAATCGCTTTTCAGTACCACGATGCTTTCAAGGATATAGACTGCCTGCGTCTGCCTTATGAAAGAGAAGGCTATTTTTCTAATTACCAATCTTATTCGGTGTATTTGAAAGAAAATTGCCCTATCAATAGAGATGATTTAATGCAAAAATTACTTGACGTAGGCATTGCTACACGTTCGGGGGTAATGACTTCGCACCGCGAAACAGCTTACAAAGGTTACTCTGATGTAAAGTTGCCTATTTCCGAGGATTTGTGCGATAGAAGCATCATTCTACCGCTATACGTGCCTATGCCCCAAGAGGAAGTTAGCTACGTTATTGAGCATTTTCGGAAGTTTTTGGGCAAGTAAAACTTGCTTGGTTTAGCTTTCTAAAAAACTGCTTATTTCTCTATAAACCCATTCTAATTCATTTTTTTCAATGCAGTAAGGAGGCATTACGTACAAAACGTTCCCCAAAGGACGCAGTAGGATATTTTTTGCCAAAAAATGTTTGTAAATGTCTTTTGCCATATTGTTGAAATAGCTTGTTTCCTCTTTGCTTTTGAGTTCAAGGGCAAGGATAGTACCCAAAGTTTGTACTTTGGCAACACGCTTTTGTGAGCGAATTTGAGCCTCAAAAGCTATGTGCATTTCCGTAATTTGATGAATTTTTAGTAAAGTTTCCTTTTGCAGAAGCAAATCTAAACTTGCATTTGCCGCCGCACAAGCCAGTGGATTGGCAGTGTAGGAGTGTCCGTGGTAGAATGTTTTAGACTTTTCGGCAGAACGAAAGGCAGAAATTACTTTTTCGGTACAAGTAGTTACCCCCAAAGGCATTGTACCCCCTGTAATGCCTTTGGATAAACACATTATATCGGGCTTTTGAGTGCAGTATTCAGAAGCAAATAGCTTACCTGTTCGTCCAAAGCCTGTCATCACTTCATCGGCAATACAAAGAATGTCGTATTTATGGGCTATATTCAATAGTTCATCTAAAATTTCGGGGCTGTACATACGCATACCTGCGGCTCCTTGCACCAAAGGCTCATAAATAAATGCCGCTATCTTGCCTGTTTCGGCAAGTTCTTGCATTTTTTGAATGGTAACCTTTGCCGAAAAGCATTGAGCATTATTTCGTTTCCCTGCACAACAAGCCACCTCATAACAAGCAGGAAAAGGCAAAAAATGTACTTCAAATAGTTTTTCTAAAAATGGTTTATTAAATAAATTTCGTTCAGCAACAGACATTCCACCGAAAGTATCGCCGTGATAAGCTCCTTGCAAGGCAATAATTTCAGTTCGCTGTGTCTTACCCAAATTGTACCAATATTGCAAAGCCATTTTGATAGCTACCTCACAAGCTGTGCTTCCATTATCCGAAAAGAAAATTTTATTTTGGTTGGAAGGCAATATAGAAAACAGGCGTTCTGCCAGCGTAGTGGCAGGTTCGTGTGTAAAACCTGCAAAAATTACGTGTTCCAGTTTTTGAGCCTGCGTAAAAATGGCTTGTGCGATATGTGGGTGGCTATGTCCGTGCAGATTTACCCACCAAGAGGCAATAGCATCTAAAATTTTTTGTCCTTCTTCCGTATAAAGATACGCCCCTTCCGCTTTTACAATAGGCAAAGGGGCTTCACTTCCTACAAGAGGCGTGAAAGGATGCCAAACATACTGCTCGTCTTTGCGTAATATTTCAGAAATATTCTTGTTCATTGTTCTGTTTTTTCAAATTTGTAAAGCCATACCGAAAGCGTATCATCACATTTATTCAGTAGCTCTTGGTTGGTTTTTTGAAAAATAGGGTGCAGAAAATCGGAAGCTATTTCTACAAGTGGCATCAGGGTAAAACGTCTTTGGTGTAAAAAAGGGTGAGGTACTTGCAGATGCTCCGTTTGAATAATCTCGTTACCAAAATACAAAATATCAATATCAATGGTGCGAGCCTGCCACTTTGTTTTTCGCTCTCTGCCCAAAGATTTTTCAATACTTAAAATTTCCCTAAGTAAATTTTCGGCAGAAAGCGTCGTTTGCATTTCAAGCACACAATTCAAAAAATTAGCCTGCTCCAAATTTCCCCAAGGTTCGGTTTCGTAAATAGAAGAAACTTGGACAATCGTTCCCAAATTTTCCAATCTCTGTATCGCCTCTTTCAAGAAAAATAGTCTATTGCCTTCATTGCTTCCCAAAAGAATAAAAACTCGCATTACTTTGTTTTTTTCGCCAAAAATACAAATATTTGCAGAATGAATATAAAAATAAGTTTTAAGGTTCAAGGCAAAGTTTCAACGTTCAAGCCTTCAAATAATTTGGCAAATGAATGACGCATTTGAAAAGGTAAATGTTTTCTTTGATATGTTTGAGGAAGTCTTGCAAAAGCAAAATTTGCAGGTGCAAGAAAAAATTTCCCAAGAAATCCGTAGTATCAAAGAAAGTTTTCCGAAAGAAGAAGAGAAAATCTTACACAAACTTGAACCTATTTTAGAGGAAAAGATTGAAAAAGTAAAAAACGAAGTCGGTAAGCTCAACAATATCAGCGAGGCAATCAAGCGAGAAATTCGCGAGTCCCAACCCGAAATGATTGATGCCCTCTACCCTATCATTGGCAAGCTGGTTCAAAAATTTATCAAAACCGAGCTGGAAAAACTCAACGAGAATATCAACAAACAAATTGATAATAGCTTTTCGTGGCAAGCGTTTCGCCGAGAATTTTTAAGCCTTTTTGGAGTAAAGCAAGAAGAAATGCTTTTGGCACAAGCCTCCCAAGCCACTATTCAAGAATTTTTTGTAATTTGGCAAAATTCGGGCATCTTACAAGCCCATTATAGCCAAACTGATGTAGTTGATGACGATATGGTGGCAGGTATGCTTACGGCTATCAAATCTTTTGTCAATGATGCCTTTGGCAATAAAGCCGATTTGGAAATGCTGGAATATGGTAACTTGAAAATGTTTGTGTTCAGTGCAGTTCGTTTTTATTTGGTTGCTGTGGTTTCGGGGGTGGTAGATAAAAGTTTTCAGGAGCGTTTGCAAAGCTATATGCAGTTGTTTTACGAAAAACATTTGAGCCAACGCTCTGATGAAGAAATACAGCAAACTGATTTGAATATTTTACTCAAAAAACATATTGAGGACTTTCCACACTATAACCTAATTGCTCAAAAAATCAATGAATACAGGAAAAACGTACAGCAAAAAAGTCATTTTAATTGGAAATTTTGGCGTTGGTAAAACTTCACTTACCAAGCGTTTTGTATATCAAAAATTTTCAGAAGAGTATCTGACCACTTTGGGCGTAAAAATTGATAAAAAAGTGGTAGAGCTCGGCGAAGATATTGTAAATTTGATGATTTGGGATATTGCTGGCGAGGTTACCCAAACTCGTGTCAATACATCTTACTATTTGGGTTCTAATGGTATTTTATACGTGTTTGATGTAACTCGCCCTTCTACTTACGAGCAAATGCAAGCCGATATAGAGTATGTGCAGAAAATTTTACCCAATGTGCCTATTCTCAAAATTGCAAACAAAGGAGATTTAATCAGCCCCGAACAACTCAAGCAATTGCCCGTAAGTTATGATTTTCTTTGCAGTGCCAAAACAGGTGAAAACGTTGAAAATGCCTTTTTAGCCCTTGCTGAAGCGATGATTGGGAAAAAGGTGTGAAATATAAATTTTGTAGTATAGAAACAAGATGCAGAAAACAGGATTTTAGCAAATAGACGTTAGACAGAAAAAATGAGAGATAAAGCTCTTAAAGGTTTGAACATCAAACGCTGAACTTTTTGAACGTAAATAATTGCAAAACAGAAAACAAAAAATAAAATATCCAATGCTCAAACTCTGCATTTTTGAATGTGAATAATAGATTAGATTAAATCAGTTTAAGAACTTGGAAGAATGAACATTGACTATCAAGATATTTTTGAGCAAGCCCACTGCCTTTTTGCAAGGGATACACATCTGGCAATGCTTTTAGACGTAAATGCCCGAATTTTGCATAGCAATAATTCTTTTGTGAGTTTGGAAAATAGCTACGGACAATCGGTTTATACACTTTTCCCATTTTTAGAACATTTGCTCTCGGTGGATATTCAAGAAGTGAGTATCAATTTCATTGAGGCAGAGCTATACGATAAATTGATGCAATTTCGTTGTATTATTCGTTTTTTTGAGCAATATGGAGAGCAGTTTTATTTCGTAATTATGCAAGATGTTTCTTGGTATCATAACGAACTGCAAAAAATTCAGCAAGAACGAAATGAGTTTTATTTGGAACGTGAAAAAATATTGAAAAAAGAGCAATAAAGCAGTTTTATTGAATAAGCAATTTTTGGGTTAAAAAAATATGTTTTCCACTACTGAAATTACCTCAAACACGATTATTTCAGACAATCCTATTCATCAAAGGCTTTTTTTCGCTTATTGGGCGGCTTCGCAAATAATAAGCGGCAATGTTTTAGAAATAGGTTGTGGCTTGGGCAGAGGTTTGGAAGTCATCTTTCCTAAATGCGATAGCTACACCGCTTTGGATAAAAATGAACAACTCATAGAACATCTGCAAGCAAAATATCCTCAACACAGGTTCATTACGCACTACATACCTCCTCTGGAAAGTTTAGAAGACGATAGTTTTGATTATGTACTTTGCTTTCAGGTGATTGAGCATATTCCTAACGACAAACTGCTCATTGAAGAAATTTACAGAGTTTTAAGACCCAAAGGCAAGCTAATTCTTTCTACTCCAAACATCAAACAATCGCTCACTCGCAATCCTTGGCACATTCGCGAATATACGGCAGAGGGGTTAGAGAAGTTGTTGCAAAGTGCTTTTCAAAAAATAGAAAAACAAGGCGTCTGGGGAAATGAAAAAGTAGAACGCTATCACGAAGAAAACCGCAAAGCAGTAGCCAAATGGAAAAAATGGGATATTTTGAATTTGGAATATCGCCTACCACGTTGGGTATTGCAGACACCTTATACCTTGCTCAATCGCATCAATCGCAATCGCTTGCTGAAAAATCCTAATGCTTTGGCAACAGAAATTGACTATACTGACTACTTTCTGACTAAAAACACCGAAAAGGCTTTGGACTTGTTTTTTATAGCTGAAAAGTAGATATAAAAAAGCGAGGGCTTCACTTTTTAATGAAGCCCTCAATGCTTATCTCAACAAGACAAAGGAACCTACATTAAATATTTTTTGGTCGCGTGTGTCATAAAACTGATAGTAGTATGCTCCTTCTGTGGCGAGTTTGCCATCTTTGCGTCTGCCGTCCCATCCTTTTTCAGGCAAGCGAGCAAGTGATTCGGTCTCAAAAATCAACTCTCCACGTTCATTGATAATTTTCACGCCCAGGAATGGGAAACTTTCAACATTTTTCACAAACCAAATATCGTTTTGCCCGTCGCCATTAGGACTAAACATTGCCGCTGGTTCTATGCTTACAGGTTTTGTTACTATAATTTTAGTAGAAACCGAATCTGCTGTATTGTAGAATACATCACGAGCCACAAAATGCAAGGTATAAGTCCCTGCCGAACAATTACCCAAATTAAACACCACTTCGCTTTCATCGCTTGTTACGCCCAAATCTATGCTTTTCATAGCACTTGCCGTATGAGGCAAAGTAGGTTGCAATTGCTCATCTTGGTCAGGCAGTTCGGGTTCATATTGCATACGCCAATAGGTACGTACATAATCGGTTTTATCGCTAATGCCTGTAACCCTACCCTTCACGCTAAAAGGTGTATTTTGGGGGTTTTCACCCTCATTGAAAATGAAACCTTCAGGTGTTTTTACCACACGTTTTTCAGGACTTGGGTCAATTGTAAGAGCAAATGTGCTTTCGCCGGGTTTTACAATGATTCTCACCTTCGCCGAATCGCCTACATTATAGAATATATCTTTTGCCACAAACCAAAACTCATACGTACCTTCGGTAATGCGTTGGTTCATTGTAACAGACTGATTGAAGGTAGTAGTTCCCAAAGGAATGGCATTGGGAGAAGCCATTGTATGCGGCAAAGCAATGCTTGCAGGATTGCCATTTTCAGCACGCCAGTAGGTAATAATTACATCACTATTCGCGTTGATACCTGTAACCTCACCACTAAATGTGAAATTATTGTAAGGGTCAGTAGTAGTTTCACTTGCAGGATTTACCGTAACATCAAGATTGCTTTGAGGAGGTTTTACCTCAAAAGTTATATCTTGCGTAATGGTGCTACCTGTATAATACTCATCTTCTACCGTAAGACGTAGGGTATAAATACCATAAGCCAAAGCATTCAGATTTAGCGGCGGAACATTAAAGGTGCTACTGCTCACAGGAATATCATTGATGTTTGCCGTGTAAGCGGCAGGTGGCATAGGTATAGCTGTGGGTCCTGCTATTTGCGACCACTGATACCGTACCCTATCGTTATACACATTGATACCTGTAATTTGAGCATTCAAAGGTACATTATTGACAGGGGTATAAAGCACATTCGGGTCGGGAGCAGTCCCCGGTGGAGTAATAGAAATCCCTAAACTGCTCGGGGCAGGTTTGACTATGAAGGTTTCCGTTGCAGTTGTTACTGCCGGTGGTAAATAACTATCGGAAGCAGTAACAGAATAAGAATACGTACCAGGCTTGGTAATTTGTGAAACATCTAATTGAGAAAGTGTAGAAGGTGTTCCAGAGGGTATATTAAAGTCTGGTGGCAAAGTAATAGCCATAGGGTTTGTGCCACTTTGCGACCATTGCACCGATAGTGCATCAGCAGGGTCGCTAATAGTAGCATCTAAACGTTCAGTATTGCTAATAGGAAGGGTAAGTTCTATGATATCCTCTAATGTAACCACTGGTGGTGTATTTACAGGGGGATTTACAGTATAAGTAATTGTAGCACATACACCCGGAGCAGTCATTGCTGGACATCTTACACACAAACGAAACTGGTAAATACCAGGTCCATAGTAATAAAAGTTTGCTGTTCTGCATATCGTAAAACCAGAAGTACAAGGCGGGGTATCAGTTGCCGCAAATCCAATTGGATGCTCTATTTGCGGTGTTGGCAAGCCACTCATAAAAGGAGTAAAACTGACTGGCTCCCAATCCATAATAAGCTGGCTACTTGGACAGGGAAAACTACTAACAGCTAATCTGAATGGACAATTATCATTTGCCACTGTACCTCCAAGAGCACAACTGGTAGTGTTGCTCACTTGAAAGTAATAAGAACCTGGTCCTTTGGGAACGGATGCCGTGTAAGTATTACTTGGTAAGAAACTTACAGTTTGAGCTTTTGTGGCAATGAGATTAAGCAATCCCATTGCCACAACGAAACATACAAGCTTTTTCATAAATCTTAATGTTTAATAACCAATTTATGAACGACTTTTTCAGTACCAATCTGAATTTCAAGTAGATATAAGCCATTAGGCAAATCTGCGGTCGGGATAGCTAATGTGCGAGTACCTGCTTGAAGTTCATAACTTCTATTCTTCACCTCACTACCCATAGTAGTTGTTACTTTGATTTGCACTTTATTTTCTGCGGCAAAATCATCAGAAAATACTACATTCACATTATCATTTGCAGGGTTGGGGTATATGGTAATCATATTACCCTCACTCCAGTCGGCAGTGGCAATGTTGGTGTAATAGAAAGAACTGTTGGTTTCTACAATTTTTACACGATAGTAGTTTTTACCAACAAAAGGAGCCCTATCTAAATGTTTATATTCAGGTCTGCCCAGAGCAGAGTAGTCTGCTATTTCTATAAAGTTTTGTCCATCATAAGAGCGTTCCAAAATATATTTAACTCCTGCTCTTTCTTGATAGGCATTCCATTTTAGTTCTATGCCATCTGCGGTATTTCTTGCTTTGAGCCTACCACCTATAGCTGGCAAAATATTACAATTTATCTCAAAACCATTCGCAATAAATCTACATTTGCCAGATACATCTGTAAGATTAGCCTCGTTCCCTGCGAACATAGCTCTAATGTAAGTACCATTAGGGTAAAATACATTGAATTGCGTAATAGCACGTGGTAAGGCTACGGGCGTTGCAGGCATAAAGCTACTTTGATAAAACGCTGGGAAATTAGTTACGCCTACTGATGAGTAATTTACTCCATTGTAAGGGTTAAAAGTAATATCTACCCATTCATTTTCATCAGGAATACCATCGTTATCTAAATCATCACTGGCGTGCATAAGCTCTATAAGCTCAGTACCACCTGCATCATTGAAAGCCCCACCAGGTGCAGCCGCAACCTGCACTACCAAAGTAGTAGGCGAAGTAGATATAACTCTACCTGAAACCCCATTGATACCTGTCATACCTGCTACCCCACTAAATGTTACTTGTGTTCCAATAGGAATGGCATCGCCACCACCAGTAAGGGTTATAGTTATAGGATTTGTTGCAGTAATATTAATAACTAATGCATCAGGGAGAGCTACCAATCTCAATACCCCCACGTTTGTCGGATAAGCTGGGGAAGCAGATGTATTTAAGTCTGTTGTAATGGTATTAGATGTTTTAGACAATACAGTAGCCTGTGTTCCATTAAGTATCCCCATACCTTCCAAATCGTACAAAGCAACAACAGCCCCTATTGGTATTCTTTGGGTACCATCACCATCTTCAGGAGCTGGTCCATCAGGTAGCGTTATCACGGCATTGGCGGCATTGCTTACCCCTGTAACAAGGTGATTGATAGGCGTGGGATATGGTGTCCATTTTTGGAACCTTACCCTTGCATTTGCAAAACTTAGTCCTGCTTTATTGATTTGCAACCATACATTACCCGCATCAGGGTCGCCAGAGCCATCATCACAAACGGTAGACTGGTCGAATAATGTAGAAGTAGAACCGCAAGGGCGGAAGCTAATGTTATCTATTGCAAGGTCGTTCCCCATACCACCAGGTGCAAGGTTTTTTACAGAAAGATTGAGTGCTTGGGCAAGATTAGCTTTGGTTACAAAAGTAAGCCCAACTCTATGCCACTGTCCATCATTTGGGATAGAAATAGGTACAGTGTAAATAGGTACATCGTTTAAGGCAAACTCAACTTCGGGGTTCAAGGAATAATCTCTATTTGTTCCCCCGGAACCACTGGTAGTACCAGCAGGTCCCGTTCCGTTAAGAGTAACTGAACCTAAACCTATAAAAGAACCACTGCTACCAGGTCGGCTCATTTGCTGACAGCCCGGCTCAAACTGAGGATCACATCTATCTGTAGCTACCATTACTCCTCCCGCAACACCTTCGTAGCTCCAAGTTAAAGATGCGTCAATGGCAAAAGGTGCCGAGTTAGTAATCACTCTGGTTCTACGCAAAACATTTATGATATCAATAGAGAACTCATATTGCGTATCAGCACAAAGACCTGATATAGTTTGGTCAAAAAACTTACTTCTTGCATAAGAGGCATTGATACTCATTAAGTAGCCATTTCTATGAGGGCTGTTGTCGTAGAAAGGAATCCACGCGGGTCCGAAGCTATGACGGCTTTGAGTACCCAGTAGATAGTTGTTGTCGTTTGGACCACTACCTGTGTTAAGCTGATAATTGTATGCCCCACTACTAAGTGAGTTAATTCTAGGACCTCCAACATAAAGGTTAGTAGCTCCACCTGCCCTAATTACAGCATTATTACCAGTTGTTCCGTAAGAAGGATGCCCCCCAGCAGCTAAATCCCACAAACCATCTAAAGTACTTTCAGGTACAGCACTTCCCCAAATATCTGTGCTGGCAGGGTCATATCTTTCTTGGGTTAGGTTGGTAGCTGTACTTGTAGTAGTACCAGGACAATCGGGCAGACTTGTATTCACAGTACCATTGGTTTCCATACATCTTGCTGAACCGAAACTTCCTCCCTCATAAGCCTGTAAGCCAAGCGTACCACCATTTGCACTACACAAGCCACGTATCAAACTTACCACAGGTGAGTTTAGAGCGGCTTGGTTAAAACTTCCGCCTATTCTAAGTTCATCCATTGCACTGGCATCGGGCTGTGCACCAGGAAAATACCCCACAGAATGGAAAGAAATATCTATCGCGGCTGGAACTGTAACATCTACACTTCTATGTGTAGTAAAGTTAATTCCACTAGCTAGGTCGTCTAGTATTGTTCCCTGATCCGATGGATAACCTGCAGGATTGGGAACAGGAGGATAAGCGTCTGCGTTAGGTGAATCATTATCGCGAGCAATATCTCTAATTACCCATAATTGAACTCTATGGTTAGAGGCATAGGTATTGTCAAAACCACCTTTCAGGGTAGTAATATTAGCGGCAGTGGCAGGAGTGCCCTGAGCAAAATCAATTCTTGCTACAAGTAAGTCAAAAACACGCTCTTCGGGAGTACCTGCGGCAGGTTGTCCTGTCAAGCTACCATTAATCATTTGGGCAGTAGTAATACGGGAATTAACATCTGTTCCTCGGGTTACCACTCCATTTACTCTTACCCCCCAGTGCCTAAAGCCATCTGCATCTGTACCATCGGGGTTTGTGCCACCAAAATAACCAATCTGTACCTCATTTGTTCCTGCCCCTAAATTGTGCTCAGGAGTATTTCTGTGCAATGAAATATACACAGGGTCAGCATTATTATGATTTTTGCGAAGCATTACGCCTACCCATATAGTAGAGCCTTCTGCTCCCATACGCACATTGTTGGTATGAGACCAATACACGTGGTCACCAGCAACTTGATTATCCGTAGTACGAATATGTGTAATACATCTTACATCGTTGTTGTGCCTTAAGGGGCTAATCGCGGGACAATCGGCACTGACAGAGGTACAAGGCTGATAGCTGGTGGTGCTGGTAGCTGTATATTGAAAGGCATAGCCACCTGTACTTGTCTGAAGTCTTCTGCCTATGGTTCTATTGTTACCACCCTCTACATACATACCCGAATTTACAATACTTCTTTGTTGCGAAGCACTTGTAATAGGAATGGTAGGTTTAGCAGGATTACCTACGGCATCCTTTCCTCTTGTTACAACAATGTCACTATGAGCGGTAGCAGAAAGCCAATCTCCTGCCCAGCCTAAACTCGCGTAGCCATTGGTTCTTCTATATCGGGCTGTTAAACCTCCACTTGTCATAATTTGATGGAGATTGATGGGTAAGGTACCAAAATCAGCAAAAACAGTATTTATTCCTTTGAAAGGAGCATCGTTTATACCATCACTATCAATATCTGTAACAATATTAGCTGTATTGTAATAATCAAAGCTATCATAAGCCCAAACAATATCTCGGTTAGGGTTTATAGAAGTAAGTGCAGTGGCAGAAGGCACAATGGTAATATCATCAATAGCCATTTCATCTCCTTGTCCAGTACCGCTATTATGGTCTATATAAAAGCGTAAATAGAATGGAGCACCCGGTGCAACCGTAAGAGCAGGTATGTGGGTACGAGCTGTAAAAGTATAGAGCGTGCCTTGCCAGCCTGTTGCAGCAGTAGTGGCTACTGATGTATGCGTTACACTGGTTAAGGTATAAGTAGTATTATCATTAGAAATATAAACCCTCACTCTATTTGAGGCATTGGTATTGTTGTTTTCCCAAATGGTAAAGGATATTCTAAAATCCAAAAGATTTGCCCCTGTTGCATTAAACATTCGTAGGGTTATCATTCCTGCGGTAGCAAAAGGGTCATCAGATTGCCAGCCAAGTGTCCTAGTTGTGGCAGAAGGGTCTATTGATGTAGGGTCTGGTACGTTAAAACCATACCAGCCCGCGGTTGCTACTCCACCGGCGGATACCCCCTGCCCTCCTACAGCAATGCCCCCAAAAGCGGCGGCTCCGCCGGGGGCGGCGGCGGCTCCATCATTTACAAAAGCCCAAGAACTGGCATCTAGTTGCCCAGCGGCAGGAGAAACATCTGATATATTGGCTGGTGCTGTAAATGTGCCGTTATTTACATTAGCAAGTGTATTATCAAAGTCTATAATGGTAGATACTCCAGCATTTGTCAGTTGAAGCCCCACAGGATTTGCCGTAACAATAATATTATCCAGAGCCATTTCATCTGCCCCTGTACCTCCTAAATACCAACGTAAGAAATAAAAAGAGCCATTAGGTATTGTTACGTTCAAACTCACTCTTCGTGGGTGTACAATTACGGGAGCTACGGTAAACTGCCCTCCAGCACCGTGAGAAGCTACTGCCGCACCTACGGCGGGGTCTATTTGGATAGTAGTAGTAGTAGCTGTTTTTCCTGTTACATATCCAGAAACTCTCCGTAATTGAGTATTTACGACACTATTGTTCAAAAAAACTATATCATTATTATTGATAGCAGAGTTGGCTCCTGATGCGTGTGTGATAGTAACCACCCCACCAGCGGCAACTGATGTACCCGTAACGTTGATAGTAGCGGCAGGCTCTGCATTAACAGAGGTTACTTGCATCGCGGCTATTTCATTTGCCGCACCCCAAGAAGCAGCATTAGCAGAATGAAAAAAACGAACCGTATTAGAATTGTTAGAATTATTTATCTCATAAACATTATAGAAAATATCAAGGGTTGTAATAGTTACACCGGTATTATTTTGCAATCGTAGCGTAACAGCTCCATCAGTTGCAAAAGCTCCATCAGGTTGCCAACCCAAAGCAGGGTTTGTTCCTCCTATATTAAAACCATACCAACCAGCACCAGTAGCATTATTGGCAGAAGCACCAGGTGCAGTAGCAAAAGCCGCATTTCTACCACCACCTTGCGAAGTACCAAAAGTAGAATTAGAGGTAATTGCCGCTCCATCATTGATAAAATGCCAAGCATTTGCATTTAATTTACCTGCTGATGGAGCCACCTCAGAAACAGTGCCTCCGGGTGCCGAAAAAGGATTAAAGGCACCATTATTTACACCTGTTACTGTTGTAGAAAAATCAATCGTAAAAGGTGTATTTACAGCATTTACATTCAACTGCCCCCAAGCCTTTCCTTGCCATAGTAGTAATACGCAGAGCATTACCACACCGAAAGGCTTTCCGAAGGGTGTGGAAAAGAGCTTGGAATTGTAAGAATTAAGGGTTCTCATATCTGTAATTGTTTTTAGCTTGTACCTATTTATACATTTAGGTTTTCAAAGGTAACCAAAAAAATAGAAAAAAATTGTAAAAATTTTTGAAAGTTTGAAGTTCAAAGGTTTGAGGGTTTGGAAGTTTAAGAGTTACAAGAGTTTGAAGTTTAAGGTTTGAACCTTTTCAACTTGAAACCCTGCAACCTAAAACTTTCCCTATTGAGCAAAACTAATAAAAAGTATGTACATTTGCAAAAATTTTTTAGAATGATTTTAAGTATAGAAACAGCTACCCCCGTTTGCTCGGTAGCCCTGCATCAAGAAGGTAAACTCATAGCCTCTTACGAATTGCATACAGAAAAATCGCATAGCGAAGAGCTAACCCTACTCATTCAAGAAATTTGCAAGCAAAGCAAATGCCAACTTTCCGAAGTTTCCGCCATAGCTATCTCCAAAGGACCCGGCTCCTACACAGGTTTGCGTATAGGTGTAGCTACCGCCAAAGGATTGTGCTATGCCCTACAAAAGCCTCTCGTAGCGATAAATACGCTGGAAGCAATGATAGAGCAAGTTATCCCTTTCTACTCCCCAAATACCCTCTTTTGCCCTATGATAGATGCCCGCCGTATGGAAGTATATTGCCTGGTAGCCAATACACAAAGAGAACTGCTTATGCCTACTTCGGCAATTATTGTAGAAAATGAAACATTTGCTAATTACTTATCTCGCGATAAGGTTATTTTTTTTGGTAATGGAGCAGAAAAATGTAAGAAAGTAATTTCGCACCCCAATGCTATTTTTTTGGAAAATATTTACCCTCTGGCAAAGAGTATGGGCGAAATGGCTTGGAAAAAATATCAGAAAGGCGAATTTGAAAATCTGTTTTACTTTGAGCCTTATTACTTGAAGGAGTTTGTAAGTCCAAATTTTAGTCCTTCTGCCTAAAGGTATGCTTTATGTTTTTGACCTCACCCCCAGCCCCTCTCCAAAGGAGAGGGGAGTTATATACCTGAAAATCAAAATTTTGAATACTTTTTAAGAAGAGGAATAAGGGGTGCTGTAAGTCCTTAAAAATAAAAAACTGAAAAATCAGAGTTCATCTTGGAACTCGCTCAAATTTCAATATTTTCGTCTTGTTTGTTTTTGAAGTAAAACTCATTGATACCCAATGAGCTATCGGCTGTAATTTTTACCCATCTGCCATAACGGAAAAGCCATTTCCAACGTTTTGAAAACAAACCTCCTTTGGTAAAGAAAGCCGCAAGATAGGGGTGCATCACCAGCCGAATGTTTTTTTCATTATTTTTTTCAATGAGGTAAGCCAAATTCTGCTCAATTAAATCGGAAATGACGATACTGGCTCCGATTTTACCTGTACCTCGGCAGGCAGGACAATCTTCTAAAGTAGCAACATTTACTTCGGGGCGTACCCGCTGACGCGTTATCTGCATAATCCCAAAACGCGATAATGGTAAAATCGTATGCTTGGCTCGGTCTTCTGCCATTGCTTCTTTCATTTTCTGATACACCAGCCTTTTGTTTTCGGCTTTTTTCATATCAATGAAATCCACAATCACAATGCCGCCCATATCACGCATACGCAACTGCCGAGCAATTTCCAGAGCCGCCTCCAAATTGACATTGAGGGCAGTGGCTTCCTGATTTTCTTCGGAAGTTGATTTATTACCACTATTTACGTCTATCACGTGTAAGGCTTCGGTATGTTCAATAATCAAATAGCCTCCACTGGGCAAGGGAACATTTTTACCAAAAAGACCTTTGAGCTGGCGTTCTATGCCCAAAACCTCAAAGATTTTTCCTTTGCCATTATGCAGACGAACAATTTTTTCTTGCTTGGGGGCAATTTGCTTGATGTATCCTTTAATTTCATCAAAAAGATGCTTATCATCAACAACAATATTGTCAAAGTTATCATTAAGCATATCTCTCAAAATCGCCGAAACGCGTCCTACTTCCCCGATTACTTTTTGGCGAGGCAAAGCATTTCGTAAGTTCTCAAAACCTTCTTTCCACTTTGCGAGTAAATTTTGCAAATCTGCCTCAATTTCGGCTAAATCTACATTTTCGGCTACGGTACGAATAATTACGCCAAAGTTTTCGGGTTTTACCGAACTTACCAAACGAGCTAAACGCTGACGCTCCTCACGACTCACTATTTTTTTGGATATGCTCACCGAATTGCCAAAAGGCACCAGCACCAAATACCTGCCCGCAAGCGAAAGTTCACAAGAAAGACGCGGACCTTTGCTGGAAATCGGCTCTTTGGCTATTTGCACCAAAATAGGCATATTTTTTTGTAAAACTTCTTCAATTTTGCCCATTTTGTCGGTTTCAGGCTCAAGGCTGAAACCTTTTAGGAATGCCGATTGCTGTCTTTTAGCAATGACTTCTTTGGTGTACTTGATAAGCGAGCGAATATTAGGACCAAGGTCTAAATAATGCAGAAAGCCGTCTTTTTCGTAACCTACATCTACGAAAGCGGCATTCATTCCCGGTACTAATTTTTTGATGACCCCCAAGTAAATGTCGCCTACTGCAAACTGATTGCCCTTCTGCTCTACGTGATACTCTACTATTTGCTTTTCACGCAAGAGAGCAATGCGAACTTCTTCGGTGTTCGCATTGATAATCAGTTCGTTGCTCAAAGTAGTACAATTTTTTAGTGTAACAATACATAAAACAAACACTTTCACGCCTTGAAAGTGTAAAATTTGAGTTTGAGGTGGGTGATTATTCTATACCCAACACTCAAACCCAGAAATATTCAACTACTTCTTTTTGTGTCTGTTTTTTCTAAGACGTTTTTTGCGTTTGTGAGTAGCGATTTTGTGTCTTTTTCTTTTTCTTCCGCAAGGCATAATCGTAAAATTTTATAGTGAAACAAATGAATTCAAAAGTATTTTGCAATTATTTACGTTCAAAAAGTTTGAAGGTTCAAGAGTTTGAAGTGAAAGTTTTACTCCGTATATACAATGTTCTAAATCCTGTTTTCAGAACTACAAACTCTGAATTTTTTTCTGAATTTCTTGTTTGATTTCCGCAGGAACATCTAAATCCAAAACTTTTTGTAGGGCTTCTTTGGCTTTTTTAGGCTTTTGAGTTTCCTCGTAGCATTGAGCCAAATAAATCCAAGCATCAGGGTTCTTAGGGTTTAGGGCAAGCACCTTTTCAAAGCGTTCTATTGCCTCCTGAAAAGCCCCTCTTTCAGCATAAAAAGTGCCTAAATAAAATAAAGCAAGTTCATTGTTAGGGTCTTTTTTTACAACCGCCGAAACCATCTGTATACCCTTCATAGGAGCTTGGGGGTTGAGCGTTTTATACAAAACACCCATTTTGGTTTGAGCAAGCAGATTTTCAGGCTCAAAACCTAATACTTTTTCGTAAGATTTCAGACTTTTTTCTGCCAGCTTACGAATTTTGGCTGTATCCAAAGCAAAAGTAAATGCTTCAAAATAGCTTTCAGCAGATTTAAGCCAAGCATTTTTATCATTGAATTGCTCGGCTACTTTTTCGCTGTAAAAAGCAACACTATCCCACTGATTGAATTTCTTGTAAATTTTAGCAAGAGAATCCGACCATTGAAATTTTGCTTGCAAATTATCTGCTTTAAGCCATTGATTTTTGAAATAAGCAAGGTTTTTCTTATCGCTTTCCGAAAGCGTACTAGTGTGTTCTTTTTCAGGCATTGCTTTGTCTTTTTCAAGCAAAGAACGCTCCGTTAGCTCTCCCGAAGGATTTTTTACCACTACTTTGGGCAAGAAAAAAAAAGTAGCAACTAATATACCCGCCCCTGCTATCAGAAATCCTTGCCATTTCAGCATAAGCTACTATTTCTTTTTACGCTTTTTGGTTTGCTTTACATTTTTATCTGTAACGCTCTTTTTTACTTCTGCCGCAAAAGTTTTAGCGGGTTTGAAAGAAGGTACATAATGAGCATCAATAATAATAGCCGTATTTTTAGAAATATTACGAGCAGTTTTTTTCGCTCTCTTCTTATTGATAAAAGAACCAAAGCCCCTGATGTAAATATTCTCACCTTTGGTCATATTGGTTTTCACTACGTTGCAAAACTGCTCTACCACAGCTTGTACTACAACGCGTTCTACACCTGTTTTTTCAACGATTTCTGCAACTACTTCTGCTTTTGTCATTTTGGTATGTGTTTAATGTAACTAATTATGTTTCACAGGTTTAAGAAAAATTTTGAGGCACAAAGATAAAACATTCTCAAAGAATAAAAAAATTTTTTTCAAAAATCTTTGTTGCAACAAGAATTTAATCTCTGTTTTTCAGCAATTCTAAACGCAAATTTTACAAAAAATGTTATATTTGGGAAAATATTTGTCTTTATGCAAAAAATCACCGACATCAACGCTTTGGATTTGAACCAAACCTACTCCTATGCCGATTATTTGCTCTGGCAATTTGAAGAAAGGCTGGAGCTCATCAAAGGCAAAATTTTCAAAATGTCCCCTGCTCCAAATATGAAACACCAAAAGGTGGCGGGAAACTTGTATTTCTATATGCGAGAGTATTTACAGAAAAATGATTTTGGCTGTAACTTACTTATTGCCCCTTTTGATGTTCGTTTGTTTGACAAGAAAAAATCTAAAAAGGCAAACAAAGAAATTTACACCGTCGTTCAGCCTGATTTGTGTGTGGTATGCGATAAAGAAAAATTAGATGAAAGAGGGTGCCTTGGGGCTCCCGA
>CAZZLW010000023.1:0-55742 GCA_964654605.1 uncultured Cytophagales bacterium | reverse complement strand
AGCTTAAACAAACAGGCAGAAGCATATAAGAAACTTTATCACTTTGTACTTTATGGAAATGCCTAAAATATCCATTATAACTCCTAGCTACAATCAGGGGCAATATTTAGAAGAAACAATTTTATCTGTAATTGGACAAAACTACCCAAACTTAGAATATATTATTATTGATGGAGGCAGTACGGATAACTCCGTGGAAATCATAAAAAAATATGAAAAATATTTGACTTATTGGGTTAGTGAAAAAGATAAAGGGCAAAGCCACGCTTTAAATAAAGGTATTGCAAAAGCAAGTGGTTCTATTTTAGCTTGGTTAAATTCTGATGATTTTTATGAAAAGGACACATTATCTTATGTTTCTAATCAATTTCTTTCTAAAAATATAGATGTTTTATGTGGGGCTTGCTGTATGATTACAAATCTTGGAGAGAAAAAATATTTGATGAGTAAAGATATTAACCTTTCTTCATTGCTGCGTTATTGGGAGATAGATTTCTGTCCTCCACAACCATCAATATTCTTTTCTAGAAGAGCTTTCCAAGAGCTTGGTAAATTTGATGAAAATCTTCATTATGCAATGGACTATGATTTATGGCTGACTATTTCCAATAAATACACTTTTTATTGTACAGAAAAATTACTATCTTACTATAGAGTTCATTCTACTTCCAAAACGGGCACTTCCGATGGTTTTGAGAAATTTAGACCTGAATGGCAAAAAGTGGCTCATAAGCATTTACAAAATGCCCCAACTATTGTCAAAACAATATTTTATCTTTCAAAGTACAAAAATCAATTGCCTAAACAAACTTTGTATTATATTAAACGTATGTATTCCTTCCTTAAAAATGGTAAGTAAATGAGGCAAGAAAACATAGAAATATCTATAATTATTCCTTGCTTTAATAGTGGGAATTTTCTTTTAGAAACTCTGAAAAGTATAGATACTTCTCACCCAATAATGAACCATACAGAAATAATCATAATTAACGACGGAAGTAGCGACGTTGAAACAATAAAAATATTAAATGATTTATCTGCTAAATTTCTAGTTTTACATAAAACTAACGGAGGACCAGCTTCTGCAAGAAATTACGGAATAAAACATTCTGTTGGAAAGTATATTTTTACATTAGATAGTGACAATTTAATTTTGATGGATTACTTAGTCATCGGAAAAGAAATATTAGATAAAAATGAGCAAATAGGTGTAGTTTATGCCGCTCCTGAATATTTTGGTGATATAAATTCCGATAGTCAAACTTGGCAAAATCAAAGTTTACTATCGTTAGCAGAAGCAAATTTTATTGATATGTGTGCTATGTTTCGTAAAGATATATGGTCTAAAGTTGGAGGATTAAATGAAAGTAAAATTTTAATTGGACACGAGGACTGGGAGTTTTGGCTCAAAATTGCATTATTGACAAATAAGCAATTTTATTTTATTGACCAAAAATTGTTCAAATATAGAGTTCGCTTGCAAGACTCTGTTAGTATTGTGTATAATAACAGTTGTAGAAAAACTGCATACAAGTTGCATTATCTGTATGATATAAGAAAAAAGTTTCTTTCCAAATTTCTGAAAAGAAGAGAAATCAGTAAAGAAAAATATTGTGAAATTTTAGGTAAAATAACTGGTAATACATCTATGTTACACTTACAGTGTGGCAGTATTTGGATTGCACTTGTAAATCTGTTTAGAAATATTTTTTTATACAGATACAACTCTTTTGAATTTATTAAAGGTTTTATTTACTGGCTTAAAATAAAAGTTTTTAAAAAAAGCAATGTTTTATGAGTTTGATTCACAGGTTACAAAGTATTTGGAGAATATTTTATTTCACTGAACTTGTTTATGCATTATACCACTTTTTCGTCACCAAAAAACTTGCTCAGAAAAATATTCAACTCCAACGGTTGCTTATTTTTGCAATTGCCTGTGCCGATAAGGGTTACAAACTCACCTTAGAAGGCAAGGAACTTATCAAAGTAGCAGGGATTGGTAAAGATAAGAATTTGAGTATTTTAGTTAGAAAATATACACGTGATTTGTTGGTTTTTGAAGGATTTTTTATTTTTGATGACTACCAAAAATTCATCACACAAATTCAAGAAAAAAAGACTGAAGTAAAATTCATCATAGATGCGGGTGCTAATATTGGTTGTGCTACTCTATATCTACATAGTTATTTTCCTAAATCCCAAATCATTTGCATTGAGCCTGAAAAAACCAACTTTGAACTATTAGAAAAAAATATAATACTGAACAAACTGCAAAAACAAGTTGTATGTATTCGTAAAGCATTGTGGAATACCACTACTGAGTTGGAATTGAGAAGGATAGACTTTTCTAATGACGGCTTTCACGTCATTGCAGAGGGTATCACACACGAAATTATTGATAAAGTACCTACCTGCACAATACCTGAATTAGCCAAAGAAAAACAAATTGATATTCTAAAAATAGACATTGAAGGAGCAGAAAAAACAATCTTTACAGACCAAAAGCACTTGCAAGCGTTTCTGCCCCAAACACAAAGTATCATAATGGAAGTACATCAAGAACATATCAGCGATGAACAGATTATAAGCACTTTACAAAATTTTAACTTTAATGCTTTTTTAACTCAAATTGAAGGGCAACCCTCTGCAATTTTAGCTTTTAATAAGACAAAAGAAAATGGCTACTAGTTTTGTTTATTTCTCTTCGGGGAAAGATTTTTTACACAACCGAACTATATTTTCAGTTTTAAGTTTATTATGCTACTATCCTGTACAAATAGATGATAAAATACTCATATATACCGACCAGATAAACTACTATCAAAAGTTTCTTTCTGAAAGTTCTCTTGTAGAATACCATTTGCTAAGTCAAGAGAAAATTCAGGAAATGATGGGAGATGATGACCTTATTCATAGAGTAAAAATTGGAGTTATTGAAAATGCCACCCTACAGTATCCCCAAAACAATATTTTCTACATTGATTCAGACACTTTTTTCTACCAAGATTTCTCAGAAATTATTAGTAAAATAGAGCCTCAAACGTCAATAATGCACAAGTTTGAGTATCAGATGAGTTTTTTAGGAACTTACCCCCCTAATGATAAAGACCATTTCAGAGCCGTCTATGATTTACTTTCACAGCACAAGTTTATTATTCAGAACAAAGAAACAGCCATACCCCCCGAAAGTTTTGCCTCTTGGAATGCAGGAATTATCGGACTGCACAAAAATAATTTTCATTGGCTTAAAGCAGTATACGAATTGACAGACCAACTCTATGCACCCACAAAAAATCACGCTTGCGAGCAGTACGCCTTTTCTTACTTTTTGCAAACTCGCTCAAAGCTTATAGATTGTGAAAAATACAATCGCCATTATTGGCATAGAATTGAAAAGAAAATCGTAGATGAATTTTTAGCCAAAAAACTTAATGATAGCTTTGCTAACTTATCTTTGGAAGAAAAAAAATCATTGACAGAAGAGTGGGCAAAATATCTGCTCAAAAAGATACCTAATCACGAGTATATGCATCGCTACAATGCAATGATCGCCTTTCAGGAAAAACATTTTTGGCAAGGTTACAAAGAAAGTCTGAAAACACTACTGGCTAATCCTATGCAAGATTTTACATTTTTCAAAGATATTGCTTATCATACTAAACGAATGCTTTTGGGCGATGCAAAATAAGGTTTCTGTAAAAGTCGGGTTCTTAATTTCATACGATTGGATTTTATTAAAAAATGCTTTACCACTTGTATATCAAGCGGCTGATGCTATTTATTTGGCAATTGACAAAAAACGCATCACTTGGAGTGGTAATCCTTTTGAAATAGATGAAGCAGATTTTCAAAATTTTATTAACCAAATTGATACCGATAAGAAAATTCAGCTGTATGAAGATGATTTCTACGTACCTTCACTTTCTCCTATGCAATGCGAAGTGAGAGAACGAAACCTGCTTGCCAAGGCAATGGGTGAAGGAGGCTGGCATATCCAGTTAGATGTAGATGAGTATTTTATTGATTTTGCTGGATTTGTAGAATACCTGCAACAACTATCTTGGAAGCAAAAAGCTGTAAATGTAAATGTTAGCTTGATTAACCTATTCAAAAAGACAGAAAGAGGTTATTTGGTTATAGCTAATAACGAATTAGACCTCATACAAGTAGCAAGCAATAAGCCTTATTACGAATATGGCAGGAAAAATGGATATTTCAATCATATAGCCCCTTTTTATATGTTACACGATACTTGGTCGAGAAGTGAAGAAGAAGTATGGCAAAAAATTTCTAACTGGGGGCATAAAACAGACTTTGATACAACAAAATATTTTGATTTTTGGAAAAATATTGATGAAAGCAATTATGCTCAAATACGCAATTTTCACCCATTACAGCCCGAAAAATGGAATAAATTAGTTTTCTTTGAAGGCAAAAATATTCAAGAACTCATTCAAAATTTTCAAAATTATCCTTTTCCTTTGTCTAAATTTCAGTTATTTTTGAAGAATAATCGTAATATTGCAAGAGTTAAGTATGTTTGGAATAAACTTTTCAAGTAAATGTTTAAACAACTAAAAAATAAGTTCCACGAGTGGAATGCCGCAAGAGAGCTGAAAAAATACGCCCCTTTACTTGCCAAAGAATCAGAAGGGCTAAATGCAGAACAATTGGTAGAACTTATCTATAGCCCCAAATGGGAGCGTTTCTTTTGGATAAAACAAGTACCAGAAGAAATATTAAATCTTACCAAATTGATTGAACAGCAAAGACCAAAATGTATATTAGAGATAGGTACTGCAAATGGAGGTTCTCTTTTCTTATTTTCAAAATTAGCAGATAAAAATGCCACCATTATATCTATTGACTTACCAGGCGGCAAATACGGAGGAGGATACCCCAAATATAAAGAAAATTTCTACCACTCTTTTGCAAGTGAAAATCAGAAAATAATACTTTATAGAGCAGACTCCCACTCACAAGAAACTTTATCCAATGTAAAAAACATTCTAAATGGGGAAAAAATAGATTTTTTATTTATCGATGGAGATCATACATATCAAGGAGTAAAAACAGATTTTGAGCTATATGCCCCATTAGTAAAAAGTGGAGGTTTGATAGGTTTCCACGATATAGCCGAACACCCCCCAAGTTGGAATGTTGGAGTAAGAGAGTTTTTCAATGAAATAAAAAGTAACTACGAATATAAAGAGTTTATTGCAGACCCTCAACAAGGATGGGCTGGCATAGGAGTTATTAAACAAAAATGACATCTTTGCTCTCCATCATCATCATCAACTACAATACTTTTTCACTTACTTGCAAGTGTATTGAAAGCATTTTGCAATATACCCAAGAAGTAAGCTATGAAATTATTTTGGTAGATAATGCCTCTACGGAATGTGATGCTGATAAATTTTTAGAGCTTTTTCCGCAAATTACACTTATCAAATCTACTGAAAATGTAGGTTTTGCTAAAGGCAATAACCTTGGCTTGCAATATGCCAAAGGTAAGTATATTTTACTCCTCAATAGCGATATTGAACTCACCGAAAATTCCATAGAAATTTGCTTAAAAAAAATTCAAGAAAAACCTACAATTGGAGTAGTTAGTCCGCTACTTATCTATCCTAATGGAAAAATACAACACACCGCTAATAAATTCCATAATCTTACCTGCGAAATCATTGAAATTTTCAGGCTGCACAAAGTTCTTGGAAATAAAAAACTGCTTGGATTTTACTTTTCGCACAATGAGGAAATTTTTGTGGATTGGGTTTGGGGTGCTTTTTTTCTCACCAAAAAAGAAATTATTGAAAAAATGCCACAAAGCAAACTTCCCGATGACTTTTTTATGTATTTTGAAGATGTACAATGGTGCTACTTAATCAAAAAATTAGGTTATCAAGTTCTTTTTACACCTGCTACACGAGCTATTCATCACGTTTCGGCAAGCAGTCAAAATTCAGCTATTCCTATCAGTAAATTAGAAAAATCGCTCCAAAATGAAACTCATTTCTGGCTCAAAGAAAAAGGCTGGCTTTATACCAAAATTCTTTACCTTTTGAGAGCTATCAAATACCTATCTTTGAGAAAAAAAGAGTTCAGAAAAATGGCTCAAATCTTTTGGAAAAAATTTTTAAGATTTTAATCTACCGCTTCTCCTACGAGAGTCGCTGAATTAGCCTCCTTAACAAGTACGTTCACATAATCGCCTTTTTGATGGTGCTTTTTAGGGAATATCACTACTTTATTGGCTGAATTTCTACCCTGTAAATATTCTTGTGAGCGTTTAGAAAATCCTTCTACTAGCACCTTATGCACCTTACCAACATCTTGTTGATTACGTTTGTAAGAAAGCTCGTTTTGCAAAGCGATGATTTCGTTTAAGCGTCTTTTTTTCACTTCCAAAGGAATATCATCTTTGAGTTTCTTTTCAGCGGGCGTATTCGGACGCTCCGAATAGTAAAACATATACGAAAAATCATACTCCACTATTCGCATCAACGAAAGCGTATCTTGATGCTCTGCTTCGGTTTCGGTGCAAAAACCTGCAATCATATCCGAAGAAATACCACACTCCTCCCCTAAAATTCGGCGAATAGCTCCAATACGCTCTAAGTACCATTCACGCGTGTAAGTGCGATTCATCAAAGACAAAATACGATTGTTGCCACTTTGTACAGGTAAATGGATATATTTACAGATATTTTCGTATTTTGCCATTGTATAAAGCACTTCATCTGTAATATCTTTGGGGTGAGAAGTAGAAAAACGCACCCGCAATTCAGGGGAAATTTGAGCAACTCGCTCCAAAAGTTGGGCGAAATTGCAGGTTTCAATTCCTTCAAAATTTTCGCCTTTGGCAATAGCTTTTTCGTAGCTTTTGAGAGAAATAATTTCCTCTTTGGAAGTCCATAAGTAAGAATCTACGTTCTGCCCAAGCAAAGTAACCTCCCGATAACCATTTGCAAACAGGTTTTTGCACTCCTCTACAATAGAATACGGACTACGACTCCGCTCCCGACCACGCGTAAAAGGCACTACACAAAACGAACACATATTATCACAACCTCGCATTATAGAAACAAATGCCGTAACTCCATTAGAATTGAGCCTTACAGGATTGATATCAGCATAGGTTTCCTCACGAGAAAGAAATACATTGATAGCCTTACTGCCCTCATCGGCTTCACTTACGAGTTTGGGTAAATCTCTGTAAGCATCGGGACCTGCAACAATATCAACCACTTTTTCTTCTTCTAATAATTTGGTTTTCAGTCGTTCTGCCATACAGCCCAACACTCCTACCAGCAAGTGAGGACGCTTTTTTTTCAGACTTTGCAGATATTGCAAGCGGTGGCGAATTTTTTGCTCGGCATTATCGCGAATAGCACAAGTGTTTAGAAAAATAAGGTCGGCATTTTCGGCAGTGGCAGTGGTATCAAAATCATTTTCTTGCATAATAGAAGCTACTATTTCGGAGTCAGAAAAATTCATCTGACAGCCGTAGCTTTCAATATACAACTTGCGTGCCTTGCCCGTATTGTTTTCCTGTGTAGTTTTTACGGTTTCGCAAGCCTCCGTATTTTCTAAAATTCCAATATCTTCAATAACCTGTTTCATAGACGTAACAATAACTTTTACATTTAATATTTCATTATGATTTTTGAGAGCGTAAATTTTCTATTTCTTGCAACGAAAGTCCTGTTAGTTCGCTGATAGTTTCATTATCCAAGCCCTTTTGAATAGCTTTGAGAGCAGTTTCTATTTTATTTTTTTCAATACCTTCTTTTATTCCCTTTTTTACTCCTTTTTTTATTCCTTTTTCTATTCCTTTCTCTAAACCTTTCTGAAAGCCAACTTGCTCTGCTTTCATTTTTTCAGCTTTTTCGTCAGTTTCACGCATACGAGCATATTCGTAGGCTTCAAGGTCTTTTTTGCTCCAGAGATGCTTATCAGCTTCCAAGTAAGCTGTTTTCAATCCTTCATCATCAACACTTTCAGGAATAACTTCTAAATTTTCTGCATTTTTGATAAAAAACACCCATTTTTCTGTGAGTGTTTGTAGTTCTTTTTCAGTTTTATTGAATTTGGGTAGCTCAATAAAATTAAATTCAAGGTCTTTGAGTTTGTGTTCTTGGGTTTTTTCGTCTAAAATGAGATGTCGGGAAAGGTAGTGAGAAGTTTCCAAAAAGGTAAAATCTAAAATACCAATAAAAATTACAGGTTTGAGCTGGTAATACTCCTCTTTGGCATTGAGTTGCGAAATGTAACTTTTGGCAGAATAATACACTACTCTTTGAGCAAAGCCAATTTTATCTGTAACTTGCATCTCAACAATATACTCTTTGCCTGCTTCATCACGAGCCTTTACATCAAGCACGGTAGATTTTGCACCTAACACTATGGGAACTTGATAAGGGTTGAGTATTTGCACATCTGCGATTTTTCGCTCTCCTTCCAATCCTAAAATTGCATTGAGGAACGAAATCAAAATCTGTTTTTTGTTTTCGTTCCCGAAAATTTTACGAAAGGCAATATCATTTTTTACATCAGCAAATTGCATATTACTGCATCATTAAATATGCCTTAATAAAGTCGTTTATATCGCCATTGAGTACGTTTTGCACATCTGTACGCTCTACACCTGTACGAACATCTTTGACAAGTTTGTAGGGGTGAAGTACATAATTGCGAATTTGCGAGCCAAAGTCAATTTTTTTCTTAGTTCCTTCTATTTTATCTTTCTCTTCTTGTCTTTTTTCCATTTCCAACTGATAAAGCCTTGATTTGAGCATTTGCAAGGCTTTTTCACGATTTTGATGTTGAGAGCGTTCTTGCTGGCACTCCACCACGATACCTGTGGGCTTATGACGAACCCTAACCGCTGTTTCTACTTTATTTACATTCTGCCCGCCTGCTCCACCCGAACGAAACGTATCCCATTCCAAATCCGCAGGGTTAATGGTGATTTCAATGTTATCATCAACAATCGGATACACAAATACCGAAGCAAAAGAGGTGTGCCTTCTACCACCTGAATCAAAAGGTGAAACACGCACCAAACGATGCACACCTATTTCGGACTTCAAAAGACCATAAGCAAATTCTCCTTCAAATTCCAAAGTAGCCGATTTACAACCTGCTACCTCACCTGCTTGGTAATTTACCTCTCTCACCTTAAAACCCTGACTTTCGCCCCACATAATATACATACGCATCAGCATTTCCGCCCAGTCCATACTTTCAGTGCCACCTGCCCCTGGATTGATTTCCATCATTGCACTCAAAGCATCTTCTTCGCCACTCAACATTTTCTTGAACTCTAAGGCTTCAACCTGTTGCAGTAGCTTATGAAACTCTTGGTCAATTTCCTCTTCTGAAAGCTCATTATTCTGATAAAACTCATACAATACTTCAAAATCGGCTTCTGCCTGCAAAAGAGCCTGCATTGGCTCTGTCCAAACCTTGATATTACGAATTTCTTTCATTACAGCTTCTGCCTGCTGAGCATTTTCCCAGAAGTCAGTAGCAGTGGTTTTTTCTTGTCTTTCGGTGAGTTCTTGTAGTTTCGTATCGTAGTCAAAGATACCTCCTCAAAGCCGAGATACGGGCTTTTACATCTTTGTATTGCTCTTGTGTCATAGTACCTAACTTTTATGCGTAACTTCTGTTTCTTTTTTCTTAAAAAACTTATGCCTGATAATTTCAACAATAGGCGGCGTAATGGAAAGCAAAATAATAGCAAAAATGACAAGTGTAAAGTTTTTACGTACAATTTCGGTATCAGCAAAAAGATAGCCCAACCACAAAAAAGACCACACCCACACAAAGCCTCCAATTACGTTGTAAGCCAAAAAACGAGGATAGTTCATTGTGCCAATACCCGCCACAAAGGGAGCAAAAGTACGTATGATAGGAATAAATCTTGCGAAAATAATTGTTTTGCCTCCGTGTTTTTCATAAAATTTTTGGGTACGCAAAAGGTATTCCTTTTTTATCCAACGACTTTCTCGCTGAAATACGCTATTTCCCAATCTTTTCCCTACCCAATAATTTACGCTATCACCAATTACTGCCGCTACAAACAAAATCAGCCCCATTAGCCAAATGTTGAGTTCATTAGTAACACTTATCAAAGCTCCTGTGGCAAAAAGAAGCGAATCACCGGGCAAAAAGGGCATTACTACCAAGCCTGTTTCCACAAAAATTATCAGAAACAAAATAGCATAAATCCATACACCATAATCCTGAAAAAGCCCTTGCAAGTGCTTATCTACGTGTAAAATAAAATCCAGAAGTTGTTTTAGAATTTCCACTACATTTAGAATTTAACTGCAAAGGTAGCGAGTTTTTCTGAAAAGTTCAAAAATAAAAACTTCCTGAACAAAATTCAGGAAGTTTTGGCACATAAAATCTAAACTATACCTTAATGGTTCATTTGCTTTTCTTTGTGCTTGGTGATTTGCCTTTTGAGTACATCAAGCACCTCGTCTGTGGCACTTTCAAAGGTATTTTTTTGAGCTTTGGCAAAAATCACGTTGCCGGGAACATTTATTTTCACTTCAACGATTTTGTTTTCTTTGTGGTCGTTTTTATCCAATCGCAAAAATACGGTGGCATCAATGACACGGTCGTAATAAGTATCTAATTTGTTTAACTTTTTTTCAATGAAATCAAGCAACTTGATGTCTGCATCAAAATGCACGGATTGAATTTGCACTTTCATAACGCTACATTTTTAAGGTGAAACCATAAGACTAAAAAATTAAAAAAATTGATGAAAAGCAATGAGTTTTGTCAGGCTTTCGGGTGAGCCTGCTTGAATACATCTTTGAGTTTTTGAAGTGAATTATGCGTATAAATTTGGGTGGCTTTCAGGTTGCTATGCCCCAAAATTTCTTTGATAGCGTTCAAATCTGCTCCCTTATTGAGCATATGTGTTGCAAAAGTATGGCGAAGTGTATGCGGACTTTTTCTTTCGGCACTATTCACCAAACTCAAATATTTTTTTACTATTCGGTAAATCAGCATCGGATAGGCGGGTTTGCCTTCGTCAGATACTATCAGAAAAGTATGCGAAAGTTGTGGAAATTCCTTTTCACGATAATACACATACTCTTGCAAAAGATGATTGAGCGAAGGTGTAATAGGAATGATACGTTCTTTATTCCCTTTGCCTAAAACCCTGATTTCCTGACGAATATAGTTGATATACTCCTCTTTCAAACCCAATAGCTCTGCCTCACGCATACCTGTATGATACAGCAGTTCCAATACAATTTTATCCCGATAGCCTTTGAAATCTTTACTGAACTCATAATTATCCAAGATTTTTATCATATCTTGCTCATCAACAAAAGAAGGCGTTTTTTTCGGAACTTTGAGCGGTTTGATACGCAGTGTGGGATTTTGACTGATATAAGCATTTTTTACCAAAAACTTATAGAATGATTTCAGCGTAGCAATTTTCCGATTGATAGAGGTAGGCTGTAAATTTTGTTCGGAAAGTTGCATTACCCAAGAGCGTATCATTTGGAAACTCGCCTCGCTAATATCTCGCACCTGAAACTGCTCTATCAGAAAATCTTGAAACTGCTCCAAATCGTTACGATAAGAATTAGAGGTATGCTGACTTTGACGTTTCTGATAGCTGATGTATTGCAAAAATTTTTCAATCATTTTTAGAAAAAATAAACATTCAACACTGCCACCTGTCAAAAAATTACGAAAGCGGGCTTTCTTATTTCAATTTAGAGCCTCAAATTTGAAGTTCAAAGGTTTTAACTTAAACTTTGTAAAAATTTTTGACAAATTTTTTCCGAAACCTTAAAAGTTTTGAATTTTAGGAAAATTTTTTGAGAAAAACAAGAAAAAAAGAGAAATTTTAGGGCATAATCTCCAAAAACTATGAAATTACTCTCAAAATTCAATTTTTGGGCTTTACCGATAGCGGTTTTGTCAGTAGCGATATGGATTTGGCTCACCCAAAATGGCTTCGGCTTGACGGTAGATGCCAAAGCCTACCTCTACGCCGCCAAAAGTTTCAGAAAACAAGGCGAATTTCTCACGCCACAAGGCTACTATACCAACTGGACACCTCTTTTCCCTTTTCTGTTGAGCTTTATTCCTGTCAAAGTCTTATTTGGAATAACTTTGCTTCTGAATTTATACCTGCTCTACCTGCTTGTACATCAGGTTATTCAGAGCCGTCTATGGCAAACTATTTCTTACTTGCACGCCGCTCTTTCCACGATTTTCGTAATGGTGCATTTTTTTGTATGGTCAGAAGCCTTGTTTCTTACTTTTTTACTTGCCGCAGTAGTTCTTTTTCTGCAACTACTTAAAAAAGAAAATGATAAAATTTTCTATGCACTCGTTATAGCTTCCAATTTGCTATGCTTGCAAAGAATGGCAGGAATTTTTTTTGTAGTAGCCTTTGCTTTACTTTTTGCTTATTATCTTTCTTGGGAAAAGGCTTTTCGTTATATGATTTTCAGCAGTTTGGGGCTCGGGTTATGGCTGTTGAGAAATAGCTTTTTGCAAGATAAACCCGATTTTTTAGAAAATATTTGGGCAGTGAGTATGCAGGATAGCTTTATGGGTTATGCAGAATCATTCATTAAAAACATTTTCCCCGTTTTGGACGATAATCCTGCTTGGCTTACAGGTTTTTTGTTTGTATATTTCATTTTGGGCTTGGGGTTAAACTTTGCCAAAGAACAAACCCCTTTCATACTTTTTTTTCTCTTTTTTTTCTATGTTTCGGTAATGCTTGCTTTGAGTATGAACATACCTCACGAAAGCGATAGATACGCTTTTCCTGCAATGCCTTTTTTTCAGATTCTTTTTTGGAAAAGGCTAAGCGATTTAGACGGACAAAAGCACAAATTCCGAAGCAAGCTCAGGTATTTTCTTATGGTTTCTGTAATAGCTTACAATCTTTTCAGAACTTACTCCAACATTCAGCAGTGGCATTACTCACCGCCTCTGGAAATGTATAACTCTACAAACCATAAATTTTAGCATATTCGGCGAGGGTATTTTGCCAATTATGCTCACGCAAAGCCCAATTCCTTGCATTTTCAGCTTTTTGTTTCATTAGGTCTGGATTTTCTAAATAGGTATTGATTGCCCCTGCTATGGCTTGTGGCGTAGCTTGCTCAATCAGTAGCCCTCTTTCATTTTCGCCAATTTGTTCGGGAGTGCCACCAGAACGCAAACCTATGACAGGCTTTTTCATCAGCATTGCCTCAATCATTGAAAGCGAATACATTTCATCAAAGGAAGCAAGCACAAAAATATCCATTGCATCAAGAAAAGCGATATATTCTTTCTGAAAAGGTATGCGAATAATATGCTGTTGTAAGTTATTTTTTTGTATAAAATCCTGAATTTCCTGCTCTATGGCAAGGTCTTCGGGAAGATAAATGGTGCTTTTTTCATCAGAATAGGCAATGGAAGGCTCGCCAATAAGCCAAATCACTACTTTTTTCTGAAATTTTTGCTCAATATACAAAAAGGCTTGTGCAAGCTCTCTTACATTTTTGAAACGCGTAATACGAGCCAGTGTTCCAATAACTATCTGATTTTCGGTAGCTCCCCACTGCTTACGAATTTCCTCTCTTTTTTGAAAATCAGATATAAATTTTTCTGTTTCTACGCCATAACGTACCAAACGAATTTTATCGGCACTCACCGCCAAATTTTGAGCCATCGCTTCGTTGGTAATAAGCGAAGTAGAAATAGCGGCTTCAAGATTGCCATAAATAAAATAATAGTGTGGCAATTTCTTTTTTGCCCCTATCATAATGTAGGTGCTGTAAAAATGCTTGCAAATTTTATCGTAATTCGCAATAGAAGCAGTCCATACATCAATATTATTGTGTGAGTGCAATAGCGGTATTTGATAGGCTTTCAGCACTTTTCGCAAATGGCGTATATTTTGCCAATGAAAACGCCTATTAGGTTTGCCAAAAATACAGCGAATAGCAGGATTTTGAGCCAAAATCTTATGCACTTCGCTATTTTCCAAAATAAAGGCATAGACTTCAAAGCCCGCTTCTGCTTGCTTTTGCATAAGTCTGCAAACATATAGCTCCAAACCACCTTTGGAACTGCTCAGAAGGATATGTAAAATTTTTTTCAAACTATCAAGGATTTAGACTAAAACGTAGTTTCTGTACTCTCCGATGATATACCCACCTGTAACTTTTTCTACAAACTTTTTGAACTTATCTTTCAAAGAAAGTCGGTTGCAACTCAAATCATAGTCAAATTTCCAGTTTTTGTTTGCTATGCGTGCTTGCATTACTTGCGGGTGCGTACCTGTGAATTTTTCCAAAATATCTACATTGCTGTAATCAAACTCATCACGTTTGGCTATATTTTTTTCAAGCCAGCTATCATCGTGCCAGTATTTATGAAAGGTTTCTTGCTTTTGTTGCATTGCTTTGGGTTCTTTTACCCAGCCATAATGATAAACAAAGGCATCTATGAGTTTTACACGCAATTTCTGATTATTGCCTTTTCGGAAACCTTGTGCATCTTTGTAAGAGTAAATATCTGAACGATTGCGTACAATGCGAATTTCTCGCCTATACCACTGATAAGAAGTTCCTATGTAGTCGTAAGAGCCGTAAAAATGAAGATATTTAAAAAGCAAGCCGTCTATATTTTTATCGTGCAAGTAGGTTTGCATAGCTTGCCGAATGGTAGGCAAATATTTTTCATGGATTACTTCATCTCCCTGAACATAAAAAACCCAATCGGTATCCGCAGGCACGGCTCGTAAAGCCTTATTGGTTTCTTGTGCCAGCACCGCCCCTCCTTCTCGCAGGGTATCGTCCCAAGTAGTTGGTAAAATCTTGATTTTTTGAGGCTCAATCTGGGCAATTAGCTCTTGGGTATCATCTTCCGAATTACCCACGGCAACTACGAAATCATCACAGATGGGCAAAATAGAGCGTATTGCCTCTACAATGGGGTAGTCGTATTTGATAGCATTTCGGATAAAAGAAACCCCTGTAACTTTCATTAGTAGTTTTGTAGTGTTGGTCTTGCAAATTTACACTTTTAATTTTTCCAATTCTTCCATTAGCAAATCTCTTTTTCGCATTTTTCCTGCCGAAATGCCAAAAACCATTTTGAATCGTCTGCAAAAATAAGCCGTGTCTTTGTAGCCAATTTCTTTGGCAATTTCACGAATACTTTTTTTAGTGGTTCGCAAAAGCTCGGAAGCACGCTCCATACGTTGGTATTCAATGTAATCTTGGGGATTGATACCTGTGAGATTTTTGAAATATTGCCCTACATAGTCTTCCGAAACACCCGCCACATTGGCAAGCACTTTATTGGAAAGGTCGCCGCCCAAATATTTTTTGATGTATTCAAAAATATCCATTAGGCGTTGGTCTTTGAAATAAGAGCTATTGGTAGTAATTTGTTCTACAAACAAATTTTTTTCCAAAACATAACGCATTAGCTCAATGACAATCAGCTCGGTTTTGATACGTTGCACACGCTTTTTGCCATATTTCTTTTGTAAAGTTTCTAAAACCACATCTAAAATAAGCAGTGAAAGCGTAGGATTTTGGCGTATTACAAAGGGCGTAATGTTCAGGCTGGTGAAAAAATTTACTGAATCAAAAAGTTTGGCATTGAAAGTAACATAACTAAACGAATTAGCAATATTTCCGACCAAATCGGGGTTGGTATTGAGTTGGAAAAATTTCTCTCTTTGGGTGATGAACTGCTCGTTATTGAGCATATTGCTTTCTCCCGTAGCTCCATAAATAATATAAGTGGGCTTTCCTGCGGGTACAAAAAGAATATCGCCAGGGCGAGCCTTTACAAAATCATCACCAAGTTTGAGCGTAATATCGCCATCGTGCAAAAGCAATAAGGTGTTTTCTATGTCGTAAAAATTTTTTACGGCAAAAGGATTAAGCAGTTTGAAATTTCTGGCTTTCAGAAATTTAATATGCAGAGATTCTAAAATTTTATCGTAATCTTCCATAGTGCTTTGAAGGATTGTTCTTGTTTTTTTACAATTTTTTTGCGAACAAATATAAATCTTTTGATATAAAAAAACAAAGTCGGCATAGACTTTTTTTTAGTCATACACCGACTTTTTTCTAAAAATTAGTATTTTTGGGTAATTAAAGTTGCACTATTTCAAGAGAGAGCGAGCAATTACAATTTTTTGTACTTCGGAAGTACCTTCATAGATTTGTGTAATTTTAGCATCTCTCATCAAGCGTTCTACGTGAAACTCTTTCACGTAGCCATAACCTCCGTGAATTTGTACGGCTTCGGTAGTTACTTCTTGGGCAATTTCGGAAGCATACAATTTGGCAGTAGCAGCGGCAAGGGCAAAATCTTGTTTGGTATCTTTCAGATAAGCGGCTTTGTAGATGAGCAAACGAGCGGCTTCAATTTTAGCATACATTTCTGCTAATTTGAACTGAATCGCCTGATGCTCGTGCAAAAATTTACCAAAGGCTTTGCGTTCTTTGCTGTATTTGAGAGCAAGTTCATACGCTCCCGAAGCAATCCCCAAAGCCTGTGCCGCAATACCAATACGCCCCCCATTGAGGGTTTCCATAGCAAAACGGAAGCCAAAGCCGTCCTCGCCTATTCTGTTGGCTTTGGGAACTTTTACATCAGTGAACATCAAGCTATGCGTATCAGAACCGCGAATCCCCATCTTATCTTCTTTTTTACCAACTACAAAACCCTCCATTCCTTTTTCTACAATGAGGCAATTGATTCCCTTATGTCCTTTGTCGGGGTGTGTTTGAGCCATTACCAGATATACCGAAGCTGTACTACCATTGGTAATCCAATTTTTTACACCATTCAGCAAGTAATAATCGCCTTTATCTTCGGCAGTAGTACGCTGAGAGGTTGCATCAGAGCCTGCCTCAGGTTCAGAAAGACAAAAAGCACCAATAATTTCACCCGTAGCAAGTCTTTTGAGATATTTTTGTTTTTGCTCCTCATTGCCATACTTTTCCAAGCCCCAACAAACCAGAGAGTTATTTACCGACATACACACCGAAGCCGAAGCATCAATCTTGGAAATTTCCTCCATAGCCAGCACATAGGAAATCGTATCCATACCACCGCCGTTGTATTCAGGCGAAACCATCATTCCCATAAAGCCCAATTCGCCCATTTTCTTGATTTGCTCGTAAGGAAACTCCTGCTTATCATCTCTTTCTATTACACCGGGCAAAAGTTCTCTTTGAGCAAACTCACGAGCGGCTTTTTGTACTTCCAAATGCTCTTCGGTAAGTTGAAAGTTAATTCCTAAACCTTGTGATTGAACAGCCATAAATAATCAAATTTTAGTTTTACGTTGAAAAATCGTTATCAAAGCTAAAAAGTTTTTGAAAAAAATACAAATTTCAACAATTTTTTCCTTCACTTACCAAACCCAGCCGCAATGAAAATTGTAGGTATTGATACCAAAATTGGGCAGGCGTGTATTGGCATTGGAAAGATGACGCAACCGGAAATTAAAATGGAACAAGATTTTTTTATGCAAACTCACATAAGAGCCTATGCCCATACTATCCGAAAAGAGAAAACCCCGCCTCTGATGAATGGTTGGTGTAGAAAAGTAATGCGGTCCTAATGAAAAAATACAATAAGGCTGAAAAATTTTATTCAGAAAAAAAGTGGGTTGCAGAAAGAAATTTAGTCCTGCTTCCCATTCTTTGGGGGCATCATCAATCCAAACCCGATTGTATTGGGGTTCTACGCCCAAAAGTAACTTCTTAAAAATAGCATTTTGAGGTGGTTTGGTATAGATAAAGTTATAGGCTATACGCCCTTGCAGATACGCAAGCCTATACACCCCTTCGGGAATGGTTTTTTCGTTTAGGGCATAGCCCCAGCCTATCCCAAAGCCTTTTTCTATTTGTTGAGCAAAAACGTTAGAAAATAAAAAAAGGCAAATACTAAAACATTTTACAATAAAAACTCCCATTGAGCAAGTTGGGCTTATTATAGGTAAGCGGCTGATTTTTTTCATCAAGCACTTTGCCACCTGCCTCTTCTACAAGAATTTGCCCTGCGGCGGTATCCCACTCCATAGTAGGATTATGACGGTAGTAGAAATCAGCCTTGCCTTCTGCTAAAAAGCAAAATTTGAGCGAACTACCTGCCGTAATAATATGCTTGATTTGGTACTTATCCAGAGCCTTTTTATCTTCCATTGAAGCGTGGGAACGACTTACCGCCGCAATTCTTTCGGCAGGTGCTATATTTTTTCTACCCTGAATTTTTTGGGTAATTCCCTTTTCTCGTTTGAAAGCCCCTTTGCCCCTTTCTGCCCAGTATACGCATTGCAAAGCAGGCACCTGAATAAAGCCTAAAACAGGATTTTTTTGATGAATGAGGGCAAGATTGATAGTAAATTCGCCATTTTTATCAATAAACTCTTTGGTGCCATCCAAAGGGTCTAAAAGCCAAAAATATTCCCAATGTTGGCGTTCATTCCACTCGGGCAAATCATCTTCTTCCGAAATCAGTGGAATATCGGGGGTATGTTCTGCTAAAAATTCAGCCATAATTTCTTGCGAAGCCTTATCTGCCTGCGTGAGCGGCGAATAGTCTTTTTTAGTAAGAACTTGAAAATCTTGGTTGTAAATTTCTAAAATAGCATTGCTGGCTTCATTGAGCGTTCTTAAAATTTCTTCAATAGAAGTCTGAAACATTCAGTTCAAGGTTTTAGGGTGTTCAATTTTGTAAAAGACGAATTTCGTTGATATTATCCATAAAAATAATGTACTTGTTGATATTACCCATACCTGTACCCAAAGAACCTGCGGTAATTTTTACAAGCACTTCGTCGCCTCCTTTGGCTTTGACGGTGGTAATCCCCGACCAAAACTCATTTCGGGAAATGGTCAGTTTCATTTCTTCAAAAACACTCTCCTTACTGAAAATTTCAGAAATATTCATTCCAACAAGCTCTTCGGGGGCATAATAAAGCAAATTGGAAGCAAGTTCATTAACTTCATTGATAGTAAACTTTCTACTCAAACGGAACACCATATGCGTACTTTGCAAAATAGTTTCCCTTTCCATAGTGAGCAGGTTGTTTCGCTCCATTTCTTCTTGTGCTTCCTGCAAGGCTTCTACGTTTTGGCGAAGCAACTCTTCCTGATTTTTCATTTGCTCGGCAAAAGTTCTGGATTCTGTCAGTAGCCTTTCGGTTTCTTGTCTGTTTTGTACCGTAAAGATAGTAGAAGCAATAGACTCGGCGATTTGCTCCACAAACTCACGTTTGTAAGGCTCAATCTCTGTAATAGAAGCTATTTCAACTACTCCAAAAACCTGCTCATTGGCTTTGAGCGGCACAATAAGTATAGAACGAGGATTGGTATGTCCTAAACCAGAAGTGATAGTTACATAATTGTTAGGAACTTCTGTGAGATAAATGGAAGCCTGCTCTTGCCAAGCCTGTCCTGTAAGTCCATCGCCTCTGTACACTTTCTGCTCCAAATACTTTTTCTTATCCCAAGCATAGCAAGCGGCAAGACGAAGATACTCCTCCTCACCTTCTTTGGTAACAATAAATAAGCCTCCTTGATTAGCTCCGAGTTTTTTCACAAGGTTAGAAATAATCTGGTCGGCAAGTTCATCAAGGTTTTCGCTATACTGACGCAATAGGTCGGCAAATTTACTCACACCTTCCGCTTTCCAGTTTCGGATACTATCTTGCTCGGCAACTTTTTCAAGGTTATCACGCATTCGTATCAAGGCGTTACCAAGTACGTCTTTATCGGAAAGAGGCTGAAACTCTTTTCTGAACATACCTTGACCAATGGCATCGGCAAACTCTGAAGTAGAACGCAAACCTCGTATAAGGTTATCCACAGAAGAGGCAATCTCGCCAATTTCATCTCGGCGGAAGCGAGTTCGTTTATCTTCGGGCAGTTCTCCTTTACTGAGTTGGGAAATGACTTTATTGATGTACGTAATCGGCTGAACGATATTTGCCGTGAGGGTAAAGGCTACCGCAATACCAATTACAATCACAATGGCAATCAGTACGATAATTTGCACGGTGAGATTACGTGAAGAAGTGAGTAGGTTGTTTTGAGCTTTCTCTTTTTCCTGCCTTTTGTATTGCTCAATTCTATTCAGTTTCCCGATGATATTTCTTGCTTGTGGGTTAATGCGGTCTTCAACCAGAATAGTCATATTCAAAATCATCTCCCCTTCTTGGTCTTGCACGGAAAGAATTTTTTCCATTACTTCTTTCTTTTGCAATTGGATAAATCCCTCAAAATCTTTGAAAACACTATCAATTTTGGCTATTTGCGAGGTATCAGACCAGTTTTTCATTAGGGTTTGCAGATTTTCTTTGAGTTTGGGGTACTCAATATCCTGAATGGCTTTGAGTTGGTCTTTTTCCTCTTTGGTTTGGGGCGTGTAAATCCAGCCAATCGTTAGCCTTTGAGAGCGTTCTACCAAGAGTTTGAAATCTTTGATAGCATCGAAGGAGGGATCAACTACCTTTTGAATATTTTGAATAATCGCACTATTTTGGTTCAAGATGAAAATGTTATACAAACCGTAACCTCCATATACAGCAATCAGAACAAAGAAGCTCAGCAGAATTTTCTGACGAATGGTAAAACCGCGTTTCATAAGCGTTTGGGTTTAACGTGCCTTAAAAATACATAAAAAGCCGTAAGTTTTTCAAATTTATGTAAAAATTTTTTCTTCCTCAAAATATTCCAATGCCTGCATTTTCAAGAGTTTTTCTTGCTCCAACAAATCAAATTGTGGCAGTGGTTGGAGTAATTTCCAATGAGGCCAGCCTTCGGCATCAGTGCCTTCCAGTTCATAAAATCCTAATTTAGAGAGCAATCGGCAAATAGCTATGTGCATTAGGTCTTGTTTTTCTTCTTTGGTAAAATTTTGAAAGCCCTTGCCAAGTTCTTGCACTCCAATCAGGAAAAGCACGCCGTTGAGGTCTTTGGGACGTTTTCCCAAAAGTTTTTCAATTTTATTGAGCAATTGCCCCCAACGAAACTCTAATTGTAAATCCTCGCTATTCATCAAGGTTGTTTTTAAGCAAAATTACGAATTTTCTTTGGCAAACAACAAAAATTCTGTATTTTTGCTAAAATAGCCTAAAAACGATGGTGGTTTTAGAAAAATATCAAGTAACCGATTTCCTTCAAAAAGAGGATTTTGAAGAAGGCTTCATTTATGAACTTTTGAACGGTACGATTGTGAAACGCTCCGCACCCAGTTTGCAACATCAGCATATTTTACGTAGGTTGGTTCGTGTATTTGAAAACTTTCTTGCCGAAAATAAAGTAGGAGAATTCTTTTTTGCACCCATAGATGTTGTTTTAGACGAGGAAAATTTGGTAATTCCTGATTTAGTTTTTGTTTCTGAAAGCAAGAAAAATATTCTTCAAGAGAATTACATCAATGGCAAGCCTGATTTAGTGGTAGAAATTCTATCACCTTCTACGGCTCGCTACGATAGAGGCGAAAAAATGAAACTTTACAAAAAACACCAAATCCCCGAATACTGGATTATTGAACCCAAAACACAAGTCGTGGAAATTTATGCCTTCCAAAACGGCGACTACGATTTGGTTGAATATGCAATGGAAAAAGGTTTGGTAAAATCAAAAATTTTGCAAAATTTTCAATTGGAAGTAGAGCAAATTTTCAAAGCATAAGCAATGGAAATGGTTTTAGAAAAATATCAAGTAAATGACTTCCTTCAAAAAGAAGATTTTGAAGAAGGCTTCATCTATGAACTTTTGAACGGTACGATTGTGAAACGCTCCGCACCCAATCCTTTTCATCAAATTATTTCAGGAAAATTGTTTGAACTATTAAGCAAACACATCAAAGAAAAACAATTAGGCATTGCTATCTATGCTCCCATTGATGTAATTTTAGACGAAGAAAATTTAGTAGTACCTGATTTGGTTTTTATACAAGAAAGCCGAAAAAATATCATTACTGAAAAAGGCATTGAGGGCAAACCCGATTTGGTTGTAGAAATTCTATCACCTTCTACGGCTCGCTACGATAGAGGCGAAAAAATGAAACTTTACAAAAAACACCAAATCCCTGAATATTGGATTATTGAACCCAAAACACAAGTCGTGGAAATTTATGCCTTCCAAAACGGCGACTACGATTTGGTTGAATATGCAATGGAAAAAGGTTTGGTAAAATCAAAAATTTTGCAAAATTTGCAGTTTGAGGTAGAAAGTATTTTCAAAACATAAAAACTATGGGATATGTTCTTTGTGCAAACGGACATTACTACGAAGACACCAATCAGGTTTGTCCGTATTGCCCCACACCACAAGCTACCGATTTCAACAAAACCCAAATTATGAACAACGACAAAACCAAAGTAATGCAGGGTAACGAAGATAAAACCTTTGTGCAAAACGAGAAAATTGCAAATTTCAACAAAACTGCAATTTTTACAGGTACGCCTTCGCAAGAAATAACCCCGCAATCTCAAACCGTTCAGCCACAAAGCACTGGCAGAAAGCTCGTGGGTTGGCTTGTTTCTTACACCTTAGACCCGCTGGGGCAAGATTTCAAACTTCGCGAAGGGCGAAACATCATAGGCTCGGATAGTGCTTGCGATATTGTAATTCCTGACAGCCAAGTTTCAGGTAAACATCTCACCATTTTGTACCGAATGGGTGATTTTAAGTTCAAAGATGAACTTTCTACCAACGGAACTTTTATCAACGAGGAATTTGTAGAAGAGGGAAATTTGAAAGATGGCGATACCATTCGCATTGGGCAAACCGTACTGAAATTTAGAACAGCTCTCTGAAAAAATAACGCATAACCTTTTGAAATATTAAACTTTTTCAATATGCCTTTGGATAGAAACGGAATTGCTAAACGCATCGCTCAAGAACTCAAAGATGGCTACTATGTAAATTTGGGTATCGGTATACCTACCTTGGTGGCAAATTACATTCCCAAAGGAATGAACGTAGTTTTGCAGTCGGAAAATGGCTTGCTGGGCATAGGTCCTTTCCCTACGGAAGCCGAAGTAGATCCCGACCTTATCAATGCAGGCAAGCAGACTATTACAATGATACCCGGCTCCTCGCTGTTCAGTTCTGCTGATAGTTTTGCTATGATACGCGGCGAACACATTGATTTGACCATTTTGGGAGCTATGGAAGTAAGCGAAAATGGCGATATTGCCAATTGGAAAATACCCGGTAAAATGGTAAAAGGTATGGGTGGAGCTATGGATTTGGTAGCGGCGGCAAAAAATATCATTGTTGCAATGCAACAGGTTAATAAAGCAGGGGAATCCAAACTTTTACCCAAATGTACGCTTCCGCTTACAGGGGTGCGTTGTGTGAAAAAGGTTGTTACGGAACTAGGCGTATATGAAATTTTACCCGAAGGAGGCTTCAAACTCATTGAAAAAGCCGCAGATGTAAGTATAGAAGACATCAAAAAAGCCACCATAGGCAAACTCGTAATTGCAGACGAAGTGAAAGATATTGCAGTTTGATGAATAGTTTGGCTCAAACGGCTGTTGTGATACTCAATTACAATGGCAAGCATTGGCTCAAAGCATTTTTGCCTTCGTTGATTGCTCATTCTACCAATGCTCAAATAATTGTTGCCGATAATGCTTCCACTGATAATTCAGTGGATTTTTTACGTACTCACTATCCACAAATCCGACTGATTTGCTTTGAGCAAAATTTAGGCTTTTGCAAAGGCTACAACGAGGCTTTGAAAAGCATTGAGGCAAAATATTTTGTTTTGCTCAATTCGGATATTGAAGTAAGTCCGAATTGGCTTTTGCCTATGATTGATTTTCTGGAAAAAAATAAGGAAGTTGTTGCCGTTCAACCCAAAATCAAATCTTTTCATCAGAAAACGCATTTTGAATATGCAGGTGCGGCAGGAGGCTTTTTGGATAAGTGGGGATATGCCTTTTGCCGTGGCAGAATTTTTGATACTTGCGAAAAAGATGAAGGTCAGTATGATGAAATTTGTGAAATTTTTTGGGCAACAGGGGCTTGTATGGTAGTTCGTGCCGAATGGTGGCACAAGCTCGGCGGTTTTGATGAAAACCTATTTGCTCATTTTGAAGAAATTGATTTTTGTTGGCGAGTACAAAGAGCAGGTGGTAAAATATTCTGCATTACAGAAAGTGAAGTTTTCCACGTGGGCGGTGGTACGCTCAATGCGAGCAATCCTCGCAAAACTTTTCTAAATTATCGCAACAACCTTATTATTTTGGCTAAAAATTTGCCTTTTCCGCAAAGTTTTTACAAGGTATTTATACGGCTTTTTTTAGACGGATTTTCCGCTTTGCTTTTTCTCAAAAAAGGCGAATGGAGGCATATTTGGGCAATTATCAAGGCTCATTGGGCTTTTTACGCTTATCTGCTTTTTAGTAAAAAGCAAATACAAGATTTGCCTAAAAAAGCAAATTTACCGAATTTTTCAGTAGTTTGGGCTTATTTTGTGAAAGGGAAAAAGACTTTCAGAAGGATAACATAGCAAACTGTTCTATTTTATTTCATTACGCAATCGTTCAATTTCGGTAAGGGGTAAATCAGTAATTTTAGCAATAAAATCGTTATCAGCACCTTCTCTGATAGCCTTTTTGGCAACTCGTATAATGGCTTCATCTATGCGGGCAGTTTCATCAAGGTATCTTTTATACTGCCCCTCGTAATATTCACGCTCTTTTTCGTTGAAATACATCATTTCCAGCTTTTCAGTTGCTTTTCTGATAGCTTCTATTTCAGCAAGTTCGGGAGGCAAATTTTCTTTGGAATACAGATTGGCACTATTCAGAAACTTAATCCACCTATCCAATGCTGTTTTGACTTGCTTATGTTTTTTTTCAAATTTTTGTAGCTCAACAAAATATAAATCTAAATAATTGAGGTCAGTATGCGTTTCATTCGTTTCTCGGTCTTTGAGCATAAAACAACGATGATACCGCTCATCACTGAAAAAATCAAAATCCATCAAGCTAATCACAATGCACTTGTTCAAATCAATGTATGATTTTCCCTTCTTTTCTTTTTTCCTAATTTCCTCTTCTGTTTGGTAGTCTAACTGCGAACCAAACATTTTTGCCCAATAGTACAAAGTACGTTTTCCGTAAAAATCGCTTCCTCTGATTTGAATTTCAATGTCATAAAGATTGCCTACCTCATCTTCTGCTTTGATGTCTAAAATAGAGAGTTTGCCTTCTGCATAATCGGAAATGTTGTAAGGATTTTTTATTTTCAAATTTGCTATTTGCTGGTTTTCAGGCAAAATTGCATTTACCAAAGACAAAAGAATATCTTTGTTTTCCTCAGAGCCAAATAGCTTTTTGAATACCAAATCAATTTTGGGATTTACCTTGCTCATACAATTTTTTTTCAGAACAAAAGTAATAAACTTCTTCCACTATTTCGCTGTTTAGATATTACTTGCTACTTCTTTGGCAAAGTAAGTCAAGATAATATCTGCCCCTGCCCTTTTGATACTCAAAAGGCTTTCCAAAATTACCTTTTCGCTCAACCATCCTTTTTCTATGGCGGCTTTGAGCATAGCATACTCACCACTCACATTGTAAGCGGCAATAGGAACTGCATAGTTATCTTTCAGCAAGCGTATTACATCTAAATAAGGCAAAGCAGGTTTTACCATAATTATATCTGCCCCTTCGGCAATATCTAACTCTGCTTCTAGCAGGGCTTCACGAGCATTAGCAGGGTTCATTTGATACGTTTTTTTATCACCAAATTTAGGAGCAGATTCCAAAGCATCACGAAAAGGTCCATAAAAAGCACTTGCATATTTAGCCGTATAGGCGAGAATGGATACATTGGTAAAGCCATTTTGGTCTAAAACGCTTCGCAAATAGCCTACTCTGCCGTCCATCATATCGGAAGGAGCAATGCAGTCAGTTCCTGATTGGGCTTGCACAAGAGCCATTTTACCCAAAATTTCCAAAGTTTCATCATTCAAAATTTCGCCATTATGTACAATGCCATCGTGTCCGTCAGCGCTATAAGGGTCTAAGGCAACATCAGTAAAAAGCATTACTTCGGGGAAGTTTTCTTTGATAGTACGAATTACACGGGGATATAAACCTTCGGGATTGTAGCTTTCCGAGCCAATTTTATCTTTTTTATCTTCGGGAATTTGCGGAAAAGGAGCAAAAGCATTGATACCCAATTTTACACAAGCCTCTATTTCTGCCAAAAGCAAATCCAAGGAATAACGAAAAATGCCGGGCATTGAAGGTATCGGAATTTTCTGATTTTTGCCTTCGCATACAAAAAGCGGGAAAATTAAATCATTTTTAGAAAGCCAAGTTTCTTGGGTCAGGTTTCGGATAACTTCATTTTTACGATTACGGCGAGGACGACGCCAAAGCAATTCATTCATAGCTCTAATCAAAGTTTTTTTTCAAGAATTGATGCAAAACAATCAGTACCCACAAACGATTGTAGAAAAAATCATTGCCTTTCAGGAATTTTTCCTTCAATTCTTTTACCTTTTCATATTTCACAAGGTCGTAATGAGTAACTATCTTATGGTTCAAAAATTCATCAATCAGATAACGTAAATCCGTTCTAAGCCATTGCATCAGTGGAATGGCAAAACCCCATTTAGGTCGTCTGAATAGCTCGCTGGGTAAGTAATGAAACAATATTTTTTTAAGCAAATACTTGGTAGTTTTGTTCTGATATTTGAGCGAAGTATCCAAATTGAGAGCAAACTCTACTATTCTATAATCCAAAAGCGGAGAACGTACTTCCAAAGCATAACGCATAGAAGCTCTATCAACTTTTACAAGCAAATCATCTTGCAGATAGTATTGCAAGTCAAAAAGGGCTTGTTGCTCACGAGGCGGGCATTTCATCAGACCAAACTGCGTAGAAAGTAAAGGCTCGGAGCTTGTTATAGGAAAAGTAACCAAATCTTCCACTTCTTTTTGGGAAAAAAGAAACTGCTCTTGCGAAAAAATATGGCTTGCTAAATGCTTACCTTTGGGATAGCGAAACATTTGAGCCCCTTTCTGAAAGGAAACATCTTTTTTCAGGCTCAAAATTTGAGCAATGGCAAAACGCCAAGGTTTGAAAAAAGGCTTTTTCAGTCGCTCTGCCCATTCATACATTCCATAACCTTGGAACAGCTCATCGCCCCCATCGCCTGCAAGTGCAACGCTCACGTATTTTTTAGCAAAAGCCGAAATAAGCATTGTAGGCACAGCAGAGCTATCGGCAAAGGGTTCGTCATACACATCAATAATTTCAGGAACAAGTTTTTTGGCTTCTTGGGCAGAAAGTATGAGTTCGTGGTGTTCGGTTTGGAGATGCTCGGCAACTTTGCGAGAAAAAGGAGCTTCGTTATATTTTTCATTTTCAAAACCAATAGAAAAGGTTTTGATTTTTTCATTGCTTACATTTTGAGCAAGTGCCGCTACAAGGCTGGAGTCTATCCCACCACTCAAAAAAACGCCCAAGGGAACATCGCTTATCAAACGATAGCGAACCGAACTTTGGAGCAATGTTTCCAACTGCTTTTCGGCTTCGCTTTCGTTATTATTTTTCTGTTTTTTGATGCAGGCTTGAATATCCCAATACATATTTTCCTCAATGCCCTTACGAGAAACTTTCAGCCAGTAGCCCGAAAACATCTTGAAAACATCTTCGTAAATACTATGTGGGCGAGGGATATAGCCTAAATGCAAAAAATCCTCAATGGCAAGATAGTTCAAATCTTTTTTGATAAAAGGCAAAACCATCAAAGATTTCAGTTCGGAGGCAAATGCAAAATAATGCCCATTCCAGAAATAATAAAGTGGTTTTTTCCCGATTCTATCTCGGCACAAGTGCAATTCTTTTTTGTGAGTGTCGTAGATAGCAAAAGCAAACATTCCATTGAACAATTGCACGCAAGCCATACCTTTTAGAGCAAAGGCTTCTACCAAAATTTCGGTATCGGAAGTAGTACGAGGCTTGATTTGCAATTTTTCGGCAACTTCTCGGTAGTTGTAGATTTCGCCATTAAATACTACCACATATCTGCCGTCTTTTGAAAAAAAAGGCTGATTTGCCTGTTCCGAAAGGTCAATGATGCTCAAACGGCGATGTCCTAATCCACAAAATTCGTCTTGGAAAAAGCCTTCGGCATCAGGACCGCGATGAGCGAGCTGGGCAGTCATTGCTTGCAGAAGGCTTCGGTCTAATGTTTTCTCAAAACAGAGAAAACCCGCAATACCACACATAAAAGAGGGTTTCTTGAATAAAATTTCAGAAAGCAAAAATACATAAAAGTTGAGAAAGTTTGAGAGGTGAATGTTATTTTACAAACTTTTTTGAAAACCTTGCTTATCAATTAAGATGAAATGCTTCTAGCAATTTTAATACTTGTTCTTTTTTCACTCCCTCAAAATCTTCTAAAAAAGTTTCAATTGTTTCCCCTGTTTCTAGATAGTCAAAAAGATTTTTTATGGGTACTCTTGTACCATAAAAGACGGGAGTACCACCCAAAATTTCAGGGTCAATATGCAAAACTTTAGCTTCCATAAAACAACTAAATTCAATCCCACCTCAAATGTTTTACCGATTCTCCTGAATGAGCCAGTTCCAAAAGAGCATCTATACCAATTTGAAGGTGTTTTTCTACATATTGAGCAGTAACTTTTTTATCACTTTCACTGGTTTTTACGCCTTCGGGAATCATTGGATTATCAGAAACCAGTAGCAAAGCCCCTCTTGGAATTTCATTGATAAAACCCACGGTGAAAATAGTAGCCGTTTCCATATCAATAGCGGCGGCACGTATTTTACGCAAATATTCTTTGAATTCCTCGTCGTGTTCCCATACGCGGCGATTGGTAGTATAAACCGTACCTGTCCAGTAGTCTAACTCGTGTTTTTTTATCATTGACGAAACAGAACGAAGCAAACGGAACGAAGGCAAAGACGGCACTTCGGGGGGCATATATTCGGCACTTGTACCTTCGCCTCGTATAGCGGCAATAGGCAAAATCATATCGCCTACTTGGGTTTTTCGCTTCAAGCCACCACATTTACCCAAAAATAAAACAGCCTTAGGAGCAACTGCCAATAGCAAATCCATCACCGTTGCCGCCATAGCACTACCCATACCAAAATTGATTAGCGTAAGTTCATCGCTACTTACGGCTTGCATAGGTTTCTCTTCGCCATAGATAGGTGCATTAAATTTTTCAGCAAACATATCTACATAATTGCGAAAGTTTGTGAGCAAAATATAAGGGCGAAATAGCTCTAAGGGCATTCCTGTATAGCGTGGTAGCCAGTCGCGTACAATTTCTTCTTTCGTTTTCATAAATCTGTCTTTTTAGTTTTTTTCAGACGAATAAGAAGCCAAAAACCTACAAGCACAAAAGGAATACTGAGTAGTTGTCCTAAGTTTAGTTGAATGGCTTGTTGCATAGCATTTTCGCCTTCTACTTGGTTTTCTTTGAGGAATTCGTACAAAAATCTAAGCGAGAACAAGATAATCAAAAAAAGTCCGAAAATCAAGCCTTCGGGTGTTTTTTGTTTGTAACGATAGTACAAAGCAAGTAAAAAAGCAAATAATAACAAGCTGGAAATACTTTCATAGAGTTGTGAAGGGTGGCGAGGTATGCCATAGGCTTGCCAGGTTACTTCTATCTCTTTATCGTTTTCTGTCGCTGAAAAATTAGGCTTCGGACTTAAAACAACGTGTTCGGCTACATCTTTGTTTTTGCTTACTATTACAGGAATATTCATTTGCAAGAACTGCATAGCTTCGCTTTGAGAAACTTTTTCAGCATCAAAATACGTATGCACCCGTAAAGGTACAAGCCGAATGCCATTGATAGTGGTATCTTTGAAATCTGCTTTTTCGGTAAAATTTCGCTTGTAACCTATCTGATAGCTTTCATCATAGCTTTCCAAAGCATTATCAATCCATCTGTTGGCAAAAACAAAAGCAAAAGGTATATTGGAAGGTTTCCCAATAATTTCAGAGTTCATCAGGTTGCCTAAACGTATAAAACAACCTCCCAAAGCTACCACTATCACAAGCCTATCCAAAATCCACAGATAAGAAACTTTATATTTTCGGCTAAAAAGATACACCGCCAGCAAAATACCCATAGCGGCACCGTGGCTGGCAAGTCCGCCTTCCCAAACCTTAAAAATATCTATTGGATGGCTAAAATAATAATCAGGTTGGTAGAAAAGTACGTGTCCGAGTCTTGCCCCTATTACGGTGGCAATGATAACATAGAACGAAAAAGTCGCTAAATCGTCTTCGGTTTTACCTTCAATTTTGAATATTTTGCCCAAAATGTACTGCCCTGCAAGAAAAGCAAATGCAAACAGCAAGCCATACCAAGCGGCTCGTATAGCACCAATTCGGATAAATTCGGGGTGAATGTTCCAGATAATATAGGAAAGCATTGGTCTATTTTTTGATTTTGCCCCAAAGTTTGAAAAAAATTAGCCAAAAGACAAATCTTTCAGAAAATATGCGGATTAGCCTCCAAGAAATCTGCTAATTTTTTCACAGCAATAGCCCTATGGCTGATAGCATTTTTATCTTGCATATTCATTTCGGCAAAAGTTAGTCCATAGCCTTCGGGTAAAAAAACAGGGTCGTAGCCGAAACCTTGTGAGCCTCGTTTTTCCTCTAAAATTTTCCCTTTTACAATGCCTTCAAATTGCCACTTTCCTTTTGCTGTAATGAGTGTAATACAAGTCCGAAATTGAGCTTTACGATTGGGTTTGTTTTGCAAATTTTGCAAAAGCAAAGCTATATTTTTTTCATCATTTTTGGGCAAACCCGCATAGCGAGCCGAATGCACCCCTGGTGCATTGGCAAGGCTTTCCACTTCCAAACCGCTATCATCTGCAAAACAAGGGATTTGGTATTTTTGCCAGACATATTCCGCTTTTTGAGCAGAATTTTCTTCCAGAGTATTTCCTGTTTCGGGTAACTCTTCCAAACAGCCGACTTCGGCAAGCGAAACAAGTTCAAATTTTTTGCCTACAATGGCTTGCACTTCGGCAATTTTGTGCGAGTTGTTGGTTGCAAAACAAACTTTCATTGTGTTGAGACTTACTGATTACTTGTTCAAAAAATATTCTATTGCCAAATCATAACCCTGCAAGCCCAAACCCGAAATAATCCCTGCCGCCACCATAGAAATATAACTTTTGTGCCGAAAAGCCTCGCGAGCAAAAATATTTGAAATATGCACTTCTATCACAGGCGATTGTATAGAACGAATTGCATCGGCAAGGGCAATAGAAGTATGTGTATAGGCTCCTGCGTTCAAAATAATACCTTTTGCCGAAAAACCTACTTCGTGTAAGCGATTGATAAGTTCGCCTTCAATATTGGACTGGAAATAGCCAATTTCTGCTTGTGGATATTTTTTTTGTAATTTTTCCAAGTACATCTCAAAAGTGTCCGAACCGTAAATATGCGGTTCTCTTTTGCCCAAAAGGTTCAGATTTGCCCCATTGATGATTTCTATTTGCATATTTTTGTGTTTTAGACTTTAGAAAAAAGCCATAAATTAAAAAATTGCTTGAAAATTTGCCTTAAATTTCTGCATAAAATTCGGATTTCCGTATATTGCGAAAAAATTTTTTCAGCAATGAAATTTGGCGTAGTTGTTTTCCCTGGCTCCAATTGTGATGATGATATGGTTGATGCCCTTGAAAGTTTAGGGCAAAAAGTAGTAAAACTTTGGCACAAAGAAAAAAACTTGCAAGGCTGTGATTTTATCGTATTACCCGGTGGCTTTTCGTATGGAGATTATCTGCGTACAGGAGCAATAGCCCGCTTTTCGCCTATTATGAGTGAAATTGTTGATTTTGCTGAAAAAGGGGGCTTTGTTTTAGGCATTTGCAACGGCTTTCAGATACTCACCGAAGCAGGTCTTCTGCCCGGTGTTTTGCTCAAAAATACTTCGCAAAAGTATATTTGCAAAAATGTATTTATTCGCCCTCAAAACGATGATACACTCATCACCTACAAATTGCCTCACAAAAAAGCCTATAAAATTCCCATTGCTCACGGGGAAGGGCGTTTCTATGCTCCCGAAAAAGATTTACAAGAAATTTTAGCCAATGGACAAGTAATTTTCAGGTATTGCGATGAAAATGGCGAAATCACCAAAGAAGCCAATCCCAATGGCTCTTTGGAAAATATTGCAGGTGTTTGCAATAAAAAAGGCAATGTAATGGGAATGATGCCTCACCCTGAAAGAGCCTCTAATGCTCTGCTCGGAAATACTGACGGCGAATTTTTACTCAAAAGTATTATTGAAACTATCTCGCTATGAGATAGTTTCTGCTTACTTCTTATAGTTTTTCTCTTGCCGTTCTTTTTCATTTTTACCTTCTTTGAGTTGTCTTTTGAACTCTCGCCAAGCCGAAGGACTAAAAACATTGAGCGTAGGCAAAGAGCTACTCGTTACAGGTTTCATTGATTGCATTTGTAACTGCTGTTGGGCGGAATTTTGACTATCTTGGGACATCTTGCGAGAAGCATCTAACATTTTGCCCTTATCTAAATTTTCTCTCATTGCTTTTACTTCGTCAGTTTCAGTTTCCATATTCAAGAAAGCCTCGCGAAAGGTATGCTCATCGGAATAAGGAAAAACTTGAATAGGAGCAATAGTTTCAACAGCTTCTTCCAGGGGCAAAATGACAGAATAAGATTCTTCCTGCTTGGTAGGCACTTTGTAAAAGGCTGTTCTATAATGAGCAGAACGAATAATTAGGCTATCTCCTGCACTAACCCGCAAACTAAACATTCCTTTTTCGTTGGAAATTGTACCACGACTAGCAGTATAATTGATTACCCGAACCCCCGAAACTGGTGTTTTGGTATGCTTATCAATCAGCATACCCGAAAGCATAATCTGTTGGGCTTGTGCTTGTAAAGCTATCACTAAGAAAGCTACCCAAAAAAATTTTGCAAGTTTCATAAATTTGCTTTTTTGAATTTTTAACACAAAGCTGAACATAAAAGTTTTTCTCTAACTTAATTTTCCAAATACTTTTGTATCATATCTAACTTTTTTTTAACTTCCTCATTAATATTATTCAAAAAGTCTATCAGTACATAAAAGTTTGATTTAGTGAGTAATAAAGGTTCTTTTTCAAGTTCTGATAACCTATTAAACACGTTCTCCAACAACTTACTCAATTTATGATTGACTGCCATATTTTGAAATTGCTGATTTTGTAAGTTTATAGTCAAATCTTTAAAATCTTGCAGTGCTTGCAAGTCTTGATTTAACACGGGTAAAATCAATTCACTTTCAATAATGTTTCGTAACCTTTCTACCTTTTGCTGAATGTACTCCGAAAAAATACTCCCTAATCTTTTTTCCCACTCTTTCCTAGCAAAAGCCTCAATAGTTTGAGGTGTTATGAAGTAATTTTCTATTTCATATCTTTCCCAGAAAAGAATAGCCAAATGGTCATTGATTTCATTTTGGCGTTTTTGGGCATCGCTATCAAAAATACCAATGCCTTTCAGACGAGGTACAACGCTTTTGATTGCCTGAAAATGTGATTTACAAGAGCGATACCCTCCTGATATTCTACCCAATTCATCTTCAATGGTTTCTTCCGATATTTCGTTTTTTATGAAATAATAGTTTAGTAATCCATTCAAAGTGTTTAATGCGGGGTGATTGAGTTTTCTAGCAAATGCACGTAAGATTTCTAAATCGCTACTACTCTCTACATACAAGATGTGTGGATTAATTTGAGCTTTATAGTAATGTTCAATACCAAAATGTCTAAGTGCCTCTTTTACAAATTTAGTTTCATTGTTTTGATTTGAAATTTCTTGAGCATTTGCTGTTTGCAGAAAAATGACATGCTCTGCTTCATTCAAAATAACTTCAGAATGTGTTACAATGATTATCTGAGAGCTATACTTTTGGGCAAGATATTTCAGCAAGGCAAAAATCTGACTCTGCCGCAAAATTTCTAAATGAGCATCAGGTTCATCAATCATCAAAACAGAATTTGGATTGGCAAGCAAATAAGCTATAACAAGCAACATTTGTTGCTGTCCATAACCAGCAAGAGAAATATCTAAATCTTGAATACTTTTTAGCTCTTTTGTAGCATAGTTGAAATAGAGTTCTATCAATCCATTAGGTAGTACAATTGGTTTTTTTAGTTCTACTGCAAAGAGCGTTTTTATCAAATTTACCAACTCTTGCCATTTTGCTTTATCATTTTCGTAAAGATAATTGCAAATATTTCTAATCACAGAAGCCGCTTGCCCTTGTCCAATAATTCTTTGAATAGAGCCATAACCTAAATAATCTTCTTCTGGCTTCATTCCTACAATGGGATAAAGCAAATTTATTTTTATTTGTTCAGCATATTCTAATATTTCTTTGTTGGCTAAACTTTTTTCATCAGGTTGGCAATAAATAATCTCAGGACTATGATATTTGAATAAAACCCCTACTTCTTGTAACTGATTTTTCCAAAATAGACCTACTTTAATTTTCAGTTCAGTATTGGTGTTACTATCCTTACGAATTTTTGCTTTATGCCAAAAAAATCGCATTTCTTTAATCATAACTTGAGGGATTTCTTTTCTATAAAGTGCCACCCCTCTTTCTTTAAGTGATTTTGATTTTTTCTTCTTCTCAATCCAAGTCTGAATAGCCCAACTCCACAAGGAAAGAGCTTGAATAACTGATGTTTTCCCTGAATTATTTGCACCGATAAGCACTGATAAATTGCTTAAAGGAATAAATGTCTCTTGCTCAAAAATTTTGAAGTTCTCTAATTTGATATAATGAATTGGGTGCATAAATCTTACCACTTAATATCCTTAATTCGCAATTGGAGTGTTGTATTTTCCCTGTAATGATTCTCTTCCAAATGATAGCAAATATGAAAGGGCTTCCCTGTGCGTAACTCTTCGGCTAAATGTCCCATTCCGAATGCAATACAATCAAACACCGCCGAATTTTCTTGCTTTACTCTGAATTTGAGATGAGTTTTGGGGTCTTCTTTGCCTACCAGCGAGACACTTTCAGGAAGGACTCTTACATCTTCCGAAACAAACAGCGGTTGCATATTCCCAGGTCCAAAAGGAGCAAGTTGGTTCAACATACGCATAAACTTATCTGTCGCATTTTTGAGTGGCAGTTTCATATCTACTTCCAAGTGGGGAGAAAGTTGTTCGGGCTTGATACGAGATGCTACTACCTGCTCAAATTTTTCTTGAAAAGCACGCAAATTTTCAAGTTTGAGCGTAAGTCCTGCGGCGTGTTTATGCCCACCAAATTGCTCAAGCAAATCGGCACAAGCCTCAATGGCTTCATAAACGTCAAAATCGTGAACAGAGCGAGCCGAACCAGCTATTTTGCCATTAGATTGGGTAAGAATAATGGTTGGTCGGTGATAATGTTCTATGCAACGCGATGCCACAATACCAATCACGCCTTTGTGCCAATCGGGCTTGAATAGTACGGTAGTTTTGGCATTTTGTAGGTTTTGAGCCTCAATCATTTGTAAAGCCTCTTGGGTAATAGACTTGTCAAGGTCTTTGCGGTCTTGGTTATGTTCGTGGATAATTTCAGCAAATCGTTTAGCTTCTTCCTCATTTTCAGCTAAAAGCACTTTTACCGCATTACGGGCGTGTTCTATTCTGCCTGCGGCATTGATACGCGGTCCTATGCCAAAAACTACATTCGTAATGCTCATTGCTTTATCTTCGCCATAGCCTGCTACTTCCCGAAGTTTTCGCAAACCTCGCAGAGGTCTGCTGTTTAGTTTATCAAGTCCGCAAAAAGCAAGCACTCTATTTTCGCCTGTAATGGGTACAATATCGCAAGCAATGCTTACTACTACCAAATCCAAAAATTGGTGCAGATGCTCTTGTGTTATTTTCTTATGCAAAGAAAAGCCTTGCAAAAGTTTGAACCCTACTCCACAACCCGATAGCTCTTTGTAAGGATACTGACAATCGGGGCGTTTGGGGTCTAAAACAGCTACGGCTTTGGGAATTTCGGCACCGGGCAAATGGTGGTCGCAAATAATAAAATCAATACCTTTTGATTTGGCATATTCTACAAGTTCTATGGATTTAATACCGCAATCCAGAGCTATCATAAGCGTAAAGCCATTTTCTTTGGCATAATCTATTCCCTGTTTGGAAATGCCATAACCTTCTTTGTAGCGGTCGGGAATGTAAAAATCAAAGTTATTTTTATCAGGGAAAACCCTTTTGAAAAATTGATACACCAAAGCCACCGAAGTTGTGCCATCTACGTCGTAGTCGCCGTAAATCATAATTTTTTCATTATTTTCAAAAGCCTGCTCCAAACGCAAAACAGCTTTGTCCATATCTTTCATCAGAAATGGGTTGTGCAAATGTTCTATTCTGGGGTTAAAAAAAAGACGAGCTTCCTCATAATTAGTAACTCCTCTTTGCACAAGCAAATAAGCGGCAACTTCATCTGCCCCCGTTTCTTTCATAAAATTTTTTACCATTATTGGGTCAGGTGTAGGACGAAACAACCAACGAATTTCGGGCATAAGTTTTAAGGTTTTTACGAAATAATGACAATTTTACCTGAAAAATAGTTTATAAGAATAGGCTCAAAACTTGGAGCAAAAAACGAGCCTTATAGGGGCTTTTTAATAAAAATTTTTCCCAAAGAAACCAACAAACCCCATTCAAAGGTAGGAATTTTTGAAAAATTTTCCTTGATTTTTTGTAATTTTGAGCAAAAAATTGTAGCTTTTGTTAAAATTGAACAAAATTTATGAAAAAAGTTGCTGTATTACTTGGAATTTGGTGCTACTCGTTACTGCTTTGGGGGCAAGCATTAGACAAAGAACAAGAAAAAATTTGGCGTGAAAAATTAGAAAAAACTTCGGTAGAAGAATTCAAAGCTATTTCGGAGGCAAATAGCCTTTTACCTGCACGCATCAGTAAGACCAAAAAAGAACTTGCTGAAACTCAAGCTCTTGTTAGTGCTAAAAATGAGGAAATCAATCTTTTACAGAAAAGAGTACAAGAACTAGAAAAAGAACTTGGGGGGAAACCCACTGCTTCTGCTAATTCTGCAAGCAATACTAAAACAGAACCCACCAACTACAACAATACCTCTACTGCAAGCAAAGAAAATTTTGACAAAGGGGTGGTATTTCGCTTGCAAATTGCCGCTTCCGACAAATTAGACCTCGCTGTAAGCAATGAATACGATTTAAGAGTAGAGCAAGACGGCAAAATGAAAAAATACACTTTGGGTAATTTTAGAAATTTTGAAAAAGCCGACAGCTTCAAGAATTGCTTGCCTGAAATTGGTGTAAAAGGTGGCTGGATTGTTGCATACAAAGACGGCGTGAGAGTGCCTCTGAAGGAAGTTAAATAGTTTCTTGTAATTGTTTTATAGTTTGCAGTAAAGAAACTATATTTTACACAATTGATGTCAAACACAGAAAAAGCCCTTGAACTCTTGAACTTCAAACATCAAACTTTTTGAACGTAAATAATAAATAATTACTTCTTGATACAAAATTTATTAGGTATGAAAGTAAAATTATTCGGTGTAATAGTCTGTTTGGGAGCAGTATTTAGTGCTTTTGCCCAAGAATTGAGCAAAGAAGAAAAAGCCCTTTTGCGTCAGTGGGAAAAACGTAAAAAAGAAACCACTGCCGAACAATTCAAGGCATTGGTAGAAAGCAAGGAAGCCAAAGAAAAAGAACTGCAAAGTTTAGAAGCAGGTATTGAAGGCAATGAACGACAAATTTCACAGAAAAATGCTGAAATAGCTCAACTGCGTGCCAAAATCAAAGATTTAGAGCAGAAAAGAGCCGAAATGAATAGTCAAGAAACTGATGAAATACCTTCTACGCCTCAAAAAGAAAGCCCTAAAAAAAATCAGAAAAAAACTGAAAATCAATCGGGAACTTTTCAAGTGCAAACAGAATGTGGCGGCACCGTACTTGTTTTAGGCGTTTTTAAGTCAATGGCAGAAGCCCAAAAATTTCAGAATACATTAAAGAAAATCCAAATCACCAATAGCCAGATTGTTAGAAATTAAAGCCTTCTTTTGCAGTTTTGTACCAAACCTTTATGCCTGATTTTTCAACGAATATTACACTACAAGCAGGAAAAAAAGTTTATTTCGCTTCCGATTTCCATTTGGGGGTACGCAATAGCCACGAAAGAGAGCAAAAAATCTGCGATTTTTTAGAGCAAATAAGCCACGATGCTCAAATTATTTTCCTGCTCGGCGATATTTTTGATTTCTGGTTTGAATACAAACACGCTATCCCCAAAGGATTCATTCGCTTTCAGGCAAAACTGATTGAAATTTTAGACCGAAATATCCCCATTGTTTTTTTCACAGGCAACCACGATATGTGGCTCTTTGATTATTTTACCAAAGAACTTGGTATTCCTATTTTCCGCAATCCCATTGAAATCAGCATCAACCAAAAAACTTTCTTGATAGGACACGGCGATGGATTGGGACCTGGTGATACCAAATATAAAATTCTGAAAAAAATTTTTGCCAATAAGCTCTGCCAGTGGCTTTTCAGGCAAATTCACCCCGATTGGGGCATTGCACTGGCTCAGTTTTGGTCAAAGCATAGCCGATTGCAAAGTGAAAAAAAGGGAGCTGAAAAATTTTTAGGAGATGACGAGTGGCTATGGACATACTGCAAAGAACAAGAGGCTCTCAAACACCGAGATTATTATATTTTCGGGCATAGGCATTTACCCTTATTTTTATCCGTAGGCAAGAACGCTCATTATATCAATATTGGCGAGTGGATTTATCATTGCACCTATGCCACTTTTGATGGCGAAAATGTAGAGTTGCTCACTTGGCAGAAAACTGAAAAATGGCAAAACGTAATGGTTTGAAAAAACTTAAATTTCGCCCGAACCAATCCCTATTTTTTGTTTCCTGCTTCCAAGAAATAAAATGCCCGCAACGCAAAAGAAGCAAGCCAATGCTCACCTTCGTAGTTGCCGTCTGTGATAACAGGCAAAGAAAAACGCAAGTGTTCTTCGGCTACTTTTTGTAAATGAGCCAATTCGCTATAACGACTTGCCAAATCAAACAAATTCCAAGCCCTACTGAAATTCAAGCCGCCCAGATGAACCAGATGACCATCTTTGCGGTCTGATACTTTGGCAACTTCCCAACGAAAATTTTTTTGAAACAACGCAGGTGCAAACTTTTTTGCCCACTCTAAAAAGGCTTGCTTGGGCAAAACTCTCATCATCAGAGCCATTTCCTCTATGCAAGGCGAAAGGAAATCAGTGCCACTTGGCTCCCAAGCAAAAGGACAAGCTACATCTTTACCAAAGAGCCTTTGAGCTTCTTTTCGCAAAAGTTCCTGAAAAGTAGCATTTTGGGTAGCAACGGCATAATCCCAAGCCAAATTCATTCCAAAAGCAGTGTTTGTATGCGTACCTACGCGTATTGGGTACAACAGCTTTGGCAAAAACTCCTGATAACGAGCTACCAGCAAATCGGAAAGTGGTTGCAGATGATTTGCTAAACTTTGCAATCGTGGCTCGGGGTGTGTATTCAGTTCTTGTTGTAAAGCCAAAAGCCAAGCCCAGCCATAAGTTCGCTCAAAAGCGTATTCGTGTTTTTTGGCAAAATAAGCGATTTCTTTTTGAATGTTGCTCACCGAAAGATGAGCAGAAAGTTTTTGGATAATCTCCTCTTTTTGAGGCAAGTTTGGAAATTTACGAAGCAAATATGCCAAACTCCAATGCCCGTGTACCGCCGAGTGCCAATCAAAACAGCCATAAAAAGCAGGGTGTAAATTTTTGGGACTTTCTAAGTCTTTTTCATCTGCAAGCACCTGATTGAGTTTGTTGGGGTATTCTTGTTCCAAGCATTTCAAAGGCAGTTGGGCAAGTCTTTGGGCTTGTTCTTGGCTAAGGGTTTGAGCAAGCGATAGAAAAGGCAAATACAAAAGAAACAAAGCAAAAAAACGCATAAGGCTATCTATTTACGATTTTGGCGATTTTATCTACCGCTTTCAAGCCTGAACCTGTAAGCACCGAAACAATTTTTTCATTTTCCCAGAACTGCTCCACATATTTTTGCACCCCTGCCACTACCGCCGCCGAAGTAGGCTCAATGAAATACCCCCTACTGCACATCAGCAGTAATGCTTCTTTAATTTCCTCTTCACTTACAGATAAGAAAATACCTTCGGTCAGTTCCACGTATTGCAACATTTGCTTACCACGTACAGGTTTGGCTATTGCTATGCCTTCGGCGAGAGTAGGTAAAGTTTCTATTTCGGGAATGTAGGGCAAACCCTCGTTGTAGGCTTCGTACAGCGGTGAGCAATTGGCGGCTTGTACGCCAATTATTTTAGGAATTTTATCTGTAATGCCTGCCTTCATTAGCTCCCGAAAGCCGATATATGCCCCGATAAGCAAAGTGCCGTTCCCTGCGGGTAAAATAACCACATCAGGGGCTTTCCAGCCAAGTTGCTCGGCTACTTCAAAAGCAAAGGTTTTTGTTCCTTGAAAGAAAAATGGATTCCAGCAATGACTGGCATAGTAGCTATTTTTTGCCGCTTCCAAAGCCGCCTGAGCTGTATCTTCACGAGAGCCGTCAATGATTTTTACATTAGCCCCAAAAGCCCGAATTTGAGCAAGCTTTGCCTCCGAAACTCCTTTCGGCACGTAAATATCGCAAGCAATATCCGCTTTGGCACAATAGGCGGCTATGGAACTTCCTGCATTCCCCGAAGAATCTTGAACTACGTGCCTTATGCCAAGTTCTTTAATTTTACTGATAAGCACTGCACTGCCTCTATCTTTGTAAGAGCCTGTCGGAAACAAAAAATCTAACTTGAAATGTACATCTACCCCTGCAATATTGATTTTTTGCATAGGGGTTGCTCCTTCACCAAAACTAACGATATTTTCTTCTTTTCCGATAGGAATAGCCTCTCTATAACGCCACAAATTGGCAGGGCGAGTGCGAGTGAAAGTTTTATCCAGAAAAGGACGAAAGCGAATATCCAAAAGATGACCTTCGGGGCTTTGCCAGATAGGCTCATCAAGCGGATACTCCTCTCCTGTTTGCGTACATATCAGAGCGTTGGGCTTCAAGGCTATAAGGTTTGGGCGAAATATGCAATTTTTTTCAAAAAATCACAACTTAATTTGAGCGGAAAATTTTATCCCAAAGGGTTTGGCGGTATCTAAATTCAGATAAGTAAGCCTATGAAAAAAATCTACACGGAAAAATTTTAGAATATTATCTATCCCGTACCCCACTTCCACATAAGGCATCTGATAGTTGAGACTCTGAATAGGCGGCAAAGGGCTACCAAAAATATCAAAATCTGCGATTAAATCTTTGTTTTCTTGCCTTAACCCACCATAAACTGCATTCAGACTTAGAACCAAACGCCAATCCAAAAATTTATTCGCTTTCTTGAAAAGTGGCAAACGACTGAAAATCAGATTTTCAAAGTAATGTGCGTAATGCAAAGCTACATAATGGTCGCTCACAAACTCAAAGCCGCTCATTTGGTTGAAGGCTTTTTCTATCAGAAAAGGGGTATTATTGCCCAAATGAGCCCGAAGCAAAGGAAATGGCACCTGCCCAAAATAGTAGCCTGCACTGATGAAATAATTGGCGTGTCCGATACCCAAAATGCGGGCATTGTACTTGGAAATATCCAGCTGAATTTGTTGATAGTTAAAATCTCCGCCTGCAAAGCCTTTTAGCCCCCAAGCGGTGGTAAGTGTAAATTTAGGTGAAGAACCTCCTCCAATGGTAATTTCGCTATTATCCAACAAGCGAATCCGATTTCCTCCTTTGCGAAAAGTGGTTTGCAATACCACTTCGGTAGTATTGATTTCTGTACGCAAATCGGCACTTTCAGGAACTTTATAGGCAAATCCGTGCAAGGGTGTCAGTTGCCGAGTTCGGAAAGTTAGCTTTTCTGTAAAGGAAGGGTGAATAGCACTTTCTATGGAAAAAAGATTTTCTTTTTTGAAAAAAGGTTTTCGCCCCGAAAGTGTAAAAAAGCGATTGGAAGCTATGAAAATATCGGGTAGATTCTCAAATTGGTTCAGGAAAATCAGCGGTTCAATGTCTTCGGTTCGGCTGAAAGTAGCTTTGGTGAAAAACTTTCGGGAAAGAATCTGACTTACTTCCACAAAATATTTACCCTTTTGGTCGCGTAAGCCATAACCTACTCTTGTTTTGAAAGTGAAATTTTTGCTCAAAAAGCGATTGGTGCGGAAACCAATATTGAAACGATGCCCTTCAATATCATTCCAAGCATAATAACGTGCATAATGCCCCAAATCAATGCCTTTCATTTCATAATACCCCGTAGTAAGTACGGTGAGGATAGTGGTATAGCGTTGCACCGAAGGAATGGTTTTCAGGGAATCTATTATCTGATACACATTTACTTTGCTTACCAAAGAGCTATCGTTCTTTCTGTAAATATTCCAATAGCTGGTATCTTTGTTTTCGTTGTTGGGGGGTAATGGGGGTTCGTCATAAAAACTCTTTTCACGAACTTCGTTGAGCAGATAATTGTGGTATTGCGTATGGGTACGCACGTAAATATTAGGGATAATTTCCGAAAATTCTGACACTTCCACTTCAAAATCAACTTTTTCAGGAAGCCAATATCCTTCGCTACTACGAAAAGCCGTTTGCCTGATTTTTAAGCCTTTGATAAAATTGATATTCGCCTCTTTGGTCATTTGTACGTCAATTTTTTTGAGGGCATAGTCGCTTTTACTTATCCACATTTTGCCTTCAAAAACCAAATCTTGTCGGTTACGAGGTACAATATTTAGCACATAACAAGTATCTTTATCCACCAAAACACTATCCAAAAGGTCATAATCATATTTCAATCGCCAGCCATCAGCAATAGGCGAAGTAAAATACTTATCCAGAATGTTCATTTGATTGCGATAAAAGTTGTAGTCGTTGAGCTTGCCACCTGTAAAAATTTGTCCAATCCCTTCGGCATTTTCCAGCCCAATACCTGATAAATTCGTTACTTTTACATCTTCACGCTCTTTTTCGGGCTTACCCATATAATAGTAGCGTGAAAAACTCTCACTCGCCAAAATAGGTATTAGCACTTTACCTTTGCTATCTCGCAAGTTGGGAATGGTAGCGGCGGCACGACTCATATCTTTCATTACACGCAAATTGCTAATACCTTTTTCGTTATCATTTACATAGCCCTCTATACGATTGTAGATATCACATTCATAGAATTTGGCTCGGCGTTTATCGTTTTTGCTTTTGTTTTTTACAACCTTTCTTAAAATAGCATAAGCAGGATTTTCGCCGGGAACCACAGTAATTTCCTCAATTTCTTGGGTATCTTCTTCCAAAAGTAGGCTAAAAACCTGCTGAGCTTGGGTAGTAAAGGCTACTTTTTTGGTTTTATAGCCTGTGTATTCAAATACAAGGGAATCTTTGAGGTAATTGAAGGATAATTTGAAATTACCGTTTTCGTCTGTTACGGTTCCGATTTGCTTATTTTGCGAAAGGCGTACAATAGCTCCTATCAGCGGTTCTTGGGTTTTGGCATCTGCCAGCTTGCCCGTGATAGTGATTTTTTGAGCAAAAATAAAGCTCGTAATCAAGCAAAATATAAACGTGAGTAGATGTTTTTTCAAATTTTTAGATGTTTTTTAGCAAATTTACATCAACTTCTCCGATTTCACAAATAAGGTCAAACTCCTCTTGGGTAAGCGGCACCACGGAAAGACGGCTCTGCCTTACCAAAGCCATATTTTGTAAAATATGATGAGCCTTTATGGTTGCCAAACTAACAGGTTTTTTCAAACTACATACAGGGGCTACATCAACCATTACCCAATCGGGTTCATCGGTGGTGTGGTCGGGATAGGCTTCTTTGATAATTTTCACAATCCCAACAATTTCTTTACCTTCGTTGCTATGATAAAAACACGCTAAATCTCCTTGCTTCATAGCTTTCAAATTGTTGCGAGCCTGAAAGTTACGCACTCCGTCCCAAAATGTAGAACCATCTTGAAGCAACTGCTCCCAGCTATATTTGAAGGGTTCAGATTTCAAAAGCCAATATTGCATATGAGTTTAGCGTTTGATGTTCAAATCTTTAAGGGCTTTATCTCTCATTTTTTCTGTCTGATTTCTAAAATCCTGTTTCCTTACTGCAAACTATACTTAAACAATTACGCGTATAGAAGCATAATTTATGCTACAAAGATAAATGTTTTGGCATATTTCCGTAGCGATAAAGCAATTTTTTTGATATTGACTTTTTCCAATTTTGGTGAATTTGGGGTAAAGTGCTAACTTTGCCAATTATTACAAAATTTCAACCTCTATGGCAGAATATCATTTCCGAGAAATTGAGGCTAAATGGCAAAAATATTGGGAAGAAAACCATATTTACCAAACCAAAGAAGACACTTCGAAGCCTAAATATTATGTTTTGGATATGTTTCCCTATCCTTCGGGAGCAGGGTTGCACGTAGGGCATCCGCTTGGCTATATTGCCTCTGATGTAGTTGCCCGTTACAAAAGAGCCAAAGGCTTTAATGTATTGCACCCTATGGGTTTTGATAGTTTCGGGTTGCCTGCCGAACAATATGCTATCCAGACAGGACAGCACCCTGCTATCACTACTGCCGAAAACATCAAGCGTTACAAAGAACAACTCAAAAATATTGGCTTTTCTTACGATTGGAGCAGAGAAGTACAAACTTCTGACCCGAACTATTACAAATGGACGCAATGGATTTTTATGCGTTTGTTTGAGGCTTGGTACAATCAAAAAACTAACAAAGCCGAACATATCCACACACTTATTGCTGAGTTTGAAAGAAACGGGAATTTAGAAGTGCAAGCCGCTTGTGATGAAGATACCCCTGCTTTTACAGCTGAAATGTGGAAGAATTTTTCTGAAAGAGAGCGTTCTGATATTCTTTTGAAATATCGCCTTACCTATCTTGCCGATGCTTATGTGAATTGGTGCCCCGCACTTGGAACAGTACTTGCCAATGACGAAGTAAAGGACGGCGTTTCGGAAAGAGGTGGCTATCCCGTAGAACGCAAACTAATGCGACAATGGATGATGAGAATAACTGCTTATGCAGAACGCTTATTACAAGATTTGGAAACTCTGGATTGGTCTGAAAGCATCAAAGAAGTTCAAAGAAATTGGATAGGCAAAAGTATGGGGGCTGAGGTTCGTTTTTACCTCACCCACAACCCCCTCTCCAAAACTATCACCGTTTTTACTACCCGTATAGATACTATTTTTGGAGTTACTTTTTTAGTGCTTGCACCCGAACACGAACTTGTCAGTGAAATTACTACCCACGAGCAAAAAGCAGAAGTTGAAGCCTACATAGAAAAGGCTATCAATCGGAGTGAGCGAGAACGTATGAGTGAGGTAAAAATAGTTTCAGGTGTCTTTACAGGAGCGTATGCTATCAATCCTTTTACCCAAGAGCCTATTCCTATTTGGATATCGGATTATGTGCTTGCAGGTTATGGCACAGGAGCAGTGATGGGCGTACCAAGCTCTGATGATAGAGATTATCGTTTTGCTAAATTTTTTGATTTACCTATAACTCCCGTGATTGAAGGCACAGAGCATTTGGAAAATCCAACTGAAAAAAAGTATGGTAAAATGATAAATTCAGGCTTTTTGAATGGATTAGATACCCCTGATGCCATTGAAAAAGCTATTGAATATGCCGAAAAAAATGGTTTTGGTAAGCGTAAAATCAACTACAAATTGCGTGATGCAGTGTTTAGTCGTCAGCGATATTGGGGCGAGCCTGTACCTGTATATTTCAAAGACGGCATACCTCACTTAATTGCTGAAGCCAATTTGCCTTTGGTGTTGCCCAAAATTGATAAATACTTGCCTACCGAAACGGGAGAGCCACCGCTTGGCAGGGCTGAAAATTGGAAGTATCAAGGTGTTTATGATTACGAACTCAATACTATGCCGGGCTGGGCAGGAAGCAGTTGGTATTGGCTTCGCTATATGGACCCGCATAACGATAAAGCGTTTGTAAGCAAAGAAAAAGAGCAGTATTGGAGAAATGTAGATTTATACATTGGTGGTGCAGAACACGGCACGGGGCATTTGCTTTATTCTCGTTTTTGGAATAAGGTTCTTTATGATTTGGGTTATATTTCTTCTCCCGAACCATTCCAAAAAATGATAAATCAGGGAATGATACAAGGACGAAGTAACTTTGTGTATAAGGTACTCTACAAAGAGGCACAAGCCCACAAACGTCTTGCTGAATATCTTTTACCCTTAGGTTTTGAGGCAAATGTCTTGCCCGGTGATATGCAATTGGATTTTGTTCATAAAGAAAAGAAAATTGCCGTTGAAATTCGCTCACAATCTATTATTAAAGAAAATTGGCAAAGTTATCTGAGCAAATATGCTGAATTTATGCCCGCCTGCCAAGTAATGTTTGTTTCGGTAGAAGAGATTTTTACGAATGTAGAAGAAGCTGTTATGAGGGTAAAAAAGGCTTTGTTGGGCGAAGAATTTACTCAGTTCCCTGAAAATGAATATGAGTTGCCTAATCTGTTTGTTTCATACAATTTGCGAGAGGGCTATGAAACTGTTGCCTTACACGTTGATGTAAATATTGTAGAAAATGATATTTTAGACATTGATGCTTTTCGCAAGTGGCGTCCTGATTTGGCAAATGCAGAGTTCATTTTAGAAGATGGCAAGTATATTTGCGGAGCAGAAGTAGAAAAAATGTCCAAATCTAAATATAATGTAGTCAATCCTGATAATGTAGTAGAGCGTTATGGAGCAGATACATTGCGGTTGTATGAGATGTTTTTGGGTCCTTTGGAGCAATTTAAGCCTTGGAATACCAATGGAATAGAAGGAACACATAAGTTTTTGCGAAAGTTATGGCGTTTGTTTCACGATGAAAAGGGCAATTTCAGTGTAAGTGAGCAAGAACCTACACAAGCCGAACTCAAAATTTTACATCATACTATCAAGCGTGTAACCGAAGATATTGAGCGATATTCTTTCAATACTCCTGTAAGTACCTTTATGATTTGCGTAAATGAACTTACAGACCTAAAATGCAAAAAAAAAGCTATTTTAGAGGCTCTTTTGGTACTTTTAGCCCCTTATGCACCGCATATTACAGAAGAGCTTTGGCATTTGCTTGGGCATAAGGAAAGCATCAATTTCGCTCCTTATCCTGTCTATGAAGAAAAATATTTGCAAGAAAGCACTTTCAACTATCCTATTTCGGTAAATGGGAAGCTACGTACGAGTATTGAAATTGCTTTGGATTTGCCACAAACCGATATTGAAAAGATTGTTTTATCTAACGAAATCGTACAGAAATGGCTTGATGGCAAACCTGCTAAAAAAGTAATTATCGTTCCTAAAAAAATTGTGAATGTTGTAGTATAAAAATTGCCTCCCAAGTTTGGGAAGCAATTTTTACAAAACGAGTTCCTCTGCTACTGGCTCATTTTCTTGTAAATGAGCTTTTTTTGCACGCGAAAGATAGCTATACATTGTTGGTACTACATACAAAGTGAGTATAAGGCTGAACAGCACCCCTCCTACAATTACGGTTCCCAGTGGCATACGGCTCTGTGCCGCCGCTCCCAAAGATAAAGCAATAGGTAAGGCTCCAAGCACTGTTGCCAGCGAAGTCATCAAAATAGGTCTTAAACGCTGTTTGGAGGCTTCCAGCAAGGCTTTGCCTTTTTCCATACCTTGCTCTTGCTTTTGGTTGGCAAATTCAACAATCAGAATACCATTTTTGGTAACCAAACCAATGAGCATAATCATACCGATTTGTGAAAAAATATTGATAGTTTGCCCCAAAATCCACAAGCTAAGTAAAGCCCCCGCAAGAGCCAAAGGCACCGTAAACATTATTACAAAAGGGTCTATGAAACTTTCAAATTGAGCCGAGAGCACCAAATACACCAGCAAAAGTGCTAAAAAGAACGCAAAAGCTGTATTAGATGAACTTTCTACATAATCTCTTGAAGGTCCAGAAAGCGAGGTGGCAAAACTATCATCTAAGAGTTTTTTCCCTATTGCCTGCATAGTAGCAATGCCATCGCCAATGGTTTTACCCGGTGCCAGCGAAGCCGAAATCGTTGCCGATTTATAGCGGTTGTAATGAAATAATTGAGGTGGGTTACTTGTTTCACGAATAGTTACCAAATTGCTCAACTGCACAAGTTCGCCCCTATTATTTCGCAAATATATTTGGCTTAAGTCCGTAGGTTCATCACGAAATTCACGTTTCACTTGTCCTATCACTTGGTACTGCTTGCCATTCATAATAAAATATCCCATTCGCCTGCCACTATAAGCCGCCTGCAAAGCCTCAGCAATATCGGCAGTGCTTACTCCTGCATCTTTGGCTTTGAGCCTATCAATCGTAATTTCAATTTCAGGTTTATTGAATTTTAGATTAGCATCAACTGCCAGAAAAGTTCCACTTTTGCGGGCTTCTTCCAAAAAAATAGGCAAAACCTTTTTGATTTTTTCAAAATCAAAGTTTTGAATGACAAACTGCACAGGCAAAGCCCCACGCGAACCCAAACCCACCGAAATAGTTTGCTCCTGAACTATAAAAATGCGACCATCATTAAATTGCGATAGTTTTTTATTTACATAATCTACTATTTGCTGCTGAGAACGTTTTCGTTCTTTGGGTTCTACTAAAATAGCCCTTACAAAAGCCGTATTAGAGCCACCTCCAATGAAAGTGGGTGCCGTAGAACTAAATACGCCCTTTGCTTCGGGAACAGAGTCGCGTACAAAAGAGGCAAATCTATCTACATACTCGGTCATATAATCAAACGATACCCCTTCGGGAGCCGTTACGCTCATACGGAAATTGCTTCTATCTTCCATAGGAGCAAGTTCGGAAGGGATTTTTTGCAAGAAAAAGTAAATCATTCCCAAACAAGCAAGCACAAGCACTATACCCACCCAACGCACACGCAAAAAAAACTGCAAAGTTTTAGCGTAAAAATTTTCCATTCCTGTAAAAAATGACTCTGTAACCCTATAAAACCAAGAGGGTTTATCTTTGGGACGATTGAGCCAAACACTCAGAATAGGTGTAAGTGTAAGCGAAACAAATGCCGAAATCAGCACTGCACCCGCTACCACTACACCAAACTCACGAAAGAGGCTTCCTACAAAACCTTGTAAAAACATTATAGGTAAAAAAACCACCGCTAGGGTAATAGAAGTAGAAATAACTGCAAATACAATTTCTTTTGTACCTTCGGCGGCGGCTCGGCGAATAGGGTAGCCCTGCTCCAATTTGCGGAAAATATTTTCTGTAACTACAATGCCATCATCTACTACCAAACCCGTAGCAAGCACAATTCCAAGCATTGTAAGAATATTGATAGAAAACCCTGCCAAATACATTATGAAAAAAGTTGCCACCAGCGAAACAGGAATATCTATCAATGGACGAATAGCAATGAGCCAATTCCTAAAAAAGAGGTAGATAATCAGCACCACCAATCCAAATGCTATCAGCAGGGTTTCTGCTACTTCCTCAATAGATTTTTTGATGTATTTGGTTACATCATACAGCACTTCAAAGCGGATATGCTCGGGTATTTCTTTTTTGAGTTCTTCCAGACGCTTGTAAAAATCGTTTGAAATCTTGACATAATTAGAACCGGGTTGTGGCACAATCGCCATAGCCAAACCCCCATTACCATTGAGTTTCCAATTCGTTTCTTCAATTTCTACCCCCAATTCTACTTCGGCAACATCTTTCAATCTGACAATTCCTTCATTGTTGGAACGAATAATTACTTCTTCAAATTCTTTTTCCGTAGAAAGTTTGCCCAAAGTGCGAATAGTAAGTTCGGTCTGATTGCCAAATACTTTTCCTGCGGGCAATTCTACATTCTCACGCAAAAGAGCCTGCTGAATATCATTTACGGTGATATTGTAAGCTTGCAGTCGGTCTGGCTTGAACCATAAACGCATTGCATAGCGTTTTTCGCCAAAAATATTGATACGACTCACATCGGGAATAGTTTGCAAACGCTCTTGCAAAACATTCACGGCAAAATCGTTTATTTCAAACAGATTGAACTGCTTGCTCTGTACTGCTAAAATTATTATTGGGTCTGCGGAAACATCAGCTTTGGAAACCACAGGCGGAGCATCTAAATCTTGTGGGAGTTGTCGTAAAGTTTGGCTCACCTTATCGCGTACATCATTGGCGGCGGCTTCCAAATCTATGCCCAACTCAAACTCTACTGTTATGCTACTTACCCCTTGCGAACTGGTAGAAGATATGGTACGAACACCTTGTATGCCATTGATAGCCTTTTCCAAAGGTTCTGTAATTTGGCTCTCAATAATATCAGAATTGGCACCTGTATAGGCAGTACGAACCGTAATAACAGGCGGGTCTATGGCAGGATAGTCCCTGACACTCAGAAACTTATATCCAATCCCCCCGAAAAGCATCAGAATCAAAGACATTACGATTGCCAAAACAGGTCGGCGAAGACTCAAATCAGCTATTCCCATACGAGAGTTTTTTTTCAATAAAACGCAAAAAACATAGAAAATTTTACATTCCGAATAAGTTTTTTTGATGAAAGTTTATTTTCTTGCTAAAAATTTGTAATTTGCTTACGCAAGTAAAAATCTTATTTTTATGGAAAAGAAGCTCAAATTTGCAGTTTTACTTTCTGGTTGTGGCGTGTATGATGGTGCTGAAATACACGAGTCGGTGAGTGTATTGCTTGCTATGGATAAAATGGGCATAGAAGCAGTTTGCACAGCCCCCAATGTAGAACAACACCACGTTATCAATCATCTTACTGGCGAGGAAATGTCCGAAAAACGCAATGTACTCATAGAAGCGGCACGCATAGCACGCGGCAATATTGTTGATGTAGCTCATTTGAACGTTGCTGAACTTGACGGCTTGGTGATGCCCGGCGGTTTTGGCGTAGCCAAAAACTTTACCAAATGGGCTTTTGAAGGTCCCGCAGGGGCTATTATTGAGCCTATCAAGAAAGTGATACAAGATTTCTACAAAGCAGGCAAACCCATTGGGGCAGTTTGTATGTCGCCTACCACGGTGGCAAAGGCATTGGAAGGTGTTGCAAACGTACAGCTTACGGTAGGCAATACCATAGAAAAATCCCCTTACGACATTAAAGCTATCAGCGAAGGCATCAATCAAACAGGTAATACTGCCGTAATGGTTAGCGTAAATGATGTTTTTGTGGATAAAGTCAATAAAATTGTTACCAGTCCTTGTTATATGATGGAAGCCTCTATCTCTCAAATTTATGTAGGTGCCGAAAATACTATCGCCAAAATGAAAGAGTTGGTATAAAATTTGAAACATATTTATCACTGAAACCTTCACCCCTTATTGAAGGTTTCAGTGTCAATTTTCACGAAACTAAATTTCTATAGCCAGATGTTCAGCGAAAGAATTTGGGATATATTGAGAGCCTACATCAATGATGCCATTGACCAAGCTTTGGAGGAAAGAGGTATTGGCAAAAAGGAACGAGAGTCCCAAGAAAAAAATCATAAGCAAAAAACTGCCTTTGAAGAATTTGAAGAAAACTACCGCAAATATCAAAAATATCAGCAGGAGTATCAATCTTACCAGAAACAGAACCAAAGCCACCAAAAAACTTCCACGTACCAAAACTCAAACACACAAGAACTCAAGTATTATGCTTGGTTGGAAGTTCCCGCAGGTAGCAATTTTGAGGAAATCAGAAAATCGTACAAAAATCTAATGAAAAAATATCACCCCGATAATTTTCATCACAACGAAAGCAAACGCAAAACCGCCGAAGAGTTGTGCCAAAAGCTCAATGAAGCCTACCAGTATTTTGAGAAAAAATTTGGGAAAAAATAACAATGCAGTCAGTTTATCAAACGCTACGTATTTTTTTATATGTGGCATTTTTCATAAGCCTATGGAAAGGCTTTGAGTTTAGCAGAAAATTTTGGGACAAACACTATTCCTTTCAGAAAGAAACAAATTTTTTACAAAAAACTGAAATAAATTCCAAAAACAAATGGATTGATAGCCTACAAAGCACTTACAGCCATAGCTCTCTTGTACTCCCCCCAAAAAGCTATCAAGCTAAGGATAGTCAAAAAATCAAGCAAAGAACCTCAGCAGATACGCTTCAGGCAGAATTTCTGCAAAAAACTTTTTTAGCCTATCCTCAGAATAATCTGAAAACACTTCAGGCATTTTTCGGTGCTTTGCAAAATTTAGAAAACAATGCTGGTGAGCATTATCGTATTTTTTACTTTGCAGATTCACAAATAGAAGGCGACAGAATTACAGCAACCCTGCGAACTGCTCTGCAAGAAAAACTTGGGGGCTGTGGAGTGGGTTTGCAAGGTTTTACCAATACCAACAACATCAAGTTTAGCATACAGCAAGAAAATGACGAAAAACTCAAAAATTATTTTTTGCTCGGAAAAGCTCTGCCCCATAAAAATCAGACCTATGGCATTTTAGGACAAACTTATCTTTATTCTGAAAAAGATACAGCAAGCTATACCATTTTTCGTAAATCTGACAAAGCAAGCGAAAAGGCTCAAAAAGTAGAAAATATCAAAATTCTTTTTCGCAACACCCAAACACCAACCCAGATAGATATTTGGGAAGGAGAAAATAAGCTTTCACAAAAAAGTTTTGAGCCTTCCCCGCAGAGTATTTATTGGTCTGTTCCTTTGCAAAATGAGTTTTCAGAAATAAAAATTACTTGGCAATCGGCGAAAAGCCCCGAAATGTATGGCGTAGCGTTGGATTGTAACCGAGGCATTACCGTAGATAATATTCCCTTGCGAGGCAGTGCAGGGCTGGAATTTAACAAAATGAACCTCACTACCCTACAAGCCCAAGCCGAACAGCTCAAACCTTGTTTGGTGATTTTACATTTTGGGGTAAATGTAACAATGAATAGCACTGATTTTGGTTTTTATGAAAGAAAAATGCTTGAACAAATTGCTTTCTTAAAAAAAGCCTTTCCCCAAGCCTCTTTTGTACTTGTGGGTATCTCCGACAGAAGTTATAGAACTGAAAATGGCTTTGAAACTTATCCTGCGGTAGAAATTTTACGCAGAGTCCAAAAAAGAATCGCTCTCCAAGCTGATTGTGCCTTTTGGGACTTGTACGAAGCAATGGGGGGCAAAAATACAATGCCTCTTTGGGTAGAAAAAGGCTTGGCAAGTAAAGATTACACGCATTTCACACTCAAAGGAGCAGAAATTATTGGTAATATGCTCTTTGAAGCTCTTTGGAAAGACTTTCAGAGCTATAAAGGTGTTCAGTAGGCTTCTAAATACGTTTGCAAGTCGCTATACATTTGCTCAAATCGTTTTTTTACACACCCTAAAAATTCCTGATTTTGAGCAAGTTCTAAAACTTCCGCTTCGCTGTATTCCAGCTCGCTAACCTTGTAGGTTTGTTCAAGCTGATTTTGTTCAAATTTCAAGATAAATTTCTGATTCCACCAAAAAAGCGTAATGGCAAGCGAACCCTCGCTGAATTGCTTTAATTGTTTCATTTTGGGCGTATTAGAGGTTGTAAGGCAAATTTTTTGCAAAAATAAATTTTTTTTGATACTCACTTGCCTGATATACATTTTAACTTATCTTTGTAACCACAAAAAATGTTTGAATGTCCAAAAATTCACCTGTTGTAGATTTGTTCGTGCCTTGTTTTATAGACCAAGTTCGCCCCAAAATTGCTTGGGACACCATCAAGGTACTCAAAAGTGTGGGTTGTAGGGTACGTTACAAGGCAAAACAAACTTGTTGCGGGCAACCTGCCTACAATGCAGGTTTTTGGAAAGAGGCTTGCAGTGTTGCCGAAAAATTCATTGATGAATTTGATGATGAAAATGCCTATGTAGTAGCTCCTTCGGCTTCGTGTATAGGAATGATTAGAAACGCTTACACTGATATTTTGAAAAGCGAAAAAAAATTAGACAAGTATTATAGTTTGCAGAAAAGAGCTTTTGAGCTCAGTGAGTTTTTGGTAGATGTGCTGGGCATAGAGCAGTTAGAAAATGTTTGCTTCCCGCATCGCATCACCTATCACGATTCTTGTTCGGCTCTTAGAGAGTGCTACATCAGTGATGCACCACGCAAATTGCTTCAAAACATTAAAGGTTTAGAAATTGTTGAAATGAGTAGCACTGAAACTTGTTGCGGTTTTGGTGGGACATTTGCGGTGAAATTTCCTGCCATTTCAGCGGCTATGGCAGAACAAAAACTACAAAATGCCTCTCAAACTGCTACCGAATATGTAGTTTCTACTGATTTTTCTTGTTTAATGCATTTGGAAAGTTATGCTCAAAAAAACAATATATCATTGAAATTCTTACATATAGCAGAAATTTTAGCAAATGATTGCTAAAAAATTTGCTTTTTATCGTAAATTTTCAAAAATTTCCGCAAATTAAATCTTCATAGCTTATGTCTATTGTGGATAGGTATCACCAAATTATTCAGAAAGAAAAGGTCTTGCTCGCTTACAAGGGCTGTATTGATGGTGATGCAGTTACTTATCTTGTCAAGCTCGCCGAAAAAAATGTGGCTTCTATCAACGAAAAACTAACTATTCGTAAGAAAGTAATTAGCATTTTGGTAGAGGCTATTCAAAATATCGTAAATTATTTCGCTGAAGAATCCTTGGATAAATCCTTTGAAAATGAATCTTTTGTGATTGTTACCGCTCAACAAAATCAATATGAAGTTTTAGTAGGCAATTACATTTCAGGACATAGAATGCGAGCCTTAAAAAAACGCATAGATAACGTAAATATGATGTCGGCAGAAGATTTGCAAAAGGTTTATTTGGATATTTTAGAAAATCCTAAGGTATCCATCACACGAGGAGCAGGTCTGGGCTTAATAGATATGGCAAGACGCACCCAAAATAAAATTAACTATTCTTTTGCCGAATACGACCAAGACCACGTACTTTTTATGATGAGTATGACCGTAGCTCGTGTAAAAGATGTTGTACTAAGCTAAACCTTCATAAAATATATGGAAAGTTTGATAATAGAAAATACTAATAAAACGCCTAAAGTTTTTTTTAATGCTTTAAGTGGTAAAATGGAACTAGCGGGCAGGTCAATTCCTGAAAACTCGTATCAGTTCTATGAGCCATTATTGCAATGGCTCGATGAATACGCCAAGAACCCACAAGAGCAAACGCATTTCACATTCAAGCTAGACTATTTCAATACAAGCTCTTCTATGTATATTTTGGGTATTCTGAAAAAATTAGAAAAAATGCACGCAGACGGCAAAAAAGTGAGAGTTTCTTGGTATTACGACTCCGAAGATGAAGATATGCTCCAAACAGGTGAGGATTTAAGACAAATTGTCAAAATTCCTATTGAAATGACTGAATTAGAAAGCTAATTTTACCCCAAACTCATTGTTGTAAGCAAAGAAAAAAGATTTTTTCTTTGCTTTTTTTGTAAAAAACTTATGACAACTATCACCCAGACCAAAAGCAAAAGTTTAGGAAGTTACCCTTATACCAGTGTAATGACAAGTATCACAATTGCTCTCATTGCATTGGGCGTACTACTTATGCTT